>CAUSDE010000090.1:0-19964 GCA_963530045.1 uncultured Achromobacter sp.
ACCTGTCGCGTCCCGGCCTGACCGCCGAACGCTTCGTGGCCAACCCCTTCGGTGCGGGGCGTCTATACCGCACCGGCGACCGCGTGCGCTGGACCGGCACTGGTGAATTGGACTACCTGGGCCGCCTGGACTTCCAGGTGAAGATCCGCGGCTTGCGCATTGAACTGGGCGAAATCGAATCCCGGCTGCTCAGCCAGGAAGGGGTACGCGAGGCGGTGGTGGTAGCCGCCGATGGCCCTGGAGGCGGGCAGCGCCTGGTGGCGTACGTCGCACCGACAGTCGATACTCACGCATTGCGCGACGCTTTGGCCCGGGAACTGCCGGAATACATGGTGCCGTCCCGCCTCATCGCGCTGGATGCGCTGCCGCTCAGCGCCAACGGCAAGATCGACCGCAAGGCCCTGCCAGCGCCGGTGTTCGACGACCAAGCGGATGCCGCGCCGCCCCAAGGCCAGATGGAAGCCACGATCGCCGCCATCTGGGCAGACGTGCTGGGCTGCGCCACCGTTGGACGCGATGCCAACTTCTTCGAACTGGGCGGGGACTCCATCCTTAGCCTGCAGATCGTGGCGCGCCTGCGGCAGGACGGGTGGGCCATCAACCCCCGCGACGTGTTCGAGCACCAGACCGTCGCCCGGTTGGCCTTGGTGGCCGGGCCGATAGGCGCAGCCCAAACGGCGGCGGTCGACGCGCCGCAAGGCAAGCTGTCCGATTATCTGGACGACGACGGGTTGGCGCGCAGCGGTATCGACGCCGCCGAACTGGAAGATGTGTATCCGGTGTCGCCGGTGCAGGAAGGCATGATCTTCCATTCCCTGGAATCGCCCGGTACTGGCCTGTACGTCAACCAGTTGTCCGTGCCGGTGGGCCGGATCGACGTTGCCCGATTTGCGCAGGCGTGGCGTGTGCTGGTGGCGCGCCATCCCGTTCTGCGCACTGGCATCCTGTGGCAGGGCGGCTTGTCACGGCCCTTGCAACTGGTTTACCGGGCGGTCGATGCCGCCGTGCCCGTGATCGATTGGCGGGGCCAGGACGCGAGCGATGCGCGCATCGCCGCCTATGCGCAGGCCGAACTGACCCGCGACTTCGACTATGCGCGCGCACCGCTGGCCCGCGTCTGCCTGCTGCGGCTGGATGACGACCGCTATCAACTCGTCTGGACCCAGCACCATGCCTTGATGGACGGCTGGAGCGAGTCCCGATTGATGGGCGAGTGGCTGCGCGCCTACTCGGGGCAATCGCTGCCCGCGCCAGGGCCAGGCTATGGCGCCTACGTGCGGTGGCTGACGCGGCAGGACAGCGCGCGCGGCGAAGCCTGGTGGCGTGACCTGCTGGGCGGGCTGGACGGGCCCACTCTGCTGGCGGCGGCCGGGCGGCCTACTGGACAGACCGGCTACGCGAAACGCTACACCCGCCTGGATGCCGCGGCGACGGCCCGCCTCGCGGCCTTCGCGCAGGGTCAACGGGTGACGCTCAATACTCTGGTGCAGGCAGCCTGGGCCTTGCTGTTGCAGCGCTATACCCGCAAAGACACCGTGGCGTTCGGCGCTACGGTTGCGGGCCGCCCGCACAGCTTGCCCGGCGTCGAACGCATCATGGGGCTTTTCATCAACACGATTCCGGTGCCGGTGGCGCATCGCCCCGAGCAGTCCGTGGGAGAGTACTTGCGTAGCTTGCAAGCCCTGAACCTGGACCTTCGGGAACACGAACATACGCCGCTTGCCGATATCCAGCGTTGGGCCGGTTCGGCCGGCAGGTCGCTGTTCGACAGCATCATCGTCTTCGAAAACCATCCGGTCGATGCGGTGCTGCGCGGTGACGAGCGCTATGGCCTGGACTTCGGCGACGCCGAACGTCAAGGCCTGACGGGCTACGCGATGGACTTGCAGGTCATGTGCGGCGAGACGCTGCAGATTGAGTACTGCTACGGTTGCGACGCGTTCGACGCGGGCTTCGTGGAGTCGCTGCGCGGCCATATGGAACTGGCCTTGTCGGCCATGGCCGAGGACGCCTCGCGTGCCGTGGGCGATCTTCCCTGGATCACGCCCGCGCAGCGCGCGGAAGTCTGGGCCTGGGGCGGCCATCGCCGAGGCGCATGGCCGCGTGCGCCGCACTCGACGGTGCACGCCCGCATCGCGGCGCATGCGCGGCGGCGTCCGGATGCTCCGGCCATCATCATGGGTGCTTGCCGCGTGGACTACGGCACGCTGGACGCTGCCGCCAACCGGCTGGCGCATCGGCTGATCGCCCAAGGCGTCGGTCCGGAGACGCGTGTCGGCGTGCTGATGGAACGCACGCCCGAGGTCTTCGTGGCCTTGCTGGCGGTATTGAAGGCCGGCGGCTGCTACGTGCCGATGGATCCGGCCTATCCGGCCGAACGGCTGGGATTCATGATGGCCGACAGCGGCATGGCGCTATTGCTGTCCCAGGCGCGGCTGCTGGCGCGCGACAGCGTGACCGCCGCGTTGCCCGCCGGGCTGCCCGTGCTGGCGCTGGACGCGCAGCAGGACGCCGCCGGCCCAGACCATGATCCGGCCGTGCCGTTGTCTGACGACAATCTGGCCTATCTGATCTACACGTCGGGTTCCACGGGCCGTCCGAAGGGCGTCTGCGTCACGCACGGGCCGCTCAGCATGCATTGCGCGGCAACCGGCCAGATCTACGGCATGGACGAGAACTGGCGCGAATTGATCTTTATGTCCCTGTCGTTCGACGGGGCGCACGAACGCTGGCTGACGTCGCTGATCACGGGCGGCAGCCTGGTGTTGCGCGACGACGAACTCTGGACGGCGGAGCAGACGCTGGGCGTGCTGGCCCGGCATCAGGTGACGCACGCCGCGTTTCCGCCCGCCTATCTGGGGCAATTGGCCGAGGGCGCCGGGCCAGAGGTGCCGCCCGTCAAGCTCTATGTCTACGGCGGCGAGGCGATGCCGCGCGCCACCTATGACAAAGTGCGCCAGGCGCTGCGTCCGCAATGGCTCATCAACGGCTATGGTCCGACCGAAACGGTCGTGACGCCCATGATCTGGAAGTCGCGCGGAGACGAGAGCTTTGCGTGCGCCTATGCGCCCATCGGGCGGGTCGTGGGCGAACGCACGCTATATGTGCTGGATGCAGACATGCAGGCCGTGCCGGTGGGTCACGTGGGCGAACTCTACATCGGCGGCTACGGGCTGGCGCGCGGCTACCTGGGGCGCCCCGGCCTGACCGCCGAGCGCTTCGTGGCGGATCCCTTCGGGACGCCTGGCGCACGGCTGTACCGCAGCGGCGACCTGGTGCGCTGGATGCCCGACGGCAACATCGAGTACGTGGGCCGCGCCGACCACCAGGTCAAGTTGAGGGGATTCCGTATCGAACTGGGAGAGATCGAGGCGCGGGTGCGCGAATGCCCCGGCGTGCTCGAGGCGGTGATCACCTTGCATCAGGGCCCGACCGGTGGGCAGTTGTTGGCGTATGTGGTGCCGTTGCCCGGCGTAGGCACGCAAGACCTGGCCCGCCACGTGCGCGACTATGCCGCCGCGCATCTGCCCGAACACATGGTGCCCGGACACGTGGAGCTGCTACCCGAACTGCCGGTGCTGCCCAGCGGCAAGCTGGACCGTGCGCGCCTGCCGGCGCCTGCCGCGCCCGCGCCCGCCGCCCGCACCCATGTGGCGCCGCGCGATGCGCGCGAATCACGCCTGGCCGAGATATGGGGGCAGGTGCTGCGCGTGGAAACCGTCGGAATCACCGACAACTTCTTTGAACTGGGCGGCGACTCCATCCTCAGCCTGCAACTGGTATCGAAGGTCAGGCAGGCCAACCTGGGGCTGAGCTTCAAGCTGCGCGACCTGATGCGCCACCAGACGATCGAAGCGCTGTTGGCGCATCTGGACGAGGCGGCGCCGGCCGCAACCGCGGCGGCGGCCGTGCCGGCGGTGCTGCTGGCCGAAGCGGCCAGACCGGCCGCACCCGCGCCATGCACCCCCATCCAGGCATGGTTCTTCGAAAGCGACATCCCCTCGCCGCACCATTACAACCAGTCCGTCCTGCTCACGCCTCGGGTTGCGTTGGACCCGGCCTTGCTGCAGGCGGCCGCCCAGGCCGTGCAGGCGCAGCATCCCGCGCTGCGCACGCGGTTCCTGCGCGCGGCCGGCGGCCAGTGGTCGCAGGTGGCCGACCCGACGGGCGCCCCGGTGGCCCCGATCGACATCGCGGACGTCGCCGATGCCGGCAGCCTGCGCGAGCGGGCCACGCAGGTGCAACGCAGCCTGCGTTTTGACGGCGGCCCGATATGGCGGTTGGCGTTGTTCCGCTTGCCCGACGGCCAACAGCGGCTGTTGGCCGTGGTGCACCATCTGGTCGTCGACGGATACTCCTGGCGGGTACTGTTGGAAGACCTGCAGACCGCCTACCGCCAGTTGGACCAGGGCCTGCCCGTGACGCTGCCGCCGGCAAGCGCGCCGTTTGGCGATTGGGCGCAACAACTGCACCGCACGATGGCGACGGGCGGCATCGGCGAGCAAGCGGATTACTGGGCCGGCCAGGTCGCCGGCGCTTGCGGCATCCCGCGTGACCATGGCGACGTGGACACCGCCAGGGGCGCGGACGTGCAAGGCATCGATATCTCGCTGGACGCGGACGAAAGCCGCGCGCTGTTGCGCGCGGCCCAAGGCGTGTATGACGCGGCGATCGACGACCTGCTGCTGACGGCACTAGGCCGGTGCCTGTCGGACTGGGCGGGCGGCGACGTGCTGGTCGACATGGAAGGCCATGGCCGAGAGGGCGATGCCGCCGATATCGACCTGAGCCGCAGCGTGGGCTGGTACACGACGGTGTATCCGGTGCGCTTGTCCGGCGGGGGGCTGCCGCTGCGCCAGGCGGTGGCCGCCACGCGTCAGGCCTTGCGCGCCGTGCCGGGCAAGGGCGTGGGCTTCGGTATGCTCAAGTACCTGGGCACGCCGGAGCAACAGGCGCGCATGCGTCAGGGCGCCGCGCGCGTCACGTTCAACTACATGGGCCAGTTCGATCAGGCCTTCGACGACGACGCGTTGTACGCGCCGGCCGACGAGCATGGCGGCGCGGAGAAGGATGCGGCCGCGCCGCTGGCCAACTGGCTGGAAGTGGTGGGCCGGGTCTATGGCGGTGAAATGTCGTTCAGCTGGCGGTTCAGCCGCCGTATGTACCAGGCCGAAACCGTCGAACGGCTGGCCGCCGGGTTCCGGCGCGAGCTGCTCGCGCTCTTGAACGGCGACGCGCCGCCGCTGGCCGCCCCTCAGCCGGCCGCTCCGCGCAGCACGGCCGCCGCGCTGTAAGGGCCCGGCGCGGTCCAGGCGAAAAAAAACCTCCCCGGCGTTCAGGCACGCCGGGGAGGGCAAACGCAGCTTCTTTCGAAGTGCCGGCTTTGATGAATGCCGCGTCGGCGCCGTAGCGCCTTAGAAGTCGATCGACGCCGACAGCATCACGGACCGCGGCGAACCCAGGCGCAGGTAGCCTTCGGACGCCGACGACCAGTAATCCTTGCCAAAGACGTTGTTGACCGTCGCGCGCAGCGTGACGGGGTGGTCGAAAGCCCGTGTGGCGTAGCGCATGCCCACGTCCCAGCGCGTCCAACCCGGAATGCGGCGGGTATTCTCCAGATTCTGGTACTGCCAGCTGGTCGACAGCGCGCGGGCGCTTAACGTCAGGCCCGGCGCAAACGACGGATCCCATTCCATGCCGACGTTGGCCATCCAGCGCGGCACGCCGACCGCGCTGTTGCCTTCGGTGTCGGGGTTGGCGGTACGGGTCATCTTGGGTTGGATATAGGTGATGCCGCCCAGCAGGCGCACGCCGCGGGCAAGTTCGCCGAATGCGTTCAGCTCCACGCCGCGGTTGCGTTGTTCGCCGCTCATGTCATAGCGGGTCACCCCGCCGCTGATCGTCGTCAACCCGGAAGGCTGCTTGATCTGGAACAGGCCGAGCGTGGTCGTGACCGACCCGAAATCGACCTTCACGCCGGTTTCGATCTGCTTGGTCTTGATCGGCGCGAAGATTTCACCGGCGTTGGACGTGCCGGCCGGCGCGATGGGGCCGGTCGTCAGGCCTTCGATGTAGTTCGCATAGAACGACACGTCGCTCCACGGCTTGACCACCAGGCCGAAGGCCGGCGTCACAGCCGACTTGTCGTAGTTGGAGGTTTCGTTGCCGGTCACATAACTGTAGTTGGTCGATTTCACCGTCTGATAGCGCACGCCTGCGGTCAGCTGGACGCGGTCATCGGCGAACGACAGCGTGTCGGCCAGCGCGATCGTCGGCAGCTTCAGCAGCGAGGTGCGGGGCGGCGAGCTGGACAGCCCGTCGATGGACGGCTTGGGGATATCGGCGGGGTCGTACAGATTCGACGGCGACAGGCCGAAGATGTAGTAGTCGTAGTAGCCGGCGCGCTGTTCAAAGGTCGAATAGCTCAGGCTGACTTCGTGTTTGACCGAACCCGTGTTGAAGTTGCCGCGCGCGCCCCACACGCTGGAGACGTTCTGCTCCCAACTGGGCCAATAGTACGGGCGCATCAGCAGTTCGCCCTCGGACCCGACCACAATGGGGTCCGCGTACAGATAGCGGTTGTTGCTGCGCCGGTAGCCTACGCCGCCGAAGACGGTCAACTGCGGGGTGATGTCGTACTCCGCGCGCAGCACGCCGTAATTGTCGCGCGACTTGGAATAGCCCCAGTCGGGCGAATAGCCCTTGGACGCGTCCGGGGCGCGCGGCACCGGCAGGTTGTCGCCGAAGATCAGCACGCCGGAGTCGCCCGGCGCGTCGATGTTGTTGGTCTGGTGACCGGCATCGAGCGAGACCCGCAGCTTGTCGCTGCGGTAGTCCAGCCCGACGACCGCCGTTCCCATCTGGTTGGACTGGTTCTGCACGGCGGTGTCGCCGTCACGGTACGAGCCATTGAACCGGATGCCGAATTCATTGTTCTCGCCGAAGCGGCGGCCGATGTCGACCATGCCGCCGAAGCGGGAGTCGGATTGGTAGGTCGCGGTCAGGCGGGTCAGCGGCTCGTCGCCCGCGCGCTTGGGCACGACGTTGATGCCGCCGCCGACGCTGCCTCGGGGACTCATGCCGTTCAACAGCGCCGTCGGGCCCTTAAGCACCTCGACCCGCTCCACGCCGTCCATCGCGATGGTACGCAACGGCAGCATGCCGTATAGCCCGTTGAACGAGACGTCCTGGTTGCGCACGGGGAAACCGCGGATCTGGAATTCGTCGCCCGTGCCGGCCACCGAGCCCTGGCCGTCGTTGACGGTGCGCACCGACGCGTCGTTGGCCAGCACGTCGGCGATGGTATTGGCCTGCTGGTTCTGGATCAGTTCGGAGGTGTAGCTGGCGATGTTGAAGGGCGTGTCCATCACGTCGCGCTCGCCCAGCATGCCTACCCGGCCGCCCCGGGCGACCTGGCCGCCCGCATAGGGTTCGGACAGCTGCGAACGGCCCGTCACCAGGACCGGCGCCAGCGTGGTCACTGCCGGGCCCTGGTCCGGCGCCGTCACCGCGAAACCGCCGCCTGGCGTGGCGGCGCTGGACAGTCCGGAACCCGCCAGCAGCCGCGACAGCGCGTCCTGGACCGTCATCCGGCCGGAAACCGCGGGGGCATTGTGCGCGGTCACCCGGGAGCCGCCCGCCATGATGGGGGTGTTGGTCTGCCGCGACAGGGCCGTCAGCGCCGTGTTCAGGGGCTGCGCGGCCAGGTTGATGCTATAGAGCCGTTCGGACTGGGCCTGGGCCTGGGCGCCGGTAGGCGTGGCGGCCAGAGGCAGGCCGAGCGCGCCCGCCAGCGCCAAGGCCAGCGCAGACCGGCGAATTCCGGATTGGTGCATTTCAACTCCGTCTATCGAGAAAATCGTCGCCCCCATGGGCGGCCTATCGATACAGAAGACGGATGAGGCGCCGAAATGGATACACCCCAGGCAAAAATATTTTCAGCGCAGCCGCAAGACCACGTCGCCGTTGGCGCGGGTCTCGGTCCGCAACGGCAGAATGGCTTCGAGCAGGGCCTGCGCGCCATCGGCGTCGGCGCTGCGGAAACGGCCGGTCAGACGCAGGGCGTTGACGGCGGGGCTGGCGGCGGTCAGGGGCCGGGCGCGGAAGGCGTTGATCGCGGGCAGCGCTTCGTCCAGGCGTTGGTTGTCGAACCAGAGCCAGCCGTTGCGCCATGCGGCCACGCTTTCCGGCTCGATGCGCCGGACGGGCTCGACGTCGCCGTCGCGCCAGCTGACGGCGGTGTGGGCGCGCAGGTCCAGCGGGGGGCCGCCGCGCTTGACCGTATACCAATGGGCGTTGGGCGGGGCGGGGTGGAAGCGGACATGGCCTTCTTCGACGGCCAGCGATATGGCGCCGCCCCGGTCGCTGACCGTGAACACGGTGCCCACGACCTCGACCTCGCCGCCTCGGGTCCGGACGCGGAACGGGCGGGCGGGGTCGGGCGTCACGGTGAACAGCGCTTCGCCGTGGCTCAGTTCCACCACGCGTTCGTGCCGGTAGAGACTGACGGCCAGACGCGTCTGGGCGCTCAGGTCGATCCGCGTGCCCAAGCCACCGCCCTGGGCGCGGTCAGGCACCTGAGCCTGCGATAGCTGCCCGGATCCGGTTTCATATGATGCCTGGTACAAGGGCTGGCGCCAGTACCAGCCCGCGCCAAGCAGCGCCGTACAGGCGCCTGCCGCCCCCCATCCAAGCAGCGCGCGGCGGGATATGCCCCGGTCCGCGGCAAGGGGGATGTCCTCGCGGAAGTGTTCGCGCATTTCCGGCGCCACTACGCCCAGCAATTTCCAGCGCCGGACGGCTTCGATGTAGGCGGTTTCGTGCTGGGGCGTGCGCGTGCGCCACCGGGCCAACCGCGAGGCGGCCTGGCGCGCGGCGCGCTCTGTCGCGATTTCCGAAGTGGCGATCAGGCTGAGCGCCTGGTCGATGAGTCCCTCGTCGGGTACTTGCTGCATGATAGTCAGTTGCCGTCGTCCGTGACCAGATCGTACTCGGTTTGCGGGCGGTCGCTGGCATCGCCGGGGCCGGCGTCCAGATGCAGATTGCGCAGGGCGCGGGAGCAATCCAGCGTGCCGCGCACCAGGTGCTTGGCGACGGCGGCTTCCGTGATCCCGAGCTGCTGCGCGATTTCGGCGCGGCTGTGGCCATAGGCGCGGTAAAGCAGAAATACTTGCATGCGCCGCGCGGGCAGGGACGCCAGTACCTCGGCCACCCGCTCGGCCATCTGCCGCTGCGACACGATCTGTTCCGAAGACGGCGCCGTCTGTTCCGCCTCAAGCGGAGCGTGCTCGGTCAGCCAGGTGTGGGCGACCTTGCGGCGGCGCGCTTCATCGATGCAAAGGTTGTGGGCGATCCGAAAAAGCAGGCCGCGCGACGATTCGATGCCTGGGCCGTTCTTGCGGGCCTCGTCCAGGCCGCTGGCGTAGGCCCGTTCGAAACTGGTCTGGGCAATGTCGGCGGCATCGTCCGGATTGCGCAACTGGTAGCTCAGGTGGCGGTACAAATCCCGATAGTGGCTGAGCAGATCGTCGACGAAATCGCGCACGGCCGAGGCGGTGGCGGTCCGTTTGGCAGGGCGGATCGGGGAGGGCGCTGACATGGTGGCAAGGAAAACGCCGCCCCGGCCAGCGGAGCGTAGGTGGGGGTCATATTCAAGAATGATTCCCATTATTATTTTTTACTCCGAGCCATGCAAGCAATCGTTTACCCTCAGGGCCCGATCAGGACGGAATGCAGCGCGCGCGCCACATCCCTGCGCACCTGCCCGGTATCCGGCGCGACATCCGCCAAGCGGGCGAAATCGTGGATCATGCCCGGATACACCCGCAAGTCCACGGGGACGCCTGCCTCGCGCAAGCGGCGCGCGTAGGCCTGGCCTTCGTCGTGCAAAGGGTCGTATTCCGGCAGCGCCACCAGGGCCGGAGCCAGGCCCCGCAGGTCGGCCGCCTCCAGCGGCGCGAAACGCCAATCGCGGCGGTCGGCGTCATCGCGCAGGTAGTTGGCGAACATCCATTGCAGCGTGTCGCCTTCCAGCAGGTGCCCTTGGGCATAGCGCTGGTGCGAGTCCGAGTCCTGGCGGGCGCTGGTGCACGGGTACAGCAGGACTTGCAGCAGCGGCTGGGGCTGCCCGGCATCGCGGATCGCCAGGCACAAGGCTGCGGCCAGCGTCCCCCCGGCGCTGTCGCCGCCCACCGCGATGCGGGCGGCATCCAGCCCCAGCACCGGGGCCTGCCCGCGCAGCCAGGCATGGCTGTCGACGGCATCCTCGAACGCGGTGGGGAAACGGTGCTCGGGCGCCAGGCGATAGGCCGCCGCCAGCACCGCGCAGCCGCTGCGCAGCGCCAGGTCACGGCACAGTGCGTCATGGGAATCCAGGCCACCCACGCAGTAGCCGCCCCCATGGAAGTACAGCAGCGCGGGGCGCACGCCGGCGGCATGCCGGTAGAGCCGGGCGCCGATGCGCGCGCCGTCGCGCACCGGGATTTCCACGTCACGGACGTCGTCCAGATCGACGGGGCAGCTGTCGAGCATGCGGGCGCTCTGGTCGTAGTCCTGCCGCGCCTGGCTGGCGCTCATTTCGTGCATGGGCGGACGGCCCTGGTCGCGGCCCGCCTGGACCAGATCCAGGAAGGCTTCAATGTCGGGGTGCAGCGGCATGGGGCCTCAGTGGGGAAGGACGGCTTGCGTGGCTTGGGCCAGGGCGGCCGCCAGAATGTCGCAGACCAGGTCAAGTTCGGCGGCGGTGATGATCAGCGGCGGCAGCAGGCGCAGCACGCTGCCATGGCGCCCGCCCAGCTCCAGGATCAGGCCATGGCGCAAGCACGCCGCCTGCACCGCACTGGCCAGCGCCGGCGCGGCCGGCGGATAGCCCAGCGTATCCGTTCCGCCGTCCGGATCGATCAGTTCCACGCCTGCCATCAGGCCGCGTCCACGAATGTCGCCGATGCACGGGAACGCCGCCTGCAGCCCCGCCAGCCGGCGGCGCAGATGCACGCCCAGTTCAGTGGCGCGGTCGGCCAGGCCTTCCTCGCGGATCAGGCGGAGGGTGGCCGAGCCCGCGGCCATGGCCAGCTGATTGCCCCGGAACGTCCCCGCGTGCGATCCGGGCCGCCATTGGTCCAGCTCGCCCCGATAGATCACGACCGACATTGGCAGTCCGCCGCCAATCGCCTTGGACAGCACCAGCACGTCGGGCTGGATGCCGGCATGCTCGAACGCGTACAGCTTGCCTGTGCGGCCCAGCCCGGTCTGGACCTCGTCGATGATCAGCGGCGTGCCGGATGCGCTTGCCAGGTGGCGCAAGCCGCGCGTCCATGCGTCCGGCGCGCAGACGACGCCGCCTTCGCCCTGGATCAATTCGGCCACGATGCCCGCCGGCGCAGGCACGCCGCTTTCCGGATCGTTCAGGACGGTGCGCAGATATTGCAGCCCCGCCTGGGCGCCGGCGTCCCCGCCCAGTCCGAACGGGCAGCGGTAGTCGTAGGGGTAGGGCATGAACTGCACATTGGACAGCGTGCCGTGCAGCGCCGCCTTGGGGCCCAGGTTGCCCATCAGGTTAAGTGCGCCCTGGGTCATGCCGTGATAGGCGCCATGAAACGCCAGCACGGTGCTTCGGCCCGTGCTGATGCGGGCCAGTTTCAGTGCCGCTTCGATCGCGTCGGCGCCCGTGGGGCCGCAGAACTGGATCTTGGCGCCGCGCGCGAAGTCGGCGGGCAGCGAATCGAACAGGTCCTGCACATAGCGGTCCTTGACCGGCGTGGTGAGGTCCAGCGTGTGCAGCGGCAAGCCGTCGTCCAGCACCTGCTGGATCGCCGCGCGCACCGCCGGATGGTTGTGCCCCAGGGCCAGGGTGCCGGCGCCGGCCAGGCAGTCCAGGAACACGCGGCCTTCCACGTCTTCGACATACACGCCCGCCGCGCGTCGCAGCGCCAGCGGAATGCGCCGCGGGTAGCTGCGCGCATTGGACTCCTGTTCGCTCTGGCGCTGCAGCAGCGCGTTGGTGGTCAGGCTGTAAGGCTGGCTCAGGGCGTGGTGACGCCGGGCCAGATCGTTGGCGGATTCGAGCGAGGGCAAGGAAGAAACCGGTAGGCTGGACATATCTGGGCTCCGCGATAGTCGGAAAAGTCAGTGAGCGGCCAGCGCCGGCGCACTGCGCGCCGCGTCGTGGCCCTGACGGGCAAGGGCGGCATCCAGCGCACGGCTGATTTCCGCCGTGCGCACCGATGTGATCGACAGCAAGGTGTCGGACAGGCCGTGGGTCGGCTCGCAGCACCCTTGCAGGTAGATGGCCGGCAGGAAGTCGGCGCCGGTCCGGATGCGGTAGTTGCGGTCGACATCGAAGTCCCCCAGGTAGGCCGCCATTGGCGCCAGCAGGCGCTGATGCGTGACGCGCTGATAGCCCGTGGCCAGCACGATGGCCTGATAGCAGGCGGTGTCGGCGACGCCGCGATCCAGGTCTTCCAGCGTCAGGCAGATGCCCTGTTCGGTCCCGAGCACGCGTTTGACATCATGCCGGCGCAGGAACCGGTGCTTGTGGTCGCCTGACACCTTTTGGCGGTAAAGCACTTCATAGATGGCCTGGATCAGGTCCAAGTCCGGCGCGGCGTAATTGGTGTTCATGAACTCCTGGATCAGCGCGGCGCGTTCGCGCGCGCCGTGGCCATAGACATAGTCGGTGTATTCAGGGTTGAAGATCTCGTTGACGAAGGGGCTGTCGTCCGACGGCTTGATCGAGCGCGCCCGCGTGATCAGGTCCACTGACGCCTGGCCGCGGTTGTGCAGGTCAAGGAAAATCTCGGCCGCGCTCTGGCCCGCGCCGATCACCGCGATCTTGCGCGCCCCGCCATGTTCGCGGATGGCGTCCAGGTAGCGGCTGCTGTGGAAGACGCGGGCATCATCGGCGAACGGCAGGAAGGCGTCAGGCACATTGGCGGTGCCGCCCACGCTGATCACCAGCGACAGGGTCCGGCGTTCGGTCACGCTGCCGTCGGCCGCGCGGGCGCGTACGCGCAGTGCCTGCACGCGGCCTTGATGGACCTCGGGCAGCACCTCCAGCACGTCCTCGCCGTAGGCGCATTGGTCGGTGAAGTGGCCGGCCGCCCATGACAGATAGTCGTTGAACTCGTGCCGGCTGGGGAAGAACGTCTTCAGATTGATGAAATCCTGCAGCCGGTTCTTCTCGTGCAGGTAGTTCAGGAACGTATAGCGGCTGGACGGGTTGCGCGGCGTGGCCAGATCCTTCAGGAAGGAAATCTGCATATGCGCGTGGTCCAGCAGCATGTGCGGGTGCCAGGCGAAGTCCGGCTGGCGTTCGATGAACAAGGCATCGACTTCGCGTCCACCGGTCTGCGCCTGTTCTTCCAGCGCGATCGCCAGGGCGACGTTCGACGGGCCGAATCCAATACCGATCAGGTCATAAGTGTGCATGATGAGTCCGAAGTGAGAATCAGGAAGCGGACGAGTCGGGCGCCTCGGGCGCGCGCAGCCAGGCCGCATCGTCGAAAAAGCGTTCGCGCAGAAGCATGCCCAGCGCTGCCCGCTTGTGCGGAAAATCGAATTCCTTAAGGATCGCGTAGCCGCCTTTCTGCAGGTTGCGGCGCATCTTGTGGTTGTCTGCGCGCGGCTCGATCACCAGCCGCGTGGTGCGCGGATCGTCCAGGAAGAGGTAATGCGCGACGCTGGGCTGCCAGGCGGTGACAAAGGGGCGCCCGCGGCAATCCGCCTCGCCGATCAGCACATGCCAGCCGCGGTCGTAGTCGCGTGCGTCGTAGTAAGGCGCGATGCGGTCTTCCTTGGCCCAGTACGCCTCGACGTACCCGAAGGCGCGGCCGTCCAGGCGCAACACCAGCGGGTCGACGCGCGGATCGGCCAGCAAGCCTTCGATATACGCCCGCTGTTTGGCGAGGCTGCCTTCTTCCTGCCAGAAATGCGCCACCACCGGATCATTCATCCAGCGGTGCAGGTCGGACAGATCCGATTCCAGATCGAAGGCGGTCAGGCTCAGCGTCTTGCCCAACCAGGGAATGTGACGGGCGTAGACTTCGCCATGTGGCCGACTGGGCCGGGCCGGATGCCGCCTGCCGTGGCTCATCGTCCAACGTTCCGCGTAAGGCGGGCGGGGCTGGGTCAGCCAGGGCTCGGGCTGTTGCAGCACGCCCGTGCGCAGGACGACCACGCGGCCGTCCTCGGTGACGGCCGCGCCCCGGGCTTCCAATGACTTGCACCAGCCGCCAGGGGCATCCAGCGCCAGGCGGCCGTCACGGGGATGGAACGCGAACGCCGCGGCCAGCGTGGCCCACCCATCGTCAGCGATCGTCTGGCCGTCGCGCCAGCGCAGGGCAGGCATATCCGCACCGGCGCGCAGTTCCCAGCGGCTATGCAGCTGGCCGTCGGGGCCCGCCACCGCCACCGCGCCGGCATGGTTCTCAATGCGCCAATCGCGCCCGGCGATTCGTACGGCATGGGCCAGCGGCCCGTCTATCGGAGCATCCATGTGGGGCAAGCTCTCGTCTCAGCAAGTTCCGGCGCACCGCGCGCCGAGGCAATCGTGAAAGGGGCCTGGGCGAACGCGTCCGCCTTGGGCCTTCCCCTAACTGACGAATCACGGCGGCGCATGTTTAGGCCGGCGACGAAATTTCTTTGACGCCGGCAGCTTCGCGCGGGGCGGGTCGCCGGGGCAGGGGGCAGGCCGCGCATTGGGTCTGGCCCGGCAGCAGGTAATAGAGGCAGCATTCGCGGTACACCGGTCCCGGCGCATGGGCGGGCGGCGTGCGCAGCGGCAGGCACAAGGGGTTGGCGCGGTTTTCCCCTGCCCAGGACCGGGTGTGCAGCAGATGGCGCCGGTCCGCGGCAACGTTGCAGCCCATGCCGTGCAAGGCGTCGAACAGCGCCTCCAGATACCGCACGGCGCCTGCCCAGACGACCTTGCGGGGCAAGCGGCTGGCTGCGTGCACGCCGTCCGCCAACGGCAGCAAGTGGTCCCAGACCAATGCCGCATAGCGTTCCCAGGTATCGGCATCCGGCCGGGTCGGCCCCAGTTCCGCCACGGTGAAGGCCACGGGCGCGCCAGCGCCGTCCAGCGCCAATCGCATTGCTGCAGCGGAGCAAGGCACCCCACGACGCGCGCCGCTTGCGGCGGCGACCACCGGCGCGAGCAAGGCCCAAAGGTAGTGCAGCGTCCAGGCCGAAGCCGCGGCGCGCGCGTCGGCGCCAGGCCATTGCATGGCGCGATAGCGCTCCAGTGTCTGGCGCAGACCAGGCGGGTCATCCAGCAAGGCGCGCGCGGCCGGGCCGCCTGCGGGGCCAAGCCGGAGCGACTCCCCATGGCTGCGCCATTGGCCGGGGAAGTAGGGGGCCAGGAAGGGAATCATGGCGTCGCCGCGCGCCACCGGAGCGGCGGGGCGGCTTGCGCGCAGTAGACAGTCGACATAACCGGTAGACGAACGAGGCCGCCGGAATTTCAAGCCGCAAGGCGCGGACGCGCAAAGACGCCGGAATGCCCCCAAATGTGCGAACTAAATTTTCCGCGCGCTGCTTCGTCTATTGCTCATACCGATACTTGTCATCGAGGTGCCTGTGCTTTCGTATCTGATTGCCCAGTCGCGCGCGCTATTTACGGCCGCGACGCTAACCAGCGTCGTGTCCGGCGCTTGCGGCGTGTTGCTCATCGCCCAGATCAATCTGGCGTTGACCGCCGAGGCGGCCCAACGGGCGGGGCACTGGCGCATTTTCGCGGCGGTGGCGGTCTTGTCGCTGCTGGCGAACATGGTGTCGGCCGTGCTGTTCGAAAGGCTCAGTCAGCGCGCTCACGCCGCGCTGCGCGGCTACGTGTCGAACCGGGTGCTTGAGGCGGATTTCCGCGGCCTCGAACAAACGGGGGCCGCGCGCATCCAGTCGGCGCTGTCCGAGCACAGCGCCAATGTGGCGCAATTCTTTGTCAGCTTGCCGGCCATCCTGACCAATGCCGTCGTGGTGACGGGCTGCCTGGTGTACATGGCCATGCTGTCCTGGCAGGTCTTCCTGTTCGCCCTGGGCGCGATCGGCCTGGGATCGCTGGGCTATCACTTTGCCCACTTGCGGGCGATCAAGCACTTGAACCTGGCCGCTGGCGAACAGGACCGGCTCTTTGGCCATTTCCGCGCGCTGACCGACGGCGCCAAGGAACTGCGCCTGAACCGGAGCAAGCGCGACGCCTTTGCCGATCAGGTGCTGGGACAGGCGATCGAGACCGTGCGGCGCGAGCGCGCGCTGGGCATGTCGATCTTCGTCACGGCCTCGTCGTGGGGCAATTTCCTGATCTACGCCTTCATCGGCCTGGTACTTTTCGCGCTGGTGGGCGATGCGGACGATTCCACGCGGGTCATGACGGGCTTTGCGCTGATATTCGTCTATATGGTCGCGCCGCTGGAAGTCCTGCTGATGAACATCCCGCGCGCGAATCTGGCGCAAGTGTCTGCGCGGCAGATCCAGTCCATCGTCGACCAATTGCCTGCGTCGCCCGCCGCGCCCGTCCACGACACGCCCGAGCCATTGCGCGAACTGGCCTTGCGCGGCGTCACGCACCGCTACTACCACGAGCAAAGCGACGATTTCTTCACGCTGGGACCGATCGATCTGAGCTTTCGCGCAAGCGAAATCGTCTTCCTCGTGGGCGGCAACGGCAGCGGCAAGACGACCTTGGCCAAACTGCTGGTGGGGTTGTACGCGCCCGAAGGCGGGGCCGTCACGCTCAATGGCCGGCCTGTCCAGGACGCCGACCGCGACAACTACCGCCAGTACTTCAGCGCCATCTTTTCCGACTTCCATTTGTTCGACCGCCTGCTGGAAACCGGCCGCGCGGATCTGGACCAGGAGGGCAACCGGCTGATCGAGCGGCTGCATCTGCAGCACAAGGTGCAGGTGCGTGACGGCGCTTTCACCACGCGCGCCTTGTCGCAAGGGCAGCGCAAGCGCCTCGCGCTGGTGGTGGCCTATCTGGAGGACCGGCCGTTCCTGATCTTCGATGAGTGGGCCGCCGACCAGGATCCCATCTTCAAGGACGTGTTCTACCGCGAAGTGCTGCCGGAACTGCGCGCAATGGGCAAGACCGTACTGGTGATCTCACACGACGACCGCTATTTCCATCTGGCGGATCGTCTGCTGCATATGGAAAACGGCCGCTTGCGGCCATCGCAGGCGTCCCACGCCGAGGCGGCGGGCGAAGCGCTTGCCGACGCGCTGCCGGCCTGAGCGTTGCCCATCGCGCCACGCCGCCCGGCGTTCTGCCGGGCGGTGATAGATGTAACTTTTTCCCCCGAATCTGCACTGCGTCAAGCGCCATCGTTACTCTAAGCGCCGGAATCGGAATGATAACCACTCCTATTTATATTCGTTTCATAAAGAGGTACGCTTCATGAATGTCGAACTCTTGAATCCGGATATCCATAGCACCTTCCTGGCGTACCGGACGAAGCTGCGCCAGGCGGCCTTGAAGATCCTGGGTTCGCGCGAGCAGGCAGAGGATGTGGTCCAGGAGGTCTATCTGAAAATCGTGGAAGCGACCAGCACATTCAACGTGCGCCAGCCGGTCGCTTACCTGTACCAGACCGTGCGCAATCTATCGATCGATCACCATCGCCGAGCGCAGCTTGAATCGCACATTTTCTCGGAAGAGGACGGGGCGGAAGTCTCCAACGGCACGCACACGCCGGAACGCATCGCCATCGCCCGGCAGAACCTGCGCCAAATCGTCGCCACGTTAGATCTGTTGCCGGAGCGGACACGCACCGCGTTCGAGCTCTATCACCTGTCTGGCCACACGCAGCGGGACATTGCCGCCATGCTGGACGTGTCGACCACGCTCGTCAACTTCATGCTGCGCGACGCCGGCCAGGCGTTGCAGGAGTGCCGCGCGCAGATGCTGCGCGACGACTGACGCTTGAAAGAAAATGCCGCCGGCAAGATAGCGGGCGGCAAGTCGGCGCGCGGCGAACGACAGACGCTCGGCGCTGATGGCGTCCGGGGCGCGGCCATAGCCCAGAGCCCCGGAATCAGCCTTGCGCTCAGGTGCGCTGGGAGTCCAGCAGTTCCTGGTTCTTCTCGACTTCCTGGGCCTTGGCATAGCTTTCGGCCAGCAGCTGGTAGGACGGGAAGATCGCGCCGTACAGCTCCGCCCACTGCGCGGCGTCCTCCCGGTGCCAGGTCCGTTGCAGTTCCGACGCGACGGCGGCGGTATCCATCGGCACCACGCCGGCCTGAACCACGCGGGCCAGGGTGATTTCCTGCGCCATCTTGGAATAGGTGCCCGAGGCGTCGATCACGGCGAACACCTGGAAGCCTTCGTTGACCGCGGCGATGCTCGGGAACGCCATGCATACGCTGGTGATGGTGCCGGCGATGATCAACTGCTTGCGGCCAGTGGCCTTCACGGCCGCCACGAATTCCGGGTTGTCCCACGCGTTGATTTCGCCGCGGCGCGCCACGTACGTCGCGTGTGGCGCGTACTTATGGATTTCCGGGATCAGCGGGCCGTTGGGGCCTTGCGGCACGGACGCTGTGGTGATGACAGGCATCTTGGTCAGCGTGGCCATCTTTGCCAAGGCGCCGGCATGCGAACGCACCGTCGTGAAGGGCATGTCGCCGATGGTCTGGAACAATCCGCTCTGGTGGTCGATCAGCAGCATGGCTGCGTTATCGGGGTCGATGACAGGGCGGGCGCCGTTGAAATTTGCTGGGGTGCTCATGGACAGTCTCCTGGAGAATCGATGACGGGCAACTATCCAACACTGGCACGCTTGCATTGCCTGTCATTGGGAATCGGACCGCCATTAACGATATTCAAAGAACGATCTATCCGGTAGTACCCAATATTCGCCATGAGCGTTCTATTTTCAGGACGATTGGCTGGGTCGAGGGCCTCTTCGCGTCCATGACACGGCGCGGCGTTCGCAAACAAGCGGCTACGCGCTGTGATCGGCCAATAGCGGCTGCGCCGACAACGCGCCGCGCAACGAGTCCAGCAGGACGCGTTTGTTTTCGCGGCTGCGGTAGGCGTGTTCGCGCATCAGGTTTTCGGCCCGCACGGCTTCGCGCCGGGTGATGGCGCGCAGCAGGTCTTCGTGGTCTGCCTGCGCCCGCAGCACGAAGGGCGTTTCCAGCAAAGATGGGGTGGACGGCAGCGTCAGCGCGGCCGGGCCGGCCAGCGGCGTCTTGTTGTTGTGCTCCAGCGCCGACAGCAGGGCGCGATTGCCGGCGGCTTCGCACAGGATCTCGTGAAAACGGCGGTTGATCTGCCCCCAGGCCCGGGCGTCCACCGTCGTGTTCGGATCGCGGCGGGCCGGCGCCAGCAAATTGCGGCCTTCCTCCACCGCCTGCGACAGTTGCTCCAGCACTTCCTTTGTGGCGCCGCGCTCGGCCAACAGGCGCGCGGCCATGCCTTCAAGCACCCCGCGCACATCCACGGCGTCGCCGATTTCGTCAACGGTGAACGACCGCACCCGGAAGCCCCGGGACGGCAAGCGCTCCAGCAGGCCTTCTTTCTCGAGCTCGGTCAGGGCGATGCGCAACGGCGTGCGCGAGACGCCCAGGCGTGCCGAGAACTGCAACTCCACGATCCGTTCCCCCGGCTGCAAGGCGCCGGAAAGCACCATGTCCCGGAGTTCGGAAATAACTTTGTCGATCTGAGCGGCCATAGCGAAGCGTGGGTGGAAGAAGGGCATTAAGGACCTCCAGTGTACCCAGAAAATTGCATGCAATCGGCCATAAAAAACCCGAGCACATCTTGCGATTCATCAAAATTGCATGCAATAATCCAGAAAAACAGCGAGCGCAGTCGGGATTTATCCACAATTGCATGCAAAGAAACCAACCAATGCATGCCGAAGCGCCGCAGGCACAGGAGACAACATGAAGCTCATCAGCTTCGATCAAGCAGGCCGCAACGCCTGGGGCGTGGTGCGCGTCACCGACGTCGTGGTGCTGACGCAGGT
>CAUSDE010000091.1:0-18521 GCA_963530045.1 uncultured Achromobacter sp.
ATCTGCGCAAAGGCCAGCGTGATCATGATGAAGCCGATGCCCGAGGTGCGAAGGCATACCGTGCCGACCACCAGAGCCACCAGCGCGCACACCACGATGCACACGGCCAACTGCACCCAGCCGTTGCCGATGCCGTAGAAGCTGAGGATACCCACGGCGTAGCACCCCAGACCCAGGAACATGGCGTGCCCAAAGCTGACCAGCCCCGCAAAGCCCAGCACCAGGTTCAGCGCCAGCGCCGCCAGCGCGTAGATCAGGATGCGCGCGCCCAGCGTCACGTAAAAGGGTTCGCCCAGCCACTGCGCCACGAACGGGACGGCGGCCAGGACCAGGAACAGCAGCGGCAGCACCCAGCGCCGGTACGAAGGTTCTTGCATGATGGATTGCCCTTGTTCATTGGCGCGCGGATCAGCGGCGCGCCGAAAAGACCAGGCCCTGCGGGCGGAACGCCAGCACCACGGCCATCAATACGTAGATCAGCATCGACGCCAACGCCGGCCCGACCGCGTTGGCGACCGGCGCCTCGAACACCGCGCGCAGCAGGTCCGGCAGGAAGGCGCGCCCCAGCGTGTCGATCATGGCGATCAGCAGCGCGGCGATCAGCGTGCCCCGCACCGAGCCGATGCCGCCCACCACAATGACCACGAGCGCCAGGATCAGCACCGGTTCGCCCATGCCCGACTGCACCGACAGGATCGGCCCCGCCAAGGCGCCGGCCACCCCGGCCAGCACGGACCCCAGCAGGAACAGCAGCGTCTTCAGCAAGTCCACATTGGCGCCCAGCACGCTGGCGATGGGCGCGTTGCTGGCGCCAGCGCGGATCAGCATGCCGAAGCGCGTGCGCTGGATCAAAAACCAGGCGCCCACCGCCACCAACGCGCCAACCCCGATGATCATCAACCGGTACACGGGATAGTCGTTGCCGAACAGGCTGACTGCCCCTTCCAGCGTCTGGGGCACCGCCGCGTAATACGGCCGGCTGCCCCAGATGACCGAGGCCAGCTCGTTGAAGAACATCATCAGGCCGAACGTGGCCAGCACCTGGTAGAGGTGGTCGTGCCGGTACAGCGGGCGCGCGATCAGCCGTTCCAGCACCACGCCCACGAATCCGCTGCCCGCCACCGCGGCCAGGATGGAGAACGCGAACGAGCCGCTGGCGTTGTAGGCGGTGGCCCCCAGGAAGGCGCCGATCATGTAGAGCGAGCCATGTGCCAGGTTGATGAAGTTCATGATGCCGAAGATCAGGGTCAGCCCCGACGACATCAGGAACAGCAACGCGCCCAGTTGCAGGCCATTGAGCAATTGCGACAGCAGCAGCGATCCGTTCATCGGATGTCTCCCGAGGGCGGCCGGCCCGTCACTTCAGCGGGCAGTCCGCCACGTAGGCGTCCTGATGGTCCGTCAGCACGGTGGCCAATTGCTTCAAGCCCACGCCCTCGCCCTCTTTCACCACCTGGTAGGCATACAGGTTCTGCACCGGCATGTTGTTGGTGTTGAAGCGGAACGTGCCGCGCACCGACGGGAAGGTGGCGCCCGCCGCCTTCACGGCCGCGGCCAGCGACTTGCTGTCGCCCACTTTCCCGCCCTGCGCGCGCACGGCGGCGTCCAGCAGATAGGCCGCGTCGTAGCCGCCCACGGCGTACTCCGAGGGCAGGCGGCCGTACTTGGCCTTGAAGGCCTCGACGAATTTGCGGTTCTGCGGATTGTCCAGCGTGGTCGCCCACGGCGTGCCGTAGATGGCGCCCACGGCCTGCTCTTTCAGCGCGGTCAGCGTGTTGGAATCGATCAGGCTTTCCGAGAAGAATGGCAACTTTTCCATCAGCCCGGCCTGGCGCAACTGACGCACGAAGTTCACGCCCACGCCGCCGGTGTAGAAGGCGAACAACGCGTCGGGGCCAGCCGACTGCATGCGCGAAATCTCGGCCGAGTAGTCCAGCTGGCCCAGCTGGGTATAGACCTCGTCCGACGGCGTCGCGCCATAAAAGCGCTTGAAGCCCGCCAGCTTGTCCTTGCCCGCCTGATAGTTGGCCGACATCAGGTAGGCGCGCTTGTAGCCCTGATCCTTCACGTACTTGCCCATGGCCTCCGACATGCTGTCGTTCTGCCACCCCAGCACGAAGAGGTTGGACAGGCACATGCGGCCGGCGATGGGCGCAGGGCCGGCGTTGGTGGACAGCGCCACCACGCCGGACTCCTTGATGCGCCGCAGCTCGGCCATCAGCACATTCGAGAAACCCAGGCCGACGATGACGTCGACCTTGTCCTTTTCGATGAATTTCTGCACGATCTGCGCGCCCACGTCTGGCTTGAGCTGGTCGTCCTCGCGGATCACCACCGCCTTCTGCCCGCCCAGGCTGCCGCCCAACTGCTCAATGCCCAGCATCAGCCCGTCGTACTGGTCCTGCCCCAGCGCCGCCTGCGGTCCGGACAGCACGCCCGTAAAGCCGATGCGGATGTCGGCGCGCGCCGAGGACGGCGCGGCCACGGCCAGGGCCGCCGCCGCGGCCAGTGCGGCCAAGCCGCTTGGGATTGCTTGCATCTGATGTCTCCTTGGGGGTTGAGCGGCGGCGCCGTTCTGCGCGGCGCCTGCCTTGACGCGTCAGAGCTTCACGCAGACATTGCGCAGCTCGGTATAGAACTCCAGCGAATGCACGCCGCCCTCGCGGCCGATGCCCGATTGCTTGGCGCCGCCAAACGCCGTGCGCAGGTCGCGCAGGAACCACGAATTGATCCAGCAGATGCCCACGTCCAGCGCCGCGCCCAGGCGATGGGCCGTGCCGACGTTGCTGGTCCACACTGTCGCGGCCAGGCCGTAGGGCGTGGCGTTGGCCAGGGCGATGGCTTCCTCTTCCGTGTCGAACGGCGCGATGTGGCAGCATGGCCCGAAAATCTCCTGCTGGATCACGGCAGACGATTCCGGCAGGCCCGTCCACACGGTGGGCTGGATCCATGCGCCCGCAGCCAGCCCGTCAGGCATGTCCGGCACGCCGCCGCCCGCCACCACCGTCGCGCCCTCTTCGCGGGCGCGGGCGTAGTAACTCAGCACCTTGTCGCGATGGCGCTGAGAAATCAGCGGCCCCAGGTTCACGCCCGGGTCCTTGGGCCGTCCCAGCTTGAACCCGCGCGCCCGCTCGCCCAGCGCCGCGACGAAGCGTTCGAAGATCGGCCGCTGCACATAGACGCGCTCGGTCCCCAGGCAGACCTGCCCCGTGTTGTCGAACGCGGCGCGGGCGATGCCCGCCACCGCGCGGTCGAAGTCGGCGTCCGCGAAGACGATGCCTGCGTTCTTGCCGCCCAGCTCGAACGACACGGGCCGCACGCCCACCGCCGCCGCCTGCATGATGGCTTCGCCGGTACGGGTTTCGCCCGTGAACGTGATGCCGTCCACCAGCGGGTGGCGGCTGAGCTTCTCGCCAGCCGAATCGGGCCCGAAGCCGTGCACCACGTTGTAGACGCCGGCCGGCACGCCGACCTCGTTCATGACTTCGCCCAGCAGGGTGGCGGTGCCCGGCGTGTCTTCGGACGGCTTGACCACGACCGTGTTGCCGCAGGCCAGCGCCGGCCCGACCTTCCAGGTCATCAGCAAGAGCGGCAGGTTCCACGGGCAGATCACGCCGATGACGCCGCGCGGCACGCGCACGCCGTAGTTCAGCGCGTGGCCGCCGTCCGGCGTTTCCAGGTCGAAGGTCTCGTTGGGGACGTTGCGGATCAGGTCGGCGAAGATCTTGAAGTTGGCCGCGCCGCGCGGAATGTCCAGATGGCTGGCCAGGTCGTAGGGCTTGCCGGTGTCCGCGATCTCGGCGTCGACGAAATCGTCGAAACGGCGGGTGATGCCGTCGGCCACCGCGTGCAGCAGCTCCACGCGCTGCTGCGTCTTCAGCGCCCCCCACGGGCCGCGCAGCGCCGCCTTGGCCGCCCGCACCGCGGCGTCCACTTCGGCGTCGCCGGCTTCGTGCACCCGGCCGATCAGCCGGTTGTCGACCGGATCGCGGTTGTCAAAGGTCTTCCCGGTTTCGACCCAACGGCCGTCGATGAAATTGCGGAAATCGGTCATTGCGCCCTCGGTTGTGACAGGTCGGCCAGCGCGCCTTCAGGGTCGCCGGCGGTCAGGTATTCCCACATGCGTTCATAGATGCGGCCGGTGCCTACTGCACGGGCGGCAGCCTCTGACGGCGACAGCACAGGCGCGCCATCGGCCAGCCCCGCCGCGCGCAACTGCCATTCGATGCGCGCGGCGTCCTCCAGATACCAGGTCAGCACGGTGGCATGCATCAGCGACTCGGCGGCCACCACCGCACCGTTGCCTCGCATCGCGATCGCGCTGGCCGCCCCCAGGGTCTCGGCCACGCCGCGCGCCTGGGCGTCGCTGCGCACCAGTTGGGGGTCGTCCCACAACGGCACGCCGGGCGAAAAATAGGAGCCCATGCCGTGGCGCGGGACGGGCGTGACGCGTGCCGAGGACAGCGTCATGACGGTGGGCGGCATGGAACGGATCACGCCCCCGACCTCCGGCCGCAGCCGGTAGATGTGCTGATGGATGCGCACTTCGCCCAGCACGCCTTCGGGCAGGTCGCCATGCACCGGCACCACCGTGCCCGCCTCGCCCGAGGCGATCAAGCCCATGGGCCGCGCCGCGCACACCAGGAAATGGTCGGCATCCAGCCGGCTGCTGCAATGCCCGTAGGCGTGGACCAGATTGGCCCGGGCCAGCGCGCGCGCGGCGACGCGCACCAGCGCCTCCTGCCCGGCACTGGCGTCCTTGCGCGCTGCGCTCATGTCTTGAACTCCGGGATATCGGGCTTGGCGCCCCACATGCAGAACGACGACGGCACCGCCGGGAAGCTGCGCGGCCGATGGGTCTTTTCCTCTTCGGCGCTGATCAGCCTGACGCCGGTGGAGTATTCGTAGATCATCCCGTCCGGACCGTCGAAGTACAGGAACATCGCCCCCGAGGTGGGATGCCGGCCCGGGCCGAAACGGATCGGCACGTTCCATTCGCGCAGTTGATACCAGGCGCGCATGATGTCGTCGATGCTTTCGACCTGATGGTTGATGTGCTGCACGCCCGGATACGAGGACGGGAACAGCGCGATCTTGTGATGGACTTCATCGATGCGCAGCAACGGCGCCTCGCCGATGCGGTCGCTGACCCGGGCGGACAGCAGGCCCGTCCAGAAGGCCTCGTCGCGCCGCGGATCCAGCGTGCGCAGGCCGATATGCGAGAAGCCCGTGACGCCGGCATCGCGGCCGGGAAAGTAGCGCCGCCCGCTGTGCTGCGGCGCCAGCACCAGTTCGATGCGGTTGCCGGACGGGTCGGTGAATTGCAGGAAATCGCGCACGTAACGCTGCTCGGCATCCTCGCGCCGCCCGGCCGCGACCTGGTAACCGCTGCGCTCGAGCACGGCGCCGGCGCGCTCCAGTTCTTCGGGCGAATCCACTTCGAAGGCGGCGGTGTGGTCGCGCGGATCGCCTTCGAAATAGCAGAGGGTGTGGTCGCGGGAGTCGGACTTGAAGTACGCCGCCCCGTGTTCCTTGCGGGCAAGCTCCAATCCCAGCACCGCGGTCGCGTAGCGCACCGCGGCGTCCAGATCACGGGTGCCCAGCCGGACGTACCGGATGTCATGTAGCCGTATCACTGCTTGTCTCCAGGTGCGCCTGCCACCGGCATCGTGCCGGGGGAATTTTTCCGCTGGATTGGCGGCGCTTTTTTCTACGATAGGCAGCGTAAATCTCGAAGTCAACAATTTTTATCGAGATTTTTTTGGCGTAGTGCTACAGTGCTCTTCATGTCAGACGGAACCCCGCTCCCTTCGCTTGCCCACACCGCCTCGGCCAACACCCTGGTGGGCACAGCCTATGTCAATCTGCGGCGCGACATCATCCAGGGCAAGCATCCGCCCGGCTCGCGCCTGCGCGTCGAACACCTGAAAGACGATTACGGCGTGGGCGCAGGCACGCTGCGCGAAGCGCTGGCGCTGTTGGTGTCGGATGCGCTGGTCATCGCGCAGGGGCAGCGCGGCTTTCACGTCACGCCCATTTCGCTGGAAGACTTCCGCGACATCACCGAAAACCGCGTGCTGCTGGAAACCGAAGCGTTGCGCCAGTCGATCGCAGTGGGCGACGACACCTGGGAAAGCGCCGTGCTGGCCGCCTTCCACCGGTTGAGCAAAGCCGAGCAACGCCTGGCCGCGGACCCGGAAGCCCGCTTCGAGGAATGGGAACAGCGCAACCGCGAGTTCCACCGCGAGCTGATCAGCGCCTGTCCGTCGCGCTGGATGCACCATTTCCTGGGCATCCTGTATCAGCAGGCCGAGCGCTACCGCCGCCTGACCGTCACGCGCAAGCCCATCGCGCGCGACTTGCAGGACGAACACCAGGGCATCCTGGACGCCACGCTGGCGCGCGACGCCGAACGCGCCTGTGCGCTGCTTGCCGCGCACATCCGCCTGACTTACGACGCGGTCGCGCAATTGCCGGCGGACTTGTTCACGTCGGCGTGATGGCCTGCCGGGCGCCGCCCCAGGTCCGGCGCCCGAGTTGAAAAAAACCCACACTCCACGCGTTGCATCCTCTGCCCCGTTGATTCGCCTACATCACTTCTATAGAATCAGCAATACGGGCCTTTGCCCATTTCCTTTTTCGTCCACTCAAATCACCGACAGGGAGGCTGCATGATGACTCACCCCATGCCCAACGCCGTCCCGCGCGTGTCCCCGCGACGCCATTAAGTCGTCGCCCGCGCGGAGCCATCGCTAGACCGTTACCTAGCGACCGGTCCTCCGTGCCCGCTCCAAACCCCTGAACGCAGTCGCCGGTGCCATTGGCATCTGGCTTGTTATCCCCTCTTTCCTCACAAGGACATCCTGGCGTGTCTTGTGCCGCCAGGCCATTGTTATGGCTAGAAAAAAAATAGACTTTCGAGGACAGGCCTTTAAGGATGTCCTGGGCTTTACCTTCCGCCACTGGGGCCTGCAACCCTGGCGCACGCTGGTTATCGTGGTGCTGGCGCTGTTGTCGGCCGTGGCCGACATCCTGACCCCGATGTACGCGGGCCGGCTGGTCGACGCCGTCGCGTCCGGTTCGACGGGCGACGATCTGGCCTGGAGCGCCGCCCTCACGGCCTTCTGGCTGCTGGTGGCGCTGGGCGTAGGCGGCACGCTGCTGCGCCAGGCCGTGTTCCAGAACATCATCACCTTCACGCTGAAGATGATGAACGGCATCGTGTCCAACGCCTTTTACCGGGTGCAGCGTTTTTCCACCGACTGGCATGCCAACAGCTTCGCCGGCTCGACCGTGCGCAAGATCACGCGCGGCATGTGGGCGGTTGACATCCTGAACGACACGCTGCTGGTCGCGCTGCTGCCGTCCGTCGTGATGCTGGTGGGCGCCACGGCCCTGCTGGGCGCGCACTGGCCGCTGATGGGGCTGGTGGTGGGCCTGGGTTCGGTGCTGTACATCGCCGTCACCGCCGCGCTGTCGCTGGGCTTCGTGGCGCCCGCCGCACGCCTGGGCAACGCCTGGGATACGCGCATGGGCGGCGCATTGGCGGACGCCGTCAGCTGCAACGCGGTCGTCAAGGCCTTCGGCGCGGAAACCCGCGAAGAAGTCCGGCTGGACCGCGTGGTCAACAAGTGGCGCAACCGCACTCGCCGCACCTGGGTGCGCGCCACGCTGAACGGCGGCATCCAGGGCGCGATGCTGGTGGTGATGCAGGCGGCCATCCTGGGCGCGTCGCTGCTGCTGTGGTCGCGCAACCAGGCGACGGTGGGCGACATCACCTTCACCCTGACGATGTTCTTCGTGCTGCAGGGCTATTTGCGCGACGTAGGCATGCACATCCGCAACCTGCAACGCTCGGTCAACGACATGGAGGAACTGGTGGCGATGGAACGCCAGCCGCTGGGCGTGACCGACCGCGCAGGCGCGGGTGCGATCAAGATCACCGAGGGCGAAATCCGCTTTGAGGACGTGACGTTCCGCTATGGCTCGCACAACACCGCGCTGTACGACAAATTCTCCGCGCGCATCGCACCGGGAGAACGCGTCGGGCTGGTGGGGCATTCGGGCTCGGGCAAGACCACGTTCATCAAGCTGATCCAGCGCCTGTATGACGTGAACGGCGGCCGCATCACCATCGACGGGCAGGACATCGCCCAGGTGAAGCAGGCGTCGCTGCGCAGCCAGATCGCCATCGTGCAGCAGGACCCGGTGCTGTTTCACCGCACCCTGGCGGAGAACATCGCCTACGCCCGGCCCGGCGCCACCCAGGCCGAGATCGAGCAGGCCGCCAGGCTGGCCAGCGCGCATGATTTCATCATGTCGCTGCCCAAGGGCTACGACACGCTGGTGGGCGAACGCGGCGTGAAGCTGTCTGGTGGTGAACGCCAGCGCGTGGCGATCGCGCGGGCGTTCCTCGCGGACTCGCCCATCCTGATCCTGGACGAGGCCACCTCCAGCCTGGACAGCGAAAGCGAAGTGCTGATCCAGCAGGCGATGGACCGGCTGATGGAAGGCCGCACCACGCTGGTGGTGGCGCACCGCCTGTCGACCGTGCGCGCCCTGGACCGCCTGCTGGTGATGGACCATGGCCGCATCATCGAGGAAGGCAGCCACGATGCGCTGATCCGTTTGAAGGGCGGTCTGTACCGGCGTCTGTTCGAGCGCCAGGCCCTGGAACTGACCAAGGGCATGACCGCGGCGGAGCTGCTGCAGGACGGCGCCACGGCGCCTGCCGCCAAGGAGGAAGACGTGGACGAAGACGCCTACGCCTTCGGCAAGTAAGCGGCTCGGCCGCTTGCGGAAAAAGGGCCTGGCGCAGCGATGCGTCAGGCCCTTTTTCCATCTTGCCCCGCCCGGCCGCGCCGTGCGTTTCAGGCCGGGCGTTGCGCAAACGTCAGCCGTAGGCCAAAGCCGATCAGCGCGGTGCCGAAGACCACGCTCTGCACCTTCTGCGCGCGCGGGCTGGACGACATCCAGCGCCCCACCGCGCCGCCTCCCAACGCGCAGACGACGTCGAACGCCAAGCCGAGGCCGACCAGGATGACGCCCAGCACCGCGAACTGCTGGCCGATCGGCCCGTGGGCCGGCGACACGAACTGCGGCAGCAGCACCGAGCAGAACAGCAAAGCCTTGGGATTGAGCACATTGGTCAGCACGCCGGCCAGCAACGCCCCGCCCAGGCCCGAGCCGCGCGCAGGCGTCTGGCCGGCAGCGTCCAGCGCCACGGGCCCCGCGCGCAGCAACCGCAAGCCCAGCCACATCAGATAGATGCCGCCCACGGTGCGTGCGGCGTCGAACGCCCACGGGTGGGTCTTGAACAGGGCCGCCAGCCCCAAAGCCGCCAACGTCACGTGGGCGGCGCGCGCAATGGCCAGCCCCACCGCGACCGCCAACGCCTGTCCCCTACCCCGCAATACGCCCGTCTCCAGCAACAGGATCATGTCCGGCCCGGGCACCACGTAGACAATCAGCAAGGCCCCAAGAAACACCGCCATATCGGCCATCACCACGCTCTCCCGCGCATTCGTCAAGGCGATCATTCTAGGAAAATCGGGCTGGCATGTGCTTGCGATTCATGCCAATCCGATTACCATGGTTGGCATACTCGGCTTTCTTATCCATTCATTTCTTCAATCTATGCCAAAACGTGACCTGGATGCTTATGACCGGCGCATTCTCGAGGCCTTGCAGCAGAACGGCCGCCTGACCAATGTGGAGCTTGCCGAGCAGATCGGCCTGTCGCCCTCGCCCTGCCTGCGACGCGTGCGCATGCTGGAGGAAGCGGGGGTGATCCAGGGCTACGAGGCCCGGCTGGCGCCGGACGAAGTCGGCCTGGGCTTGACCGTGTTCGTCGGCGTCAAGGTGGAACGGCACCACGAACGCGATGCCGAGCAGTTCCGCAAGGAAGTCAGCGCGCTGCCGGAAGTGATCGCCGCGCACCTGGTGTCCGGCGAATCCGACTTCCTGCTGCAGGTCGTGGTGCCGGACCTGCGCGGCTACGAGCGCTTCCTGCTGGGCACGCTGCTGAAGCTGCCGGGCGTGAAAGACATCCGCAGCAACTTCGCCATCCAGACCGTCAAGCCCCAAAGTCCGCTGCCGCTGGACCATCTGGGCAAATAGCCCGCCTTAAGGCATGGCCGCCGCCGCGCGGTCCACCGCCGCGCGCCGCCGATCGAACCGCGCCTGCGACATCTCGAGGTAACGCTGGACCACCGCCGGTTCTGACGTCTTGGGCGTGCCGCCGGGAAACGGCGGTTTGGGGTCGTATTCGATCTGCAGCTGGATCAGCTTGGCGACGTCGTCGCCGCAAAGCGCCGCCACGACCTTCAGGCCCATGTCGATGCCGGAGGTCACGCCGCCTGCGGTGTAGATGTTGCCGTCCACGCACAGGCGCTCGTCGGTGGGGATGGCGCCGAAGCAGGCCAACAGTTCGCGCGCCCGCCAATGGCTGGACGCCCGCTTGCCGCGCAAGAGCCCGGCCGCCCCCAGCAGCAGCGATCCCGTGCAAATGCCGAACAGATATTGCGCGTCTTGCCCCTGCTTGCGCGTGAATGCCACCCAATCCGGGTCAACAATGGCATCATCCGTGCCCGGCCCGCCGGGCACGACCAGCAGATCGCAAGGCCCCGCGGACGCCAGCGTCTGGGTGGGCACGAATTGCAATCCGCGATCGCACCGCACCGGATCCCGCGATTTTGCGACAAAATCCACGGTGAAGCCCGGCGCGTTCGCCAGGACCTCATAGGGGCCGGTCATGTCCAGCTGGGTCAGCCCTTCGAACAAGAGAATATTCACATGCATGACGATGCTCCTTCAAGAACGCCAACGCCCAGCATAGGCGGACGCGCCCAGCCCGTTGCGCCACAAGTGGCGGAAAACGCGCCACAACGCGTGTTGTTCGTCCTGTTCGACGGCTTCCAGCCGCTGGACCTGGCGGGCCCGTGGCAGGCATTCAGTTCGGCCAACGAAGAGGCGGGAAAGACGCTCTACCAGTTGAACACGATCGCGGCCGAACGCGTCGTCAGCACCTGGGAACAAGGGCTGCGCATGCAGGTGGACGGCACCTTCGAAGAGGATGGCGACGCGCCCGTCGACATGCTGCTGGTGCCGGGCGGCCCCGGCGTCGACCGCGCCAGCGCGCACGCGGAAACGCGCGCCTGGCTGCGCCGCCGCGACGCGGGCGCAGCCCGCACCTGCAGCGTCTGTACCGGTGCGTTCGTCCTGGCCGCGGCGGACCTGCTGAACGGCCTGGCCGTCACCACGCACTGGCGCTCGGCGGACCGGCTGCGCCAGATGTACCCCGCCCTGCGCGTGCAGGACGACCGCATTTTCATTGAAAGCGGCAAGTACTGGACCTCTGCCGGCGTCACCGCGGGCATCGACCTGGCGCTGGCGCTGATCGAACGCGACCACGGCGCAACGCTGTCGCAGCAGGTGGCGCGCCGGCTGGTGGTCTTCATGCGGCGCGACGGCGACCAGCGCCAATACAGCCAGAGCCTGCGCCTGCAGGACCGTGTCGCCGCGCCGTTCCGCGACCTGGTCGAAAAGATCGAGGCCCGCTTGTCGGCGCGCTGGTCGGTGGACGACATGGCGGACGCCTGCCATATGTCGCGGCGCACCTTCCAGCGCAAATTCGCCGCGCATTTCGGCGTGGCGCCCACCGAAGTGCTGCGCCGCCTGCGCGAAGAACGCGCCAGCGCGCTGCAAAGCACCGGCAAGATGTCGCGCAAGACGGTCGAGCAGCATGTGGGGCCGCTACCCAAAAGGCCGGAACGGCTCTCCTGACAGATTCAGCCGGCCAGGCCCACGGACATGCCGCCGCACACGTACAGCAACTGCCCCGTGATGAAGCCCGCGCGGCGGTCCAGGAACATGGCGACGCTGTGCGCCACCTCTTCCGGCTGCCCGACCCGGCCCACGGGGATGGAGGCTTCCAGCGCCAGCGTCTTCGGCTGGCCGGGCGGGTTCGACTGGTTGAACAATTCGGTCGCGATCGGGCCCGGCGCGACGGTGTTCACGGTAACCCCGTCTGCGGCCAGTTCCAGCGCCCAGGTGCGCGTCATGCCGGCCAGCCCCGCCTTGGACGCGCCGTACACCGTCCGCCCGCCCTTGCCCAACGCAGCGCGGCTGCCGATGTTGACCACGCGGCCATAGCCCGCCTGGCGCATGCCCGGCAACAGCGCCTGCAACAGCAGCACCGGCGCCGTGACATTCAAGGCCATGGTGCGCAGCAGGTCCTCCTCGGACACGTCCTCGACGTTGGCGACCTGGATCATCCCCGCGTTGTTGACCAGGTGCAGCACGGGCCGTTCGGCCGCCAGCTCGCGCGCGGCCTCGCGGGTGGCTGACGCGTCGCCCAGATCGACGGAGCGGAAGGTCTCGCCGGGAAGCAGTTGGTCGGGCGCGCGGCGGCTGAAATTGACGACCTGATAGCCGTCCTGCACCAGGCGCGCCACGATGGCGCGGCCGATGCCCCGGCTGCCGCCGGTGACCAGTGCGATGGGGGTGTTCATTGCGCGGTGATTCCTTTGGCTTTGATGAGTCCGCCCCATTTCTTGCGCTCGTCGCGCTCGAAGGCGGCCATATCGTCACCGAAAAGCGTACCGGGTTTGGCGCCCATGGTGGCGAAATTGGTGGCAATGGCCTGGCTTTGCAGGCCGCTGCGGGCGGCGTCGATCAATTGCTTGACCACGGGGGCCGGGGTGTTGCGCGGCGCATACAAGGCGAACCACGCCGTGACGTCGAACCCGGGCAAGCCCGACTCCGCAACGGTGGGCAGGTTCGGCACCGACGGATCGCGCTGGCCGGACGTGACGGCCACCCCGCGCACCAGATTGCCGTCCTTGATCTGCGCCAATGCGCCGGGCAGGTTGTCGAACAGCAGGTCCACCTGGCCGCCTGCCACGGCGGGCAAGGAGGCGGAAGTGCCCTTGAACGGCACGTGCAGCATCGTCACCCCCGCCATCGACTCGAAGTACGCGCCCGTCAGATGGACCGACGAACCGATGCCGGGCGAGGCGTAAGTCAGCTTCTTGTCGGGCGATTGCTTGGCCGCCTTGATGACGTCGGCCACGGTCTTGTACGGCGATTTGGCGCTGACGGCGATCACGTTGGGCGTTGTGGAGACCAGCGCGATCGGCACCAGATCGCGTTCGGGATCGAACGTCATGTTGCTGTAGAGAAACTGGTTGATGGTCTGCGTGCCGATGGTGCCCAGGCCCAGCGTGTAGCCGTCCGCCTTGGCGCGGGCCACGTACGCCATGCCGATGTTGCCGCCCGCGCCCGGCTTGTTTTCCACCAGCACGGTCTGCTTCAAGCCCGGCTGCAGCGCATTGGCGATGGCGCGGCCGAAGATGTCGGCGCCGCCCCCCGGCGGATACGGCACGACGACGGTGACGGGGTGGTCGGGATAGCCGGCGGCCTGGGCCGCGGGCAGCGCCGCGGCGGCCAGGGCGGCGGCGGTCAGCCAGCGCCGCGCGGCTTGCGGGTGCACGGAATGCGTCATGGATTTGTCTCCTATCGAACCCGCTGCTTGCGGATTTCTTCTTGATGCTTGGGATACTCAAAGTACGTAAATACGTACTATAGTTATAAAAACATAGAAAACGGATAGGAGACAAGCAAATGAAACGCTGGACGCAACGCCCCGAAGGATCCACGTGGGGCGACTTCGGGCCGGACGACGAACTGGGCCGTCTGAATCTGCTGACGGAAGAAAAGGTGTTGCAGGGGGTGCGCGAAGTGCGCGCGGGCAAGGTGTTCTGCCTGTCGCTGCCGCTGAACCTGCCCGGCGGCAATGTGCTGAATCCGCGCCGCCATGCGCCCACGCTCAAGCCCACGTTCCGTGAAGGCACGCCCTATCTGAATTTCGCGATGTCGCAGGTGCAGCCCGAGGCGGTCGATGTGCTGTCGGACGACCAGGTCACGCTGTCCATGCAGTACTCCACGCAGTGGGACGGCCTGTGCCATGTGGGCGCCCTCTTCGACATCCAGGGCGACGGCCAGGCCCGCCGCGTCTACTACAACGGTTACGCCGCCGGCGTCGACGTGTTCGGCGGCGCCGATCCCGACACCTCGGGCGACGCCTGCTGCCCGCCGGGCGGCTCATATGCCCGCAAGCTGAGCGTCAGCCGCTACGCCGAAAAAGGCATGCAGGGCCGCGGCGTGCTGGTGGACCTGGCGCGCGCGTTCGGACCCGGCCGCACGCTGGTGGGCCACGAGCAGCTGCAAACCGCCATGCGCGACCAGAACGTCGTCGTGGAGCCGGGCGACATGCTGGTGTTGCGCACGGGTTTCGCCGAACGCCTGGTAGCCATGGACGGGCAGCCTGATCCGCACGCGCTGGAGCAGACCGGCGCCGTGCTGGACGGCGCCGATGCGGCGCTGCTGGACTGGATCACCGCCAGCGGCGTGGCGGCCCTCTGCGCAGACAACTACGCCGTGGAATCCTATCCCGCGCGCACGTCCGGCCCCGGCCATTCGATCCTGCCGCTGCATCACCATTGCCTGTTCAAGCTGGGCGTGCCGCTGGCCGAACTCTGGTATCTGAAGGACCTGGCCGATTGGCTGCATGGGCAGGGCCGCAACCGCTTCCTGCTGACCGCCCCGCCCTTGCGCATGCCCGGCGCGGTGGGCTCGCCCGTGACGCCGATCGCCACGGTGTAAGCCATGTCCGTACCCACTTCGACGTTTTCCGGCCACCTGGACGCGCTAGCCGCCAGGTGGCCCGACGCAACCCTGCTGATCGACCAAGACCAGCGGATCGGCGCCGCGCAGCTGCGCGCGCGAAGCCGGGCGCTTGCCGCGGGGCTCGCCCGCATCGGCGTGCGGCCCGGCCACCGCGTGGCCGTCTGGCTACCCAACTGCGCGGCCTGGGTGGAATCCTTCCTGGCCTGCGCGCACCTGGGCGCCCTGGTGCTGGCCGTCAACACGCGCTTTCGCGCGCTGGAAGTGGCCGACATCCTGGGCCGCGGGCAAGCGGACTGGCTGGTGTTCTGGCCGGGTTTCAAGGGCATCGACTTCCAAGGCATCCTTGACGGCGTCGCCCCCGGCCAATTGACGCGGCTGCAAGGCGTAGTGGCGCTGACCGCGGCAGACGAGGCCTGCCCCGCCGCCATCGCGGGCAAACCGGCGCATCGCTACGCGGACCTGCTGGCCACGGACACCCCGCCGCCCGCCCCGCACGGCAACGCCGGCGTGCTGTGCTTCACCACATCGGGCACCACGTCCAAACCCAAGTTCGTCCTGCATGACCAGCAGACCTTGCTGCGCCACGGCGCGGCGGTCGCGCAGGCCTTCGGCTACGGCGACGACAGCTGCGTGCTGGCCAGCGCGCCGTTTTGCGGGGCGTTCGGCTTCGCCACGCTGGTGGGCGGCCTGGCGCAAGGCGTGCCTGTGGTCTGTGCGCCCGTGTTCAATGCCGCCGAATCGGCCCAGGCCGTCGCCCGCCATGCCGTCACCCACACGTACGCCAACAACGAGGCGCTGGTGGGCATGATGCAGGCCGCCCCGCCCGGCGCCTTCGCCTCGGCGCGCCTGTTCGGTTTCGCCAGTTTCACGCCCGCGCTGGACAACATGCTGGACCTGGCCCGCGAGGCCGGCGTGCCGCTGACCGGCCTGTACGGGTCCAGCGAACTGATCGCGCTGGTGGCGGGCCAGCCGCGCGATCCGGCCGAAGGCGACGTTTCGGCGCGCCACCAGCCCGGCGGCACGCTGATCTATCCCGACGCCCGCGTCCGCGCCCGCGACCCCGAATCCGGACAGGTGTTGCCGCACGGCCAGTCCGGCGAAATCGAGATCCTGTCGCCCAGCCTGATGCAGGGCTATCTCGACAACCCCGAGGCCACGGGCAACGCCGTCACGGACGACGGCTATTTCAAGACGGGCGACCTGGGCTACACGCTGACGCCGCGCCAGTTCGTGTTCCAGACGCGCATGGGCGACTCCCTGCGGCTGTCGGGCTTCCTGGTGAACCCCGTGGAAATCGAGCAAGTGGTCGAGACCCTGCCCGGCGTGCGCGCCTGCCAGGTCGTGGGCGCCACGCGCCAGGGCAAGATCGTGCCTTACGCCTTCGTGCTGCTGCATGAAGGCGCCACGGCCGACCCCGAAGGCTGGGCGGCCGCCTGCAAAGCCGCCATGGCCGGCTTCAAGGCGCCTGCGGGCTTCGCCGTGCTGGACGCCTTCCCCTCGGTCGAGAGCGCCAACTCGGTCAAGATCCAGAAGCACCGGCTGCGCGACATGGCAGACGCTATGCTCTCGGATCCTTCTCAGCCGCCCGCCCCCTGACCATGTCCGCCCGCAAGCTTTTTTCGCACAGCCCCCAGCCGCTTTACCTGCAAGCGGCGGCGCTGTTCCGCAGCCATATCCAGAACCGCACCTGGCGGCCGGGCCAGCAGATCCCGCCGCTGGAATCGCTGATGGAAACCTATGGCATTTCGCGGGCGACCATCCGCCAGGCGTTCGGCCTGCTGGAGCAGGACGGGCTGATCCGGCGCTCGCGCGGGTCGGGCACGTTCGTCAACGCCGAGCTGCCCGAAACGCCTACCCTGTTGATCCCGAAAACCTGGGCAGAAACCGTGGAACTGAGCAATCAGCTGGGCACGGTGTCGCTAGTGGAATCCAGCGCCGATTCACCGCTGCCCGACACGCTGGGCATGCCCTGCGGGGCGGACCGCAGCGGCAGCTTCCAGTACCTGCGGCGTGTGCACACTACCGAGGCGGGCCCCTTTTGCTATAGCGAGGTCTTCCTGGAAAGCGGGCTGTTCCGCAAACACCGCGCCCGCATCCAGAAAAGCACCGTCGCGCCGGTGCTCGACCAGTTCTACGGCGCCCGCATCACCGAGGCCCGCCAGGTGCTCAACGTGATCGAGGCCGGCCAGGAGTCCGCGGAGTCCTTGCAGATTCCGGTGTCCTCGCCGGTCGCCGAGCTGCGGCGCTATGCCTGCATCGACGGCCGCGTCGTGTATTTCGCGCGGCTGGAATTCCCGTTCCGCAAAGTGCGGATGGAATTCGACCTGCTGACCCAGCGTTGATCCCCCCGACCCCGACCGCCCAAGGAGCCTACCCCGCCACCACGCCCCCCGCTTCGCGGCCCGACCCACCAAGAGCGCGGCATCACGCCTTCAAAGCGCCAGCAGGTATCAGACAGATCCAGCACAAGAGGAGACAAATCATGGCTTACGCCACGACGCCCCGGATTTCATCGCATTGCCGCAGCACGCTTACCCGATTGTTCACCACCACCGCCCTCGCCGCGGGCATCGCCACCGCCCTGACCGCGCCGGCGCACGCGCAGCCTGCCGCGGTCTCTGACGACATCGTCCGGCTGGGCCTGATCCTGGACATGAGCGGCATCTACGCCGACGTGACGGGCAAAGGCAGCGCCACCGCCGCCGAAATGGCGATCGCCGACTTCGGCGGCACGGTGCTGGGCAAGAAGATCGACCTGATGGTGGTGGACCACCAGAACAAGGCAGACATCGCCGCCGCCAAGGCGCGCGAATGGTACGACACCCAGAAGGTGGACGCGATCATGGACGTGGCGGGCTCGGCCCCCGCGCTGGCCGTGCTGGAAGTGGCCCGCGAAAAGAAGAAGATCGTCGTCTTCAGCGGCCCCGGCACCGAACGCATCACGAACGACCTGTGCTCGCCCTATTCTGTCCACTACACCTACGACACCTGGTCGCTGGCCAACACCACCGCGCGTGCGACCGTCGAGAAAGGCGGCAAAACCTGGTATTTCCTGACGGCGGACTACGCCTTTGGCCACACGCTGCAGGCCTCCGCCACCGAAGTCGTCAAGGCCAACGGCGGCACGGTGCTGGGCGCCTCGCGCCATCCGCTGGGCTCCAGCGATTTCGCGTCGTACCTGCTGCAGGCCCAGGCCAGCCGCGCTCAGGTCGTCGGGCTGGCGAACGCGGGCGGCGACACGGTGAACGCCATCAAGGCCGCCAGCGAATTCGGCCTGACCAAGGGCGGCCAGAAAATGGCGGGATTGCTCCTGTACATCAACGACATCCACGCCATCGGCCTGGAAGCCGCCGCGGGCCTGACCCTGACCGAAGCCTTCTACTGGGACATGAACGACCAGACCCGCGCCTGGTCGCAGCGCTACTACGACAAGCTGAAGAAGATGCCCAACATGAGCCAGGCGGGCACGTATTCGTCGGTGATGCACTACCTGAAGGCCGTGCAGGCGGCAGGCACCGACGAACCCGCCGCCGTCATGAAGCAGATGAAGTCCCTGCCCATCAACGACTTCTTCGCCACCAACGGCCGCATCCGCGAAGACGGCCGCATGGTGCACGACATGTACCTGTTCGAAGTCAAACAGCCGTCTGAATCCAAACGGCCGTGGGACTACTACAAGCTGGTGGCGACGTTGCCGGGCGATCAGGCGTTCATGCCCTTGTCGAAGTCGACCTGCCCGCTGGTGAAGAAGTAGGCGCCAGCGCCCTGCTTAAGCACGCAGCACCCGGTCCAGCTCCAGCACCGACTGGTACAGGACCCGGGTGCCGTCCAGC
>CAUSDE010000092.1:0-18016 GCA_963530045.1 uncultured Achromobacter sp.
CGTCAAAGGGGTTCATGGACATCTTCACATTGGCGATATCCACGCCAGTCTGATCAGACTTGACGCGCACCTTGACGTTGTAGTCAACGACGCGCTTGACAGGTACCAGCACCTTCATGCAATAGCTCCTACTCTCATCAAATTCCGGATCGGGCTTACGCCGTTTCTTCCTTCCATTCCGACTGCAGCGCAGCCTGGATTTCGTTTACCGCCCTGATCAATATCTCGACCTTTTCCCGCAAAAAACTGCCCGCGAAACGCTTGCGCAGGGCAGAAATACTCAATGCGCCTACCGGCATGCCGTGCTGGTCGCAGATCGGCATGGCCATCGACAGGATCTCCTGCACTTCGAGCACCTCATTGATGAAGTACCCTTTCTTGCGCACATGCGAGATATGGCCCCACATGGTCGCTGTGTTGAACCTGGGATAGTCCCGGTCGAGACGGTCCTTGTTGGCCTGGTAGATGCGCTCGATCTCGTCATCGTCCAGACAGCTCAGCAACGCAACCGCGCCTCCCCCCACATTAAGCGGACGGTGCCGGCCCACGTCGGTCACGAACGCCTTGACGGGATACGCGCCTTCCGCGCGCGCCGCACAGACGCCGTCGAAACCGGACCGTATGGTCAGGAAGACGGTATCGCCCGTCGCTTCGGCCACGCGCTGCAGGTACGGGCGGCTCACGTCCCGCAGATCGAATTGCGGCGCCGCCGCCAGGCCCATCTCATAAACCAGCGACCCCAGGTAGTACTTCTTGCTGCGGGCGTCCTGGCGCACCAGGCGCTCGGTCACCAGCGCCTGCAAGATCCGGTGCGCGGTCGGGCGAGACAGATCCGCCGCCTTGTACAGATCCACAAGGCGCATTCCCAGGCGATTGTGCGTGGTGATCAGCGTCAGCAGCTTCGCGCAGCGATGGATCATCTGCGTGCCGGTGCGTCCTTCGTCGGTCAACGCATTATCCTCGAACCTTGCATTCATCGCACTCTCCTGAATCTCACTTTGTAGACTTCTAGATGTGGTCAAAACCTACCCACCCCCTAGATAATGGATGAACGATATCCAGTTTTCAAAAAATAGTCCACATTGAGGGAGATTTATCAGGTGACAACCGATACCTTGGACACCAGCACCGCCGGCATCTCGGCAGTGGCGGGCATAGGCCACACCGATTGGGTGGGAGACTACAAGCGCGTGCGCAACGGCGAGAAGCCGCACGATTCCTACGGCTACGCGGCCCTCGCGTTCAAGCGCGCGCTGGACGATGCGGGCATCTCGCGCGACGAGGTCGATGGCCTGATCGTGGGCCCCACCACCGCCTATGAGCGCATGGGCGAGATCCTGAACATCGACCCCCGCTGGGGCGGTCAGGCCGATGCCGTGCAAGCCGTGTTCCAGGCCGTCATGGCAATCAAGTCAGGCATGGCGGAAGTCGTGGCGCTGGTCTACGGCAACGACCAGCGTTCGGCCGCTGTCCAGTACGGCGGACCTGAGGCGATGGGCGGCGGTTCCTTCTTGTCCTACGTCTATCACAGCCCCTGGGGCCTGACCTCGCAGGGCGCCCTGTATGCGCTGATGTTCCAGCGCTACAAACAATTGCACGGCATCGGCGACAGCGATCTCGGGCAGGTGGCCGTCGGCCAGCGCCAGTGGGCCAGCCTGAACCCGAACGCGATCATGCGCAACAAGCCGCTCAGCCTGGAAGACTACCTTGCCGCGCCGTACATCGCGGAACCGCTGCGGATGAACGACTACTGCCTCATCAACGATGGCGGAGTGGCCCTCATCATCATGGAAGCGAGCCGCGCCCGCCGCCTCGGCCACAACAAGGCGGTGACCATCCACGGCCTGGGCCGCAGCGACCTCAACCACCACGCCACCAGCCTCGGGCCGCGCCTGATGGACTTCTATCTCCCGGCGCAACGCGGCGCCGCCGAGCAGGTCTATGCCGCCGCCGGCATCGGCCCCAAGGATATCGACGCCCTGCTGGTGTACGACAGCTTCAGCCCGCACATCTTTTTCGCGCTGGAAGGCTTCGGCTTCTGCAAGCCCGGCGAAGCCGCCAAATTCATCGCCGAAAACGGCATCGGCGTGGGCGGCAAATTGCCCGTCAATACGCACGGCGGCCACATCTCGGAGTCGTACATGCAAGGCTGGAACCACCAGATCGAAGCGGTACGCCAGGCGCGCGGCAACGAGGGCAAGCGGCAAGTGCCTGATTGCCGCTACGTGCAATATGTTTCGGACGTGGCTGGCAAGGCAATGTCCATTATTTATGGACAGTGAAGGAGGTCCGGATCATGAGCAAATCGCCCCGCTTGTACTCTCCCTATGATGCTCCCATGTGGGAGAGCATTGCCGAAGGCCAGATGAAGTTGCAGCGCTGCACCGAGTCCGGCACGTTCCGCTATCCGCCGGGCCCGATGTGCCCCGTCAGCATGAGCATGGAATATGAATGGACGCCGATCTCGGGCAAGGCCAGGATCATCGCCTGGACGGTCTTCCATCGCCAGTACCTGCCGGCCTACCCCGCGCCCCATCTGGTGGTTGCCGTGCAGCTCGAGGAAGGCCCCATCATGGTGTCGTACATGGACCACGCCGAGCTTGAGCAGATCAAGCTGGATGCGCCGGTCACGATGATCTACGCCGACCACCCCGATGGCTACCGCGTGCCGAAGTTCACGCTGAACTAATAGCGCAGTCTTAAAAGCCACATGCCCACCGCAAGGTTCGACCGTGCGGCGGGCATGTTTTCTTGAGGGGCCTTCATCGACCCGGAAGAAGTTCCGGGATCAGGTCGCTTCCCGCAGAATGGCGCTCAGGCGCTCCTGGTGCTGGCTCAATTGGCGCGAGCGATCCGCGTTGAAGTTAAAAAGCGACGATGCCAGCGCCTGCTCGCGGCTGGCCCCCGACACGCCCTCCAATCTGTCGGGCACGCCCAGCTCCCGCATCAAGCCTTGCAGCGCCTCGATCACGCAGTCTGGATTGGCCGCATCCACCGCTGAGACACCCAACGCCCGCCCCATCTGCCTGACCGCATCCGGACATAGCTCGGCGAAGTGGCGGATCGCGGGTACCGTCAGCACGACATGGGTCGAGCCTTGGTCCAGATGTGGCACGGCATTGAACAGTGCGGCGCCCAAGGCATAGACGGAACGCGCCACCCAGTGCGCATCGAATGGCCGGCCGCCATCGTCCTCGTCCCGGTTCTGCAGCAAGGAGGCGGCGCACATGTCCAGGCGGGCTTGCGCGTCCTGCGGGTCCGTCATGCGCGGCAAGGCCGAACGCGACAAGGTATAGGCGTGCAGCCGCGAGGCCTGGACCAGCGGGTTGGCCTGTTGCACCGCTCCGATGTTCATCAGGGCGCGCCAGTACACTCCCAGTCCGGTGGACAGCGCAAGCGATGGCGGCGCGCTCGCCAGGGCCTGCTCATCCCAGAAGATCGCTGCGGGCCGGGTTTTGGGATCGAAAAACTCCAGGCGCGGGCCGCCACTACTGCGCCGCAGTGCCGCTCCCGCCCGGTTCTGGGCCGAGGTCGCGGCGGTAAGCACATTGATGATAGGCGGTTTGGGCCGCCGCAGCCGGGGACTGACCGGCGCTCCGTTCTCGGGATACTGGGTGGCAAGCGCGGCGAGATTTCCGCCTTCGCCCAGCGCCATCGCGATGACGCGTGCGCCCTTTAGCACGCTGCCCGCGCCGATAGCAATGAGCAGGTCCGCCTGGCAGGCGCAGGCCTGTCGGACCGCCTCCTCTACGTCTTCCAGCGGGGCATCCTTACCCAGGCTGGCATAGGCCCCGGCGTAGCGCTCGCCGAGCAGGTCGCGGATCCGGGCCAGCAAGGGCGTGCGAGTGGCCACGCTGTTGCCGCAAACGACAAAGGCGCGTTGCGCGCCCAGCCGTCCGACCTCGCGCGGGAGCAGACGCAGTGCGTCTTCCCCCGCGTGGACCCGGACTCCGGGAGCAATCGAAGAAAACCTCTCCATGCGCTCCCCCTTGTTGGTCAGGCGGCGGGAATGCCGCTGCGCAGCAGCTCGCGCGCCACGACCCAGCGATGCACTTCGCTCGGACCTTCCACGATGCGCATGACGCGGCACATGCGCGAGATGTACTCGAGCGGCAGTTCCTTCGAAACGCCCATGCCGCCGAACAGCTGCATGGCGCGGTCCACCACCCGGGTAATCATCTCGGTGCCCTGCACCTTCACCATCGAACCGTCCAGACGAGAATCCTTGCCGGCGTCCATCTTCCAGGCCATTTGATAGACCATCAGACGGACCATCTCAATCTCCTGGTAGCTGTCGGAGATCCACCATTGCACGGCCTGGCGGTCGGACAGCGGGGCGCCAAAGGTCTGGCGCGTGTTGGCCTGCTCGATCATCATGTTCAGGCAGCGCGTGGCCAGGCCCAGGCAACGCGAGGCGATCTCAAGCCGGCGCACGCCCAGGCGCTTGGACAGGGGCGCGAAACCAGCGCCGACTTCGCCCAGCACCTGGCCGTCGTCCAGTTCGACGTTGTCGAACACCACCTCATAGGGATGGTATTCGCCGATCATGGGGAACGAAGTCGGGATGGTCACGCCCGGCGTGCCCTTGTCGACCAGGAAGGCCGTGAACTTGGAGCGCTTTTCGGCCGTCGCGTCCGTCACCGCCATCACGATCATGAAATCGGCGCGGCGCGCGCCGCTGATCCACAGCTTGGTGCCGTTCAGAACCCACTTGCCGTTCTTGCGTTCGGCCCGGGTCTTGATGGCCGCGGCGTCGGAGCCCGCGCCCGGTTCGGACAAGGCCAGGCAGCTCTTCTTCTCGCCGCGCGAATAGGGCAACAGATAGCGGTCCACCTGATCGCCCTTGCACAGTTCCTTGAGCATGAACAGATTGGGGCTTTCCGGCGGCAGCACGAACGGCACAATGCTGTTCTTGAGCTGCTCGATCACCAGGCATTTGGTCAGCATGCCCAGGTCCTGGCCGCCGAATTCCTCCGGCACATCGATGCCCCAGAGGCCGATATTTCGCGCCTTCTCCTGCAGGGTGGCTTCCAGCTCGGGCGGAATGATGGGAGCGTCGGTGAAACCGCGCTCGGCCTCGCGGCGAATAATCAAGGACTCGTGGGGAACCAGTTCTTCCTGAACGAAGCGCGCCACGGTATCGCGCACCATGCGCGACGATTCCGGCAATTCAAAATCCACATTCTTCTCCTGATGTTCTTTGCTTCAGCGGCCCTGATAGACAGGCGAACGCTTTTCCTGAAAGGCGCGGCGCCCTTCGATGCGGTCTTCCGTGTCGCGCAGCAGGCCAAATACATAGCGCTCGTTGTCCAACGCGGCGGGCAGGGGCATGTCCGCGCCGCTGACGACCAGACGCTTGATGGATCGCACCGACAGCGGCGCATTCTGCGCGATGCGGCGCGCAATCTCCTGCGCGGCCGGCAGCAATTCCTCGCGGCAGACAACCTTGCTGACCAGGCCGATGCGCAGGGCTTCGGCGGCGTCCACGCGATCGCCTGTGAGCAGCATCAGCATGGCATTGGATGAACCGATCGCGCGCGGCAGGCGTTGCGTTCCGCCCGCGCCCGGAATGCTGCCGATGCGCACCTCGGACAGCGCGAACACCGCGTTGTCCGACGCCACGCGGATGTCGCAAGCCAGCGCCAGCTCCATGCCGCCGCCCATCGCATAGCCGTTGACCGCGCAGATCAGGGGCTTGTCGGTATCCAGGCCCGCCAGCAGGTGGTCCGAAGTGGCTCGGCCGAAAGTCAGCTCGGCGAAGCTTTCTTTCGGCGGCATGGTCTTCTTCAGGTCGGACCCAGTGCAGAACGCCTTTTCTCCGGCGCCGGTCAGAATCACGACGCGGATGTCATCGTCTTCCTTGATGCGCTTCCAGGCGGCGTGCAGCTGCTCGCGCATCTCGGGGTCGATGCTGTTCATCGCCTCGGGGCGGTTCAAGGTCAGCGTGGCGACATGGTCCTGGACCACAATTTCTAATGCCATGGTTTTATCCTTTTCGATGTGGTTTCGTTCGGCGTGGTGCTCAGGACAGAACGCCTTCGGCGCTCAGTTCCGCTATCTCGGCGTCGTTCATGCCCAGCAGATCCCGGCAGATCTCGGCCGTATGCTGGCCAAGCAGCGGCGCAGGCAAGGACGGCTCGGAATGCGCATTTGAGAAGCGGTACGGCGGCGCGTTGTAGGTGCTGGGGCCGACTTCCAGATGGTTGAGGATCACCCAGTGGCGGCGATCTTCCAGTTGCGGATCGTTCACCACGTCGCGCGCGTCATAGACTGCGCCCGCCGGCACGCCGGCATCCTGCAACGTCTGCATCAGCTCGCTCATGTCCTGCGTCGCCGTGCGCTTGGAGATTTCCGCATCGATCGCCTCGCGATCCTGCAGCCGGCCAGCCATGCCAGACCACCCGGCCTGCACGGAAAGGCCCAGCACCGACGCCAGGCTTTCCCATTGCGCGTCATTGCAGACCTCGATGGCAATCCAGCGGTCGTCGCCGGCGCAGCGATAGACGCCGCTGGGCGCGTGGCCCGGCCGCGCGTTGCCCTGGCGCGATTCGATGACGCCGTTGACCATGTAGTTCATCAGGGACGGCCCGATGAACGCCAGGGTAGGTTCCATCTGCGCCAGGTCGATGAACTGGCCGCGCCCGGTGCGGCGTTGATGGCGCAACGCCGCCAGGATGGCGAAAGCCGTGTGGCCCGGATTCGGGATGTGGTCGGGATAGTTAGTGCCGGTGCCGGCGGGCTCGCGGTCGGGCAGCCCGGTCATGTGCTGCAGTCCGGTCAGCGCAGCGATGGTCAGTCCGTAGCCCAGGTCTTTCTTTTCCGGTCCGTCGGCGCCCTGCATGGACATCGACGCATAGACGATGCGGTCGGACAGAGACCTGGCCACGTCGTAGCCCAGGCCCAGCTTGTCCATCACTCCGGGAGTGAAGTTGTTCGTGACGAGATCGGCGTCCGCGATCAGGCGCTTGGCCATGTCCAGGCCGCGCGGATCCTTGACGTTCAGCGTAATGCTGCGCTTGCTCGAATTGCGGTCCGCGAAATAGCCGCTCCGGTTGACCCCGGGCACGCTGTCCTTGAACGGCTTCGTCACCCGCAGCGTATCCAGCCGCTCGGAGGACTCGATCTTGATCACGTCTGCCCCCAGGTCAGCCAGGATCTTTGTCGTATAGGACCCCGCGCCTATCCACGAAAAATCAATAACGCGCACACCTGCCAATAAAGATCTCATCGCACAGCCCCCTGCCGCCGCAGCGCTTCCTGCTGACCTTGGCTGTAGCCGGCCCAAGCCAGCACATCCAGGGTGTGTTCACCGAGTTGCGGCGCACTGTTGCGCAGCGCCCACGGCGTTTCGGACAACTTGTATGGCGCGCCCGGCATGCGCAGACGGGTGCCGTGCGCGTCGTCCACTTCCACGAAATAGCCGCGATGCTCGCGCTGCGGGCTCTGGCTGATATCGCGGGTATCGCAGATGGGCGCCAGAGGAATGCGGCGTTCGCGCCCCTTGGCGTGCAGCTCGGCCTTGGTCAGCGAGCGCGCGTACGGCGTGAATATGCGGCCAAACAGCTGCTTGGCCTCATCGGTCACAAGGAAGGTCTGATCCAGCCAGCGCGGTTCGCGAAACTCCTCGGCGCCAGCCACGCCCTCGGAGATCAGCCAGTCGGTCGTCACGGCCCAGAACTTATTGCTGCCCACGCCGCCCGCCATCAAATAGATATAGCCGTCCCGGCATTCGAACACCCCGGTCCCTGCCAGACGCTGCGTACCGGCATTGCGCTTGCGGATGGAGCCTTCCAGGTCATAGAACTGGACGGCGTTCTCCATCCCCAGCACCACGCATTCCTGCATGGATACATCCACGTGCTGGCCGGCATTGCACGCTTCCGCGTCGTACACGGCCGCCATGGAGGCCACGCCCGCGAATACGTTGGCCGCGCCGACGGCCTGTTCTCCACAGGCCACCATTGGCGCTGTGTCGGGATAGCCTGCCAGATACATCATGCCGCCCATGCCCATGGCCGTGAGATCGGTCGCCAGCCAATGGGCGAACGGGCCGGACTGACCGAACGCCGTGATGCTGGTCAGTGTGAGTGAAGGATTGATCTTGTTCAGATCGGCAAAGCCCAGGCCGCGTCGCGCCATGACGCCAGGCTGTTCGCTCTCGATGACCAGGGTGGCCTGACTGGCCAGCTTGCGGAACACTTCCTGGCCAGCCGCGCTGTCCAGGTCGAGCGCAATGCTCTCCTTGTTGGTGTTCTGATACTGGAAGGTCAGGCTGGAATCCAGGTCGTCCCGACCGGAAACCCGGGGCTCTACGTGCCTGGTCGGCGCCCCTTCGGGCGGCTCGACCAGGATTACCCTGGCCCCCAGGTCACTAAATAACTTGCCGCAGTAATTCCCCAGAGGGCCCGCGACGTCAAGTACGGTGATGCCCGCCAGCGCGGCGGCATTTGGCGTCGATGTCATGTAATGTGTCCAGCGTTGCTGAGATCGTGTCCTGGCGCGCAGGCGGCGTTATTGCGCGTGGTAGACGCCTGCCTTCTTGGCAACGTCCGCCCACTTCTGCAGGTTCTGCTCGATGTTCTTACGCTGCTCTTCCGGCGTGCTTGCGACCACCTCGTAGCCCAGGCCTTCCAGCTGTTCCTGGCGCTTCTTCAGCGAACGGGTAATGGCCGCGCTGAGCTTTTCCACGATCTTCGGATCGACATTGGCCGGCATGTTGAAGCCGTACCAGGTGTCGGAGTCATAGCCCTTCAGGCCGATTTCATCGAGCGTCGGGATGTCCGGGAATTGCTTGTTGCGCTTGGGGCTGCCGATAGCCAGGATGCGGATCTTGCCGGCGCCCACGAGCTCCTTGGCCGAGGCGGATTGCACAAACATCATGCTGGTCTGTCCACCCAGCAGATCCGTCATTGCTGGTTCGCCGCCGCGATACGGTACGTGGAGAACTTTCACGTCCGCCATGCTCTTGAACAGTTCGCCAGCCATGTGCTGGGAGCTGCCCAAGCCGGCGGAGCCGTAGCTCAGTCCTTCCGGATTCGCCTTGGCGTAGGCGATGAGTTCCTGGGCCGACTTGAATTGGGAATCCGTGCGCACCACCAGCACGATGGGCGCGTTTACCGCGATCGACAGCGGCGTGAAATCCTTCAGCGAGTCATAATTCAGCTTCTTGTACACGGCGGGGTTCACGGCCATGATTCCGTCGGTCGTAAAGCCGAACGTGTAGCCATCCGGCGCCTGACGGCGGATGAAGTCCGCGGCGATCGTTCCGCCCGCGCCGGGACGGTTCTCCACGATCACCGGCTTCTTGAACTCCGCGCCGAGATCCTGCCCCACCATGCGGGCCAAGGCGTCCGTGCTGGCGCCAGCGACGTACGGCACGATCAGCTTGACGGGGTCCGTCGGGTAGGCGTCGATATCGGCCGCTCCCGCCTGGGCGACGAGCGCCAGGCCAACCGCGCCGAACAGAATCTGGATCCGCTGCTTCATGGAAAACATCGTTGTCTCCTGTTTTCTTGTTGAATTTATAAATCGATTGCGTTTCGCAATTGCGCGCCCCACACGAGCGGCGAAGCGTCCAGATATTAGGGAGACACGCAGCTTCAGGCAACGCTAAATAGCCCACTATATGAACTACTTTTTGGCTCATCTGGGGGCAATCCTGGGAAACACCTTGGAATTAATCTCACAACATAGACTAATTGAGGCGCCAGGCGGTGGACGGCAGGCACACCCTCGCGCAGAATCGTCGGACTCACGATAAGAACCTTCTTCACGGAAAGAGACATGACCAAGCTAGCCGCCGCCCGCAACCTCCATGTGCTGGTTTCGCCGCATATCAAAGAGACGGGTGGCGAGGCCATCGCCGGACTCGCTGACGAACTTGGCGTTGGGGTCACGCTGATCGCGGCCACGTCCGAACTCACGGAACAGGCGCTGACCGGCATTGATGCCGCCTTTTTCAGCCGCGACATCCATTCCCTGCCGGGACGCCCGCCCTCCAACGACGCAACGCGTCTGTTCTTCCGCTTGCTCGATGCCTGCACCGGGCTGCAATGGCTGCATATTTTTTCCGCCGGTTCGGACAGGCCGAAGTACAAGGAATTCCAGGCCCGCGGCGTCTCGGTTACCACCAGCCCGGATGCCAGCGGCCATGCCGTCGCCACCAGCGCCCTGGCCGGCATCCTGGCGCTGAACAAGCAGCTCCCGTGGCACTACGCCAACCAGCTGGCGCACGCATGGCGCGCCGTGCCCGATGAACGCTGCCCGCTTCCGCTCGACCGCCAGACCGCCGTGCTCATCGGCACGGGGCATATCGGCGCCGCGTTGGCGACATACCTGCAATCCCTCGAACTGCGCACCATCGGCATCAATCGCAACGGCAAGGCGGTCCCTGGTTTCGATGAAACCCTGCCACCGTCCGCGCTCGACAGCGTTATCGGCCAGGCCGACTGGCTGGTCATCTGCTGCCCGCTGACCGACGAAACCCTCAACCTCGTCAGCGGGGACAGGCTCGCCGCCCTGCCTCCGACGGCGCATCTGATCAATGTCGGACGAGGCGGCATCGTCGATGAACAGGCCCTGCTTCAGGCCCTGCGCGACAAGCGGATCGCCGGCGCCTATCTCGATGTGTTCGAGCGCGAACCTCTGCCGCCCGAGTCCGGCTTCTGGGAGTTGGACAACGCCATCGTCACGCCGCATTCCGCGGCCCGCATTGCCGACTTCAACGAGCGGGCCTTCGCCTGCTTTCTCGACAACCTGCGGCGCTGGCTCAGCAAGCAGGCGCTCCGCAACGTCGCGGCATGAAAGCGGCCTCCCGGTTTCAATGCCGGGAGGCCGGGACTTCCGGGCTTGGGAGCCCGGCCGCTCAGTTATCCAGCGAGATGTTCTTGGCCTTGATGACCTCGGACCACATCTTGCGGTCCGACTGGATCAGGGCCGCGTAGTCCTCCGGACTGCTCTTCTCGGGCAGCACGAATCCCAGATCGCCGAAGGTCTGGCGCAAAGGCGCGGCGCCCAAGGCCTTGTTCATGGCCGACGCCAATGTGGAGATCCGCTCCGGCGGCGTCGCTGCCGGCGCCATGAGCCCGTAGCGCACCGTCACGACGAAGTTCGGGTAACCGAGCTCTGCGAAAGTCGGGACGTCGGGCAGCAGGGGCAGCCTTTCCTTCGAGGCGACGGCCAGGGCCCGGACATTGCCCGCCTTGATCTGCGGCAACGCGGAACCGACCACCCCGAACAGCGCCTGCACTTCCTTTGCCACCAGAGCCTGCATGGCCGGCGCGCCCCCCTTGTAGGGGACGTGGGTCATCTGTATGCCGGCCATCTGACTGAACAGCTCGCCAGAGAGATGGAAAGTGCCGCCCGTGCCCGTGGAAGAGAAGTTCAACTGGCCGGGATGCGACTTCGCGTACGCCACGAACTCCTTCAGGGTCTGCACGGGCAGCGATGCATTGACCAGCATCACCAGGGGCAAGTCGCTCACCAGGCCGATGGGCGTCAAGTCTTTGTCGGGGTTGTAGGACAGCTTCTTGTACAGCAAGGGATTCAGCACCGCGGTGGAATCCGATGCCAGCATGATCGAGTAGCCATCGCCCTTGGAGCGCGAGATGTGCAGCGCGGCAATGATGCCGTTACCTCCCGTCTTGTTTTCCACCACGACCGGCACTCCCAGTTCGCGCCCCATGCGTTCGCCCACGGCGCGCGCGATCAGGTCCGTGGTTGCGCCCGGCTCATAGGGAACCACCAGGCCGATGGGACGTCCGGGAAACGACTGCGCCGCCGCCGATGCCGCGTACCCGCAGCCGAGCGCCAGCGTAACGATGCCAGTCAGTTTCCCGACTGTCTTCCACTGCAAGGACCGCTTGTTCTTCTGCATTTTTTGTCTCCTCCAAAGCCTGGCCGCCGCATGCGTCCGATGCGGGGCCACTCAACACCCAGGGGTAGCCAGCCGTTTTATTGTTGTGGCAGGCCGTTGCGCAGCAGGTCGCGCGCGATCACCCAGCGATGAACCTCGCTCGGCCCTTCGACGATGCGCAGCACCCGGCACATACGGGCGATGTATTCCAGCGGCAGTTCCTTCGACAGACCCATTCCGCCGAAAAGCTGGATGGCCCGGTCAACGACGCGCTGGATCAGCTCGGTCGCCTGCACCTTGACCATGGAACCGTCACGCCGGAAATCCGCCACGCCCTGGTCGATCTTCCAGGCCAGGCGATGAATCGTCAGGCGCACCATCTCGATTTCCTGATAGCTGTCGGCGATCCACCACTGAATCGCCTGCTTATCCGCCAGGGGAGAACCGAAGGTCTGGCGCGTGTTGGCCTGCTCGATCATCATTTCCAGGCATCGGCTGGCCAATCCCACGCAGCGCGAAGCGATGTCCAGGCGGCGTATGCCCAGCCGGTTGGTGAGCGGCACGAATACATTGCCCACGTCGCCCAGCACCTGGCTGTCTTCCAGCTCGACCTCATCGAAGAACACCTGGTAAGGGTGGAACTCGCCAATCATGGGATACGAAGTCGGAATGGTGACACCGGGCGTCCCCTTGTCAACCAGGAAGGCCGTCATGCCGCCCCGGGACTTCAGCTTGGGATCCGTCACGGCCACGACGATCATGAAGTCGGCCTCGCGGGCGCGGCTGATCCACATCTTGGCGCCGTTCAGCACCCATTTTCCGTTCTTGCGCTCGGCCCGCATCTTGATGTTGGCCGCGTCGGAACCCGCGCCCTCTTCCGACAGCGCGATGCAACTCTTCTTGGCGCCGCTGGCGTAGGGCAACAGGTACTTGTCGATCTGCGGTCCCTTGCACAAGGCCTTAAGCAGATGGAGGTTCGGGCTGTCAGGCGGCGGCACGAACGGCACGATCGAGTTCTTCAGCTGCTCGATCACCACGCACTTCGCCAGCATGCCGAATTCCTGGCCGCCGAATTCCTCGGGCACGTCGATGCCCCACAGCCCCACCTCGCGCGCCTTCTGCTGCAGCACCTTCTCCAGCTCGGGAGGAATCAGCGCATCGTCTCCCATACCGCGCTCGGCCTCGCGCCGGATGATCAGGGGTTCGTGCGGAATCAGTTCGCGCTGCGTGAAGTTCCGCACCGTGTCCTGAATCATCCTGGTGGTTTCAGGCAAAGTGAAATCCATGTCTACTCCTTGCTCCTTCCTGGTTTGATTTTTTGTTGTCAGCGCACGATGGCGAGGAAGTCCCCGGCCCGTGCTTTTGGATCCGACGCCACCGCCAACAGCGCGCCGGCATCTCCTTGCAATCCCGCCCAACCGCAGCAGTCCGCGGCTTTGAGCATGAGTTCTTCGTCCGTCAAAGGCAGGCTCGCGGAGCCGCGCAACGCATCGATCCTGCGCTCGAGGCGCTTGCCATCGCGCAGGTAGACGTTCACGAACGCCCAGCGCGGCATGATCGATTCGCCCTGTGCGCTGCGCCCCTGCACAAACGGCAGGAAGTTCTGAACCGCAGCGCGTTGTACGTTTTCGTCCTTGAAGGTCGCCAGGCCGATCTGGCCGTCCAGCAGCGCCGCGACGACCGCGTACTCCAGGCTGAACTTGCCCTGCAGGCCGGTCGTGGGCCGGTGATGAATGAGCGGAACCAGCGCGCCGGGGCTGGTTTCGATTTCCACGCGTTCGACATCCGCCAGCGTGATGCCGTGCTCCTTGCGCAGGTCCAACAGGCCGTCCAGGGTTCTGTGGGTCGCATAGCACAGGGGATATTTCTTGACCTCCAGTCCGCTCGCGCTCAGTTCGAGCGGCGCCAGGCCCAGCGTCTCCAGCGCGGCAGAAAGGTCCTGCCCCTGCCCGTACAGCGCGGCGTACCCTTGCTGGGCATCCATGGCGTCGCGCGATGAGGTGAATCCCGCCTGCGCCAACCGTGCTGCGCGAAGCGCCGCCGCATTGGCGTGGCCCGCCTGAAAGGATTTCGCATCGGAGCCGAAATTCGCGCGCGTACCGGCCGCCTGCGCGACAGCGATGCCTATCGCATGCGCCGTCTGCTGCGCATCCAGCCGCAAGAGATGCGCCACTGCCGCCGTCGCGCCGATGATCCCGATGCTGGCCGTGACATGCCAACCCTTGGCGTAGGCCTGGACGGCAACTGCCTTTGCCAGCTTGCACATCACCTCGAAGCCCACCACATAGGCGGACTGCATCCGCCCCATGTCGATGGATTCCGCCTCGCCCAGCGCAATCAGCGCGGGCCACAGCACCACACTGGGATGGCCGCGCAACGGCGAAGTCACATCGTCGTAGTCCAGCACGTGCGCGGCGACGCCGTTGTAGAACGCCGCGGCTTCCGCAGTCGCGCGCCCGGGGCAGCCCCACAGCGATGCGTCGCCCCCGGCGCCCAGCGTCGCCAGATAGGCCATTGCGCGCAACGATGCCGGCTCGCGCTTGCCGGCCACACCCACCGCATAGGTATCCAATAGGGAGCGCGCGCATTGATGGCGCAGCGCGGGAGTCAAGGAGTCGAGGTTAAATGCAGCGGAAAATGTCCCGATCTGTTCGGACGGCGTCATACGACTTCCCTTGTTTTTTCAATAGTCCATAATTTGGACGACCGTGTTTTGATTAGGATTACACGCCACCCAAATGCTAGCGGGAGATCATGAAACTCGCGCCGCTCCGGCGTCCATATAGTGAAATAGTTTGGACCCGAGGCGATGGAAGATGTCGTTGAAACCCAATTGCGCCGCCCCCGTGGGCGTTCCGTTACAGCGGCGAAAGCACGAGTTTGGAAGAGATAAGTCCGCTGCTGATCATGCGCGGCTTCTCATACCGGGAAAGCTGCCAAACTCGACCGCCCGCTCGGCGAGCGCTAACACATTCGCGTGTCGCGATATCCGGGCATGAGGGGGTCACGTATACGAGCGACCGTATACGCGCGACCCGGCGCAGATCATGAGCGTTGGCGTATCCGTGATGGCACTGACCGCTGCGAGCGCGGCCCCAAGAGTCTTCATTGAAGTCGACCTCGGCGGCGGACGCCAGTCGATGCCAGGCGCTCGTGTACCGGGCGGGATCTAACGCACCGCGGGGCTTTCAATTCCGCTCATCGGGCGCGGATCAGTCGACCTCAGGACAGTTCTGTTGTGCCGGGTGCTGAGCCGCAGCAGCATCAAGGCACGGCGCAGGACTTGCAGTCTGGAACGCGTCTCGGCGCACGCTGAGCGCCTTGATGTCTCACTATGTGGATCGAAAAGCGCTGCAAATCGGTATTCAAGCAGCTCTCTGGCGCTTAGAGTACAGCCTTCGCCAGTTCCAACAAAGGCGAGCGAAGCTTCACCCGTGACATGGCGCATGTCGGTTTGGCCGGGACGTTTGGCGACCAGGGCATCGGTCGCAGCGAAACCTGCTCAAGGCCGATACGGACTTGCCTCGCTCCGGTCCGCACCGCGCGCCGGAACAAACGTAAAAACAGTTCATCAGAGTGAGGTCCAACATGCCCCTATCGAAAGACACCATCGACTTCGTGCTGATGCGAGGCGGGACGAGCAAGGGAGTATTCCTTCGCGAGCAAGACGTCCCCGAGGACCGCCAGGCGTTGACCCGTTTGCTGCTCGATCTGTTCGGCAGTCCCGACCGGCGTCAGATCGACGGACTGGGCGGGGCCGACAAACTGACGAGCAAGGCCGCGATCATCGGCAAGGCGAAACGACCCGACAGCGACGTCACGTACCTGTTTGGCCAAGTGGGAACGGTCGCGCCCGAGGTCGACTTCAATTTGAATTGCGGGAATCTGACCGCCGCGGTTGGCGTCTACGCGGTAGAGCAAGGCCTTGTCGCCCCCGAAGAAGGTCGCACCTTGGTGCGCGTGCACAATCTGAACACCGATTGCATGGTTCACGTTCGCGTGCCTACGTCCGGCGGAAAAGTACAAACCAAGGGGGACCTCGAGATCGGCGGCGTGCCTGGCACTGGCGCCCCAATTGAACTGGACTTTTCACGGGCCGTCGGCGCCATCACAGGCAGGCTGCTACCCTTTGGAGAACCCCTAACCCGGCTGGACGTTGCTGGCGTTGGCAGCATCGAGGTGTCGGTCGTGGATGGCGCAAACCTGGTTATCTACGCCCACGCCGGCGCTTTCGGATTGACAGGCACAGAGGATCCTCAGCGGATCGATGGCGACGCCGACCTCAAGGCGAAAATGGATTTGGTCCGCAAGGCAGTCGCGTACCGGCTCGGTCTGGCGGATTACTGGAACGCCCGAAGCGCCCCTTCGACTCCCATGCTCGTATTGCTCCAGCGCCCTCGAGAATATTTGACGTGTACCGACGGCAAACGCATCAGCGGCGATTCTCACGACCTGCTCTGCCGCCAGTACGCATCCGGCTCGGCAAGCAAGACCCTGGCGGGCACCATTACCGCCACGACGGGAATTGCCTGCAATCTGCAGGGCACGATACCCGCGCAGTTGTGCGGCGGCAATGTCGCCCGCCCTCTCGCATTCGGTCATCCTTCGGGCCTCATCCACGTCGACGCAAGCGTCAAAAGGCTTGACGGAGACTGGCATGTCGAACGCGCCGGAATACTGCGCACCGCACGTCGCCTGGCCGAGGGCAAGGCATATCTGCGTGGCGCGGATATGTAAGACTCAGTCCTGTCACAGCGACGCCAGTGCCGCGCGAGTGCGTGCCGGAGAGTCGAGTCCTGGATGATGCTTCGCGAACCAATCGCTGGATCGGTTCATCTGCTCAGCTTCGCGCTTGTTGATTTCGGCGCGGGTACGCAAGGTGCGCGCACACGACCTGCTGAATGCCATCGGGCATCGTTTCGACGAGATCGAGTCCGAACTGGATGAGCTGACCCAACTGAGGGACAAACCTGAAGGAACGGTCCGCATCGCCTGCGGTGATCACATTCTTCGAACCACCATCCTACCGAAGCTTGCGCCGCTGCTGCGTGAGTATCCCCACATCAAGATGGAGTTCGACGTGGATTACGGTTTTCGCGACATCATAGCCGACCGCTTCGACGCGGGCGTACGTCTGGGCGCCACCATCGACAAAGACATGATCGCCGCGCCCATCGGGCCACCGTTACGCATGACGATTGCCGCGTCGCCCGAATACTTCGACGCCTGCCAAAAACCGAAGGAACCACATGATTTTCCGGGCCTGAATTGCATCAACATGCGCCTGCAGACCAGCAGGGATCTATGTCTGGGGCCTCTTACGCCGCGGTCAGCAGCTGAACGTTCGCGTGGACGGACAACTCATTTTCAACACAACCCCCAACATGGTTGACGCCGCGCTTTTGGGGTTGGGCATTGCCGCGTTGTGGTCAGTGGCCGCTTCCGGCCAGAAACGGCCGTTTGGCCACCATGCGTGCCGGTCACTTGAATGCCTGTTTGTTATCGGCTTCAGCCACTGGCAACTGTCGCAGCAAACAGAGCGCAATGTCGATAGATGTGATGGCGACAATTAAGGGCTCGGATCGTCTGTGCTCTTGTCTTCTTCGTCGCCCGAGCCGCGCGTATCAATCTGCAGCGTTTGCACTAATGTTTTCCCGGACCGCACGGGGAGCCACGCATCATCAAGCTTCCCGGTCATCATCGCGGCGAACCGGCGACTAATGTGTGGTCCTTCTTTGCTTCTCTGCATGGCAAGTTCACCCGGTCCGCGCGGGTAATGGAGATCGAAGTTGATCTCCTGCAGAGCGGTCATGAATGAATAAAGCCCTTCGGCATCGAAGTGAACAGAGATAATCTGTTTTCCGACGATACGCGTTGACGTGATGCGCTCGACATTGTCCGGTGGCCAGTGCCACATCCCGTGCACTATCGCTTTGCGATACTCGAGACCTCGCAAAATGCCCTCATGCACCCTTTCCAACGTCTCCCGGCGCGTACTGTTGGCATGACCCACCACACGCTCTTTCCACAGGCGCAACACGCCCGTGAACTGTATGTTGTTCATCTCTTTAGGCAGCTTCGGCAATTCCTCTCGGTTATCAGCGGGTACGTACGTATGTAGTGTTTGTAAGAACACCTCATGTTCCAGAGAGGCACAAGCGG
>CAUSDE010000093.1:0-16944 GCA_963530045.1 uncultured Achromobacter sp.
GGGCACGCAGCCGCCTGCCGCGGCCCCGGCTCCCAACAATTCGGGCGGCTCCGGCTTGGCCGGCGCCGGTCCGTATCCGCGTTTTGGCGGCGACACGATGCGTATCGTGTCGGTGTACGTCGGCATCATGCGCAGCATTTTCATGCATGAGTTCGGCCATGCGTTGATCGGCGAACTGGAATTGCCGTCCACGGGCGCCGAAGAAGATGCGGTGGATATCTACGCCGCCTTGCAGATTGTCGAGCCGACGATGTACCCGTCGGCCGACGAAGACTCGAACACCATGGCGCGTGACGCCGCGACCTACGCCGCCTTGCAGTGGTATTACAGCGGCAAGCTGGCGGAAAAGCGCGGGGCGTCCGAATCGTCGGCCTGGCAGGACGAGCACACGGGCGACCTCAAGCGCTTTCGCAACATGCTGTGCATCATGTATGGCGGCAATCCGGCCGTGTTCGAATCGGTCGCCAAACACGTGGGCCTGGAAGACCGGACCAAGGCGCGTTGCGCCGACGAATTCAACAAGCAGAACCGCGCCTGGCGCAAGATCCTGGCGCCGCACACCCGTGTCGGCACCTGGTCGCCCGACGGCCAGCAGCCGGCCAACGCGCCCGGCGCGCCGGTCAACGTGGTCTTCGAACCGTCCAAGCGCAAGATCGGCAATCTGTTCGCCAGCGCCCTGTCGGACGCGATTTCGACCAACATCAAGCTGCTGGGGCAAACCTATGTGTTGCCCAGGCCGGTGAACGTGGTGTTCAAAGACTGCGGCACGCTCAACGCCTGGTACAGCCCGCGCGAAGGCTCGATCACCATGTGCTATGAGCTGATCGAGAACATTGCGGTGATGATCTCCGACATCGAAATGGGCACGGTGGGCGGGGAAGTCGTGCCCGCAGGCGGCGGCAAGACGCCTTCCCAACAACCGCAGCAGCAGCCGCAACAGCAGCCCAGGCAATCGCCGCCGGGGCAGGGGATGCCGCCGAGCGCCATCGACGAACTCAAGGATATGGGCGTGCCTGCCACGTTCCTGCTGTTCCCCTCACCGTATAAGGGTCCGACGCCGAACCAGATCAACCGCGCCAAGCTGATCACGACCGGTGACCTGGTCGGCATGATCAAGAACGACAGTAATCTGCTGATCGTCGACACCAGCGGGCTGCGCGATACGCTGCCCATCGGTTATCCCCTGGCCGATGCGGGCTCGGATGGCAGTGTCACGGACCAGTTGCAAAGCGCCCTGGATGCCTGGCTGCTGAAAAAGGCGAACAACAATCGCCGTGCGGCGGTCGTGTTCGTGGGCGCCAGCATGAACGACCGTTCGTCGTACAACGCGGCGTTGCGCGCCGGGTCGCTCGGCTGGACCGCCTATTGGTACCGCGGCGGCGTCGAAGCCTGGGTGGCCAACGGTTTGCCCACCACCGCCGACATGGCGAAGAAGAACTAAGCGTTTCGGGCCCGGCCCGGCGCCATCCCAAAGAAAAACCCGCCTGGTTGCACAGGCGGGTTTTTTTACCCTTGAGGCTTCAAGGGGAATATGCGCCCCGGCGTCCCGTAAGCACGCGAACGGCGTGCGCGGCGGAGGCGCCTTCGGGCTGGCAGCCTGAATTACTTGCCTTGGGCGGCCAGCGCCAGGGCGGCGGCGTTCACCACGGCGGCGATACGGCCGGCGTCGCGCAGCTGTTCCGTCGACAAGCCGTCGTTCTTCAGGTTTTCATAGTGCGAGGCCACGCAGAAATGGCACTTGCCGATGATCGAGGCGACCAGCGCGAACAGCTCAAAGCGCTTTTTTTCCACGCCGCCATGGGTGGCGTAGGCGTTCATGCGCAACTGGGCCGGCAGGCTCTTCAGGTTGGCGTCGCCCGTCATTTCGACGTAGGGATACCAGGTGTTGTTCATGCCCATCAGCGCCGAGGCGGTCAGGGCGGCATTGGCGTCGCCTTCCGACAGGCCGCTCTTGAAGGCTTCCACCAGCACCGGGCTGCGCGCGGCATACGCGGCGGACAGGGCGGCGCCCACGGCGTCTTCAGGGGCCAGCGTCGAGCGGGCAATCACGGCGTCCAGATTCAGGCGGATGTCCTTGGCCCAATCCGGGAGCTGTTCCTTAATGGTAGTAAGAAATTCCATAGTTTTTACCTATAATCTAGCGCAATTAAAGCCCAGCTCGGGGCCTGCAAGCAGGCCCGTTGCCGGGCTGGAAATTACAGCGTAGCGCCGCCAACCGTACGGTTGCACGGGCACAGCTCGTCGGTTTGCAGACCGTCAAGCAGACGCAGAACTTCTTCCGGGTTACGGCCGACGTTCAGGTTGTTCACCGAAACGTGCTGGATCGTGTTGTCCGGATCAACGATGAACGTGGCGCGCAGGGCAACGCCAGCGCCCTTTTCACGGACGCCCAGTTGGTCGATCAGGGCACCGGTGGTGTCGCCGAATTGGTAGTGGCCCAGCTTGTTCAGGTCCGGGTGCTCACGGCGCCATGCCAGCTTGACGAATTCGTTGTCGGTCGAGCCGCCCAGCAGGACGGCGTCGCGGTCTTCGAAATCCTTGGCCAGCTTGTTGAAGCCGACGATTTCGGTCGGGCACACAAACGTGAAGTCTTTCGGGTAGAAGTAGATCACCTTCCACTTGCCGGGGAACGAGCTTTCGGTGATGTCTTCAAACGCCGACACGCCATTTTCTTCGTGTTGGTTGAAGCCGGGCTTGACGCCGGTGACCTTGAAGGGCTCGAGTTTGTCGCCAACAGTTTTCATGTGTACTCCCAGTAGTTGTTGGTGGAAATAAGGCTGTGCCTTAAAGCATAAATTCTACGCTATGGATTATCGTTGTCTAATTGATAATTCCTAAACTTAGCTTTGGGCAACTCTATGCGTGCGGTGAGGCCGCCGCCCTCGCGCGGAAGCATCCGCAGCGATCCGCCCACGTGCTTGAGCAGGCGTTCGACGATCGCCAGGCCCAGCCCCGCGCCGCTGACGCCGGTGCGCGCCGCTTCGCCACGCGAGAACGGCCGCAGCAGGCGGTCGACGTCTTCGGGGGCGATGCCGGGACCGCGGTCCGCCACCTCGATCACGATCATGCCGCCTTCAGCTTGCAGTGTCATGACCAAATGGGCCATGCCGTCGCTGGAGCGTCCGTAGCGGCGGGCGTTCTCGATCAGGTTGCTGACCACGCGCTTCAAGTCCAGCGCCGTGATCCGGGCTCGCAGCCCGGGCTCCAGGGAGGCGTCAAGCTCGCCGCCCAGTGAGGCCGTATGGCTGCGTTCGCGTTCGTACAGTTCGGCCAGGACCGCCGAGATGTCGGTTGCCAGCTGCGGCAGCGTGCCTGCGGGGCGCGCGTATTCCATCAGCTGGCCGATACTGTGGTCGATCTGGCCCAGGTCTTCGTCGATGGCCTGGCGCGCGTCTTCCGACACGCCGCTAAGCTCGATCTCAAGCCGCATGCGGGCAAGCGGCGTGCGCAGGTCGTGCGAAATCCCCGCCAGCATCAGTTCCCGATCGGCCTCGGCTTGCCGCAGGTCTTTGGCCATCCGATTGAAGGAGGCGTTCAAGTCGCGGATTTCCAGAGGCCCCTGTTCAGGAAGCGCTGCAGGGGTTTCGCCGCGCGACAGCACCTGCGCCGCTCGCGCCAGCCGCGACAGGGGCCGGTTGACGAAGCCGACCGAGACCGCCGCCCCGACAAGGGAAAGCAGCAACGCCGTGGCGCCCCATCCCAGCCATTCGATCCCGCCCGTCAGCCCGATCTGTTCACGCTCGAACACCAGCCAGTACAGGTCTTTCTCTATCTGGAAGCTGACCCAGAAGCCGGGCACCTGGTTCACGCCCCAGGCAATCTGCGTCTCCGGGCCGAAGCGCGTGCGGATGTGCTGGGCAACGCGTTGCCAGTAATCGTCGTCGGGAAGGGCTTCGGCAAAGTCGGTGACTTCGCGCGGATAGACCTGGATGCCTTCGTTGGTGGCGAGATCCAGCAGGAGCTTGCTGCGTTCGCCGTTATGCGAGTAGATCAGCGCCGTGCGCGTGATATTGACGGCCGTGATCACCCGCTGCGCCATTTGATTGGCGCGCGGTCCCAGCTCCATGCTGAAGAAGACTTGTAGCCACGCGCCCAGGCTGACGAGCATCAGCGCGGCAAGCAGCAGGAACGTGCGGCCGAACAAGCCGAGCCGCAAACGTGATGTCAGGTTCCTGAAGGTTCTGCGCAAGCGGGGCACGAGGCTGCGCTCCTGCCCGGGGCGGGCGAGCCGATCAGCTACCACCGTCCGGCACAAACACGTATCCAAGACCCCAAACGGTCTGGATGAACACGGGCTTGGACGGATTGGGTTCGATCAGTTTGCGCAGGCGCGAGATCTGGACGTCGAGGCTGCGATCGAAGGCTTCGTATTCGCGGCCGCGGGCCAACTCCATGAGCTTGTCGCGGGACAGGGGAATCTTCGGATGGCGCGCAAACACCTTGAGCACCGAGAATTCACCCGTGGTGATCGGCACCTGTTCGCCGTTGCGCGTGAGCGTACGGGTGGACAGGTTGAGCACGTAGGGGCCGAAGGCGATGGATTCGTTTTCCTGGCTGGGGGCGCCGGGATGCTCCTCGGTGCCGCGGCGGCGCAGGATCGCGTTGATCCGTGCCAGCAGTTCCCGGGGATTGAAGGGTTTGGACAGGTAGTCGTCCGCGCCCATCTCCAGGCCCACGATGCGGTCGATCTCTTCCGCCTTGGCCGTGAGCATGATGATGGGGGTATTGTCGTGGCCACCGCGCAGCCGGCGACAGATGGACAAGCCATCTTCGCCGGGCAGCATCAGATCCAGCACGAGCAGGTCGAAGTGCTCGCGTTGCCAGAGTTTGCCCATCTCTTTGGCGTCTTCGGCAACGAAAACGTTGAATCCCTGCTCGGACAAATACCGGCGCAGCAAATCGCGCAAGCGCGGATCATCGTCGACGACGAGGATTTTTCGGGTGGGGGTGGTGTTTTGCGTATTCATGGCCGGAAATGTAACAGTGACGAGAACCAGCGGCTAGTGGGCGTTCACAAGATATTACACATTGCGAACCATGGTTGAAATCCCCCTTACAACCGGGGGCAAAGCCGCCGTATTTCGTACAATCTGCATCTATGGAACTAAACCTGCTGGCTTTGGAAACGTCTTCGTCCCGTTGCGGGGTGGCCCTTTTGCGGGCGGTCGATGGCCGCCTGGAGGTCAGTACCCGGGAACACGAGGGGTCCCAGGAGCATGCGGAACGGCTTTTGCCGATGGCCAACGAACTGCTGGCAGCGTCAGGGCTGGCGCCGTCCGCCCTGCACGCCGTGGCGTTCGGCCAGGGCCCGGGGGGCTTTACGGGGCTGCGCGTGGCCTGTGGCGTGGCGCAGGGCATGGGCCTGGGCCTGGGCATACCGGTGCTGCCCGTGGTGTCCCATCAGGCCGTGGCGGCCCAGGTGGCCGATGCCACGCCGTCCGACGCCATCGTCGTGGCGCTGGACGCCCGCATGAATGAGGTCTATCTGGCGGTCTATCGCCCGGTGGCCGCCGGGGAAGGGGAATCAGGCTGGGAGGCCTTGCAGCCGCCCTTGCTGATCGCGGCGGCCGAAGTCGTGCCCTGGACCGAACACCATCTGCCCGCGTGGTCGGCGCAGGCGGGGCAGAGCCTGAACCTGGTGCTGGCCGGCGACGCCTGGGACGCCTATGCGGCCGACATGGCGCATCCCGCCGCATGGCGCCGCGCCGCTGACGCGCAACGGCCCGAAGCGGCCAGCGTGGCGCGCCTGGCGCGCCTGGGCTGGCTGCGCGGCGAGGCCCTGCCTCCCGAACAGGCCGCGCCGCTGTATGTGCGCGACAAGGTGGCCTTCACCACCGCCGAGCGCATGCGCGGCGAGGGCGGCAATCCCAAGGCGCAGCCGTCGCTGGCGCCCCAAGCCCCCCTGGCCCCCTTGATTCCGCAGCCGCTCACCCAGGCAGACCTGGACGAGGTCGTCGCGCTGGAAGCCCATGTGCAGGCCTTTCCCTGGACGCACGGCAATTTCGCGGATGCGTTGGCCGCCGGGTATGGCGCCTGGGTGCTGCGTCGCGAAGGCAAGGTGGCGGGTTTCTGCATTCTGATGTTCGCGCCCGACGTGGCGCACCTGCTTGTGATCGCCGTGGCCAAGCACCTGCATCGCCAGGGCCTGGGCGGCGTGCTGCTTGACTGGTGCGAGCAGAAGGCGCGGGAGCGCGGGCTGGAAGGCGTGTTGCTGGAGGTGCGCCCGTCCAACGCGTCCGCCGTCAGCTTCTATCAACGCCACGGCTATCTGCAGATCGGCGTGCGGCGCGGGTATTACCCGGCCGCCAAAGGCGCCCGCGAGGACGCCCTGGTCATGCAGAAGCGGTTTGCCGCAGTGACAGAGGAAGCCGCATGACGGTGCCGACCGCCGCTGCCCAGCCGGCAGCCCCCCGCGTCAATCCGCTGCAGCGCATCTGGCTGCGGGAAATCGGCATGGAACGCTTGTGGATGCGCCCCGCGCCTGCTGCGGCGCGCCCGGCTGTTGCGCCTCAAGCGCCTGATTCCCAAACCGTTCCGGCGCCCGGCCTGGCGCCGGCCGTCGCCGCGCGGGACGTCGTGCCGGCAGGGGTTCCGCCGACGGTTGTCGCGCCGGCGCCCGCCGTGCCGCAAGCGGTGGCCGATCGTCCGGCGCCGGCCGAGGCCGTGGTTCCGACCACGCGCTCGAATGGCCGTCCGGGGATCCCGGCGTCCATCCTGAACCGCACCGGTCCGCCGCCGCGCCCCGTGCCCAAGGCGGCCGAGGACGAAGCTGTCGAAGCGCCTCGCATCCCCGTGGCGCAAGCCGTCAAGAACGCCACCCTGGACGAGCTGCGCGAGCAGGTCGTGGCCTGCACCGCCTGCGGCCTGTGTGACGGCCGGCGTCATGCGGTCTTCGGCCAGGGCGCCACGCCCACCCGCTGGCTCGTCGTGGGCGAGGCCCCTGGCGAGCAAGAGGACCGGCAGGGCCATCCCTTCGTGGGCCGGTCCGGCCAGTTGCTGGACGCCATGCTGGCCGCCGTGGGCATGAGCCGCGAGACCGACGTGTTCATCACCAATGTGATCAAGTGCCGCCCGCCGGGCAACCGCAACCCCAAGCCCGAGGAAATCGCGGCTTGCAGCCCGTACCTGATGCGGCAGATCGCCTTGCTGAAACCCGAGCGGATCCTCGTGCTGGGCCGTTTCGCGGCGCAGACCCTGCTGGGCACTGATGCCACCATCGGGAGCCTGCGCGGCCGCGTGCATGCGCTCAAGACGGACGAGGGCGTCGAGATCCCCGTCATCGTCAGCTACCACCCGGCCTACCTGCTGCGCAGCCCGTCCGAGAAGGCGCGCGCCTGGCAGGACCTGAAGCTGGCGTCGCGGATGGTGTGACCGCCCGCGGGCGCAAGCCTGTCCAGATAAGAAAAAACCGGGCCCAGGCCCGGTTTTTTCTTTGAAAGATCAATCGCTTGGCGTTGGCGGCCTAGTGTGTGGAATCCAGCGCGCGGCCGTGGCCTTCCTGGCCGATCTGGTCGTGCAGGCCGGGGTTGGCCTGCATGTTGCGCTTGCTCCAGCGCATGAACACGACCATCAGCACGGCGACCACGGTGCCGAAGATGACGATGATCACGTTGATGGGCAATTGCAGCCACAGCAGCAGGGTGTACATCGCCACCATCAGCAGGATGTTGAGCTGTTCGTTGAAGTTCTGCACGGCGATGGAATGGCCGGCCGACAGCAGCACGTGGCCGCGGTGCTGCAGCAGGGCGTTCATCGGCACCACGAAGAAACCGGCCAGGCCGCCCGTGATCAGCAGCAGCAGGTAGACGCTCCAGGGCGAGTAGACCAGCGGCATCAGCAGCACGACCAGCCCCATGGCGGCCCCCACCGGCAGCACGGCCAGCGCGCGGCGCAGCGGGATGCGGCCCGCCAGGATCGAACCCACCACCGTGCCCAGCGCGGCCACGCCCATCAGCATCGAGGCCTTGTCCAGCTGATAGCCCAGGTGGCTGCGGCCCCATTCGATGACGATCAACTGGAGGGTCGCGCCGGCGCCCCAGAACAGCGTGGTGACGGCCAGCGAGATCTGGCCCAGCTTGTCGCGCCACAGGACGCAGACATAACCCCAGAACGTGCGGATCAGCCGCACGGGGTTCTTTTGCTGCGGCGGATAGCGCACATGGGTGCGCGGAATCATCAGGTTGCACAGCGCTGCCAGCAGATACACGAAGGCGATCACGAGGATGGCCGCTTCGGCGGGCGTGTGGACCAGGTTGCCGATGAACGAGTGGCTGAGCAGCGCGCTGGACACCGAGGACGAGATCAGCAGGCCGCCCAGCACGGTGCCCAGGATGATGGAGAAGACCGTCAGGCCCTCGATCCAGCTGTTGCCTTTGACCAGCATGTGAGGGGGCAGCATTTCTGTGACGATGCCGTACTTGGCAGGCGAGTAGGCAGCGGCGCCGATGCCTACGACCGCGTAGGCCGCGCACACCAGATAGGTCTGATATTCCGGGGCGACGCCGATGCTGGCGTAGGAGAACATCAGCAGACAGCCGGCCACCTTCAGCGCGTTGGTGGAAAACATCACCCGGCCCTTGGGGAAGGAGTCCGCCAGGGCGCCGACAAAGGCCGCCAGCACCACGTAGGCCAGCGCGAAGGACCATTTCATCATGGGCGCCAACCAGTCGGGGCCGTGCAGTTCCTGTATCAAGGCGATGGCTGCGATGAACAGCGCGTTGTCCGCCAATGATGAGAAGGCCTGCGCGGCCATGACTAGATAGAAACCACGTTTCAAGAATGTCCCCGTTCTTTGGCCTGAGCCCGGCCGGTCCGCGTGAAAATTATGTGTCGTGCCAAAAAGTGTCAGGGAGTATAGCCGGAGCGCGGATGGGCGCTATTGAGCGTTTGCCGCGGGTTGACCGTTGCTGACGTTTGGGGACAGACTGCCTGCGGTATCATACGACCCATATGTGAGCCGGCCCTTGAAGGGCCGGTTTGCAATCTATGCGGCAGGTCCGTTAACGCCTTTCGTTCAACCCACCCCGTCGTCATCGTACTGTGCGTCTCACTCAGCTAAAACTCGCCGGCTTCAAGTCCTTCGTTGATCCCACCGTGATCCCCGTGCCCAGCCAATTGGTAGGCGTGGTGGGTCCCAACGGCTGCGGAAAATCGAACATCATTGACGCAGTGCGCTGGGTGCTGGGCGAGGCCAAGGCCTCCGAGCTGCGCGGCGAGTCCATGCAGGACGTCATTTTCAACGGCTCGGGCCACCGCAAGCCGGCCGCCCGGGCATCGGTCGAAATGGTGTTCGACAACAGCGAGGGGCGCGCCGCGGGCCAATGGAGCACCTACGCCGAAATCGCCGTGCGCCGCGTCCTGACCCGGGACGGCACCAGCAGCTATTTCGTCAACAACCAGCAGGTCCGCCGCCGCGACATCCACGACATCTTCCTCGGCACCGGCTTGGGCGCTCGGGGTTACGCCATCATCGGCCAGGGCATGATCAACCGCCTGATCGAGGCGCGCCCTGAGGAATTGCGGGTGTTCCTGGAAGAGGCGGCCGGCGTGTCGCGGTACAAGGAGCGCCGCCGCGAGACCGAAAACCGCCTGTCCGACACGCGCGAGAACCTGACGCGCGTGGAAGATATCCTGCGCGAACTGAACAGCCAGCTGGAAAAGCTGGAAGCGCAGGCCGAAGTGGCCACGCGTTACCGCGAACTTCAGGCCGACGGCGAAAAGAAGCAGCATGCGTTGTGGTTCCTGAAGGAAACCGGGGCGCGCGAAGAGCGCGCCAAGAAAGCCCAGGAAATGGCGCAGGCGCAGAACGAGCTGGAAGCCGCCATCGCCGGCCTGCGGGCAGGCGAGGCGGCGCTGGAATCCCGGCGCCAGGCCCACTACGCGGCCAGCGACGCCGTGCACGCCGCCCAGGGCGGGCTGTATGAGGCCAACGCCCAGGTCAGCCGCCTGGAGGCCGAGATCCGCCACGTGGTGGATTCCCGCAACCGCTTGCAATCGCGCCGCGACCAGCTGCAGCAGCAGATCGCCGAATGGACGAGCCAGCGCGAGCATTGCACCGAACAGATCGCCCAGGCCGAAGACGACCTGGGCGCCGCCGCCGCCCGCACCGAAGAGGCGCGCGCCACGGCCGAAGACGCCCAGGCGGGCCTGCCATCCGTCGAGCAGCGGGTGCGCGAGGCCGCCGCCGGCCGCGACGAGATGCGTGCCGCCCTGGCCCGCGTCGAACAGAATCTGGCGTTGGTCGCCCAGACCCAGCGCGACGCCGACCGCCAGATGCAGGTCCTGGAGCAGCGCCGCGAACGCCTGCAGCAGGAACTGCGCGAACTGCACGCCCCGGACCCGGTGCGCCTGGAGCAGTTGGCCGGCGACCGCCTGGCAGGCGAAGACCAGTTGGAAGAGGCCCAGGAGGAATTGGCCACGCTGGAAGGCCGGGTCCCCGAAGCGGATGCCGAGCGCAGCCGCGCCCAGGCCGCCGCCCAGACCGACGTCCAGAATCTGGCGCGCCTGGAAGCCCGCTTGTCGGCGCTGGTGAAACTGCAGGAAGACGTGCAGAAGCAGGGGGCGCTCGAACCCTGGCTGGCCAAGCATGAACTCGCCGGCCTGTCGCGCCTGTGGCAGAAGCTGCATGTCGAGCCGGGCTGGGAAACCGCCCTGGAATCGGCGCTGCGCGAACGCATGGCGTCGCTGGAAGTGCGCAGCCTGGATTGGGCCCGCGCGTTTGCCGAAGACGCGCCGCCCGCCCGTCTGGCCTTCTACCAGTTGCCGGTTGCCGCGCCCACGCCGCCCGCGCCCGCCGGCCTGACGCCGCTGGCCAGCCTGCTGCGCATCACCGATCCCGACCTGCGCACGCTCTTGAACGATTGGCTGGCCGGCATCTACACCGCCACCGACGTGACGCAGGCCTTGGCCATGCGCGCGACCTTGCCTGCGGGCAGCGCCTGCGTGGTCAAGGCCGGCCATCTGATCGACGCGCACAGCGTGCGCTTCTACGCGCCGGACTCCGAGCAGGCCGGCCTGCTGGCCCGCCAGCAGGAAATCGAGAACCTGCAGCGCGAGATCAAGGCCCAGCAACTGATCGCCGATCAGGCGCGCGCCGCCGTCGCCCGTGCCGAAGTGGCCTGGCAGCAAGTGTCCCAGGCGATCGCCCCGGCGCGCACGCGCGTGGCCGAGGTCACGCGCCGGGTGCACGACATCCAGCTGGAACACTCGCGGCTGCAGCAGCAGGCCGAGCAATCCGGTGAACGTGCCTCGCGCCTGCGCCAGGACCTGGAAGAAATCAAGGTCCAGGAAGAAGACCTGCTGGCCACCCGCGAAGAGGCCGAAGCCCGCTTCGAGGCCCTGGACGAGGAACTGGCCGAGCACCAATCCCGTTTCGCCGACGCCGAAATCGACGGTGAAACGTTGGCCGCCCAGGCCGAGGCCGCCCGCACGCGCCTGCGCGAGCTGGAGCGCGCGGCCCAGGAAGCCGAATTCGCCGAGCGCGGCATCCAGGTCCGCATCACCGACCTGCAGCGCAACCAGCAATTGGCCGCCGACCAGAGCCAGCGCGGTTCGGTCGAACTGGAACAACTGATGGGTGATCTGGCCGAACTGGATGCCTCAGCGTCCCAGGCCGGCTTGCAGGACGCTCTGGAAGCGCGCGCCGAGCGCGAGGAAGCGCTGTCGCGCGCGCGCCAGGAAATGGAAAACCTGGCCGCCTTGCTGCGCGGCGCCGACGAAGACCGGCAACAGCAAGAACAGACGCTGGAACCGCGCCGCGCGCGCATCATGGAATTGCAGTTGCAGGAGCAGGCCGCCCGCCTGGCCGAAGAACAGTTCACCGAACAGCTCAACGCGCGTGAAGTCGACCGCGAGGCGCTCGCCCAGGATCTGGCCAACGCCCCTGACGAATGGCGGCGCGCCAGCTGGCTGCAGCAGGAAGTGGGGCGCATTTCGCGCCAGATCGAGTCGTTGGGCTCCGTCAACCTGGCGGCGCTGGACGAATTGAACACCTCGCGCGAACGCAAGGGCTTCCTGGATTCGCAGCACCAGGACTTGATGACCGCCATCGAGACCCTGGAAGACGCCATCCGCAAGATCGACCGCGAAACCCGCGAGCTGCTGCAAGAGACGTTCAACATCGTGAACGGCCACTTTGGCGAGCTCTTCCCGAAGCTGTTCGGCGGAGGCGAGGCCAAGCTCAGCATGACCGGCGAGGAAATCCTGGACGCGGGCGTGCAGGTGATGGCGCAGCCTCCGGGCAAGCGCAACAGCACGATCCATCTGCTGTCGGGCGGCGAGAAGGCGCTGACTGCGACCGCGCTGGTGTTCGCGCTGTTCAAGCTGAACCCGGCGCCGTTCTGCCTGCTGGACGAGGTGGACGCGCCGCTGGACGACGCCAACACCGAACGTTATGCGAACCTGGTCGCCAGCATGAGCGAGCAAACCCAGTTCCTGTTCATCTCGCACAACAAGATCGCCATGCAGATGGCCAAGCAACTGATCGGGGTAACCATGCAAGAGCAAGGGGTTTCGCGTATCGTTGCGGTAGATATAGATTCGGCCGTGCAAATGATGGCCTCCGAAGCGGCATAAACCCAATATTCAGAAAGGCGCCGCACTGTTGGCGCGGGATTTACACATGAGTGATTTGCAGATCGGGCTGATTGCCCTGGGCGTCTTGCTGATACTGCTGGTGCTGGGGTTCAACTGGTGGCAGGACCGGCGCGTCCGGCGCAAGATGCAGAGCCATTTCCCCACCTCCGAGCAGGATCCGCTGCTGGGCGGCGCCGCGGCGGCCAGCGCCACGGCGGCGGCTTCGGGGGCGACTTCGCGTCGCGAACCCGGCATGGGCGGCGATGCGCCGCGCGCGCAAGGCCAGCCTGCGCCCGTGGATCCGGGCAGCGATGCCGACGACGCCGAGGAACCCGATCCCGCCTGCGAAGTGGTCATCGAGATCAACTTCGCCGAACCGGTGCGCGGCGCCGACCTGCTGCCGTACATGCAAAGCCTGCGGCATGTGGGCCGCAAGCCCATGCGCGTGTTCGCCGAAACCGACCAGCGTCGCCATCGCGCGCGGGTGCATGCCGGCGAGACCTATGCCTCCATGCAATTGGCCGTGCTGTTGGCCAACCGCAGTGGTCCGCTGACCGCCATCGAATGGTCGCAAGCCTGGGCCCGCGCGCAAGACATGGCCGAACGCTTCGACGCCACGATCGAGGGCCCGGACCAGCAAGCCGTGCTGGAGCAGGGCGCCCGCCTGGACGACACCTGCGCCGCCCTGGATACCCAGGTCGGCCTGACCCTCATGTTGGGCGCGGCCCAGCCGGCCGCTGAAGTCCTGTCCGTCGCCCGCGACACGGGTTTCGTGGCGGACGGCAACCGCCTGGCCTGGCCTGCCGAAAACGGCGTGACCCGTTTCACGCTGTCGCGTGCCGATGGTGCCGCCTTCGACGCCGGCATGGGCGGTGTCGAACGCCTGTACCTGCTGCTGGACGTGCCCTGCGCGCCGGCGGACAGCCGCGCCTTTGGCCGCATGGTGGATGTGGGCCGCGACCTGGCCGCGCGCTTGCGCGCAGAACTGGTCGACGACCAGGGCAAACCGTTGGCCGAAGGGTCGGAGACGGTCATCGACGAGCGGCTGCAAGTGCTGTTCGAACAGCTCGAACAAGCGGGCTTGCCCGCCGGAAGCGAGCGCGCTCAACGGGTGTTTGCGTAAATGAGCGGCACGTCCGGTGGGGAATCCGCGGCCCAGGCCGCGGCGCGCTTGCGCACAGAGCTTGAACAGCACAACGTCCGCTATTACGTCTACGACGAACCCTCGATCTCGGATGCCGAGTACGACGGGCTGATGCGCCAGCTTGAGGCCCTGGAGGCCGAGCACCCCGAGCTTGTCACGCCGGAGTCGCCCACGCAGCGCGTGGGGGCCGCTCCGGTATCGGCCTTCGGCAGCGTGCGCCATGTGGTGCCGATGCTGTCGTTGAACAACGCGTTCGACGAGGAAGAAGTCGCGGCCTTCGATCGTCGCGTCACGGATACGCTGCGCGGCGCGGGCCTCTTGGGCCCGGCGCAACAGGCCGATTATTTCTGTGAATTGAAGCTGGACGGGCTGGCGATCAGCCTGCGCTATGAAGACGGCCGGCTGGTGCAGGCCGCCACGCGCGGCGACGGCCAGACCGGCGAGGACGTCACCTCCAATATCCGCACGATCAAGGCGATTCCGCTGCAGTTGAAGGGCGCGGCCCCGAAGGTGCTGGAAGTGCGCGGCGAAGTGCTGATGAACCGCGCCGACTTCGAAAAGTTGAATGTGGCCCAGGCCAAGCGCGACGAGAAGGTGTTCGTCAATCCGCGCAATGCCGCCGCCGGCAGCCTGCGCCAATTGGACCCGCGCATCACCGCCAAGCGGCCGCTGCGCTTTTTCGCGTATGGCTGGGGCGAGGTCCAGGGTTTGCCCGGCGCACAGAATGGCCTGTTCGACGAGACGTCCGCCGGCGCCGGCCAAGCCTCGGTGCTGCCGGAGAAATCGCACGGCGCGATGTTGGCCTGGCTGCACGAGCTTGGCCTGCCGGTCAATCTGATGCACAACCATCGGGCCTCCGGCGCCGAAGGGCTGATGGCGTTCTACGCCAAGGTGGGCGCGATGCGCGCGACCTTGCCCTACGACATCGACGGCGTGGTCTACAAGGTGGATTCGTTGCCGGCCCAGAAGGTGCTGGGTTTCGTGGCGCGTGCCCCGCGCTTTGCGCTGGCGCACAAGTTCGCCGCTGAAGAGGCCACGACGACCCTGCTGGATATCGAAGTGCAGGTAGGGCGCACCGGTGCGATCACCCCGGTGGCTCGCCTGAAACCCGTGTTCGTGGGCGGGGTCACGGTCACCAACGCCACGCTGCACAACGAAGACGAGATCCGCCGCAAGGACGTGCGAATCGGCGACACGGTCATCGTGCGCCGCGCCGGCGACGTCATTCCTGAGGTGTTGGGACCGGTGCTGGACAAGCGGCCGGACGACGCCAGGGAATTCGTCATGCCGACAGCTTGCCCGGTCTGCGGTTCGGCCATCGAAAGGCTGGAAGACGAAACCATCGCGCGCTGCACCGGAGGCCTGTTCTGCGGCGCGCAGCGCAAGCAGACCCTGTGGCACGCGGCCAGCCGCAAGGCGCTGGACATCGAGGGCCTGGGCGAAAAGCTGGTGGACCAATTGGTCGATAGCGGCCGCGTGAAGACGCTGGCCGATCTGTACAGCCTGCGTCCGCTGGAACTAGTGGGGCTGGACCGCATGGGCCAGAAGTCCGCCGACAACCTGGTGGCTGCCATTGAAAAGGCCCGCGAGCCCGGCCTGGGCCGTTTGCTGTTCGCGTTGGGCATCCGCCACGTGGGCGAAACGACCGCCCGGGATGTGGCGCGGCATTTCGGCAGCATCGACGCGATCATGGATGCCGACGAAGAGGCCTTGTCGTCCGTGCCGGACGTGGGGCCGGTGGTTGCGGCTTCCATTCGCCGCTTCTTCGCCGAGCAGCACAACCGCGATGTGATCGAACAACTGAAGGCCCAGGGTGTGAACCCGGTGGCCGAAGCCGTGCCGCAAGGCACGACACTTGCCGGCAAGACCTTCGTGTTGACGGGCACGCTGCCCAACTGGACGCGCGAAGAGGCTTCGATGCACATCCAGGCAGCCGGCGGCAAGGTCAGCGGCTCGGTGTCCAAGAAGACCGCGTATCTGGTTGCGGGTGAAGAGGCCGGCAGCAAGCTGACCAAGGCGCAGGAACTGGGCGTGACGGTGCTGGACGAAGACGCGCTGAAAGCCTTGCTGGGCATGTCCTAGGCCACAGGCCGGCCTTTCCTGCAAAACAAAAAAGCTGCGCGCCTTGGGCGCGCAGCTTTTTTTGCATTCGGGCAGCCCAGGGCAAAAAAAACTGCCCGCATCGGCGGGCAGTTTTCTTGTGTGGCGAGAGGCTTACTGAATCTTGGCCTTGTCGCGCAGTTGCTTCTGGTAGTCGGCCAGGGTTTGCTGGCGCAGCATTTCTTCCAGTTGCGGACGCACTTGATCCAGCGGCGGGAATTCCACCGGGCGGGTGTCGTCAACCATGATGATGTGCCAGCCGAACTGGGTTTGCACCGGCTTGTCGACCAGTTGGCCCTTCTTCAGCTGGGTCACGGCTTGCGCGAACGGCTGGACGTAGTTGGTCGGGGGAGCCCAACCCAGATCGCCACCCTTTTCGGCGCTGCCGGGGTCCTTCGAGTTCTTCTTGGCCAGGTCGTCGAACTTGCTCTTGTTGCTCTTGATCTGGGCCAGCAGGTCATTGGCCGTCTTCTCGTCTTCGACGAGGATGTGGCGGACCTTGTATTCCATCTTGCCGGCTTGTTCCTTCTTGATCTTGTCGTATTCCGCCGTGACCTTGGCGTCCGACACCGGATTCTTGGCCAGGTAGTCGGCCATCAGGGCGCGCACCAGGATGCCTTGGCGGGCCAGTTCGACTTCAGTCTGGACGTCGGCTTGCTTGGCGATGCCGCTGGATTCGGCGGCTTGCACGAAGATCTGGCGGTTGATCATTTCCTGCTTGACCTGTTCGCGCAACTGCGGCGAATCGGTCGCGCCCTGGCTGACCAGCAGCTTGACGAATTGATCCAGGTTCTTTTGCGGAATGGCCTTACCGTTGACGGTTGCCACGTTTTGCGCGAAAGCAGGCACGGCGATGACGCAGGCCGCAGCCAGCATGACGATGCGTTTCATGAATATCCTTTGACTTTCTATTTGGGAGCCTGGGCATCTAGCGCAAGCGCATGAATCGGATAGGGGATCAAATCTTGCAAATGATGATACACCAGCCTATGTCGCGCCACGGCGGAGAGCCCTGCAAAGCAAGACGCTACGATGTGCACGCGATAGTGGCCGGCGCCGTTTTTACTGCCTTCGTGGCCGGCATGCAAATGCGAGTCGTCCAGAATGTCCAATGTGAGGGGTTCCAG
>CAUSDE010000094.1:0-16736 GCA_963530045.1 uncultured Achromobacter sp.
CACCGAACACTGCTGCCAAGGCGCGCCCTGCGAGGCTTCCGACCCCCCCCCCTCCACCACTTGCTGATTTCCCCACCGCTGCTGCCAGGATTTCCTCATGTCGCACTCCCCTTTCAACGTGCTGTTTCTTTGCACGGGCAATTCCGCCCGCTCCATCCTGGCTGAAGGCCTGCTCAGAGGCCTGGGAGGCGACCGCTTCCAGGCCTATTCAGCGGGCAGCACCCCCAAAGGCGAGGTGCATCCACTGGCACTTGCCACGCTGGGCTCCTTTTCGTTGCCGGCCGACGGTTACCGGAGCAAGAGCTGGGACGAGTTTGCACAGCCGGGCTCGCCCAACATGGACTTCATCATCACGGTCTGCGATAACGCCGCCGGGGAAGTCTGCCCCGTGTGGCCGGGCCAACCCATGACAGCGCACTGGGGCATTGCTGACCCTGCGGCAGTCGAAGGATCCGAGGAAGCCCGTCGCAAGGCCTTCCATGACGCCGCGCGTGTACTCAAGCGCCGCCTTGAGCTATTCCTGTCTTTGCCCATCGACCGCCTGGACGCGATGTCGCTGCAGGCCGAGTTGCGCGGTATCGGCAAAGCGCGGGAGTAATCAATGTCGTCCAGTACACAAACCGCGCCCGCGCAGCCAACGCGCGGCGGGCTGAGCGTCTTCGAGCGCTACCTGACGCTCTGGGTATTTCTCTGCATCGTCCTGGGCGTCGCCCTGGGCCAGCTCATGCCTGCGTTATTCCAGGCCATCGGGCATCTTGAAGTCGCGCAAGTCAACCTGCCCGTGGGCATGTTGATCTGGGTGATGATCATCCCGATGCTGCTGAAGGTGGATTTCGGGGCCCTGGGTCAAGTCAAGCAGCATTGGCGTGGCATTGGCGTCACGCTATTCATCAACTGGGCGGTCAAGCCTTTCTCCATGGCGTTCCTGGGGTGGCTGTTCATCCGCCAGGTCTTTTCGCCCTGGCTGCCTGCCGACCAGCTGGATAGCTACATCGCGGGTTTGATCCTGCTTGCCGCGGCGCCGTGTACGGCCATGGTGTTCGTGTGGAGCCGGCTGACGGGTGGCGATCCGGTGTTCACGCTGTCGCAAGTGGCCTTGAACGACACCATCATGGTGTTCGCCTTCGCGCCGATTGTCGGCCTGCTGCTCGGGTTGTCGGCCATTACCGTGCCGTGGGACACGTTGCTCGTGTCCGTTGGACTCTACATTGTGATCCCGGTCATCCTTGCTCAGCTGTGGCGCCGCATGCTGTTGCGTCGCGGGCAAGTCGCTTTCGAGGCGGCGTTGGCGCGGATCGGTCCGTTTTCCATGGCCGCGCTCTTGCTGACGCTGGTGCTGCTGTTCGCGTTCCAGGGCGAGGCCATCATTGGCCAGCCGCTGGTGATCGCCATGCTCGCGGTGCCGATCCTGATCCAGGTGCTCTTTAATTCCGGGCTGGCGTACTGGCTGAATCGTCGCGTGGGAGAAAAGCACAGCATCGCTTGCCCGTCAGCGCTGATCGGCGCCTCCAATTTCTTCGAGCTTTCCGTCGCGGCCGCGATCAGCCTGTTCGGATTCCAGTCGGGGGCCGCGTTGGCGACGGTGGTGGGCGTGCTGATCGAGGTGCCAGTGATGTTGTTGGTCGTGCGCGTGGTGAACCAGTCCAAAGGCTGGTACGACGCGGGCACCCGTCGGAGCTGAACGGTGGCAGGAGCACCGGTCCGGGTTGTCGGCACGCTGGGAATCGCCCAGACATTGGCCTGGGCATCGTCTTACTACCTGCCTGCCATGCTGGCCGCTCCCATGGCCGATGAACTGGGCGTTCCAACGCCAACGGTCTACGCGGCATTCTCCGGCGCGATGGTGGTGTCGGCACTTGTCGGCCCCTTGGCAGGTCATGCGATCGACCGTCACGGCGGCCGCAGCGTCCTTGTCGGCACGAGCGTGATATTCGCGTTGGGTTTGGCCATGCTGGGCTCGGCCCAAGGCCTTTGGGCAATGGTGGCCGCCTGGCTCATCCTTGGCTTGGCGATGGGTGCCGGCCTGTACGAAGCCGCCTTCTCCAGCCTGGTTCGCATGTATGGACACCACGCCCGTGGCGCGATCACCGGCATTACGCTGATTGCCGGCTTTGCCAGCACCGTCGGCTGGCCGCTATCGGCGTGGATGGAAACACGGTTCGGCTGGCGCCAAGCATGCTTTGGTTGGGCGGGCATGCACTTGCTGATCGGCGTGCCGCTCAATGCCTGGCTACCGAGACTGCCCACTCGGCCAAACGTCGAAAGGCCGGTCATGGCGGCGCCAAGGGTAGCGGTTTCCTCCCCTGCTCCTGCTCCCCCACCCCAGCGCGCAGGGTTCGCAACCGCCCTCCTTGCCTTCGTCTTCGCAGCCACTTGGTTCATCAGTACCGCCATGGCGACGCACTTACCGCGCATGCTGGAGGCTGCCGGCGCCACCTTGGCCGCGGCGGTGGCAGTCGGTGCGCTTATCGGTCCTGCACAAGTGGCCGGCCGCGTGCTGGAGTTCGGATTTCTGCGACGTGTTCATCCCTTGCTGTCAGCGCGCCTGGCGGCGCTGGCGCACCCTGCGGGGGTGGCGGTGCTGTTGATGGCGGGGCCGGCAATGGCGCCGGTTTTCGCGATCCTCCATGGCGCCGGCAATGGCATCCTGACTATCGCGAAGGGCACCTTGCCGCTGGTGCTATTTGGCTCGCAGGGGTACGGCGCGCGCCAGGGTTGGCTGATGATGCCCGCGCGGATTGCGCAGGCGGCGGCTCCGCTTCTTTTCGGCCTGGCACTGGACGCATGGGGGGCCAATGCGTTGTGGTTGTCCGGCGCCATCGGGCTGGCTGCCTGCGGCGCGCTGATGCTGTTGCGCGCCCAGCCAGCCGGCCATTGACGTTTCAGTTTTGCATCAACAGAGGTATTGCATGAGTTCCACCACCCGTCATCACAACCCGCTCAGCGGCACGTCGCGCAACGCCGATCTGCCCAATATCGACCCGTCGTTGCTGGAGCAACCGTCCACCGCAGCGCTATTCTCGCCCCAGCGGGCGACTCATGCGCCGCGTTTCCTGGTGCTGTATGGGTCGTTGCGCGAGCGTTCCTACAGCCGCCTTGTTGCAGAAGAATCTGCGCGGTTGCTCCAAGCCCTGGGCGGCGAAACCCGCATGTTCAACCCATCCGGGCTGCCGCTGGTCGACGACGCCGACGACAACCACCCCAAAGTCCGCGAGCTGCACGAGCTGGTTCAATGGGCCGAAGGCATGGTGTGGAGCTCGCCGGAGCGCCACGGCGCCATGACGGGTCTGATGAAGACGCAGATCGACTGGATTCCCCTGTCGATGGGGGCCGTTCGTCCGACCCAGGGCAAGACGCTTGCCGTGATGCAGGTATCGGGCGGATCGCAGTCCTTTAACGCCGTGAACCAGATGCGGGTGCTGGGCCGATGGATGCGGATGCTGACCATACCGAACCAATCGTCGGTGGCCAAGGCCTACCAGGAGTTCGACGATGCGGGGCGCATGAAGCCTTCGCCCTACTACGACCGCGTCGTCGACGTCGTCGAGGAATTGATGAAGTTCACCTTGCTCACGCGGGATGCCGCGCCGTACCTGGTGGACCGCTATAGCGAGCGCAAGGAATCCGCCGCCGCCCTCTCCAGCCGGATGAAACAAGGCTCGATATAAACGGTTTTCGGGGCGTCCAGCACCGGCGCCATGATGTGGCGTCGGTATTCTTATTCCATTTTCTTGGGCGCAACACACACAGCGCCTTTGCGGCGCTGTGATTATATGGTGCTGGTTGGCAGCCGACTGATATTCAATATTGGTATTTTGAAAGCGCAAGGCGCTTGGCCCTTGAATAATCGTTTTATTCGAGCGGGATGCGCTGAACCTGTTTGGCCATTATTAATGGCGGCAAATGAAAATATCACGTGGTTTTGGCGGGATTGTCCTGCCGCGGTACCTGCATCAGCGCCCTGCCCTTGGATCGGGTCCGTGCGCTTGCGGCAAGGGCTTTCAGCCCCGTTTCGCCGCATGAACTGGCCCTATTTCAATAATATAAAAGTGTATCAATTAGCGCCAGTTTTCCAGCTTGGATGGTATCCGTTGTGTGGAATAAAGCAAGGCGGTTGGTATCCAGTTTTTCTTACTAGATAATAAGGATGGTATCCCTACATTAATTCTTGGTATTGCAAAAAAATTGGTATACATTGCGTCCTTTTTTTCGACAGCTCATTTCGTCCGCGCAGATTGGATCGTTACGTAATTATACGTTTACTGCTATCCGGTAATGCCTGGACATTAGTTTATTAATCGAGAAATAGGACCCAAGTTTTGATATACGGCACAAGAAAGTGGCTGACCGCGACGCTCGCGCTGAGTACCTCCTATTGCGGTGGCGTTACGGCTGCCGACCTGACCGTTTCGCCAGGTAATACGCAGCTATTCGATGGCTCGGCCAGCTTCCCTGGCGGCATCGATGTGAATGGCGGCACGGTGGTGATCGGGGGCAACGGCGGGGGCGCCGGCGTCACGATCAATGGAAACGTCAATGCGGCATCCAACGGCATCGTCTCGGGCTTCGGCTCGATCAATGGCGATCTGAACGTGACGGGGAATGCGCGCGTTGCGCCCGGCTATTCGGTCGGTACACCGACCGGCGTCTCCAATGGCAACCTGGGCGTCACCGGCAACCTGTCGATGAGCAATGCCGTGTTCGACTTTGAAACTGGTTATGCGGGCCTGCCGATCACGCAACCGGGCACGGGCGACAACATCACGGTCGGCGGCAACGTCGCGCTGAACAACACGACCCTGAACGTCTCGGTGAACACCCTGGGTGTCAACGCCGGCTACTACCGGATCATGTCCTACGGCGGCACGCTAAGCGGCAATGGCTTGTCCCTGGGCACGGTGACGGGCGACTCCGTGCCTGCGGCGACCATCCAGTCGCTGACGGGCGACAAGCAGATCAACCTCATCCTGGGGCCCAGCACGACCAACCTGTGGAACGGCAACGGCGCGGCCTCCGCGACGCGAGCGGGCGGCGGCAATGGCACCTGGAGCGCCAGCAGCGCAAACTGGAACAGCCCGACCAACGCCACGGGCGCCCTGCCCGATGGCGGCTACGCCATTTTCACCGGCGCGACCGGGACCGTTACGGTTGACGGCAGCGCCGGCCCGGTCCGCGTCTCGGGCATCCAGTTCGCCACCGACCGGTATCGTCTGCAAGGCGCGCCCATCACGCTGGTCGGCAGCGGCGGCAACCCGCCGGTCCTGGTCGTCGGCGACGGCACCTATGCTTCCGGCCAGTTCGTCGACACGATCGACAACCCGCTACAAGGCACGCAGGGTTTTGTGAAGACGGGCCCGGGGTCGGTGATTCTGACCGCGGACAGCAGCGGCCTGACCGGCCCCATCCTGATCGCCGACGGCGCCCTGGAGATCGACGGCAAGTTGAACGGTCCCATGGATATCGGCCGCGAAGTCGTGCTGGCGGGCGTGGGCCAGGTAGGCACCACCACGCTCTACCCCACCGCGGTCATCTCGCCGGGTAATGACGGTTCGCCCATCGGCACATTGACGGTCAACGGCAACCTCACCTTTGGCGAAAACACCATCTACCGCGTGCATGCCGACCCGGCCAGCAGCGCCAGCGACCGCATCCACGTCACGGGCGTGGCCTACCTGGACGGCACCGTGGCGCACGTGGGGCCGGACGGCAACTATGCGCCACGCACGACGTACAACATCCTGACGGCCGACGGCGGCATACAGGGCCGCTTCACGGGCACTTCCAGCGCGTATGCGTTCCTGACGCCCTCGCTCAGCTACGACGCCAAGAACGCCTTCATGACGCTGACCCGCAACGACGTGCCGATCGGCAGCGTGGGCGAAACGGGCAACGAAAGCAGCGTGGGCGGCGCGTTGGACAAGGAAGATCCTCCTGCAACCGGGAATGGATCCTCGTCGACGGGGAATGGATCGACGTCGACCGGAAATGGATCGACGTCAGCCGGCAATGGCGCTTCATCGACCGGCAATGGAACGTCATCCACCGCGAACGGGTCGACCACGACCGAATCGCCGGTGGTCGGGAGCGGCATCGCAGCGGGCAAGGACACGGGCGCCAGCCAGGTGACGGCGGCCGTCCTCACCATGACGCCGGGCGAAGCGCGTTCGGCCTTGAAGATGCTGTCGGGCGAAGCGTACGCCAGCACCGCCAGCGTGCTGCAGAGCCAGGCGGACACCGTGCGCACGCTGCCGCTGGCCCACTTGCGCGGCAACCTTGACGCGCCGACGCTCGCCGGACGTCCGACGGCCCAGTTGGGTGCATCGTCGTCCGACGCCTTGCCGCAAAGCGGCGCGTCTCCGGTCTGGGCGCAGGCGTTCGGCAATTGGAGCAAGTTCGGCGGTGACGGCAACGCGTCCAGCGTGAGCCAATCGGCCGGCGGCCTCTTCGTCGGTGGCGACGGCGCCGTCGGCGGCGGCTGGCGCCTGGGCGGCGCGCTCGGCTACATCGGCAGCCACAATACGATTGCCGATGCGTCGTCGCGCACCAACGTCGACAGTTATACGGCGACGTTGTTCGGCGGACGCAATGTCCAGGCCGGAGCCGGCCACTTCCGCTTCATGGCGGGCGCGGCCTACACCTGGCACGATATCGACGCGAAACGCGACGTGGCAGCCGGCAGCCTGAACCAGCGGCTTGAGTCGTCCTATCACGCCTCGTCGACGCAAGTGTTCACCGAACTGGGCTACAACCTGCCGCTGGGCGATGCCTACACCATCGAACCCTACGCTGGCCTGGCGTGGAACCAGTTGCGCACGCGCGACTTCCAGGAATCGGGTGGTTCGGCCGCCTTGCACGGCGCCGGAAACACCGATGACGTGACCAGCACGACGGTGGGCCTGCGCGGTGCATGGCAATTCGGTTCGGACTTTGCCCCGGGCCGCCTGACCGCGTCCCTGGGCTGGCGCCATGCCATGGGTGATGTGAAACCCAGGCAGCAACTGGCTTTCGACGGCGGCAGCACGTTCTCGGTGACGGGCGTTCCCATTGCGCGCGACGCGGCGGTGCTCGGCCTGGGCGCCGAAATGGCCATCACGCGCAACACGACCGCGGGCATCGCCTACGACGCGCAGTTCGGTGGCGGCAACCGCCAGCAGTCGGGTCAGTTGAAGCTGGCCATGCGCTTCTAGGCCAGGGCCGGAAGGCGCGCAGGCGTCGCGATTGCGGCGCCTGCGCCCAGACCTGGCGCCAGGCCGCCTTCAGGCGGCTTGGCGTGCGGTTACGCCGGCCGGGTTCCACCGACGGCCCGGGACGGCGGCCAGCAATGCCTGCGTATACGGATGCGCCGGGTTGCCGAAGACCTCCGAGCAAACCCCCTCTTCCACCACCCTGCCGTCCTTCATGACGGCCACGTGGTCGCAGACCTGAGCGGCCACGCGAAGGTCGTGCGTGATGAATACGATGGACAACCCCAGTTGCTGGCGCAGCCGCGCCAGTAGCGCCAAGACCTGCGCCTGCACGGACACGTCCAATGCCGAGACCGGTTCGTCGGCGATCAGGACCTGCGGCCGCATGGCCAATGCGCGCGCCAATCCCACACGCTGGCGCTGCCCGCCCGAGAATTCATGCGGAAAACGCCGGATGGCGTCTGCCGACAATCCGACCAGCTCGAAAAGCTCTTGCGCCAGCGACAGCGCCTCGCGCCGGGGCATGCCGTGCACCATGGGGCCCCGGGCCACGATGTCGCCGACGCGCTGGCGGGGATTCAACGATCCATAAGGGTCCTGGAACACCATCTGCACCAACTTGGCATGCGCGCGCCGCGCGGAGCTCCCTTTGAATGCCAGCGGCTTGCCGGCCAGCGAGATGCTGCCGGCATCAGGCGGCAGCAAGCCCAGCAGCGTGCGGGCCAACGTGGATTTGCCCGACCCGCTTTCACCGACGATCCCGAGTGTCTGACCCTCGCGCAGGGTCAATTCCACACCGTCCACGGCATGCGTCACGCGGCCGGGCCGTCCGAACCAGCCACGCTTGCGATAGGTCTTGGACAGCGCCTTCGTGGCCAGGATGACTGGCGCATCGGCGTCCAGCGTCGATCGGACCTCGGCGGGCGCCAGCGGCGGCACGGCGGCGATCAAGGCGCGCGTGTAAGGGTGCTGGGGGTGTTCCAGCACCTGGTCGGCGGTGCCGCTCTCCACGAGCACACCGCGTTGCATCACGGCGACGCGGTCGGCGATTTCGGCCACCACGCCGAAGTCATGGGTGATGAACAGCACCGCCGTGCCCTTGCGGCGCTGCAGGTCGTGTATCAAATTCAGGATCTGCGCCTGCGTCGTGACGTCCAATGCCGTGGTGGGCTCGTCGGCAATCAGCAACGCCGGTTCCAGCGCCAGGGCCATGGCGATCATGGCGCGCTGGCGTTGGCCGCCAGACAGCTCATGCGGATAGGCGTTGACCGCCTGCGCGGGGTCCGGCAAGCGCACGGAATCCAACAGCTCCAGCGTCCGCCGGGCGATTTCGGCCCTTCCCAGGCGTGTGTGCGTGCGAAAGACCTCCCCGATCTGGTCGCCGATGGTGCGCAGCGGGTTCAGCGCGGTCATCGGTTCCTGGAAGATCATGCCGATGCGCCGGCCGCGCAGACGGCGCAACGCGTTCGGCGCCAGTTGCAGCAGGTCTTGCCCTTCCCAATGGATCTGTCCGCCGCTGGCATGCACGCCTTGCGGCAACAACCCCAGGATGGCGCCTGCGGTCAGGGACTTGCCCGACCCGCTTTCCCCGACCACGCACACGATTTCGCCCGCGTTGACGCTTAGGGTAAGGTCCTTTAACGCGTGGGGCCGGTCGGCGCCGGCCGGAAGGTCCACGGTAAGGTTCTGGATGCGCAGCAATTCGGTCATGAGCGTTTCAGCCTGGGATTGAGGGCGTCGTTGATCCCCTGCCCCACCAGCGATATCGCCAGGACGGTCAGCAGGATGGCGACGCCGGGAATGGCGGATACGTACCATTGCACCCGGAGGACTCCCCGGCCGCCGCCGATGAGATTGCCCCAGGAAGGCACGTTGGGGTCGGACAGGTTCAAGAAGGCCAGCGCGCTTTCCAGCAGGATGGCGGTGGCCATGATGACGCTGGCGTATACGATGACGGGCGGCAAGGCGTTGGGCAGGATTTCGCGGAAGATCAGGCGCAGGTCGCCCATACCCAGCGCCCGGCCCGCCTGGACGAATTCGCGGGCCTTGAGCGTCAGGAATTCAGACCGCGTCAGGCGCGCCACCGGTGGCCATGACACCAGGCCGATTGCCAGCACGACCGTATGCAGGTCGGAACCGAACACCGCCACCAGCACCAGCAGCAACAGGAAGTTGGGCAGGATCTGGAAGGCTTCCGTCACGCGCATCAGCAGGTCGTCGATGGCCCCGCCGTAATAGCCGGCCACCGCGCCCAGCGTCACCCCGATCAGCACGGATAACAGCGTGGCGACCAGCCCGATCGCCAGCGTGACGCGCGCGCCGTGCAGGATTTGTGAGGCGATGTCGCGCCCGACCTGGTCGGTGCCCAGCAGAAAGCGCGCATTCTCGCCAGGCCATTGCAGCGGCCTGCCGGCCAGGCTGAGCGGGTTCTTCGGGTACCACAGGCCTGCGCCCAACGCGCCGGCGCACACCAGCGCCAGCAGCACCAGCCCCAGCACGGCGATGGGGCTATGGAAATATCGGCGTATCGTTTCCATGGTTCAGCTCCGGGCAATGCGGGGATCAAGCCGCGCATACAGCAGATCGACCACGAAGTTGATCGTGATCACCAGCAGCGCCGACACGAACACGATGCCCAGCAAGGTGTTCAGGTCGCGCTGCACCACCGATTCGTAGGCCAGCCGGCCCAGGCCGGGCAAGGCGAAGACGCTTTCCACCACGACCGAACCGCCCAGCATCGTGCCGGCCTGCAGGCCCAGCAGCGTGATCATGGGCAGCAGCGCGTTGCGCAGGATGTGCCGCGCGACGACGGCCGTTTCGCGCAGGCCTTTCGCCCGTGCCGTGCGCACGAAGTCGTGCGTGGACACTTCCAGCATCGACGCGCGCATGATGCGTAAGTAAGTTGCCAGGAAGATCAGCGCCAGCGTGGCGGTGGGCAGCACAAGGTGCCAGGCGATGTCCAGGATGCGCGCCCAGCCGGTGTAGCCCGAGGCGATAGTCTCAAAGCCCCCCGCCGGCACCCAGTCGAGCCACACCGCGAAGACGAAAATGCCCATCAGCCCGAACCAGAACGACGGCGTGGCGCAGAACACCAGGCCCAGCGTGGAGATCAGCGCGTCTGCCCAGCCATTGACGCGGCGCGCGGCAATCACGCCCAGCGCCATGCCGCCGGTAAAGGCGAAGGCCAGCGCCGACCCCATCAGCAGCAGCGTGGCAGGCAGGCGTTCGGCGATCACCGTCGATACCGGCTTGCCGTAGATGGCGGAGTAACCCAGATCCAGGTGCACGAGCCGCCACAGGTAGCTGCCCAGGCGCGAGGTCGTGGACTGGTCCAGTTCATAGTGCGAACGCAGCGACGCGATGGTGACGGCGTCGGCGCCACCGATCTGCGCCACCAGCGCGTCCACCGTATCGCCCGGCGCCAATTGCAGCAGCAGGAACAGGCCCGCCAGGATGATCAGCAGCGCCGGCGCGGCGGCCGCCAGCCTGCGGGCGGCCAAAGTCAGGAAGCCCATGCCCGCGTCCTAAGCCGAGAGCCAGGCGTCGTGCCAGTCGCTGGACGGCCAGCGCGCATTGTTGTGGCCGTTCTGCAGCTTGCGGCTGGCGACCGAATAGAACTGCCGTTCCGTCGCCATCCAGATGGGAAGTTCATCATTGACCGCCGTGACCCATTCCGCGTACAGCGCCTTGCGGCGGGCCGGGTCGATCTCGGACGCGGCATCGTCGATCAGCTTGTCCACCTTGTCCGATTGCCAGCCGTACTGGTTGGTCCACGGCGCGCCCGCGGGGCTGCCCGAGCGATACCAGACGGTGGTGGAGACGGCGGGGTCGCCGCGGTACTGGTGCCAGCCCGTGGCGATGTCGAACGTATGGTTCTTGTAGACGGACGCCAGCGCGCCGGCGATGTCGTATTGGACGATCTCCACCTTGATGCCGACGGCTTCCAGCGACTGCTGGATGAAGGTGGCCAGCAACGGCACGTCTTCGCCATTCTGGATGGGCACCAGCTTCAACGTGAAGCGCGTGCCGCCGGCGCCGCGTTGGTAGCCAGCCTCGTCCAGCAGCGCCTCGGCGCGCTTGACGTCGAAGGGATATGGCGGCTTGCTGCCGGCAGGAAAGAACGTTTCGGATGTGGACGGGATCGGACCGGTGGCGGGCTTGCCCAGTCCGTAAAGGAAGTTCTCGATGAAAAAATCGATGTCGATCGCGTGCACGATGGCGCGGCGCACGCGCACGTCGGCCAGCTCCTTGCGGCGAAAATTGAATTCCAGCGTGTTGTTGAACACGTTGGCCTCCAGTCCCTTGCTGCGGACTTCGAAGCGCGGATTCTGCTTGAGCCTGTCCAGGTCCGCCAGGGTCAGCTGCGAGTACGCGCTCAACTGCAGCTGGTCCGTTTCCAGGGCCGCGGTGGCCGCGGACTTGTCCGTGATGATGCGCCATACGATGCGGTCCAGATAGGGCTGGTCGCGGCGCCAGTAGTTCGGGTTGCGTTCGGCGATGATGAACTGCCCCCGCTGGTACTGCACGAACTTGAAGGGTCCCGTGCCCACGGGCGCGGTATTGGCCGGGTTCTCCAGCACGTCGGTCCCCTCGTACAGATGACGTGGCACCACGTAGCCCAGGTCCGCCAACGCGCGCAACAGCAGATCCAGCGGCATGGGCCGGCTATAGCGGAACACGGCCGTGTGCGGGTCGGGCGTATCGACGGCCTCCAGATAAAGCTGCAAGGCCGTGCCGAAGTTCAGGTGCTTCTTCCAGAGCTCCAGCGCGTTGTACTGCACGTCGGCCGACGTGAAGGGCTTGCCGTCATGCCAGGTCACGCCTTCGCGCAGCTTGAAGGTGATGGTCTTGCCGTCGGGTTCGGTCGTCCAAGACGTGGCCAGTTGCGCCACCGGCTTGCCGGCGGCGTCCAGATCCACCAGCGATTCGATGATCTTGCTGGTCACGATATACACGCCGGTCGAGGCGCGCAGCGCGGGGTTCAGGATGCGTTGTTCGGAGCCCAGGTGGACGTTCAGCACGCCGCCATGACGGGGGGCTGAGGTCTGAGCCAGCAACGACGTGGGGAAAGCCATCGAAGCGGCCAGCGCTCCGGATGACAGGAGGAATTCTCGGCGGGTAGTGCGCATCGGAAGGGACTCTATGGTTCTGCCTGGAAGAAGCTGCGGATCATAGGCCCGCGTTATGAGCCGCGAGAAATGCCGATTTCTCATTTGCTCATGCGTCCGTCCGGCCCCGTATGGCCGAGGCTGCGCGCAGGCACGCTCATGCAGCGCCTTTGAAGGGCCGTCGAATGAAAATCAGATATCCACATGCGAATTCAATCGTTCTAGCCTGCCCTCGCCTGCGCCAGACTGCAGCTCTCTTCCAACGCGAATTCAGGAGCTTTGATGTCTCTCCCGTCAGTCACCGGCCTAGATCACTACATCATCCGGGTCAACGATCTGCAGGCGGCGACCGACCGCTACGTCAAGCTGGGGTTCAGCCTTGCGCCCCAAGGCAGGCACCATCGCGGCACGCGCAACCAGACCATCATCCTTGACGCCAATTACCTGGAATTGCTGTATTTCCCGGAAGAACTGAAGGCGGAATCGCGCTTTAGCGGCTATGACGACGCCTACGAAGGCCCGGTCGCCACCGCCCTGCAAACCACCGACAGCACCGCGGTGCACGCGGAACTGGCGCGTCTGGGCATCACGGCCGAGCCGCCGCAAAGCGGCGGCCGCCCCGTGCATCTGCCCGAGGGCAGCGAAGACGCCGCCTGGAACAACACGAATTTTCCGGCTGGCCTGCTGGGCGTGCCCGACTTCTTCACCTGCGGCCACCTGACGCGCCATCTCGTCTTCCGCCCGGAGTGGCAGGAACACGCCAACGGCGCGCGGCGCATCGAATCGCTGATCGCCGTCCACCCTGATCCGGCCTCGCTGCGCGCCGGCTATGAACGCGTGTTCGGGCCGATCTCTATCAGCGAATTGCCCGACGGCGGCCTGCAAGTTCGCCGCGGCAGCCTGCGCATCGACTTCCTGAGCCCCGCCGCGTTCGAACAGCGCTACCCGCGCGTGCGCGTTCCCGCCGGTTTGCCGGCATCGGCTCACGGCGGCTGGTTTGCGGGGTCGGTGATCGGCGTGCGCGATCTGGCGAAGACGCGCGCCCTGTTCGACGCCAACCAGGTGAACTACCGCGCCAACGCGCAGGGCGAACTGGTGGTGCCGCCCGAAGACGGGGCCGGCGCGCTGCAGGTGTTCGTACAAGAGGCGGCCTGACATGAGCGACGCCCTGCCCGATTACTGGGACTGCTTTTCGGCCGACTACGCGACGGCGCGCCAGGCGTTCGTCGCGGTCGCGGCCGAACGCGGCGCGGCGCTGTCCCGCCATGAACATCCCACGCTGAAAGATCCGCGCGGTCAACCGCTAAGCGTGGATGTTGCCGTGCTGGGCCGGCCCGACGCCCCGCGCACGCACCTGGCGATCAGCGGCACGCACGGGCTGGAAGGCGCGGCGGGTTCCGCCGTGCAGATCGGCTGGCTGCGCGCCGACGGTGGCAATCCGTTGCCCGATGACGTGAACGTCGTGCTGGTGCATGCACTGAATCCCTACGGTTATGCGTACGACACGCGCACCACCGAAAACAACGTCGACCTGAACCGCAACTTCATCGACCATACGCGCCCTACGCCACCCAACCCGCATTACGCCACGCTGCATCCGCACCTGATCCCGGACGCCTGGACCGAAGCCAGCCTGGAAGCCGGCGCCCGCGCCGTTGAGGCGTTCCGCGAGACCCACGGCGCCGATGCGTTGTTCAACACCACCGCCAGCGGGCAATACACGCATCCGGACGGCCTGGTCTACGGCGGCAGCGGCCCCGAGTGGTCCAACCGCACCCTGCGCCGCATCGTCGACGAACATCTGGCCGCCAGCGAACGCGTGGCCTTTATCGACTGGCATACCGGCATCGGCGAATACGGCGAACCTTTTTTCCTGTGCTTCAACGACGAAGGCAGCGCCGAGCAGGCGCAGGCCGCCCGCTGGTGGGGCGCCGAGCGCGTCCGCGACCAGCGCCCACATGGCCTGGCCCGCCCTGACTACCAGGGCCTGGTGTTCCGTGGCGTGCAACAGGCGCTGGGCGACCGCGCATTGGCCGGCGCCGTCGTCGAATTCGGCACCCGCGGCCTGCAGATGCGGCCCGCGCTCAGGCTGGACCAGTGGCTGCGCTTCAAGGCCCCGCACGCGCCCGATGCCGCCCGCGACGCCCAGTTGCGCGCCGACCTGGTCGACGCCTTCGTCCCGGTATCCAGCGTCTGGCGGCGCAGTGCGCTGGCTCACGGCCTGGCCATCACGCGCCAGGCGATCGCTGGCGTGGCCGCTTGGTAAGCCCTTCCCCTATTTCCTCTTCCTACTATTGGCAGTCATGAAAGCAATTGTTTTGCGTGAACACGGCGGCAACGACAAGCTCCGTCTGGAAACCGAATTCCCCGATCCCGTCGCCGGGCCGGACGACGTCGTCATTCGCGTGCGCGCGTCCTCCTTGAACTACCACGACGTGTTCACGCGCCGCGGCATGCCCGGCATCAAACTGCCCTTCCCCGTGATCATCGGCCTGGACGTGGCCGGCGAGATCGTGCAGACCGGCGCCAACGTGCGGGAATGGAAGGCCGGCGACCGCGTGCTGGTCGACCCGATCGACCGCGTGGACGGCGGCCTGGTGGGCGAAACCATCCACGGCGGGCTGGCCGAGCTGTGCCGCGTGCCGGCGCACCAGCTGCTGCGCCTGCCTGACGAGGTCAGCTTCGAGCAGGCCGCGGCGCTGCCGGTGGCCTACGGCACCGCGCTGCGCATGATGAACCGCATCGGCCAGATCCAGGCCGGCGAAAAGGTACTGATCCTGGGGGCCAGCGGCGGCGTGGGCGTGTGCGCGGTGCAATTGGCCAAGCTGGCCGGCGCCGAAGTCATCGCCTGCGCGGGCACGCCGGAGAAAGGCGAAGCGCTGCGCGCGCTTGGCGCCGACCACATCATCCTGTACACCGAGGAAGACTTCCTGAAGGCCGTGCAGGAACGCTTTGGCCGCCCTGCCCGCCGCCGTGGCGCCAAGTCTGGCGGCGTGGACGTGGTGGTGAACTTCACGGGCGGCGACACCTGGGTGAAATCGCTGCGCTGCCTGCGCCTGGGCGGCCGGCTCTTGACCTGCGGCGCCACCGCCGGCTTCGACCCCAAGGAAGACCTGCGCTACATCTGGACGTTCGAGCTGCAGATTCGCGGCTCCAACGGGTGGGACCGCGAAGACCTGCATGAATTGCTGGAACTGGTGCGCAGCGGCCGCCTGCACGTGGAAGTGGACCGAAGCTGGCCGCTGGAACAAGGGGCCGAGGCATTGGCATCGCTGGAAGATCGCAAGATCGTCGGCAAAGTGCTGGTGACGTCATGAGCAATGTGCTGAACGCCGCCCAGATCCAGGCCAAGTTCGACGATTCGCCCTTCATCGCATGGCTGGGCCTGTCGGTCAGCGCCGTGGACCACGAGCGCGGCGAACTGACCGTGCTGGCGCCGATGCGGGCCGAATTCGAACGCGGCGCCGCCAGCGGCCAATGGCATGGCGGCCCGTTGGCTGCCGTGATCGACACCGTGGGCGATTTCGCCGTCGGCATGCTGTTGGGCCGCGGCCTGCCTACTATCAACTTTCGCGTCGACTACCTGCGGCCCGCCGTCAACACCGGTCTGACCGCGGTGGCGCGCGTGCGCCGCAATGGGCGCAGCGTCGGCGTGGCCGACGTGGACCTCTACAACGACCAGGGCGCGCTTGTCGCCATCGGCCGCGCCACCTACGCCACGCTCAGCCAAGGCTGAGCCGCATTACCCGATAAGGATGCCATCATGACCCAAGCCCCGCGCCTCGGACGGCGCGCCTTCCTGACCCGCACCGCCGCCGGAGGCCTGGCCGCCACCGGCCTGGGCGCACTGCCGCAGGCGCTGTACGCCGCCACCGCCCAACCGGGCTCGGACGCCGGCCCCGCCCGTAAGGGCGGGACGCTCGTCGCGACCTGGGGCGGCCTGGAGCCGCAGGCGTTGTTCGTGCCCGGCGGCGGCGGATCCAGCCCGTTCCAGACGTCCACCAAGATCCTGGAACGGCTGCTCAAGCTGGACGCCGACCTGAAATTCCAGCCGGCGCTGGCGCTTAGCGTCACCCCGGCGGCGGACTTCCGCAGCTACACCATCAAGCTGCGAGAAGGCGTCACCTGGCATGACGGCACGCCGTTCACGTCGGCCGACGTCGTCTACAACGTCCTGCAGCATTGGAAGCCGATCTCGGCGGGCATTGCGCTGAAATCGTTGACGGACGCCACTGCCCCCGACGCGCAGACGGTGGTCCTGACGTTCAATGCGCCCGTGCCGGAATTCTTCCTGAAGTCCACGCTGTCGGGCCAGTATCAGCTCTTGGTGCCCAAGCACCTGTACGACGGCAAAGACCTGATCACCAATCCGCTGAACAACACGCCGGTGGGCACGGGCCCGTGGAAATATGGCAAGTGGGTGCGCGGCAGCCACGTCGAATAC
>CAUSDE010000095.1:0-16556 GCA_963530045.1 uncultured Achromobacter sp.
TTGCTGATGGTGGACACGATTTCGTCGCTGGGCTCGATCGACTACCGCCACGACGAATGGGGCGTGGACGTGACCGTGGCCGGCTCGCAAAAGGGCCTGATGCTGCCGCCCGGCCTGGCGTTCAATGCCGTCAGCGCGCGGGCGCTGGCCGCCGCCGATACCGCGCGCCTGCCGCGCGCCTATTGGGACTGGCGCGACATGCTGACCGCCAACGCCAAAGGCTATTTTCCGTATACGCCGTCGACAAACTTGCTGTACGGCCTGCACGAGGCCTTGGCCATGCTGCAAGCCGAAGGCCTGCCGCGCGTGTTCGCGCGGCACGAACGGCATGCGCGCGCCACGCGCCTGGCCGTGGCCGGATGGGGGCTGGAACTGCTAAGCCTGGATCCGGCCGCGCACAGCCCCGCGCTGACCGCGGTGCTGATGCCCGGCGGCCACGGCGCGGATGCGCTGCGCAAGATCATCCTGGACCGCTTCGACATGTCGTTGGGGCAGGGCCTGGGCAAGCTCACCGACCGGGTCTTCCGCATCGGCCACCTTGGCCACTTCAACGACCTGACCCTGTGCGGCACCCTGGCCGGCGTCGAGATGGGCCTGGCCGCCGCCGGCGTGCCGCACCGCGCAGGCGGCATGCAGGCCGCGATGGAATACCTGGCCCGTACGCCCGAAGGCGCCACGGCCTGACACACCACAATAACGAGGGAAGCAATGAACACGCTTATGCAGCAGGCGATCCAGTTCGCCAATGAACACGAATCCACCTGGGACCGCAGCGTCAAGGGCAACTTCGGCGTGCACCTGAACGATCCGCCGCCCTGGAACCGCCTGCTGGGGCCGATCCATGACCGCGGCCCGGTATCGGGCGTGGTCGTGGTCGACGGCAAGACCGTCGCGTCCTGGGGCGAACCCGAGCGCGCCGACCTGACCTTCAGCGTGGCCAAGCTGTATCTGGCGATTCTGGCAGGCGTGGCGCACGACCGCGGCCTGCTGCCCGACGTGGACGAGCCCGTCGGCAAGCGGGTGCCCGGCATCGGTTTCGACGAGGGGCAGAACGCCGACATCACGTGGCGTCACCTGCTGCAGCAGACCAGCGAATGGGAAGGCGAGCGCTTTGGCGTGTCGGACCAGGCGGACCGCTACCGCGCCGTCACGTTCGGCGTGCCGCCCGATGGCAAGAAGGGCGACGCGCGCCCCTTGCAGCGCCCCGGCACGTACTGGGAATACAACGACGTGCGCATCAACCAGCTGTCCTATGCGCTGCTGCACTTGTTCCGCAAGCCGCTGCCGGAGGTCTTCCGCGAAGCCGTCACGCGCCCCATCGGCGCGAGCGAAGACTGGCAATGGGTGGGCTACGACACCGCCTGGGTCGAGATCGACGGCCAGCGCATGCCGTCGGTGCCGGGCGGTTCCCACTGGGGCGGCGGCATGTCCATCAGCGCGCGCGACCAGGCGCTGATCGGCCAGATGCTGCTTGCCGACGGCCAGGCCAACGGCAAGCAGATCCTGTCGCGGGAATGGATTCAAGCGATGCGCACCCCCTGCGCCATCGCGCCGTACTACGGCTACCTGATCTGGCTGAACCACGAAGGCCGCGTCTTCCCCAGCGTGCCGGCCTCAAGCTTTTTCGGCGTGGGCGCGGGCAGCTCGTTCACCTGGGTGGAGCCGGAGCGCAAGATGGTGGTGATCGTGCGTTGGTTGAATTCCGCCCATGCGGATGCGCTGTTCGGCAAGATCCTTGCAGCGGTGGACGCGCCACAGGCGTAACATTCTGACCTCTTACCGACCAAGGAATGAAGCCATGAACTACCGCCGACTGGGAACCAGCAATCTGCGCGTTTCGCCGCTATGCCTGGGCACCATGATGTTCGGAGAACAGACGCCTGACGACGAGGCGGCGCGCATTGTCGCGTCGGCGCGCGACCATGGCTTGAATTTCATCGATACGGCCGACGTCTACAACGAAGGCCGTTCGGAAGAAGTGGTGGGCAAGCTGCTGCAGGGGCAGCGCCACGACTGGGTGCTGGCCAGCAAGATCGGCAACCCGGTGGGCAAGGGCCCGAACCAGGCGCACTATTCGCGCCAGTGGCTGATGCGCGGCGTGGAGCAAAGCCTTTCGCGCCTGGGCACGGATTTCATGGACATCCTGTACCTGCATCGCGACTACCACGAGGAAAACCTGGAAGAAGCGCTCTGGGCGCTGGGCGACCTGATCCGCGCGGGCAAGCTGCGCAGCTTCGGCCTGTCGAACTTCCGCGGATGGCGCATCGCCGAAGTCATGCGCCTCGCCGAAAAGCTGGGCGTGCCGCAACCGGTGGTGTGCCAGCCGTACTACAACATGCTGAACCGCGGCCCGGAAGTGGAAATCCTGCCCGCATGCAAGCATTACGGTCTGGGCGTGGTGCCGTACAGTCCCATCGCGCGCGGCGTGCTGACGGGCAAGTACCTGCCGGGTCAGGCGCCGGCCGCCGACACCCGCGCGGGGCGTGGCGACCGCCGCATCCTGGCCACTGAATTCCGTGAAGAGTCCCTGCAGATCGCGCAGCAGCTGGTTCAACACAGCGCGGCGCGCGGCGTGCAGCCCGGCCACTTCGCCACGGCCTGGGTGCTGGCCAATCCGGTCATCACGAGCGTGATCGCCGGCCCGCGCACGCTGGCGCAGATGGACGACTACTACGCCGCGCTGGACGTGAAGATCACGGCGGAAGACGAAGCCGTCGTGGACGGCTGGGTAACGCCCGGCCATGCGTCGACGCATGGCTACAACGACCCGAACTACCCGTTCTACGGGCGGCCGGTAGCCGGCGCATAAGCGGCGGCAAGCCAGGCTGGAGGGCGGGCTGCATCTCGGCCCGCCTGTCAGGCCGGGCGACGCGCCGCGTCCCGATGTCCCGCGCGCGCCTCAGGCCGGGGCGCGCACCGGCTCGGCAGCGATGCCGTGCAGCATCATCTGCTCGACCACGGACGCGATGCCCAGGCGGGCGACGCGTCCGCGCCGTTCGGCGTCCATCAGGCTGGTCAGCACGCCGAAGAACATTTCCGTCAACGCCGCCGCCGTGATGTCCACGCGGAAGGCGCCTTCGCGCTGTCCGCGCAGAAAAAACGCGTCCAGGGATTCCACGTAGCCCGACCAACTGTTCATGATGTCGGGCTGTTGCTCGTTGTCGGGCTTCCAGTTGTAGGTCAGAAAGGTCGCCAATTCCTTATGCGCGAGATTCTGATCGATCAGGTTTCGCAGCGCCTCGCGCGCAGGCGCGGTCTCCAGATGCGAGTCCGCCAGCGCTTTTTTCATGACATGGGCGCTGTGCGTCGTGAGGCGCAGGACCAGTTGGTCCCGCGTCTGACAGAAGCGGTACAGCGTCGCCTTGCTGACGCCCACGGCCTTCGCCAGTTCCTGCAACGTGGCCCGCGGCTGGTCGACCATTGCGATGGCCAATGCCACCAGTAGCTTCTCGTGCCCCGCCTCGTCAGACATGCTCTGCCCCTGTTCTGTTTTCGAACTTGATCAGGCGCTATTGAATCACGGGTGATTCACTTTGTACAAACTTTGGCCGAATTGGCAAGTAAAAACTTGTTAAGCAGAATGTAATCAACTTAACAGAATCATATGAATCATCATTGATTCAAATTGAACTCTGCGGTAGCATCAGCGGCTTGTTGAATTCAGGTCGCCGCGGGCGGGGGTTACAGATGTTGAAGAATCAAACCAGGCGGCAGTGGCCCCTGACGGCGTTGTTGGCGGCAATCGTATTGGCCGGATGCGGAGGTGATCAGGATGCGCATTCGCAAGCATCCGAACCGCGCGCGGTGCAAGTGCTGTCGGTGCAACCCGAACGCTACGCGTTGACCAGCGCGTTGCCGGGGCGGGTGGAGCCCATGCGGGTGGCGGAAGTGCGCGCCCGCGTGGCGGGCATCGTGCTCAGCCGCAACTTCGAGGAAGGCGCCGACGTGAAGGCGGGCGACGTGCTGTTTCGCATCGACCCGGCGCCATTCAAGGCGGCGTTGTCGCGCGCCCAGGGCGAACTGGCCAAGGCGGATGCCGCCGTGTCGGACGCCCAGGCCATCGTCAAGCGCTACACGCCGCTGGTCAAGATCGAAGCCGTGAGCCAGCAGGACTTCGACACCGCCACCACCACGCTCAAGAGCGCCCAGGCCGCGCGCCGCTCCGCGCAGGCTGATGTGGAAACCGCGCAATTGAACCTGGACTACGCCACGGTCAAGGCGCCGATTTCGGGCCGCATCGGACGCGCGCAGGTCACCGAGGGCGCGCTGGTGGGCCAGAACGAAGCCACCGTCATGGCGAAGATCCAGCAACTGGACCCGATCTACGTGGACTTCACCCAACCGGTGGCGGACATGCTGCGCATGCGCGCCGCGCTGCAGGACGGCAGCCTGGGGCAAGGCGAGGGCGCCGACATTTCCCTCTCCATCGACGGCACCGACCAGAAACGCAACGGGCGCCTGCTGTTCTCGGACATCGCGGTGGACCGGACCACGGGCCAGGTGTCCGTGCGCGGCGAATTCGCCAACCCCGACGTGCTGCTGCTGCCGGGCATGTACGTGCGCGTGCAGACGCGGCAAGGGGTGGATCCCGAGGCCATCCTGGTGCCGCAGCGCGCCGTGCTGCGCAGCACCGACGGCAAGCCGCAGGTGATGGTGGTGGGCAAGGACGAGGTAGTGGAGTCCCGCCTGGTGCAGACCGGCACGATGCGCGGCGGCGATTGGCACATCGTCGAGGGCCTGAACGCGGGCGACCGCGTCATCGTGGGCGGCGTCAACGCCGCCGTGCCCGGCCAGAAGGTCAGCGTGACGCCGGCGGCCGAGCCCAAGGTCGCGGCCGCCGGCGGACCGTCCGCGCCCGCCGCGAACTGACCGTCCGCCCGCGCATCCCCATGCCTTCGCAAGGATAGATCATGTCCAAGTTTTTCATTGGCCGCCCCAATTTCGCGTGGGTGGTGGCCATCTTCATTTCGCTGGCCGGCCTGCTGGCGATCCCGTCGCTGCCGGTCTCGCAGTTTCCGGTAGTGGCGCCGCCCCAGGTGACCATCGCCGCCGTGTACCCGGGCGCCTCCGCGTCGGTGCTGGTGGATTCGGTGACGAGCGTCATCGAAGAAGAGCTGAACGGCGCCAAGCACATGCTGTACTACGAGTCGTCCAGCAGCTCCAGCGGCAGCGCGGAAATCACCGTCACGTTCGAGCCGGGCACGGACCCGGACCTGGCCCAGGTGGACGTGCAGAACCGCATCAAGAAGGCGGAAGCCCGCCTGCCGTCCGCCGTGACGCAGCAGGGCCTGCAGGTCGAGCAGGCCAGCTCGAACTTCCTGATGATCTACGCCCTGACCTACAAGGGCGACGATGCGCACAAGGACGTAGTGGGCCTGTCCGACTACGCGGCGCGCCACATCAACAACGAGATCCGTCGCGTCGACGGCGTGGGCAAGGTGCAGTTCTTCGGCGCCGAGGCTGCCATGCGGGTGTGGATCGACCCGCAGAAACTGCTGGGCCTGGGCCTGTCGGTGGCCGACGTCAACGCGGCCATCGCTGCCCAGAACGTGCAGGTGCCGGCAGGCAGCTTCGGCAGCCGTCCGGGTTCGGCCGAGCAGGAACTAACGGCCACGCTGGCCGTGAAGGGCATGCTGGATTCGCCGGAAGAATTCGGCAGGATCGTGCTGCGCGCCAACGACGACGGCTCGTCCGTGCACCTGGCCGACGTGGCGCGCCTGGAAGTGGGCCGCCAGAGCTACGACTTCGAGACGCGCCTGAACGGCAAGAAGTCGGTCGGCGCGGCCGTGCAGCTGGCACCGGGCGCCAATGCGATCGATACGGTCAAGGCCGTGAAGGCGCGCCTGCAGGAGCTGTCCGCCTCATTCCCCGAAGACGTGGAATTCTCGGTGCCGTTCGACACGTCGCGCTTTGTCAGCGTGGCCATCGAAAAGGTGGTGCACACGCTGCTTGAGGCGATGGTGCTGGTCTTCCTGGTGATGTTCCTGTTCCTGCAGAACATCCGCTACACGCTGATCCCGACGATCGTCGTGCCGGTGTGTTTGCTGGGCACCTTTGCTGTGATGTCCGTGCTGGGCTTCTCGGTGAACATGATGACGATGTTCGGCATGGTGCTGGCCATCGGCATCCTGGTGGACGACGCCATCGTGGTGGTCGAGAACGTGGAACGCATCATGGCCGAAGAAGGCCTGCCGCCGCGCGAGGCCACGGTCAAGGCGATGGAGCAGGTGTCGGGCGCCATCGTCGGCATCACGCTGGTGCTGTCCGCCGTGTTCCTGCCGCTGGCGTTCATGAGCGGTTCGGTCGGCGTGATCTACCAGCAGTTCTCGCTGTCGCTGGCGGTGTCGATCCTGTTCTCGGGCTTTCTGGCGCTGACCTTCACGCCCGCCTTGTGCGCCACGTTCCTCAAGCCCATCCCCAAGGGCCATCACGATGAAAAGAAAGGCTTTTTCGGCTGGTTCAACCGCAGCTTCAACCGCCTGACCGGACGTTTCGAGGCGCTGAACACGCGGCTGGTCAAGCGCACCGGCCGCTACATGGTGATCTACGTGGCGATCGTGGCGGTGCTGGGCGTGCTGTACGTGCGCGTGCCTGAATCGTTCGTGCCGCCGGAAGACCAGGGCTACGTCATTGTCGACGTCCAGTTGCCGCCGGGGGCCACCCACACGCGCACCGACAAGGTCGTGGCGGACGTCGAGCAGCACCTGATGTCGCTGGACGCCATGGGCGACGCCTTCACGGTGATGGGCTTCAGCTTCTCGGGCACGGGCCAGAACGCCGGCATCGCGTTCCCGACGTTGAAGGACTGGTCCGAGCGCGGCAAGGGGCAGGCCGCCAGCGACGTGGCCAATAGCGTGAACGCGCGCTTCGCGGCCATCGACGACGGTTCGATCATGGCGGTGAACCCGCCGCCCATCGACGGCCTGGGCAACTCCGGCGGCTTCGCGCTGCGCCTGCAAGACCGCGGCGGCCTTGGCCGCGCGGCCCTGACGGACGCGCGCAACCAGCTGCTGGCCAAGGCCAACAGTTCGCCGGTGATCGCCTATGCCATGATGGAAGGCCTGGCCGATGCGCCGCAGCTGCGCCTGGACATCGACCGCCAGAAGGCGGAAGCGCTGGGCATCGGCTTCGATACCATCAGCACGGCGATCTCGTCGGCCTACGGGTCCGCCACCATCAACGACTTCGCCAACGCCGGGCGCTTGCAGCGCGTGGTGGTGCAGGCGGACGTGCGCGACCGCATGACGCCGGAAAGCATCCTGATGCTGAACGTGCGCAACAAGTCGGGCGGCATGGTCCCGCTGAGCGCGTTCGTACAGACCAGTTGGGAAAACGGCCCGGTGCAGATCTCGCGCTATAACGGCTATCCGGCGTTCAAGATCGCCGGCGACGCGATGCCGGGGCGCAGCACCGGCGAAGCGATGGCCGAGATCGAGCGCATCGTGTCGGAACTGCCCAGCGGCATCGGCTACGAATGGACGGGCTTGTCCTACCAGGAGAAGTTCGCCGGGGCGCAGGCGCCGATGCTGTTCGCGCTGGCGTTCCTGGTGGTGTTCCTGCTGATGGTCGCCCTGTATGAAAGCTGGGCCATCCCCGCGTCCGTCATGTTGATCGTGCCGATCGGCGCGCTCGGTTCGGTGCTGGCGGTGACGGTGCTGGGCATGTCGAACGACGTGTACTTCAAGGTTGGCCTGATCACCATCATCGGCCTGGCCGCCAAGAACGCGATCCTGATCGTGGAATTCGCCAAGAGCCTGCGCGAGCAGGGCCATTCGCTGATGGATTCCGCCATCCATGCCGCCAAGCTGCGCTTCCGCCCCATTGTGATGACGTCGCTGGCGTTCATCCTGGGCGTGGTGCCGCTGGCGCTGGCCAGCGGCGCGGGCGCCGCCAGCCAGCGCGCGCTGGGCGTGGGCGTGATCGGCGGGATGCTGACCGCCACGCTGCTGGGCGTGATTTTCGTGCCTATCTTCTTTGTGTGGGTGCTGTCGCTGGTGTCGAAGCAACGCGGCCGGCCGGCATCCGAACTCTTGCCGGCCCCGCGCACGGCAGAGGAGTAAGACTCATGATGCAAACCTTCTTCCCCTTGCGCCTTGGCGCCCTGGCGTTGAGCGCGGTGCTGGCGGGATGCTCGCTGGCGCCGGTGCACCAGCGGCCCGATGCGCCGATCCCCGCGCAGTATCCGGCGCAGTTCAACCAGTCTGCCGCGCCTGCCGCGCCGTCGGCGGCGGCCACGCTGGATTGGCAGTCGTTCGTGACCGATGCGCCCTTGCGCCAACTGGTGGCGCTGGCGCTTGAGAACAACCGCGACCTGCGCCAGGCCGTGTTGAACATCGAAGCGGCGCGCGCGCAGTACCGGATTGAACGCGCGGACCGGCTGCCGGGCATCAACGCTCAAGGCACCGGCACGCGCCAGCGGGTGCCGGGCGACTTGAGCAGCACCGGCAGCGCCGGCGTGCAAAGCACCTACCAGGCGGGAATCGGGCTGACCGCGTTCGAGATCGACCTGTTCGGCCGCGTGCGCAGCCTGTCGGACGCCGCGTTGCAGGAGTACCTGGCGACCGAAGAAACCGCGCACAGCACGCGGATCAGCCTGGTGGCCGAAGTGATCCAGGCCTATCTGACGCGCGACAGCGCGCAGCGCCGCCTGCTGGTCACGCGCCAGACCCTGGCCAGCCGCGAATCGTCGCTGGAACTGATCGTCAAACGGCGCCAGGCCGGCGCGGCCACGGCGCTGGATTACCAGGAAGCGCTGGGTTTGACCGAGCAGGCAAGGGCGGAACTGGAACGCATGGACCGCGAAGTGCGGCAGGCCGGCAACGCGCTGGCGCTGCTGGTGGGCGTGAACGATCTGGGTCCCTACCTGCCGCAGCAACTGGCGGCGTCGCCCGTGCTGCTGCAGGAGATTGCGGCAGGCGCGCCCTCTGAACTGCTGGAGCGCCGCCCGGACATTCTGGCCGCCGAACATCAGCTGCAGTCGCGCAACGCCAGCATCGGCGCGGCGCGGGCGGCGTTCTTCCCCAGCATTTCGCTGACCGGACTGTTCGGCTCGTCCAGCGCCGACCTGTCCAACCTGTTCGACGGCGGCCAGCGCGCCTGGTCGTTCACGCCGCAGATCACGCTGCCGATCTTCGCGGGCGGCCGCAACACTGCCAACCTGGACCTGTCGCACGTGCGCAAGGACATCGCCGTGGCCGCTTATGAAAAGACCATCCAGACGGCGTTCAAGGAAGTAGCCGACGCGTTGGCGGCCACCGATACCCTGCGGCGCGAGGAAGCGTCGCGTCGCGCCTTGGCCGAGTCCAGCCTGGAAGCCATGCGCCTGTCGGAAGCCCGCTACCGCGGCGGCGTGGATAGCCATCTGCGCTACCTGGACGCGCAGCGCAGCGCGTTTACCGACCAGCTGAGCTACATCGAGGTCAGCACCCAGCGCCAGATGGCCCTGGCGAGCCTGTTCAAGGCCTTGGGCGGAGGATGGCCAGGCGAACGGACGCCAGTCGCGGCGGCGGGAGCCGGGGAGGGATGATTTAGCCCTATTTTCAAAAATCTCGATAAAAGATATTGACGTCGAGATTTATGCTGCTTATCGTAGAAAAAAAGCGCCGCCAGATAGCCGGCTGCCATTCCCTGGCTTTTCGCCGGCGGCAGGCGCACGAGGAGACAAGCAGTGATACGTCCATGCGACAGCCGGCCGAGCCGGCAGCGATCCCGCGCGGCGTCCCCGCGTGCCGGCCGTGCGCACTCGGCACGCGAGGGCGGGTGCTTGCGGTCCTGGCTACGACGGGCCTTGCACAGTCTGGCGGCGTGCGCCGCGCTGGCGGCGGGTGCGCCCGGCGTGGCGGCCGATTGGCCGGCCCGGCCGATGACCATCGTGGTCAATGGCGGGCCGGGCAGCCTGCCCGACCTGTTCGCGCGGCCGCTGGCCGAGCGGCTGCACAACGTTTTCGGCCAGCCTGTCGTCGTGGAAAACAAGCCCGGCGCCGGCGGCCTGCTGGCGATGCAGCAGCTGAAGTCGGCGCCCGCCGACGGGTACACGCTGGCGCTCGTCACCAACGCCCATCTGGTCTGGAATCCCTATATCTTTCCCGCGCTGACGTATGACCCGGTCCGCGACCTCGTGCCGGTCAGCCCGCTGGCCGTCATTCCCATGGCGCTGACAGTCAACGACAAGGTGCCCGCGCAGTCGCTGGCGCAGTTGTTCGCGCTGGCGCGCCAGCAGCCGGGCCGGCTGAACTACGCGTCGTCGGGCAACGGCAGCCCGCCGCACGTGCTGTTCGAAATGCTGCGCGAACAGGCCGGCGCGGACATCATGCACGTGCCGTTCAAAACCGGTACGGGCGCGCTTAATTCGGTGCTTGCCGGCGATACGCAGATGTATTTCGCCGGCACCGCGCTGGTCGAACCGATGGTCAAGGAAGGGCGCCTGCGCGTGCTGGCCATCAGCGACGCGGTGCCCGATGCCGCCTTTGGCCGCGCGCCGACGCTGGCGCAGCAGGACTTCCGCGGCTTCGAAGGCGCGGTGTGGCTGGGGTTGGCCGCGCGTGCGGGCACGCCCCAGGCCATCATCCAGCGCCTGAACGCCGAGATCGGCCGCGCGCAGCAGGACGGCGCCATGCGCCAGATGTACGCCAGCCACGGCTCGCTGCCGTACCATCTGGAGGCCAGCGCCTTCGCACAGCGCGTCGCCGATGAGCGCGAGGCTACGGGCCCCGTGCTGCGCAAGCTGGGCATCAAGCCCGATTGATCCGCATCCTTTCCCTCCAACCCTGGAATCAACGGCGCCCTGCGGGGCGCCGGCACCGGTAGCCATGAACCTGATTGAAGAGATTGTTGACAACGCCCCCGCCATCCGAGAAGTTCGGCGCGACATCCACGCCCACCCTGAGCTGGCGTTCGAGGAGAACCGCACCGCGCAACGGGTAGCCGAACTGCTGGAGAGCTGGGGCATCGAACTGCACCGCGGCTTCGGCAAGACCGGCCTGGTGGGCGTGATCCGCAACGGCACGTCGTCGCGCACGCTGGGGCTGCGCGCCGACATGGACGCGCTGCCGATGCAAGAGGCGAACCAGTTCGCGCATGCCAGCAAGCACGCAGGCGTGATGCACGCCTGCGGCCACGACGGCCACACCGCCATGCTGCTGGGCGCCGCCCAGTACCTGGCGCGTCATCGCAATTTCGACGGCACCGTCTACCTGATCTTCCAACCCGCCGAAGAACGCGGCGGCGGCGCGCGCGAGATGATGCGCGACGGCCTGTTCGAGAAATTCCCGATGGAGGCCGTGTTCGGCATGCACAACATGCCGGGCATCCCGGAAGGCTGTTTCGCGTCGTCGCCCGGCCCCGTGCTGGCGTCCAACAGCGAATTCCACGTGACGATACGCGGCAAGGGCGGCCACGCTGCCATGCCGCACCTGGCCGTCGACCCGATCCCGGCGGCGGGCCAGATGATCGAGGCCTTCCAGACCATCATCAGCCGCAACAAGAAGCCGCTGGAGACGGCCGTCATTTCCGTGACTACGCTGCGGGCGGGCGAGGCCGTCAACGTCATCCCCGACACTTGCGAACTGGGCGGCACGGTGCGCGCCTACACTGCCGAGACCCTGGACTTGATCGAGCGGCGCATGGGCGAGGTGGCGCAGCACGTGGCCGCGATGTTTGGCGCCGAATGCGATTTCGTCTTCACGCGCCACTATCCGTCGACGATCAACCACGAGGCCGAGACCGCCTTCATGCGCGAGGCGCTGGCGCAGGTGGTCGGCCAGGAGCGGCTGCTGGCGCAGACGCCCATCATGGCGGCGGAAGACTTCTCCTTCATGCTGGAAGCGGTGCCGGGCAGCTATTGCTTCATCGGCAACGGCGACGGCGGGCACCGCGAGCTTGGCCACGGCGAGGGGCCGTGCCTGGTCCACAACACCAGCTACGACTTCAACGACGCGCTGTTGCCGATTGGCGCCAGCGCGTTCGTGAAGCTGGCCGAAGCCTGGTTCGCGCGGCCGCCGCGCGCCTGAGCACGGCGCCGCGCCCCGCTTACGCCTTGCGCAACCCCGCGCGGGGCAGGGGCGCCGCCGGATGGCTGGCGGGCTCGTCCGCCGGCCTGCCGCGGCCGATCAGCCATGCGCACAGCGCCGACACCACCCCGGCAAACAGCACGTACAGGCAGATCAGCCAAGGCTGGCCGCCGCCGGTCTTGAGCAGGGCGGTGGCGATGATGGGGGTGATGCCCGAGGCGAAAATTCCCGAGAACTGGTAGACGAACGAGATGCCGGTGTAGCGCACCTTGGCGTCGAACAGCTCGCAGAACAGCGCGGCCTCGGGGCCATACACGGCGGCATAGAAGATGCCGAAGGGGATGATGATCGCCAGCCAGATCAGCATCACGCTACCCTCGCTGTGCAGCATCAGCCAGAAGCCCGGGAAAGACGCCGCGGCGGTGATCAGCGATCCCCAGAAATAGACGCGCGTGCGGCCGATGCGGTCGGACAGACGGCCGAAGAAGGGGATGAAGAAGCACATTACCAGGGCTGCGGCCATCACGCCCGTCAGCGCTTCGGTCCGTGTGATCTGCACGGTTTGCGTCAGGTACGAGATCGAGAACACGCCGAACACGTTGAAGAACACGCCGTCGATGTAGCGGGCCCCCATGCCCTTGAAGACGTTGCCGGGGTAGCGCTTGAGCATGTCGAAAAACGGGATGCGGCTTTCGGCGTTGCTTTCCTTGACGGCAGTGAACTCGGGCGTTTCCTTGATGTTCAGGCGGATGTACATGCCCACCAGCACCATGGCGGCCGACGCCAGGAAGGCGATGCGCCAGCCCCAGGCCATGAACTGTTCGTCCGTCAGCAACGTGGACAGCAGCGCCACGGTGCCGGAGGCCAGGCACAGGCCGATCGCCAACCCGATCTGCGGCAGCGACGCGTAGAAGCCTTTTTTGCCCGGCGGCGCGTATTCATAGGCCATCAGCACCGCGCCGCCCCATTCGCCGCCCAGGCCGATGCCCTGGAACACCCGCAGCAGCAGCAACAGGATGGGCGCCCAGACGCCGATGCTGTCGTAGGTGGGCACCAGGCCGATCAGGAACGTGGACACGCCCATGATCATCAGCGTCATCACCAGCATGCTCTTCCTGCCGATGCGGTCGCCGAAATGGCCGAAGATCAGGCCGCCCAGCGGCCGCGTCACGAAGCCGACCGCGAACGTGGTGTAGGCCAGCATGGTCGAGACCAGCGGGTCGCCGGTGGGGAAGTACAGCTTGTTGAATACGATGCCCGCCACGACACCGTAGAGGAAAAAGTCGTACCACTCGATCGTGGCGCCGATCAGCGACGCGGTGACGACACGGCGTACTGCGGCTTCATTCTGCTTGGCCATTCCAGTCTCCTTTGATGGGGGGGCGTGGCACTCTGCGTTGCCGCTCGCCATGCTTTCCTGCGGGGTTTTCTTGCGCGTTTACGCGGCGACCAGCTCGGTCTGCCGCCGCGTTGCCTTCAGATCCTCCAGCATGAAGCCGGCCGCGCGTTCGGCCAGCATCACGACGGGCGCGTTGGTATTGCCGGAAACCAGCGTGGGCATGATGGAGCAATCGACCACCCGCAGACCGGCCACGCCATGCACGCGCAAGCGTTCGTCCACCACGGCCATCGGGTCGCTGCGCGGCCCCATCTTGGCGGTGCCGGAAGGGTGGAAGATGGTGGCGCCATACTCCCGGCAGAAGTGCAGGATCTCGTCATCCGTGCGCACATCGGGCCCCGGACGGAATTCCCGTTTCATCAGCCCGGCCAGGGGTTCGGTCGCGGCCAGCTGGCGCGCGTACTTGACGGCCGCCACCGTCATGCGCCGGTCCAGCTCGGTGGACAGGTAATTGGGCTGCATGGACGGCGCTTCGAACGGGTCGGCGCTGCGCAGCCGGACCTGACCGCGCGAAGACGGGCGCAGCTGGCAGACGGAATACGTGCAGCCCGAGAACGGATGCACCTTGCCGCCGGCCAAGTCGGCCGACAGCGTCGCGAAATGGAACTGGGTATCGGGCGTGCGGCTGGCCGGGTCCACCCGGCAGAACAGGCCGCCCTGGTTGATGCCGACCGCCAGAGGCCCGCTGCGGAACAGCAGCCACTGCAACCCCATGCGGGCGCGGCCGGCGAGCGTGCGCAACTGGTCGTTGGTGGTAATGGGCTGCGTCGTTTCGTAGATCAGTCTGATCTGCAGATGGTCTTGCAGGTTTTCGCCGACACCTGGCAGGTCCCGCAGCACGCCGATGCCGAACTGCCGCAGCAGCGCGGCCGGCCCGACGCCGGACAGCTGCAGCAGTTGCGGCGATTGCAACGCGCCCGCGCACAGCACCACCTCGCGCCGCGCCCGCAGCGTGCGCACCTGGCCGTCCTGCCGATACCGCACGCCGCAGGCGCGGCTGCCTTCGAACAGGATGGCCATCGTGTGGGCGCCGGTTTCCACGCGCAGGTTGGGTCGGCCTTCGGCCGGGCGCAGATAGGCGACGGCGGTAGAGCAGCGGCGGCCATTGCGGGTGGTCAGCTGGTAATAGCCGACGCCTTCCTGATCGCCCGCATTGAAGTCTTGCACATGTGGCACGCCCCGCTTGCCGGCCGCCGCGATCATGGCTTCCACCAGCGGATGCGGCGTCCTGATGGAGGTGGCGTTCAAAGGGCCACCCACGCCGCGGGTGGGCCCCGCGCCCAGGTCGTTGTCTTCCAGTTTGCGGAAGGTGGGCAGGCAATCGTCCCAGCTCCATCCCGGGTTGCCGGCGCGGGCCCAGGCGTCGTAGTCCTGCCGCTGGCCCCGAATGTAGATCAGCCCGTTGATGGCGCTGGACCCGCCCAGGGTGCGGCCGCGCGGCCAGTAGATGCGCCGGTCCAGCATGTTGGGGTCGGGGTCGGTGTAGTACCCCCAGTTCACCACCTTGTGGAACATGGTCTTGCCGTAGCCGATGGGGATATGTATCCACGGGGAGCGGTCCCTGGGGCCGGCCTCCAGCAGACAGACGGACAGCGCGCCGTCGGCGCTCAGCCGGTTGGCCATCACACATCCGGCCGAGCCGGCGCCAACCACGATGACATCCACGGTGTCGGACATATTGCCTTGTCTCCCTGTTGCCGTCCGCCTGCGCCACGTCGGCGGGACGGCGCGTTTACCCTGCTTGCCGCGGCGGGGCGCACTTATATACTGGGTCGATCCCGACATCGCCTTGCGAGGCAGCATGCGGGCCGGGGATCTGTGGCGATTCTAGGAAGCGGGCGCGTCGCGCAAAGCACAACACGCGTGGGGGCGGCAAAATGGAACGGAACATGCAACTTCGGTTTCAAAATCGCAGTGCAGCATCGGTGCAGGCGCCGGCTGACGCATCGGTCGACACGCCCGCCGTGCAGCAAGAGGCCGCGCGATCGCTGCGCGCCCTGGTGGTGCTGGAGCATCTGGCCCGGGCCCAGCATCCGCCCACGCTGGCGCAATTGGCGCAGCGCCTGGACATGCCGAAGACCACGCTGATGCGCCTATTGGCCGCCATGCAGCGCGCCGGCTTCGTCGCCGCGACACCGACCGAGCACGGCTTTGTGCCGGGGCCGCAGGCCACGTCGCTGGCGTTGTCCACCTTGCGCGCCTCGGCGTTCACGCGGGCGTGCCGCGCCGTGCTGGCGCAACTGGCCGGCACGCTGGGCGAAACCTGCAACCTGACGGCCCCGGACGGCGACCGCGTGATCTATATGGAACGGGTGGAAACCACCGAGCCGCTGCGCCTGTTCTTCGCGGTGGGCAGCCACGTGCCGATGCACTGCACGGCCAGCGGCAAACTATTCCTGGCGTCCATGAACCGGTTGGAACGCGGCCGCGTGCTGGCCCGCTTGCCGCTGACGCGCAACACGCCGCGCACCTTGACCGATCCCGCGCAATTGGAAGAGGAACTGGAACGGCTGGCGGCGCGCGGCATCGGCATCGACAACGAGGAATTCGTGCGCGGCATGAGCGCGGTGGCGGTGCCGGTCAGGGATGCGGAAGACCGGGTCGTGGCGGCCGTGGCCTGCCATGCGCCGACCGCGCGCGTCATGCTGGATGATCTGTTGCGGGCGGTGCCCGTGTTGCAGCGTGCCGCGCAATCGCTGCACGAGGTGCTGGCCCAGCATCGGCCGGGGGGCTGAGCGGTTGCAGGGATCCAGTCGAAGCGAGAACAACAATCCATAGAAATCAATCGCTTAACGAAGATTGGTTCATTGAGTTCGCCCGTTTCAACAATTTGTATGGAGCTGGGCGGTAACATTTGAGTGTCTATGGGTGAAATCGAGCAGCGTGATCTCACACTCGTCGGAATCGGGCTGATGCTTTTCGTGGCCCTCATGGCTATCGTTCGTTTGTCTTTGCCGGGCCCACGAGTCGTAAATGAAGCTGCTGAAGCAGTGTTTTGAGGAAATGATGAATTTTTGGGTCCCTGTCGTCTTCGGTACGTTCAAACTCCTCGTGTTGGGCACGGGCATGTTTTTCGCCATCAAGTCGCATTACGATGGAGAAAAAAAGGAGAAGAAGGAGAAGAAGGAGATGAAAGCACCGTAGTGGAT
>CAUSDE010000096.1:0-16158 GCA_963530045.1 uncultured Achromobacter sp.
TGTCGCAGATGGACGAAGTGACGCAGCAGAACGCGGCCCTGGTGGAAGAAGCGGCGGCCGCGGCAGGTTCGCTGCAAGATCAGGCTCACCGCCTGGCCGAAGCGGTCGCGGTGTTCAAGATCAATGCCGGTGAAGTGATTGAAGTGCCTGCGCATCAGCTCGGCGGCTATGCCGCACCGACGTTGACACAAGGCTGACGCGTCGGCGGCGCCCGGCCCGGCCGGGCGGCAGTCCGAGGCATGACCGCGGCCGCGCTGATGCGCGGCCGTGTTTCTTGTGCTGGACGGCAAGGGAAAGCGGCGTGCGATTCCTACGCACGTTAAGTTTTCGAAAATTTGGCCGTAAACAAAAATAACGCCTGAAATGGGCGGTGAACAGTGTTTGACGGCAGCGGATCCTGCCCGACAAACCGGGCGGGTACAGGTCGATGCGGGGCGTCAGGTCCGGTTGCTCGCTGCCATTCATTCGCTGCTCTTATGAAGTAACCGGAGACTAGCTGTGCGCGTGAACCTACCCGTCCATGACGTGGAAACCAAGCTGCGTGAAGATCAGTACCTGATCTCGCGCACCGATACCAAGGGCCGCATCGTCTACGCGAACCCGGCGTTCGTCGAAGTCAGCGGATTCACCCGCGAAGAACTGATCGGCAAGCCGCACAACATCGTGCGTCACCCCGACATGCCGTCCGAAGCCTATGCGGACCTGTGGGACACGCTGGAATCGGGCGAGTCGTGGTTGGGGCTGGTCAAGAACCGCCGCAAGGACGGGGGCTACTACTGGGTGCTGGCCAACGCCACGCCCATCGTCGAAAACGGCGAAGTCGTCGCGTATTCGTCGGTGCGGGTGCGTCCGTCGGACGAGCAGGTGGAGATGGCCGAGGCGTTGTACGCCCGCATCCGCGAAGGCACGGCACGCGGCGTGCGCATCCACCGCGGCCGTCCGGTGCGCGCCGGCTGGCGGCGCGGGCTGGACCTCGTGGCGTTTCCCTTCAAGCGCAGCGTGCGCAGCCGCATGCTGCGCCAAGCGCTACTGTCCGGCGGCATCGTCGCGGGCGCGGGCGCCTACGGGCTGCATGCCAACTGGGCCACTCTGGATACCCTTGGCGCCAGCCTCGGCTGCGGCCTCATCGGGCTGGGCGTGATCGCCATCTTCGGCATGGGCTGGAGCCTGTCGCGGTCCCTGCTGGATCCGATGGTGGATGCCGCCAACATGGCGCGCCAGGTCGCCGCCGGCAATCTGACCACGCAGATCGTGGCGGATTCCGACGATGAGGTGGGCAGCCTGAAGTTTTCGCTGGAAGTCATGCGCAAGAGCCTGATCGGCATCGCGCAGGACGTCTACCGGGGCATCGAGGGCACCACGCACGCGGCCGTGCATATCGCCCGCGGCAACCAGGAACTGGCCGGCCGCACGGAAGGCCAGGCGGCCTCGCTGCAGCAGACGGCCGCCAGCATGGAACAGCTGACCTCGACGGTGCGTCAAAACGCCGACAATGCCCGCCAGGCCAATCAGCTGGCCGCCAGCAGCATGGACGTGGCGCGGCGCGGCGGCGTGGCGGTAGGCCAGGTGGTGAACACCATGCACGGCATCTCCGATAGCTCGCGCAAGATCGCGGACATCGTCAGCATCATCGAAGGCATCGCGTTCCAGACCAACATCCTGGCCTTGAACGCCGCCGTCGAAGCCGCGCGTGCGGGCGAGTCGGGCAAGGGCTTCGCAGTCGTCGCCGGCGAAGTGCGCAGCCTGGCGCAAAAGAGCGCGCAGGCCGCCAAGGAAATCAAGGGCTTGATCGAAGATTCGGTCGACCGCGTGTCGGAAGGGTCGGCACAGGCCGAGCAAGCCGGCGCCACGATGGAAGAGATCGTTGCCGCCGTGCATCGCGTCACGGACATCATCGGTGAGATCTCGCAGGCTTCGCAAGAGCAGTCCAGCGGTATCGAGCAAGTGGACTCCGCCGTGTCGCAGATGGACGTGATGACGGTGCAGAACACGGCGCTGGTGCAGGAACTGGGTGGCGCGGTGATGCAACTGGGCAACCAGTCCGGCGCATTGCGCGAGACGATCCGCGTGTTCCGGTTGACCGGCCAGCCCTGATCTGCCCGAACGATCAGTATCCTGGAAAAGAAGCGGCCGCTGAAAAGCGGCCGTTTTGCGTGGCGCTGGCGCCGAGGCGGCCAGGCCAGGGACCTATCTGCCCGCCAACGCGTCGACCACCCGGCTCATGGCGGCGAGGCCTGCTTCGAACAGCGATTCCAAAAAGGGCCCGGCATGCGGCAGCACCACGGTCAGCACCGTGACGCCGACGATCAGGGTGACCGGGAAGCCCACCGAAAAGATCGACAGTTGCTGCGCCGCGCGGTTCAGGATGCCCATCGCCAGGTTGATGGTCAGCAGCGCGCAGATCAGCGGCAGGGCCAACAACAGGCCGGAGACGAACACCGTCTTGCCCCATTCCACGACGACGCCCCAGCCGTTCTGATGCAGCTGGATCATGGCCACGGGCAGCGTGTCGAAAGAGCGCACCAAGGCCGCCAGGACCAGCAGATGGCCGTCCAGCGCCAGGAAGGTCAGCATCGCGATGATATTGAACAGGCGCGAGAGCACCGCGGTGTTGGCGCCGGAGCTGGGATCGAAGAACGACGCGAACGACAAGCCCATCTGCAGGCCGACGAATTCCCCCGCCGTCTGCACGGCGGCGAACACCAGCCGCATCGTGAAGCCCATGGCGATGCCGATCAGCACCTGCTGCATCACCATCCACAGGCCGGCGAACGAGCCTGGCGCGATCGGCGGCATGGGGTCCAGCGCCGGGCTGATGGCGACGGCCAGCACGAAGGCCAATCCGACCTTCACCTTGACGGGGATGATGGATTCGGAGAACAGGGGCGCCGTGCCTACCAGCGCCAGGATGCGCACGAACGGCCAGAGGAACTGGCCGATCCAGCCGTTGAGCTGTTCGAGCGTGAAGGCGATCATGGGGCAAGCGTCTGGCGTCTGGCGGCGCGGGCCGCTCAGGACACCAGCATGGGGATCTGGCCGATCAGTTGCCGGATGTAGTCGACCATGACGCCGATCAGCCACGGGCCCAGCAGCACCAGCACGCCGCACATCGCCAGCAGCTTCGGAATGAACGACAGCGTCATTTCGTTGATCTGCGTGGCGGCCTGGAAAATACTGATGACCAGACCCACCACCAGCACGACCAGCAACAGCGGGCCGGCCATCGCCAGGACGATCTTCATCGCCTGGTAGGCCATGGTCATGACGGTTTCGGCGGTCATGGCAATTGTGCTCCGGGCGTTATTGGTAGAAGCTCTGGGCCAGCGAGCCCATGAGCAGGTTCCAGCCGTCGGCCAGCACGAACAGCATCAGCTTGAACGGCAGCGCCACGGTGACGGGCGGCACCATCATCATGCCCAGCGCCATCAGCACGCTGGCGACCACCAGATCGATGATCAGGAACGGAATGAAGATGGTGAAACCGATCTGGAACGCCGTCTTCAGCTCACTGGTGATGAACGCCGGCACCAGGATGCGCAGCGGCACTTGCGAGGGATCTTCCAGCGCCGGCTGCTTGGCCAGGTTGGCGAACAGCGACAGGTCGTTCTCGCGGGTCTGGTGCAGCATGAAGGTGCGCAGCGGCCCCGCGGCCCGTTCGACGGCTGTCTCGAACTGGATTGACCCCTCGGACAGCGGCTTGTAGGCGTCGGCGTAGATCTTGTCGAACACCGGCGACATCGTATAGAAGGTCAGGAACAGCGCCAGCCCGATCAGCACGTGGTTGGGCGGCGACATCGCCGTGCCCATCGCGCTGCGCAACAGGCCCAGCACGATGATGATGCGGGTGAAGCCCGTCATCATCAACAGGGCCGCCGGCAGGAACGACAGCGAGGTCATCAGCAGCAGCGTCTGCATGCTGAGCGAATACGTCTCGGAGCCGTTGGGGCCGGGGGTGGTGGTCAGCGCCGGCAGCGTGGCCTGGGCGACGACGCCGGCGGGAAAGAGGGCCAAGCCCAGCACGGCGGTGGCGGCCAGCAACGGCAGCGCGTTCTGGCGGGCGCGGATGGAGGTCGTGCGGGTGAGCAAACTCATGGGTATCGCTTGGATCGCGCAGGTGGCGCTAGCGGCGCTTGAGCGCCTGGCCCAGCTTGGCCGCGAATGCTGCGGCGGGCAAGGGCGAACCCTCCGGCAACTGGCCGGCGGGCAGGGTATGCAGGGTGTTGATCTGGTTTGGGCTGACGCCCACCACCAGCCAGGTGTTGTCGATCTCGACGACGACGATGCTTTGGCGCGCACCGACAGGCAGGCTGGCGACCTGCTTGAGCAGGTTGCCGCCGCCGCGCTGGGTCAATCCGGCGCGCTTGGCGAGCCATGCCGAAACCAGGATGGCGGCCACCACCAGCACAAGGCCGATGATGACGCGCAGCAGGGAGGATTCGGTCATGGCGCCGGTGCCGTCAACGACGGTTGTTCAAGCGGTTGATCCGCTCGGACGGGGTGATGATGTCGGTCAGGCGGATGCCGTACTTGTCTTCGACGACGACGACTTCGCCCTGGGCGATCAGGTAGCCGTTGACGAAGATGTCCATCGGTTCGCCGGCCAGGCCGTCCAGCTCGACTACCGAGCCCTGGCCCAGCTGGAGCAGGTTCTTGATGGTCAGTCGGGTGCGTCCCAGTTCGACCGTCAGCTGGACGGGCACGTCCATGATCAGGTCGATGTCGGTGCCGGCGCCGGCGGTGGCGCCGGCCAGGGGCTTGAACACCGACTGGGCCGCGGACTGGGCGGCGGGCTTTGCCGGCGCCGGGGCGGCGGGCGCCGCCGGGGCGGGCGCTGCCGGCGTGGCGGCGGATTGTTCAGCCATCGCGGCTGCCCAGTCGTCCTGCGGCTTCAGGCCATCGGCCTGGGTGGGCGGATTGGCGCGGGATTGTTCGGCGAGCGCGTCGGCCCAGTCGTCGGCCGGGGACGAGCCGGTGCCAGGCTCGTTCTTGTCAGTCATGGTCGGGGGCCTCGTGTGAATCGGTATCGTAGGTAAACATGTTCTGTACGCGCAGCGCGTACTGGCCATTGAAGACGCCGTAGCCGCATTCCATCAGCGGCACGCCATCCACGTTGGCAATGATGGTTTCGGGCACGTCCACGGGAAGGACGTCACCCACTTTCAGGCTCATCAGCTCGCGGATCGACGAGGGGATGCGCGCGAATTCCGCGACCACGTCGATGTCGGCGCTGCGAACCTGGCGCGACAGCTGCTGCGACCAGCGCTGGTCCACTTCTTCCAGCGTGGTCTCCTGCAGCGGCCGCGTCAGCAGATCGCGTACCGGCTCGATCATGGAGTAGGGCAGGCAGATGTTCAGGTCGCCGCCGGTCGCGCCGAATTCGATATGGAACGAGGTGACGACCACCACTTCATTGTTGCCGGTGATGCTGGCGAACTTGGTGTGCATCTCCGAGCGCACATACTCGAATTCGATCGGATAGACGGGGTCCCAGGACTTGCCGTAGCTTTCCAGGGTCAGGTTGAGCAGGCGCCGGATGATGCGCTGTTCGGTCGTGGTGAAATCCCGGCCTTCGACGCGCGTGTGGTAGCGGCCATCGCCGCCAAACAGGCTGTCGATGACCAGGAACACCAGGTTCGGGTCATAGGTGAAGAGCGCCGTGCCGCGCAGGGGCTTCATCTGAATCATGTTCAGATTGCTCGGCACAGGCAGGTTGCGTTCGAAGTCGGCGTACTTCTGGATCTTGATCGAACCGACCGTGATGTCCGCGCTGCGGCGCATGAAGTTCAACAGCACGTTGCGCATATGGCGCGCGAAACGTTCGTTGATCAACTCCAGCGTCTGCATGCGGCGGCGCACGACGCGTTCGGGCGAGCTCAGGTCATAGGCGCGCGCGCCATCGTTGGTACTGGCCGCCTCGGTCTTGCTGTCGCTCTCGCCGGTGACGCCGGCAAGCAGCGCATCGACTTCGTCCTGTGAAAGGAATGCCTCGTAGGCCATGCTTATTGCACCACGAACGCCGTGAACAGTACGTCGGTGACATACTGGCCGTCCGGCAGGGGCGAGAAGGGGCGGTTGACCGCCTGCTTGATCGCGGTGGCCATGTCGGTCTTGCCTTGCTGGGTCTGCACGCCGGTGGGCGATTGCGACGACAGCACCATCAGGATGCGGCTGCGCACTTCAGGCATGTACTTTTCAAGGCGCGTGCGAGTCTGTTCGTCGCTGACGCGCAACGTCAGGCCCACGTGCATGATGCGTTCCGTGTCGGCGTTCTGCAACGTGACCGTGAATGCTTCGATCGGCACGAAGATCGGTGCGGGCACGGCGATCGGACCTGCCGGCGGGGCGACGAAGGTGGTCGGCGTGGCTTGCGGGCCCTGGCCGGCCTGACCAGGTTGACCCGGCTGACCGGGTTGGCCAGGCTGGCCGCCAGGGACCTGGCCCACGCCCAGTTGCACCGCGGCGCCAGCCTGCGGCTGCTGCATGCGTTGGGTGATGAACCAGGTTGCGCCGGCACTGGCGGCGGCGACGAGGAGCAGGACCAGTATGGCCAGGATCGGGCGAAGGATGCGGCCGATGCCGCCGGAGGTCTTCGCGCCCGACGGCGCGGATAAGGTTTTGGAAGTCGCCATCTCGGTTTCGATGCGTATTGGGCCGCTGGTGAAAACGGATACTTAGTGGATGAAAGCATTCTGCCCCAATTCCCGCCTCGGCTTGGAGGCGAAAAACAGGGCGAAAGCCGCGTATCTCAAGCTATTGCTGCACTGCCCGCATCCATTGTTGGCCGCGGGCCGCCTGTTTGCTACGCGAAGGTGTCGACCAGGGCGTTGGCATTGCGCGGGGAGGGCACGACAGGCGCCGAATTGCCGGCCGCCGCATCGGCAACCGCCGAGCCGCCGCCGGTCTGGCGTTGCGAGCCGTTGCCACCCTGCTGTTGCGCAAATTCCTGCTGCGCGGCCTGTTCGCCGACGCTGGTCTGGCCCAATGAAATACCGGCTTGCGCCAGGGCTTGTTGCAATTGCGGAATGGCGGTTTCGATCGCCTGGCGCACCGAAGCGTGAGCCGACACGAACGAAGCGCTGGCCACGCCATCGGCCAGGTTCAGGCTGACGCGCAAGGGGCCCAGGTCCGGCGGATCCAGGCGCAGTTCCGCGGTTTGCATGCCTTGACGTGCATTGGTGCTCATCATCACGACCTGCTGGCCAAGTTCGGTGCCCCAATGCGTGCCGCCCACGGGGGTGGCGATCTGCATCACGACGGGCACGGCCGGCGCGGCAACCGCGGCTTGATTCACCACGGGCGCGGCCTGGCGCTGGCTAGCGGCGGCCAAGGCCTGGGCCAGATGGTCCTGGGCCGAAGCGCCGTGTTGCGGGGCCTGGAATTGTTGCGCCGTGCTGGTCAACGCTGCGGTCAGTTCTTCTTCCGTGCGCGCCGGCAGCGTCGTCGTGTGTTCGGTTTCGGCGCGGGCATCGCGCGGCACGCGCGGCAGCGTGAGGTCGGTGGCAAGACGCAGCGACTCGGCCTTCGCGGCAGGCTTGGCGTTGGCGGGCGCGGTCTCCACGGCCGGGGCCGCGGCACTGCCCGGCTTGACCGCAGTAGTCACCACCGGCAAGGCAGCCTGGGCGTCGCGCGCGGCAAGCGCGGCGGCGGCTTCGGCCTGTTGGGCCGTTGCGGCGACCGGCGTGCCAGGCGCAGCGGCGGCGTTGACGTTGGTGGCATTCAGCGTGGCCGTCAGCACGGCCGCGCCGGACCCCAGCGCAGCGGCCGCAGCTTCCGCGTTGCCGCGGGCAAGCTGTACTTGTTCAGCCGCCTGGGCGGCGATTTCAAGTGCTTGCTGCGGCGAGACCGGCGCGGCCGGTTGCTGGGTGGCGGCGACGGCAAGCGCCCCGGCTTCCGCGGCGGCGGCGGTCTTCACCGCATCGTCGATCGCGCCGGCGGCGGCGTTTTCAGCCTTGCTGGCGGGGTCGTTGGCGGTGGCGTTTTTGCCGGGCGTCTTGGCGCCGTTGTTCGCGGGGCGCGAATCGGCGGACGGCTTCGGACGCTGCTGGGCCAGCACATCGGAAAAGCTCGGGCCTTTCTTGTTCGCGGACGCGGACTTGTTGGCGCCAAGCGCGTCGGCGATCGACGTCGGCGCGACGGGTGCGATCGTGGGCAAGGGCAGGGGAGCGGTCATCTTGGGCTTCCTGTGAGGTATTGCTTAATGCAGGCCGGCCTGGCGCTGGACCAGGCGGGCGGAGTATTCATCGTTGGCGCGCTGTTCGCGGCGGGATTCCACGACGGCCTGCGCGCGCATTTCGCGCTGCGCCAGGGCGTCGTAGGAATTGAGCTTGCGTTTTTCCTGCTGCCAGTACTGGCGGCCCTTGGCCAGGTTCTCGTCCGCCTGGCGCAGCACGGTCTGTTGCTGGCTGATCGCGTCGTCCAGGGTGCCGATGAAGCGCTGGTAGTTATGGCAGTCGCTGGCCGACATTCCCGTCGTCATCGCCTGCTGCAGGCGCTCCAGGTAGTCCTGGCGGTAATCGTTCAGCATGCCCAGCTGGCGCTCGGCATTGGTGCGCTCGGCGCTGAGCCGGCCCAACAGGCGCGCGGCTTCATCCGTGCTTTCCTTGGCCAGGTTGATCAGCATGTCCAAGGGCAATTGGCTAGGCATAGGTATCCCTTAACTCGAAACTGGCGCGCAACTGGTTGACGGCGTCGTCGTAGCCGACGTTCTCGCCGATATCCTGCTGCAAGAACGCCTCCAGACGGGGGTAGCGCGCGATGGCTTCGTCCAGCTGCGGATCGTTGCCGGCGGCGTAGGCGCCCACGGCGATCAGGTCGCGGTTGCGCTGGTAGCGCGACAGGTTCTGCTTGAAGCGGCGCACGACGGCGAATTGCTGCGGCGTGATCAGCGAGGTCATCGCGCGGGAAATCGACGCCTCGATGTCGATGGCGGGGTAGTGGCCGGCTTCGGCCAGATGGCGCGACAGCACCACGTGGCCGTCCAGGATCGCGCGCGCCGAATCGGCGATCGGATCCTGCTGGTCGTCGCCTTCCGCCAGTACCGTATAGAACGCGGTGATGGATCCGGCTTTGCCCGACGGGCCGGGCGCGCCCATCCCGGCGCGTTCGACCAGCATGGGCAGCTTGGCGAACACCGACGGCGGATAGCCTTTGGTGGCGGGCGGCTCGCCGATGGCCAGCGCGATTTCCCGTTGTGCCATGGCGTACCGGGTCAGCGAATCCATGATCAGCAGTACATCGAGGCCCTGGTCGCGGAAGTGCTCGGCCAGGCGGGTGGCGTAGGCCGCGCCTTGCAGGCGCAGCAGGGCCGACACGTCGGCAGGCGCCGCCACCACGACCGAGCGCGCCAGGCCTTCGGGGCCCAGGTTGTGCTCGATGAATTCCTTGACTTCGCGGCCCCGTTCGCCGATCAGGCCCACGACGATCACGTCGGCCTTGGTGTAGCGGGCCATCATGCCCAGCAAGACGGATTTCCCCACGCCCGAACCCGCGAAGAGGCCCATGCGCTGGCCGCGTCCGACGGTCAGCAACCCGTTGATGGCGCGTACGCCCGTGTCCAGCACGGTGTCGATCGGCGCGCGCGACAAGGGGTTGATGGGCAGCGCGGACAGGGGCGCCAGTTCGGCGCCCGTCAATGGCCCCAGCCCGTCCAGCGGGCGGCCGGCGCCGTCCAGCACCCGGCCCAGCAGGGCGTTGCCCACGGGCAGGTGGCGGCCAAGCTGGGGCTTGGCGTTGCCGTTCAATTCCGCTTTGCGCGGCAGCGGGATCTGCCGCTGCACGGGCGGTTCGCCGGGCACGACGCGCGCGCCGGGCGGCAGGCCGGAAATGTCGGCCTGCGGCATCAGGTACAGCGTATGGCCGTCAAAGCCCACGACTTCGGCATCGGCCCAATGGTCATGGCCACGTGCGATTTCAATGCGGGCGGCGGCGCCGACCGGCAGGCGCAGGCCGGTGGCATGCAGCACCAGGCCGGTTGCGCGTGTGATCTTGCCGCTGACGAGCCACGGGTCGGTCGACGCGGCGCGGATCGAGCCGATCTCCAGCTGCGTCTTCCAGCGGTCGATGACCGGAACGGCGGGCGCCGCAACGGCGGGCGCGGACGACAGCGGCGCGGCCGTCTGGCCGGGCTGTGCCGGAGCCGGATGGCTGTTCACGCCGGCTCCTCCCAGGAGACGTTGCGGCCCAGCGAAGCCGCGACCCGGCGCCACCGCGTCTGCAGCGTGGCGTCGATGTCGCCGAAGGGCGTTTCGGCGCGGCAGCCGCCGCGCGCGATGGATTCATCGGCCAGCACGCGCCAATGGCCTTCCTTCAGCTCGTCCGCCAGGTGCAGGCGGATCAGCTCGATGTCGTCGGGGTTGGCCCACAGGCGCATCTGGCCGCCCGCGGACGGGTTGATGTGCAGCACGTCGCGCACGGCGGCGGCAACGGTTTCCGGCTGCTCGGCCAGCGTCGTGCGCACGACTTGCTGCGCGATGTCCAGCGCAAGCGTCAGCAGGCTCTGGCCCATCTTTTCTTCCAGCGAACCCAGCGATGCGGCGCAGGCTTCGACCAGCGTGTGCAGGCGCTGCGCTTCGGCTGCACCCTGTTCGCGCGCCTGGGCCAGGCCCTCGGCGAAACCGGCTTCGCGTCCCGCGGCGAATCCCGCATCGTGCCCCGCTTGCTGGCCTGCTTCCACGCCGGCCGCATGGCCGTGCGTGTAGCCTTCCTCGCGGCCCTCGGCCATCGCCTGGGCACGCAGTTGCGCCATCACCACGGCAGGATCCGGGCCCGGATCGGGTTCGGGCTCCGGTTCGACTTCGACGGCCGCCGGCTCGTCGAACGACAGCATCTGCCAGCGCCGCCAGGCGGCGCTGCGCGAGATGAGCGTCGTCGCGCCGTTGTCCGCTTCAGACATATGCGTCGTCTCCGGAGTTGCCCAGGACGATCTGGCCGCTTTCGGCCAGGCGGCGGGCGATCTGCAGGATCTTCTTCTGCTCGGCTTCGACCTTCGACATGCGGATCGGACCCTGGGCTTCCAGGTCCTCGCGCAGCATCTCGGCGGCGCGGCTGGACATGTTGCGCAGGAACTTGGCGCGCAGCTCTTCCGGCGCGCCCTTGAGCGCGACCATGAGCGTGTCGTTGTCGATTTCCTTCAGGATGAGCTGGATGGCACGGTCCTCGACGTCCAGCAGGTTGTCGAAGACGAACATCTCGTCGATGATCTTCTGCGCCAGGTCGTTGTCGCGTTCGCGCAGGCTGGCCACGACGGTTTCCTCGTCCGAGGAATTCATCATGTTCAGGATCTCGGCCGCAGTGCGCACACCGCCCATCTTGCTGCGCTTGGCGCCCTGGCCGGCCAGCACGGAATTCAGCACTTCGGTCAGTTCGGACAAGGCCGCAGGCTGCACGCCGCCGAAGGTGGCGATGCGCAGCATGACGTCGTTGCGCAGGCGATCGGTCAGCAAGGCCAGCACCCCGGCCGCGCGGTCGCGCTCCAGGTGGACCAGGATCGTCGCGATGATCTGCGGATGTTCGTCGCCGATCAGCTCGGCCACGGTGTTGGGGTCCAGCCAGTTCAGCGCGTCGATGCCGCTGCCGCCGTCGCCGGCTTCCAGGATGTCTTCGATCAGGCCGGCTGCGCGGTCGCTGCCCAGCGCCTTGGTCAGCACGCTGCGGATGTAATCGTCCGAGCCCAGCGTGACGGCCATGAACTGGTCGGCTTCCTGGCGGAACTCTTCCAGCACGACAGCCACGTCGTTGCGCGTGACCTGCTTCAAGCTGGCCATCGCCGCGCCGACCTGCTGCACTTCACGGGCGCTGAGGTACTTGAAGACCTCGGCGGCCGCGTCCTCGCCCAGCGACATCATCAGGACGGCGCTGCGCGTCATGCCGTCCATCGGGGTGGAATCATTTTTCATCTTTGCTCATCCAGGTGCGCAGAACCATCGCGACGGCGCGCGGATCCTTATTGGCCATCGTGCGGGCGCGTTCCAGGTTGTCTTCGTAGCGGTTGACTTCCTTCGTGCGCGCCACGTCCTGGGCCTCGCGGGCCGCTTCGATGCGCTCGGCTTCAGCCATTTCCGGATCAACCGGCGGATACAGGTACTCGGTGACCGAGCGGCGGACCTTGCGATACAGCCACAACGCAACCACCAGACCCACCAGCCAAGCCAGGATGGTCTTGAACAGGGCGATCATTTCCGGGTCGCGCCACATCGGCACCGGCGGCGGGCCATCGTTGAACTGGCTGTTCACCAGATTCAGCGAGTCGCCGCGCGTTTCGGAATAGCCCATGGCTTCGCGGACCAGGTTGGTCAGCTTGTTCAGCTCTTCGGGCGGCAGGGCCTGGGGCTCGCCGTCCTTGTCGCGGATGTAATTCACCACCACGGCGACCGACAGGCGCTTCAGGTTGCCCACCGGCTGCTTGATGTGGCTGATGGTGCGGTCCACTTCATAGTTGGTGGTGGCGTCGCGGCGCTCGTTCAGGTTGGTGGCGGCCGTCTGCGTACCCGTCTGCTGTTGCTGCTGGGCATTGGCCGGCTGCTGCGGCTGGCCCGGGCGCGGCGGTTGCGGCGCTGGCGGGTTGGCGATGGGCGCCTGCGCATTGGCGGGCGCCTGGTTCGACAGCGCGCCCGGCACGCCCTGGGCGGGGTTCACGCCGCGCTGGGTGGAATCGCTGGTCTGTTGGCTGCGGATGGCGGACTGGCCCGGTTCCTGGTTGGGGCGATAGACTTCGGAGGTCTCTTCGCGGCGGGCGAAGTCGACGTCGGCGCTGGCCTGGGCGTGGACGTTGCCCGGGCCGACCAGCGGATTCAGGATGGTCAGGATGCGTTCGACCGTGCGCTGCTCCATTTCGCGCACAAAGCGCATCTGATCGGCGTCCATGCCGCGGCCTTCGCCCAGCGGCGCGGACAACAGGCGTCCGTTCTGGTCGACGATCGATACGTTTTCAGCGGTCAGCTCGGGCACGCTGGAGGCCACCAGCCACGAGATCGCCGACACCTGGGCGTCGCTCAGGCTGCGGCCGGGGTAGACGTTCAGCAGCACCGACGCCGTGGGCGCCTGGCGTTCGCGCACGAACAGCGACTGGCGCGGCATGGCGAGGTGGACGCGGGCGTGCTGCACAGTGTGCATGGCTTCGATCGAACGGGCCAGCTCGCCTTCCAGACCGCGCTGGTAGTTGATCTGCTCGGCGAACTGGCTGGCGCCGAAGCGGGCGTTGTCCATCAGTTCGAAACCGACGGAGCCGCCACGCGGCAGCCCTTGGGAAGCCAGTTGCAACCGGGCGTCGTACACGCGGTCGGCCGGAACCAGCAAGGCGGTGCCGGTTTCGTTGTAACGGTAGGGCACGTTCATCGTGCCGAGCGCCGTCACAATGGCACCGCCGTCGCGGTCGTCCAGGTTCGAGAACAGGACCTTGTACTTGGGTTCGCTGCCCCACATCACGGCGGCAACGACCAGCGCAACGACGGCGGCCGCCGCGCCAAGCAGAATAGGCTTGGGCAGCGCGCGTATCTTTTCCAGGGCGGGGAACTTCGCCAGCAGCGACGAGCTCAGAGTGGCCTGCTGATTCATCGATGGCTCCCGCTGGCTACGCGGAGCAGGGAAAAGGACTTCATGTCTGGGTAGGGCAGATTACACATGCAACGTGCTTCTGGTCTGGGGAGAGCCTGGATTATTGCCGTTGGTACGACAATCCCAATCGATGAAAACAGCCGGTTTTTGGCGTTACTTATCCTCTATGTCGACGGCAAGGCGAAAGCCGCGGCCAGGGGCTTGCGCCTGGTTGGCGGCATTCGGGGAAATGTCGGGGTTTTTGGCGGTTTATATCGGCTATGGCCGCATGCGAACGGCGTTACGCTCTGCACAACATTGGCGTCATGCCCCACCAGCAAGGAATCAGGTAATGGCTGTATCAGGCTTGTCCGGCATCGAAAGCATGCTCCAGCAGATGCGTACCGTCGTGAGCAAGGCGGAAACCGGCAATCTCGCCGCTGGCGAAATGGTCGGCCAGCCCGACGGCTTCGCCGCCGAGCTGCAGCGCTCGATCCGCCGCGTGACCGCGGCGCAGAACGCGTCGTCCGCCCAGGCGAAGGCCTTTGAAATGGGCGCGCCCGACATTTCGCTCAATGACGTGATCATCGATATGCAGAAAGCCAGCATCGGCTTTCAGACCGCCGTGCAGGTGCGCAACAAGCTGGTTGCCGCCTACAAGGAAATCTCCTCGATGGCCGTTTAAGGCCAAAGAAGGGGGCGCCCCCACGCTGCGCATGCTTCGCATGCTTGCGCCGCCTCCGGCGGATCAGTCGCGCTGCGCGCCTTTCTCAAGGCGCCAGACCACTTTCTGCAGCCAGTTCTCCTGGCGCGCATCCAGATTCAGGAACACGGCGCCCACGTGGCTCATCGGCGGTTCGCCGGTCAGCGAGACGTGCCTGGGCGTCTCGTCCTCCGGTGTTCCGGGCTGGATCATCGGCTGGCCCGAAATCGGATAGACGTTGCGCACTTCCAGGTCGGCGCTGAGCTTGCCCAGTTCGCCGAAGTCCAGTTGCACCGCTTCCATCACCGTGCCGCGCTCGGGCAGGACCGGCACCGCCAGTCCGACCCGCAGGCCCACGCCATCGACCGACAGGTCGCGGACCGTGAAGCTGTAGGGCTTCTCCTTGGGCGCGGGTTGCCAGCTGGCCTGGCACAGGTTGGCGCTGCCGGCCAGCGAGGCGCGGAACATCTTGCGCCGCTGGATCCGGGCAAGCCGATCGGGAAAGGGCGACACCAACGCCGCGCTGCCGTCGTCGAACTGGATCACCTCCGGCCGCTGCACGCGGAACCGGATCTGCACGCCGCCGTAGGCGGTGGCGTGGAAATGGAAAGTGGTGCCGCTCAACAAGCCCATGCTGTCGGACTGTTCGAAGTCGGCGCCGGCGTAGTCGCGGGGCCGCCAGAAGAACTGGCGGGTGTGCTTGTCCGCGCCCAGGACGAGCACGGCCATCTCGCGGTCGGCGGCATCGCGCACGAGGATGTGGCTGTCGGGGTGCGTCAGTTCAAACAAGGCTGAGCGCATGTCTTCCGGCCGGGTCAGCAGGAATTCCGGGTCGCTGGCATCCAACACGATGGTGGTCCTTAGAGAGTGAGGTCAGGCGGGTGGCGCGGCTTCGGGAAGCTCGCGCGATTCCAGGCGATAGAGCCAGGCCAGCAATTCTGCCACCGCTACGTACAGTTGGGGGGGAATATGTGCGTCCAGGTCCACCTGCATGAGCAGGCCGACCAGTTCGCGGGACTCGTGCACGTACAGGCCGTTCTCTTCGGCGGCGCGGACGATGGTGTCGGCCAGCTGGCCGTAGCCCTTGGCGACGACGCGCGGGGCGCCGTCCTTGTCGTCGTACGAAACGGCGACTGCCGCGTTGCGGTTGGCGTTGGGGCCGTTGTCCTCGGCGTAGGGGGGGGTGTTCATCAGATGTCGTTCGGGTCGATGGCCCGGGGTTCCGTCACGCTGACCGCCAGGTTGCTCAGGGTCAGGCCCGCGGCCAGGAGGCGCGATCGCAGCTGGTCCGACGAATCATTGATTTCCGCGGCCGCCAGCGGCGCAACCAGTTGCAGGACGATCTGGTCACCGGCCAGGTTCAGCCGGGCGTCGACCAGGCCAAGCCGAGGCAGATCCAGCTTCAGGCGCGTGGCCCAGGTGGGGGTCGCCGAATCGGGGTCGCCGCCGTAGGGGTCGCGTTCCACTTCCCATTCCATCGGCGTGCCGGGCCAGGCTTCGCCTTGCCAGGTCAGCGACTGGTTGGCCAGCACATCCAGCTGCTGACGCACCAGCACCGTGAGGTCCTGGTGGATGCCGGCGATCGGCGTGCCCGGTGCGGACGTGGAGGACGAGCCGGTGCTGGAAGGCGCATCCGCGCCGCCGCCTGCGCGTCCCGAGGCTGAGGCCTCCGGCCGGCCGCGTGCCGCCGCGGTGTTTTGCGGGATATCGTCCTTGCTCAGCTTGGCCTGGGGCTCGTTCTGCAGCGACGACGGGCTGAGCCGCCCGAAGACCATGTTGGTCAGGTGCGATTCGTAGAACAGGCCGCTGGTTTGCAGGGCTTGGCGCAGCGCCTGGCCCAGCAAACGGGCGGACGGACCGCTTGCGGCCAACGAGGCGTGGGTAGCCGCATCGGCGCCGCGGGCGACGTTGGCGTCGGCTTGGCC
>CAUSDE010000097.1:0-15913 GCA_963530045.1 uncultured Achromobacter sp.
GCCCTGTCCTGATCGTGGCCGGCAGCCTGTCGCCCGTCACGGCCCGGCAGATCGCCGCTTGCCAGCAATACACACGCCAGCCGCTGCAGGTGCAGCGCCTGCTGGACGACCCGGACTATGCCGCGCAGCAGGTCCGCCAGGCGGCCTCGTCGCTGGCCGACGGACGCAACGTGCTGGTCCACACCGACCGCCCCGCCCAAGCCGTCACCGCCCCACAGGCGGCCGCCACGGCAAGCGGCACCGCACGGCTAGCCGCGGCGATCGTGGGGGCCAGCGCCCAGGCGGGCAAGCGGCTGTCACGCATCGGCATCGCCGGCGGCGACACCTCCAGCCAGGCCACGCTGGCGTTGGGGTTGTGGGGGCTGGCCTTCCATAGCGTATTGGCCCCCGGGGTCACCGTCAGTGTCGCCCGCAGCGACGATCCCCTCATCGACGGCGTTGAATTGATGCTGAAGGGCGGCCAGATGGGCGGCGACCGGCTGTTCGACGACCTGGCCACGGGCATGGCATAAAGCGCGCGTGGCCTTCGGTTATGCTGACCGGGATTTGTCCGGCGGAAGGCCGGACGGCCCCAACCCCGGAGACTCCCTCATGCATTGGCGGTTCCGCGCATCCCTTGTCGCCGCGCTCGCCCTGTGCCTGCCCTTCCCTTTGCTCGCCAGCACCTTGACGACGCAAGCTGAATGGCACACCGCCATCCGCCAGCAACTGCAACGCAAGATCGAGGCGCCCCCACAGATCCACGAGGCGAACGGGGACCTGAACGTCCAGGTGCGCATCGTCGTCCTGCCCAGTGGCGCCATCGAAACCGTGACCCTGGCCAGATCCTCAGGCAACGTCGCGGTAGACAATGCGACCCTCTCCATGATCCGGCGCGCCGGCCAACTGCCCGCCTTTACCCCTGACATGGCGCCCGACAAGCAAATCGTCATGCTGCCGGTGCGTTACGTCGTGGAGAAAAGCGACATGGCGCCCCCGCCGTCGCCCCCGCCTCCCGTCAAGCAAACCCGAAAGAACGCGCCGGGCTAATCCGAGCCCGCGCCCCCCCTGACAGGCACGCAGGGAATCCTGGGCACGAGCGGCACCTCGACTGGTTCCATCTAGCGCCCGTGCCAATACCGCCGCCCGCGGTCCCGCTGCGACCACACATCCAACCGTTCGTCGGTAGATACCGCCATCACCGCCCCGTCCCGGTCGCTGCGCCAGAACGCCGCCCCGGCGCGCAACCAGCGCCGCTCGACCGCCGGCGCCGGATGCCGAAAGCGGTTCAGGTGCCCCGCTTGCGCCAAGGCGTGACCGGCCTGTGTCGCCACCACCCAGTCTCGTCCAGACGATGACGCCGAGCCGTGATGCGCCGCCATCACCACATCCGTCGCTGGGACGCCGCGCGCGACCAGTTCGCGCTCCTGCGCAACGCCGATGTCGCCGGTCAACAGCAGCGAGTGGCGGGCGCCCTCCACGCGAAGCACGCAACTGTCCGCGTTGCGGTCGGCCGCCGCCCCACTGCCGCCCCCGGCCGGATGCAGGAAGGTGAATGTGACGCCATCGACTTCCCAGGCGTCGCCCCGTTGGCACCGCAACATCTCTTGCGGCAGGGCGGATTGCGCGGCGGGTGTCGCTCCGGGCGCGGGTGCGCCGCCGCCGGCATCCGGCCACAGCCGAGCATCCCGCCGCACAAACGCCGCCACATCAAACGACGCATAGCTGCGCGCCACTGGCACCGCGGCCAGCACCGCCCGTGTGCCGCCCACGTGGTCCTGATCGGCATGCGACAGCACCAGCACGTCCAGCGCGCCGATGCCGCGCGCCTGCAGGAACGGCGTCACCACGCGTTCGCCGGCGTCGCTACCCCCGTAATGGCGCGGGCCGGCATCGAAAAGCAGCATCTGGCTTGCGGTTTCCACCAAGATGGCGCTGCCCTGTCCCACATCCAGCGCGCTCATCCGCCAGTAGCCCGGGTCCGGCCGGTCGGGCCGCCAGCACAGCAGCGGCAACATGCACGCCCATCCGACATGCCGCGCTGGCCAGCCGCGCACCTGCAAGGCCCACACCATCCCCGCCACCGCCAGCAGCAGCCACGGCCAAGGCGCGGCCGCCACCGCAAAGCTGGCCCATCCCGCATTGCCCACCCACGCGACCGGCACCATGGTGTAGTCGAACGCGGCTACCCCCAACTGCCCGACCCAGGCCGCAGCGCCTTCTGCGCCCGGCACGACGGAGAGCACCGCGCACAGCAACGCCAGCGGCGTCACGACAAACGTCACCGACGGAATCGCCACCGCGTTGGCCAGCGGGGACCCCACCGACACCTGATACACCAGGAATGCCAGCAGCGGCGTCAGCCCCAAGGTGACCAGCAACTGCAGGCGCGTCGCCTGCCCCAGCCTGGCCATCCAACGCTGCCGCCAGCCCGCCTCCGCATCGAACGGCGCATCCGCGATGCGCAGCAAAATCGCCACCGCCCCGAACGACAACCAGAATCCCGCCGATAGCGGCGCCCAAGGGTCCAACGCCACCACACCGGCCGCCGCGCAGGCCAGCACCCGGCCCGCCGTCAGCGGCAACCGCGACATCGCCGCCGCCAGCACCACCGACAACATGAAGAACGTGCGCCGCGCCGGCACGCCCCACCCTGCCAACAGGCAATACAGCAAGGCCACGACGGCCGCCGCGGCGCCACCCGCGACCCGCGACGGCACAAACTCCGCCCATCCCACACCGCGCCAGCGCCCCCGTCGCCACAGCGCCGCCACCAACACACCTGCGATCCCGGCAATTGAGGTCACGTGCATGCCGCTGATCGACACCAGATGCGTAATGCCGCTGCGGTTGAAAATGCGCCAGTCTTCCCGCGCCACACCCGCCTGATCCCCAATCGCCAACGCAATCAGCACCGGCGCATAGCGATGCTCGCCCAACGCCTTGCGCAAGCCCTCGCGCACCAGGTGCCGCGCCCGTTCAATGACGATGCCCGGCGACGCCCAGGGCTGGTCGTCCAGCAACTTTGGTTGCCCTCGCACCGTACCCACCGCGCGCAGGCTGCGCGCGAACATCCGCGCTTCCGCGTCCGGCCCCGCCGGGTTCAACACGCCATGCGGACGCCGCAACACCAGCGCCATGCGCCAGACCTGGCCGGGCAGCAGTTGGGGCACGTCCTGCAACGTTCCGCGCTTAGCCCCAGGCGGCGCTTGCCAGGTCACCTGGATGCGCGACGGAATGCCGGGCCGCGCGGGTTCGGCCAACTCGGCCACGAAGCGCTGATGACGATCGTCCCCGTCCGGCAGTTCCGCCACGCGCACGATCAGGCGCGACACTTGGTCCTGATGCACGTCCGCCAAGGCATCGTCCAGCCGGGATTGGGCCTGGAGGCTGGCGTTGAGCGTGCCCGCGCATAGCCCGAACACCAGCGCCCAGACAATGCGAAGAACGGTATGACGACCGCGCGCCCAACAGATTAAAGCCACGCCCCCCAACACGACGGCCAGCGACAACAAGACAGGTCCAGGCAACGCGGGCAGGCATTGCACCGACCCTGCGCCCGCCACGAAGGCCAAGCAGAATGAACGACCGGTGATGTCCCTCTCCTAAAACCGGGAGCGTAGGACGTGTGTGTGCCAAGCGGCTGTTCGGATGAATAGATTTGTCCGCCTCGGGATACCGTAAGGCCGGCTTACCGACCGCCAGCTCTTTGCGAACTGCTCGAGGAATTCGCGCCGCGTCAATACCCAAATTTCAGTATGAAGCCTTTGACTGGCGAAGCGTACGATGCCTCACTGTAGAGTGGCACGTTTTGGGTTTCACTTAGAGATGCGACGAGCCCTATCTTGCGAGCGTCAAGCGTAGGAGCCTCTCGTTTTATACCCCTCTCCTGAAATGTATCCCCATCGCGATAAGGAGAGCACCATGCTCAAAGCCATTACCGCCTTTGGTATTTGTATTGCCGCAGCAAATATCACCCCTGCTTTCGCATCGGAGAACATTGCCACTACTTCGAATACAACGGCACATCGCGTGGCCGTGGATCCAGCCAATAAGCCGTGGTCTCCGGAAACTCCTTCCGGATTCCAACGAAACAACACCGGTTGGATATATGCTCGCCTCAGCAAAGCGGCTTCCGATCAATGCGAGGCGCGAGAAGGGTACGAATGCAGCAAAGAACTTCCTTGCTGCGCACCAATGGTATGTGCACCTGTTGGAAGTTACGGCGGACAGTGCGAAAAAAAGAAGGACTAGATCCCTCGATCTCCCCGCCCGGAAGACTTTGGCCGAACACCCCAGGCTTCGCGAACGATGCCAGTTGGCCAAATTGGCTGCTGAGGGCGGATCGCGCGCAACGCACCGCCCGGCCACGCGCCCCTCCAAATTCACCCCGCGTTGACAAAACCCTTCCGGGTGTCTTAGGATTCCGCCTCCTTTCCACCCCCCATTCCCTTCCGAGTGCAACCGTGTCTGCCATCCGTCACTACGCCTAAACGCCGACGACTACCGCCCTGGTAATCGCGGTCTGCCTGCGCGCCCCTTGCTGCTCGACGCCTGTGTCTTGAGCGCATGTCACGGGGTCCAGGCGCGGTTCCAGGAAGCACACACCCCACTCGCTTTCCTTTCCCGTCCAGACTGCGTCGTCGGCTTTTCCACTGCTTTGGAGAAGACCCCATGACGCAAGATTTCTGCGCGTACGCGCAATCGCTGGACCTGTTCCGCTACCCCCGCACGCCGCACCTGGAAGGCTCGCGCCTGCAAGACGGCGACGAAGGCCATGACCACGTGCCGTACCGCCGCTTGGCCGGCCTGCACCTGGTCGTCGAAGAAAAGCTCGACGGTGCCAACACCGGCATCAGTTTCAGTCCATCGGGCGAACTGCTGCTGCAATCGCGCGGCCACTACCTGGTGGGCGGCGGCCGCGAACGGCAGTTCAACTTCGTCAAGGCCTGGGCCGCAGCGCACGCCGGCTGGCTGCTGGAACGGCTGGAAGACCGTTATGTGATGTACGGCGAAACGCTGACGAAGAAGCACTCGGTGTTCTACGACGCCTTGCCGCATCACTTTTTCGAGTTCGACGTGCTGGACCGGCACAGCGGCGACTTCCTTTCCACCGACGCGCGCCGCGCCTTGCTGGCGAATGGCCCCGTGCTGTCCGTGCCCGTCCTGTTTGAAGGCGTGGCCCCGCCCAGGCTTGATACGCTCAAAGCCCTATTGCGGCCGTCGCTGGCCAAGACGCCGGACTGGCGCGAAGCCTTCGAGGCCACCGTGCAGCGCGAAGGATTGGATCTGCAACGCGCCTGGAAGCAATGCGACAAGTCAGACCTGTCGGAAGGCCTCTACATCAAGGTGGAAGCCGGCGGCAGGACTGTGGCCCGCTACAAGTGGGTGCGCCGCGACTTCGTGCAGGCCATCCTGGATTCGGACAAGCACCATTCCGAGCAGCCCTACGTGCCCAACCTGCTGGCGCCCGGCGTGGACCTCTATGCGCCGCGCCTCGCGATGGACTGGGACACGCTGCGCGGCGCCGCCGGACAATAAGGAATAGATCATGCAATACGCACAATTGCAGGCGCTCACGCCTGCCCCTGGTCACACGCCGGATTACGACGCCTGCCTGGCGGCATTTCCCGCTCTGGAACTGGCCAAGACCACACCGCAAGACCCGCGCTATCACGGCGAGGGCGATGTCTGGACCCATACCAAAATGGTGATGGAAGCGCTGCTGGCGTTGCCGCAATACCAGGCCGCGGACCGAGCTGACCAGGAAGTGGTGCTTCTTGCGGCCTTGCTGCATGACGTCGCCAAGCACAGCACCACGGTCATCGACCCCGTCACTGGCGCCATCGGTCAGCCGGGTCATTCCCGCAAGGGCGCCATCGACGCGCGCATCGCGCTATGGGATGCCGGCGTGCCCTTTGCCGTGCGCGAGGCCGTGTGTAGGTTGATCGCAGTCCATCAGGTGCCGTTCTTCGCCCTGGAGGGCTCGCGCCGCGGCAAGACGCCCGAGTTCATCGTGCGCGAACTGTCCTGGCAGGTCGACATTGCCCTGCTGGCCATGCTGGCCGAAGCCGACATGCGCGGGCGCATCTGCCCGGATAGTCAGCGTGTGCTGGACAACATCGCGTTGTTTTGCGAATTGGCGCGCGACGAACGCTGCTTTAGCCAACCGCGCGCCTTCGCCGATGCCCATACGGCGATCAGCTATTTTCGCGGCGCTGACGTGCATCCCGATTACCCGCTGTTCCAGGAACCGGGTTCGCAGGTGATCGTGATGTCGGGCCTGCCCGCGTCGGGCAAGAACACCTGGGTAGCCCGGCACCATCCCGATCTGCCGGTGATTTCGTTCGACGACGCCCGAGAGGAACTGGGCCTGCGACACGGCAAGAACGAAGGCATGGTGGCGCACTTGGCCATCGACCGGGCCCGGGAGCTGCTGCGGCGCAAAGCGCCCTTTGTCTGGAACGCCACGCACCTTAGCGAACTGATGCGCAAGAAGACGCTGGATCTGCTGTATTCCTATCAGGCGCAAGTCGAACTGGTCTATCTGGAGCAGCCGCGCGCCGAACTGCTGCGGCGGAACAGCCGGCGCGATACGTCCCTGTCGAATAAGACACTGACCGGCATGCTGCACCGCTGGGATCTGCCGCTGCCGACCGAGGCGCATCGGGTGACGTATGCCGTGTGACCCGAAGACCCCGCTCGGCTGACCAGCAATCTGCCAAGGCCCTCTGAAAGGCCGTAACAAGCCGTTGTCCCAGGGGTATGCGTCCGCGTGGAGGCACTTCGACCAGGCGCCCGCCGCCCCGGGGCGGTGGATTCGTCCGGAATTTCGGCGTAGAGTCATTGTTTCCCTACTGACCGGACGCGTTTTTCCGAGAGAACCCCGAGACGGGCATGGATACTGGCGCAGGTTCGCTCAGCCATCCCGGACAGACCGTCAACCCCTGTACCTACGGAGACCCCATGGCCGATTACCCCAATACCCTGCTTCTCATCGACAACGAATGGCGCGAAGCGAAAGGCGGCGCGCGCATTGACGTCGTCAACCCCGCCACCGGCCAGAAGATCGGCCAGGTCGCCCACGCCAAGCAAGAAGACCTGGACCTGGCGCTGGCCGCGGCCCAGCGCGGGTTCGAGACCTGGCGCGATACCTCCGCCCATGAACGCTGCGCCGTCATGCGCCGCGCTGCCGCCCTGTTGCGCGAACGCGCGGACTCGGTGGCCCGCCTGCTGACCCAGGAACAGGGCAAGCCGCTGGCCGAAGCGCGCGGTGAAGTGCTGGCCGGCGCCGACATCATCGACTGGTTCGGCAACGAGGCGCTGCGCGTCTATGGCCGCATCGTCCCGTCGCGCAACCCGCTGGCGCAGCAATTGGTCATCAAGGAACCCGTCGGCCCGGTCGCCGCGTTCACGCCGTGGAACTTCCCGGTCAACCAGGTCGTGCGCAAGCTTGGCGCCGCGCTGGCCACCGGCTGCTCTTTCCTGGTGAAGGCGCCCGAAGAAACTCCCGCGTCCCCCGCCGCCCTGCTGAACTGCTTTGTCGACGCCGGCATCCCCAAGGGCGTGCTGGGCCTGGTCTTCGGAACGCCCGCCGAGATTTCCAGCTACCTGATCGCGCACCCCGTGATCCGCAAGGTCACGTTCACGGGCTCGACCCCGGTCGGCAAGGAACTGGCCGCGCTGGCCGGCCGCCACATGAAGCGCGTCACGATGGAACTGGGCGGCCACGCCCCGGTGATCGTGGCCGAGGACGCCGACGTCGAACTCGCCGTGAAGGCCTCCGGCGGCGCCAAGTTCCGCAACGCGGGCCAGGTCTGCATTTCGCCGACGCGTTTCCTGGTCCACAAGAGCGTCAAGGCCGCATTCGAGCAAGCCTTCGTCGCCCACGCCGAAAAACTCAAGTTGGGCGACGGCCTGACCGAAGGCACGACGCTTGGGCCCCTGGCCAATGACCGCCGCCTGGTGGCCATGGACAAGATCGTCAAGAACGCCAGCGAAAAGGGCGCGCGCATCGCCACCGGTGGCGCACGGATCGGTGGCGCCGGCAATTTCTTCGCGCCCACGATCCTTACCGACGTCCCGCTTGACGCCGACATCTTCAATGAAGAGCCGTTCGGCCCGATCGCCGCGATCCGCAGCTTTGAAACGCTGGACGAGGCCATCCGCGAAGCCAACCGCCTGCCGTTCGGGCTGTCCGCTTATGGCTTCACCAAGTCGATCAAGACGGTGCACGAACTGTCGCGCCGCCTTGAAGTGGGCATGCTCTGGGTCAACCAGCCTGCCACCCCGTCCGCTGAACTCCCGTTCGGCGGCGTGAAGGACTCGGGCTACGGCTCCGAGGGCGGCCCGGAAGCGCTGGAAGCCTACCTGGTAACGAAGGCGGTCTCCGTCGTCGGCGTCTGACGCCACCCGCGTGCCACCGGACCGGCGCCATGCCGGAACGGTGGCGCGGCGCCCGCGCCACCGGTCGTCCAAGACCTCAACGCGCGGGCGTCAGAAGTCCGTCGACACCGACAGCCATAGCGTGCGCGGCATGCCGCTGATCAGGTAGCCCGACGGATTCGCCTCCCAATAGTGCTTGTCCATCAGGTTGGTGACCGTGGCGCGCAGCACCACCTCCTTACCCGCCACCTTCGCCGTATAGCGCCCGCCCAGGTCAACGCGTGTCCAAGCCGGAACGTGCTGCGTGTTGTCGGTGCTGACATAGCCCCGGCCCGTGTGGATGACGCGGCCCATCAGCGTCAGCCCCTGCACGAACGGCGTATCCCACTCCATCGACAGATTCGTCTGCAAGTTCGGGGCCCCGATGGCGCTTTTGCCATCGTTGACACCGCCTTGCGTGCGCCGCTGTTCGGCATCCAGCCAGGTCACGCCACCCATCAGCCGCACGCCCTTGGCCAACTCGCCGAAGCCGTTCAACTCGATGCCGCGGTTGCGCTGCTCGCCGTCCAGGCTGTAGACCTTGGTGACGGGATCCACGACGCCGCCTGGAACCGAAATCTGGAACAACGCCAACGTGGCGCCAAAAGTGCCGTAGTCCAGCTTTGTGCCCAACTCATACTGCTTGGACTTGTACGGCGCAAACACCGCATCCGAATTCGCCGCGTCCGCCGGGGCGGACCCGCCCGCCGTCAGCGCCTCGATGTAGTTGGCGTACAGGGACCACTGTTCAGTCGGCCGCACGACCAGCGCGGCCGACGGGGTGGTGGCGCTTTGGTCGTAGTGGTTGGTCGTGTCGCCCGCCGGTGAAAACGCGCGCGTATCGACGTTCTGGCGGCGGGCGCCCAACGTCAGCTGCACCAGTCCGTCGCGGATGGACAGCGTGTCGGCGATGGCGACGCTTTGCAGGATGCTCTGGCTGGTCTTGCTTTCCGGGTTCTCGGATACCGGCGCGCCGGGACTGTCCAGCCGCACGGGACGGTAAATGTTCGTCGCATAGTCCGCATAGCGCGTCTGGCCCTGCCACGTCCGCGAATCCAGCTTGTTCGCGCTCAGCACCAGTTGATGCGTGACCGGCCCGGTATCCACGCGGGCGCGGATCCCGGCCTCGCCGGATACCGCTTCCGTCTTGCCGTGCTGGTAGGTGGATGTGGACAGCGCATCGCCGCTGCTGTTGACGATGGTCGCCCCCGGCGCCTCGCGCTTGTCGTAGTCGAAGCGGTTTGCGCCGATGGCGCCGAACAGCGTCACGCGGTCGGTCAGGTCGTACTCGGCCCGAGTCAACGCCGTCAGGCTCTGCGCGCTGGACGTGTCGAAGCGCTGGGCCAGATTCGTCTTGGGGTCTGGCGCATCCGGGACCTTGATGCCGGGCAACAGCGTATAGCCGCGCGCTGCCGCGCGCATCCAGTCGTCTTGATAGATGATGTCGGCCGACACGCGCAGCTTGCTGCCGCGATAGTCCAGGCCCAGCGATCCCGAGCCGTTCTGCGTGGACTGGCCGTCGATGCGCGGTTCGCCGCCCCGGAATGCGCCGTTCAGGCGCAGGCCGAATTCGTTTTGCTCGCCGAACCTGCGGCCCAGGTCCAGATGGCCGCCAAAGCGGGAATCCGACCCGTATTCCGCCGTGAAACGCGTCAACGGCGCGTCTTCTGCGCGTTTGGTGACGATGTTGACGCCGCCGCCGACACTCCCCCACGGCAGCATGCCGTTCAGGAACGCGCCCGGGCCTTTCAGCAGTTCGATCCGTTCAACCGGATCAGGGTTGATGCGGTAGGCGGGCACCAGGCCGTACAGGCCATTCAGCGCCAACTCGTCGTTGTCCACGCGGAAGCCGCGGATCGTCAAGGCGTCGTAGCGGTTACCGCTGCCGATCGACGCGCGCACCGACGAATCGCTGGTGGTCAGCACTTCCGCGATGCTGGTCGCCTGCTGGTCGCGAATGGTCTGCGCGGTGTAGCTGGCGATGCTGAACGGCGCATCCATGTAGTCGGTATTGCCCAACAGACCCAATTGCGCGCCGCGCGCGACCTGTCCGCCCGCATAGGCATCGGGCAATTCGTACAGGCGCTTGCCCGTCACGGTCACCGTCGGCAACGTCGTCGGCGCGCCGGCATCGGCCGCGGTCGGCGCCTTGCGCAATACATAACCGCCATTGCCCAGCACGACCGCCTGCAGGCCCGACCCCGCCAGCAGGCGCTCAAAGGCGTCCTGCGGCGCATAGTCGCCCTTCAGTCCCGCCGTCGTGCGGCCATCGGTCTGATCTGCCGTGAACGTCAGCGGCACCCTCGCGGTCGCCGCCAGGCTGCGCAGAGCCGGCGCCAGCGGGCCGGCGGGAATGTCGAAGGACGCGCGGCGGTCCGCCTGCGCGATTTGGGCGCCGGGCTCGCGCGTTTGCGCCAGGACCGCATTGGCGGCGCCCAGCGCCAGGATCGCCGCAATCGCCGCCGAGGCGTGTCGTTGCTCGTGCTGTGGCATGAATTTCCCTCAGTGAATGCTGTGAACAAATGAAGTCATCACTGGGTAGGTGCCGCGAGCGCGCGGATCGGGCAGACGAAAACGGGCGAAATTTGAAACAATAGTTTTCCAACGAGGAAAGCAGATCGGAAAACGGTTCGGAAAGGGCCTCGAAAGGCGCCTAATCGGCCGGGCCGACGGTGACCCAATACGACGTCCGGCGGCGTATCGCCACCGGCAGGGAGTTCGGCAGCAGGGCCAGGATCCGGTCGGTGTCCGCGATGGGGAATACGCCCGAAAACCGCAGGTCCGCCACGGCAGGATCGCATCGCAGGACCCCGGGCCGGAACCGGCTCAACTCTTCGATGAAATCCCCCAGGCGCGCATCTTCGGCGATCAGCTGGCCGCGCGTCCACGCCGTGGCGGGCACGTCAACGCTGCCGCGCGGCCCCACCCGCTTGCGGGTGAACGCCAGTCGCTCGCCAGCGCGCAGCAACGCAGGCGATGCGCCTGCGCCGGCGGGCGTCACTTCGACCGAATGCTCCAGCACGGCCACGCCCGTCTCGTCGGCATACTGGCGGACGATGAAGCGCGTACCCAACGCGCGGATATCGCCGTCGCGGGTCTGCACAATGAAGGGCCGCGGGTCGGCACGCGCGCCGTCGCCGTGGCCGGTGGTGATCATCACCTCGCCCGCCACCAGCCGCAGCACGCGGCGGGATCCGTCAAACGCGATATCCATCGCCGTGCCGGTATTCAGCATGACCTGGCTGCCATCCTCCAGCGTCACCGTGCGCTGCTCGCCGGCGCCCGTGCGGACGTCGGCGCGCAAGCGGCGGCCCATCGTCGACTCTGCGGCCGACCATCCCGCGCCGCTCGCCACGCCCAACGCCAGCAGCGACGCGACGGCGCGCCGGCGCTTGGCCGACGCGGGCGCATCGAGCTGCGCCAGGCTTCGGTAGGCTGCGGGACGCTCCAAGGCCCCCAGCCGAGCCATGACCGATTCGATATGCCGCCAGGCGCGCTCGTGATCCGGACAGGCGCCACGCCAGGCTTGCAGACGCTGGCGTTCGTCGTCCGTCATGTCGCCCGACATCGCCAGCGTCAGCCAATCGGCCGCGGCGTCGGCTACCGCCACATTGATCGGTTGCCCTTGCGCCATGGGCGGCTGGCGGTCCAGGCTGGCCGCGCCGTCAGGGTTCGCCATAGTCAGGCGGCCAACGCGAACAGGCAATGCCGGTTCGCACGCGTCAGGTATTGCTTCACGGAACTGGCCGACACGTTCAGACGTTCAGCGATCTGCGCGTAGCTCAGTTCTTCAATGTGCGCCAACAGGAATGCGGCACGCACCGGCGGCGGCAGGCCCGCCAGGGCGCGGTCCAGTTGTTCCAGCGTCTCCAACGCCAAGCTCAGGCTTTCGGGCGACGGCGCGGTGTCTTGCGGCAAGGTCGCCAGTGCATCCAGGTACGCGGCTTCGAGCAGTTCGCGCCGGCGCCGGCGCACCAGCAGGCGCCGGGCGATCGTGGCCAGGAACGGGCGGGGTTCACGGATGTCTTCGGTGCGGCCCTCGCCCAGCAGGCACACGAAGGTGTCCTGGGTCAGGTCGGCCGCGTCGAAGCTGTTGCCGACCTTGCGGCGCAACCAGCTCAGCAGCCATCCATGATGGCTGCTGTAGAACGCATGCTGTTGCTTCTGTAGGGCAGACTCGGCGCTGGCCACGGGATTCTCTCTCCGGCCGCACGTCCGGTAGTTGCGAGGGGATGACAAATGTAATGCGAACCGTTCGCATTCTAATGCCAGTCTCGCCTGCCGTGCAATCGGACCTGGGGAAAGCCCTGAACCCGCATGCAGCGCCCTACTCGGCCTTCACCTGCGCCTTGGAGATGACCTCTCCCCATTTGGTCTTTTCGCCATGGACGAACGCCCCCGCCTCGGAACGGCTTTTGATCATGGGAAACGTCCCGATGTCCGCCAGCCGTCCTTGCACATCTGGCGCTTGCAGCACCTCGTTGATCGCGCCATGCAGCGAGTCCAGCACCGAGGCAGGCGTTCCCTTCGGGGCGAACACGGCAAACCAGCCTGACGTCACCATGCCGGGCAACGTGGCCCCGACCAGAGGGATATTCTCGAACCCGGGCAGTGTCTGGTCCGCGCTCATCGCGATGGGTATCAGCTTGCCGGCGCGCACCAGCGGCACAAGCGGCGCAACGCCATCGATGTAGACGGGAATGTCGCCCTTGATCAACGTCTGCAAGGCTTGGGACGTGCCGCTGAAACTGACCTGTCGGAAATCGCGGCCGCTGAGTTGGCCCATCAGGTACACGGACAGGCTGGGGATCGAGCCGCGGGTTGGACTGCCGATCACCAGGTCCGAGCTCTCTCCGCCCTTCGCCGCGGCGACAAGGTCCGCAACGGTGCGATACGGCGTCCCAGGCGTCGTCACAAGCATCATCGGCGTATATGCCAGCGTCGCCACCACATCGGTATCGCGCTCGATGTCGAACTTCGCCGCCTGGTACAGGAATGGCGTGGTCACGGCCGCCGCTGCATGGAACATCGCCAGCGTATAGCCATCCGCATCGGCGCGCGTCAGCGCGTTCATGCCGATGATCCCGTTGCCGCCGGGCCGGTTCTCGACGATGACGGGCTGCCCCCACCGCTGCCCCAGCTTGTCGGCGACCAAGCGGGTGATGATGTCCGGCGCGCTGCCCGCCGCGGTCGGCGCGATGAATCTCACGGGCTTGTCCGGAAACGGCGATGCCTGCGCGGCCAACGACGCCGCGCAACTGACGGCGACGGCCATTCCCGTCAACCACTGATGAAGCCTCATGATGTCTCCTTATGCGGCATCGTCGCGGCGGCTGCCGCGCGCGCAGCTTATTAACACTCTATCAATTAAATATAAATTTAATTGATAGAGTGTTAAATAAGGGTTTACACCACGGCATCGGCGAGCGCGCCGGCGGGCAGGCTCAGGCGGTCTTGCTTGCGCGCGGTTTGCGCTTGGCGATGGCCTTGGGCTTGGCTTCGATCGCGGTGTCCGGCTCGCCCGCCCAGCTTGCGATCCCGTCCAGCAGGATCCGCAGCCCGGCTTCGAACGCCAGTTCCGTATCCAGGCTGGAAAACGCCTCGCTGACGTAGCGCGCGCCTGGGTACTGCTCGGCGGGCATGGCTTCGAGGCGGCTCAAGATGAAGTCGCGATGGTAGATGGGCAGTTGCTTGGCAGCCTCGGCCCGGCTGCTTGCCACCAGGAACTGGGCCAGCAGGTGATACGCCAGGGCCACCTGCTTGGCGGAGAACCCGCCCTGCATGAATGCCGTCGTCGCATGGTTGAAGAACGCCGCGCCGAAATCTGTCTCGCCGGGTTCGACATCCTGGAACAGCCGGAACCGGTTGTGCGAAGCCACGTAAGTGCTGACGCCGGGGTTCTCGACCGCGAAAGCAAGGCTGACGCGCGCGATCATTTCGACATCGGCGCGCCAGTTGCCCGTCAACGCTGGCATCCTGGCCAGCCGTTCGCGGTAATAGTTGTTCAGCACGCCCGTGATGAGCTTGTCCCGGCCCCCCAGGTAATAGTGAATCAACCCGGGCGCCACGCCGAAGTCCTTGGCCAGCTGAACCATCGAGATCTGATCCAACGACGTCTCGCGCGCCAATGAAATGGCGCGCGCAATGATGGTGGCGCGGCTGAGCGTCGCCTGGTCATTGATGGGGGATTCGACCCTGGGCGGACGGCCGCGCTTGCGCGGCGCAGCCTCGCTGGCGGGGGGCCTCTTGATGGCGGGCATATCGGCACTCTTGGAGATTGGACGGGTTGGAGGCATCCTAAAGTCTTATTGCCCCCCTGGCAAATAATCCGGCCTCCATCCCGCGCGCAGGCTTCTGCGCCTCTGCCTGCCCTCGACTTCAGACTACAGCCCGGTTCGGCTTCCCAGATACGCGCCGGCCCCTGGCGCCTCCAGCGCCAGGTCCAGCTGCGCAAGCATTTGCCGGGCGGTGCATATGGCGGTCGACGTCACCGGGATGCCCAGCGCCGCTTGGGCACGTTCGATTGCCGCCAGCGACGGCATTTGCACGCAGGCCGACAGCACGACGGTATCCACGCCGGCGGTATCAAGCGCCTTGACGTCGTCAAGCAACGCAAGGGGATCCCGCTCTCCCACTTGCAGGTTGTCCAGGATGCTGAAGTTCCGGAAATCCTTCACTTGGATTCCCTCCGCCTCGATGTAGTCGACAACCACTCGGGTCAGGGCATCGCTGTACGGAGCCAGAAGCGAGATGCGTTTGGCGCCGAACGCCTTTAATTGATCGACCAGCGCCCCTGCCGACGTCATGATCGCGGGCAGATGGGGCGCGCCTTGCAGCGCCTCCTGCAATTCGCGCTGCGCCTGACGGTGGTAGCCCAGGCCCATGCACATCGTCGCCACCAGGCAAGCCGTGCTCATGACATCGACGCGGGCGTCCGCCAGTTCCAATGCGCAGCGGCCCATGTCGCGGTTCATTCGCTGCAGTTCCTCAGGCACCACACGGTGCATGCGTACCCGGCTGGCATGGAAAGAAAAGCGCTCTGGCAGAACCTGCATGCGCGCCCCGAAAATCGCAGGGACTTCGCGCTCCATCGTGACGTTCGAGCTGGGGACAATCTGGCCGATCCTGTAGGTCATGCCGCGCCTTCATGGGTGTGGGTTTCGTAGGCGCCGTGGGCAAGCAGCACCGCGCGAAGCGACGCCGGAACCGGTGTCCCGATTCGCTCGTCCTGGCGTACGCAGATAGGTGAAAAAACTGCCGAAAAGACGGCGGATCCGTCGGGTCGGCAGGCCGCCAGTTCAATGTCGAAGGATCGGGTGCGCAAGGCGCCCACGCGGCACTCGATAAGGATCACATCTCCCGGCCACAGTGTGCCGACGAAGTCGAACGACAGGGCCCGGCACGGCGTGCCTACGCCGTGCGCATCCCCCAATCGGCGTCCTGCTCCCAGATGCTCGGTATAAAGCGCGACGGCGCCCAGCACGTAATCGGGAAAGCGCCCGGTATAGAC
>CAUSDE010000098.1:0-15805 GCA_963530045.1 uncultured Achromobacter sp.
GTTCCCGGCCACGAGGCCATCGCCTTGAACGACGGCGACACGCTCACGCTCGGGCAGCCGGTAGCGGGCATCCGTTATTACCTGGCGGTGCGCGGCGGCTTCGATGTGGAACCCGTGCTGGGCAGCCGTTCGACCGATACGCTGGCGCGCGTCGGCCCCGAGCCGCTTGCCGCCGGCGACCGCATCGGCATCCTGCCGGCCGGGCAGGGCGCCATCGTCGGCGCGCCGGAATTGCCGGCGGCGGACCTGCCCGTGCAGGACGTCGAGGTCGTGCTGGACGTCGTGCTGGGGCCGCGTACCGATTGGTGCGATGCCGATGCCGTGGCGTTGCTTGCCAGCCAGGCCTGGACCGTCACCCCGCAGTCCAATCGTGTCGGCATCCGCTTGAACGGCGACCGGCCGCTGCAGCGCGCCAACCATGCCGAACTGCCCAGCGAGGGCACCCGCAAGGGGTCGATCCAGGTGCCGGCCAGCGGCCAGCCGGTGCTGTTCCTGGCCGACCACCCGCTAACGGGCGGCTACCCGGTGATCGGCTCGGTCGCGCCCTGGCACCTGGACCGCGCGGCGCAGATCCCCATCGGCGCGCGCGTGCGCTTGAACCCTGTTTCCGACTTTGTCCCGGTTGATGTCCCCGCCGCGCAAGTCACAACGCAATAATCAGAATATGCCAGCCATGAAGAAAGTCCTTATCGCCAACCGTGGCGAAATCGCGGTGCGCATCATCCGCGCTTGCGCCGACTACGGCGTGAAGTCCGTCGCGGTCTACGCCGACGCCGATTTCGACGCGCTGCACACGCGCATGGCCGACGAGGCATTCGGCTTGGAGGGCGACCGCCCGGCCGATACCTACCTCAATATCGACAAGCTGTTGGCCGTTGCCCGCCGCAGCGGCGCCGACGCCGTGCATCCGGGCTACGGATTCCTGTCCGAAAGCGCCGGCTTCGCGCGCGCCGTGATCGACGCCGGCCTGACCTGGATCGGCCCGTCGCCGGAAACCATCGAACGCCTGGGCGACAAAGTGCAGGCCCGCAAAATCGCCATGGAAGTCGGCGCACCGCTGGTGGCGGGCACGCCCGGTCCGGTCGGCGGCGCCGAAGAAGTGCTGGCCTTCGCGCATGAACATGGCTTGCCGATTGCCATCAAGGCCGCGTTTGGCGGGGGCGGGCGTGGCCTGAAGGTCGTCTGGCGCATGGAAGACGTGGCCGACCTGTACGAATCCGCCGTGCGCGAAGCCGTGACGGCGTTCGGCCGCGGCGAATGCTATGTCGAACAATTCCTGGACCACCCGCGCCACGTCGAGGCGCAGGTGCTGGCCGACAAGCACGGCAAGGTGGCGGTGCTGGGTACGCGCGATTGCTCGCTGCAGCGCCGCAACCAAAAACTGGTGGAAGAGGCGCCCGCGCCGTTCCTGAGCGACGCGCAGCGCCAGCGCATCCACGCGTCGGCGCGCGACATCTGCGCGCATGCCGGCTACGTGGGCGCAGGCACGGTCGAATTCCTGCTGAGCGCATCGGGTTCCATTTCGTTCCTGGAGGTCAATACCCGCCTGCAGGTGGAGCACCCCGTCACCGAAGAGACCTGCGGCCTGGACCTCGTGGTCGAGCAACTGCGCATCGCCGATGGCTTGCCGCTAGCTATCGACTCGGCCCCCGCGCCGCGCGGCCATGCCATCGAATTCCGCATCAATGCCGAAGACGTGGGCCGCGGCTTCCTGCCGTCGCCGGGCCTCATCGCGACGTTCGCCGCCCCGTCCGGACCAGGCGTGCGCGTGGACAGCGGCGTGGAATCCGGTTCGACCATTCCGGGCACGTTCGATTCGTTGCTGGCCAAGCTGATCGTCACCGGCGCCACGCGTGAACAGGCGATTGCGCGTGCCCGCCGCGCGCTGGCCGAATTCCGCATCGAAGGCGTGGCCTCGGTGCTGCCGTTCCACCGCGCGGTGCTGGACCATGCCGATTTCATCGGCGATGGCGCAGGCTTCAAGGTGCACACCCGCTGGATCGAAACCGACTTCGCCAACGACCTGGAAGCGGCCGTGCGGCCGGCCCCGTCGGGCGCCGTGAACCTTCACCGCACCGCCGTGGAAATCGACGGCCGGCGTGTGTCCCTGGGGCTGCCGGCCGAACTGCTGCGCGGCCTGCAATCCGCGGGCGCGGCGGCGGGGGGCGAGGCAACTGCCGCCCCGGCGCAAGCCAGCGCGCAAAGCGTGGCCGCACCGATTGCGGGCACTATCCAGTCGTGGAACGCCGAAGACGGCGCGACGCTCAAGCAAGGCGAACTGATCGCCACGATGGAAGCCATGAAGATGGAAATGCAGGTGCTCGCGCACCGGGACGGGGTGCTCAAGCACCTGGCGGCCGCTGGCAAGGCGGTAACGGCGGGCGCCGAGATCGGCCGTATCGATTAGGGGCCGGTGCCAGGCTCCATGGAGGGTTGACAGGCCTTAATAGGGCCTGGGCTACGCAGGGCAGTCCGTACTAAACAAAGTCCGGGCTGGTTCGTCAGGTGGATAGATGCAGATTTTCCGTAAACGGGAATTCTGTCCCCTGGCGCCGCAAGCGCCGCTGTGCTTTGCGAGGTCCCTGACATGAGTTGTTTTGATCGCGAAGGCGCGACGTTCCGCGTCCTGGTCAACGAAGAAGAGCAGTATTCGATCTGGCCCGATTACAAGGCCATTCCCGCGGGGTGGCGCGACACCGGCACCCAGGGCGACAAGGCGGCCTGCCTGGCCTATGTCGAATCGGTCTGGACCGACATGCGTCCCCGTTCGTTGCGCCGCCACATGGAAGCCCAGTCCGCCGGCCAGGCTTGACGATGGCCGCGCCCATCACCTTGCTGTGCCTGCCGTGCGCCGGTGCCAGCGCCACCATGTATCTGCGGTGGCGGCGCCTGCTGCCGGCGTGGCTGCGCGTCGAGCCGGTGGAGCTTGCCGGGCGGGGCAGCCGTATCGCCGACCCGTTCAGTGCGGGCTTCGAAGAGGCGGTCAATGACATTTGCGCGCGGCTGCGGCCCTGGACGTCCGGCCGCTATGCGCTTTACGGCCACAGCATGGGCGCCTTGCTGGCCTACGGCGCGGCCAGGCGCCAGTCCTCCCTTGGCCTGCCGCTGCCCCAATGCCTGATCGCCTCCGGCAGCGCATCGCCGTCGGCCCGCGACAATTCGCGGCTGGCCCGCATGCGCGGCCACGCCGATCTTCTGGATGACCTGCGCCGCCAAGGCGGAACCCCCCAAGCCGTGTTCGAGGACGAGGAACTGCTGGCCCTGACGCTGGCGGTGCTGGAGGCCGACTACGCGCTATGCCTGGACTACCGCCATCACGACGAAGCGCCGCTGGCGCTGCCTGTCCACGTGATGGGCGGCCGGCGCGACGACATCGCGCCCGAACGGCTGCGCGCCTGGCAGGACGTGTCGCAGGAATCCGCCACGCTGGAATACTTCGACGGCGGACACTTTTTCATCCGCGATAGCGAGCCTGCCGTGCTGGGCGCGATCGCCGCGCATCTGGGCCGGCCGTCGGCGCCAAGCCAGGGAGTCCGGCATGCAAGCCTTGACGGGGCCTGAGGCGGTGCCCGCCGACATCTCGGTATGGCGTCTGCCGGTGGACCGCAACGCCGCCGAAGACTGGCTCGTGTTGACCTCGCCCGAACAAGACCGCGCCTGGCGCTTTCGCCTTGAGGCGGACCGCGCCCGGTATGTCGGCGCGCGAGCGGGGCTGCGCCGTTTGCTGGCCGGGCGTCTGGGGCTTGCCCCCGCCCAGGTGCCGCTGCGCGCCGGCAAGCACGGCAAACCCGAGCTTGGGCAGGGCGCTTCCTGCTTTTTCAACGTGAGCCATGCCGGTGGCTACGCCCTGGTGGCCATGTCGGACCGCCGCGAAGTGGGCGTAGACGTGGAGTGCGAGCAAGACATATTCGATTTGGAGCCCTTGGCAGGCTATGCCTTGTTGCCGGCCGAGCGGATGGGCTGGCGGGGGCTCCCGCCGGCCGCGGCCTTCTTGCGCCGCTGGACGGGCAAGGAGGCCGCGCTGAAAGCCTGGGGGGTGGGCGTGGCGCAGCATCTGCTGCAGGTCCAGGTGCATCCGGGCGGGCGGGCCGGCGAAATCGCCGTCTCGGCGGCCTGTGCCGACTGGCCTGCCTGCGAAGCCTGCGAACTGGCGATGCCTGCCGGTTACGTGGCCGCACTGGCCTGGTTGCCTGCCGTTCGCGATCCCGAGGATCGCGCCGGCGCCATCTTGCCATCGCGCTCTGCGCGTGCCCCAGGAATTCGACAATGAACACTTTTCTGAGCAAGGCCCCCGTCAATAGCCAACTGCCGGTGCTGTACACGCCCAAGACGCCCGGGCAAGCGCTGCTGTTGGCGCTGCCCGACCTGGCGGACGACTTGTCGCGTTCGTTGCGCGACGTGGGCGGAGTACTGCTGCGCGGCTACGCGGTGCCGTCCGTCGAGGACTTCCGCGCTTTCGCGGCCGGCTTCGGCCATCCGCTCCTGAGCTATGAATTCGCGTCCACGCCGCGCAGCGCGGTGCAGTCCGGCGTCTATACGTCCACGGAATACCCCGCGCACCAGCACATTCCGCTGCACAACGAGCAAGCCTACACGCGCGAATGGCCGATGAAGATCTGGTTCCACTGCGTGACGGCGTCGCCCGTCGGCGGCGAGACGCCCATCGCCGACAGCCGCGCCGTTTTCCGGGACATGCCGGCCGCCATTCGCGAGCGCTTCGCCGCCGGGCTGATCTACGAGCGCAACTACGGCGAATTCGACGTGCCGTGGCAAAAGGTGTTCAACACCGACGACCGCGCTGACGTGGAGGCGTTCTGCCAGCGCGCCCGCATCCAGTGCGAATGGAAGCCGGACGGCGACCTGCGCACGCGCCAGCGCTGCCAGGGTGTGGCCACCCACCCGTGGACGGGCGACATGGTGTGGTTCAACCAGGCCCACCTGTTCCATGTATCGAACTTGCAGCCCGAAGTGCGCGAGTCGCTGGAAGAGGTGCTTGGCATCGAGAACATGCCGCGCAACGTGTACTTCGCCGACGGCCAGCCCATACCGGATGCGATGTTCGACGCGGTGCGGGCGGTGCTGGACGCGCAGACCGTCATGTTCCCCTGGCAATCGGGCGACGTGATGATGCTTGACAACATGCTGGTGGCGCACGGGCGCACCCCGTTCCAGGGACCGCGCAAAGTCGTGGTCGCGATGGCCGAATCCCATAGCAACTTCGCCGATTTCTGATTCCGGCGACCTTCTCCCACAGGTGTACGCAATGCAAGCCTCCGAGAACTCCGCGACGACGCTCCCTGCCACCATCGTGGCCCGCGTGCGCGACCTGGCGCGCAACCGGCCGGACGACACCGCGCTGACCGTGGTCGACGCCACCGGCGACCGCCGCTTCAGCTATGCCGCGCTGGATGCGCGCGTGCGCGCGCTGGCCGCCGTGCTGGCCGGCGCATACGCCGTCAACGACCGCGCGCTTTTGCTGATGGACAACAACGAGCACTATGTGACCGGCTTCTTCGCGTGCATGTACGCGGGATTGATTCCCGTGCCGGTGTTCCCGCCGGAGTCGGTGCGGCGCCAGCAACTGGCCCGGGTCGCGGCCATCGCCGCCGATTGCGCGGCCCGCTGCGTGCTGACCACGGCCGACCTGCGCGACGCCATCGCGCCGTTCGAAGACCTTTGGGCGGGCGCCGACATGCTGGCGATCGACGGCGAACTGGGCGAGGCCGGCGCGGCCCGCGCCAACTTCGAACCGGACGGCGAACAGATCGCCTTCCTGCAATACACCTCGGGGTCGACCTCCGCGCCAAAAGGCGTGATGGTCAGCCACGCCAATTTGATGGCCAACGAGGCCGCCATTGCCGAACGCCTGGGCGCCAATCCCGGCGACGTGTGGGTGTCGTGGCTGCCGCTCTACCACGACATGGGACTGATCGGCGGCTTGCTGCAACCGCTGTACCGCGGCATTCCTTGCGTGTTGATGTCGCCGCGCTACTTCCTGGAGCGGCCGATGCGTTGGCCCGAGGCGGTGGCGGCCTATGGCGGCACGCATAGCGGCGGGCCGGACTTTTCCTACCGCCTGTGCCTGGAGCGCGCCAAGCCCGAGCGCCTGGCCCAGCTGGACTTGTCGCGTTGGCGCGTGGCGTTTTCGGGCGCCGAGCCCGTGCGCCACGACACGCTGCGCGACTTCCTGGCCGCCTTCGCGCCGGCCCGTCTGGCAACGGGCGCGGTCTACCCCTGCTACGGCCTGGCCGAGGCGACGCTGCTGGTGACGGGCGGGGTCAGCGGCGGGGGCATGACGGCCACGGGTTTTGACCCGGCGCTGTTGGCCGCCGGCCAGGTGTCGCCGGCAGAAGCGGGCGGCAAGCTGGTGGCGTGCGGCACGGTGCCTGGCCGTCACGCCGTGCGCATCGTGGATCCGGATTCGCTTGCCGACGCAGGCGACGGCCGCATCGGGGAAATCTGGGTGCACGGGCCCAGCGTCGCGCAGGGGTATTGGAACCGGCCCGACGCCACAGCCGAGACGTTCTTGGAACAGCAAGGCAGGCGCTGGTTGCGTACCGGAGATCTCGGCTTTTTCCATGGCGGCCAGCTGCATATCGCGGGCCGGCGCAAAGATCTGATCATTGTGCGCGGGCATAACCTGTATCCCCAGGACGTCGAACGCGCAGTGGAAGCCGAAGTTGAAGCCGTCCGCAAGGGGCGGGTGGCCGCGTTTTCGGTGCAGGGGCCGCAAGGCGAGGGCATCGGCGTGGCCGCTGAAGTCTCGCGCGGCCTGCAAAAGCTGGTGCCGCCCGAGACGCTGCGCGACGCGATCAGCCAGGCGGTCGGCGTGGCCTGCGGCGAACCGGCCAGCGTTGTCGTGTTGCTCAATCCGGGCGGACTGCCCAAGACGTCAAGCGGGAAACTGCAGCGTTCGGCCTGCCGCGATGGCTGGCGCACGGGCGAACTCGATGCTTATGCCGTTTTCGACCATGGGCAGCGCCGAGACGCGGCCGGTGCGCCGCCGTCCGCGCCGGTCGCGTTGCACGATGCGGATGCGCAGGCGCTGGCCACGATCTGGCGCGAGGCGCTGGGAGGCGAGCTGCCCGATGCGGGATCGAACTTTTTTGCCAGCGGTGGCAACTCGCTGGCTGCCGTCCAGGTCGCGGCGGCCATTTCCGCCCGTTGGCGCATCGCGGCGTCTCCGCGCCTGGTGTTCGACTATCCGGAGCTGGCTGGCTGCGCCGCGCGCATCCGCGAACTGGCTTCCGGGCCTCAGGGCGGGAAGGCCGGCAGCGTCGCGGCCGAAGCGCCGATCGCCGCGGCCGCGCGCCCTGACGGCGTGGCGCCGCTGTCTTCGGCGCAATTGCGCCAGTGGTTCCTGTGGCAGCTGGACCCCGCCAGCAATGCCTATCACGTGGGGCAGGCGTTGCGGCTGTCGGGTCCGCTGGACGGCGCGGGCCTGAGCGTTGCGATAGAGACGCTGATCCGCAGGCACCACGCCCTGCGCATGCGCTTTCGCGTACTGGAAGACGGCACGCCGGTGCAGCAGCCCATCGACCTGGACGCGCCTTCGGCCGACGGCGTCGCGCCGCCCGCGGTCGTGCGGCAGCGTGATCTGCGCCAAGGCGACCCGGCGGCCGGCGACCCGGCGGCCGGCGTTCCGGCGGCCGGCGCTCCGGTGGTTGCCCGTGCTCGGGCCGATGCGATCATCCGGCTGGCGTTCGACACGCCGTTTGATCTGGAACGCGCGCTGCCCTTGCGTGCCGAGCTGCTGCGCGTGGATGACGAAGAGCACATCCTCGTCGTGGTCGCGCACCACATCGTGGCCGATGCGGTCTCGATGCGCGTGCTGTTCGAGGAACTTGGCGCGTTGATGGCTGGCCGGATGCTTGCGCCGGTCCCGCTGGAATTCGCCGATTACGCCGCGTGGCAACGGGCGCAGCTTGAGGCCGGCCGCTGGGACGCGCAACGCGACGACTGGGTCAAGTTGCTGGGCGGCGAACAGCCGGCCTTGGAACTGGCGACCGACCGGACGCGTACGGCGCAAGGCCGCTACCAGGCGGCGCGCTGCGAGGTACCGGTTGGTCCGGACTTGTCGGCCCGGGTGCAGCAGGCGGCGCGCACTGCGCAGGGTTCAGCCTTCATGCAATGGCTGGCCGCTTTTCAGGCTGTGCTGTATCGCTACACCGGCCAGACCGACATTCGCATCGGCGTGGCGGCGGCCAACCGGCCGCTGCCGGCGTTGGCCCGCACGGTAGGCTTCTTTGTGAATACGCAGGTGCTGCGCGGCCAGGTGCGCGGCCGGATGTCGTTGCGCGAGGTGGCCGCCCAGGCGCGGGACACGGTGCTGGATGCCCAGGCGCGTCAGGACTACCCCTTCGATGGCGTGGTCGATGCGATCGCGCCTGAACGCGGCGTGGGCCAAAGCCCGTTGTTCCAGGTGATGATGAACCACCTGCGCGATGAGGCGGGCTCGCCGTTGGCGCTGCCTGGCGTGGAGACCACGGTGCTGCCGTTGCCGGAGGGCGCCGCGCAGTTCGAGCTGACGCTGGAAACGCGGGAGGGCAAGGACGGCGCGCTGGCGGCCACGCTGATCTACGCGCGCGACCTGTTCGATGCGGACACGATGCAGGCATTGGCCAAGGCGCTTGTGAAAGCGCTGGGCCAGCTGGCGGATACGCCCGACGTGACGCTGGATACGCTGGACGTCCTGGACGACGGCGTGCGCGGCGCGCTGCTGGCGGCCGGGACAGGCGCGTGGACGCCGCGCGCGTTTACGCCCGTGCATCGTCTGATCGAAGGCCATGCCGCGCAGGCGCCGCAATCGATGGCGCTGATCGCGGGCGCCGATATATTGAGCTATGCGCAGTTGAACGAACGCGCGAACCGGCTGGCGCATCTGCTGATCGCCCATGGCGTGGGCGCCGAGGTGGCGGTGGGCATTGCGCTGGGCCGAGGCGCGGACATGATCGTGGCCATGCTGGCGGTGCTGAAAGCGGGCGGCGTCTACGTGCCGCTGGATCCGGGCTATCCGGAGGCGCGCCTGGCGCACATGATGCATGACAGCGGGCTGCGGCTCGTCCTGGCGCAAGAATCGGTGCTGCGCGGCATGACGCTGCCCTCGGGCGTGCGCAGCCTGTCGCTGGACGGCGCGGCATCGGCCGACGTGGCCAGCCAGCCGGCGCACAATCCGGACCACGGCATCCATCCGGGGCAATTGGCGTATCTGATCTATACGTCGGGTTCCACGGGCCTGCCCAAGGGCGTAGCGGTCTCGCATGGCCCGCTCTCCATGCATATCCAGGCAATCGGCGCCTTGTACGGGATGACGCCCGATGACCGCGAACTGCAATTCGCGTCCATCAATTTCGACGGCGCGCACGAACGTTGGCTGACGCCGTTGGCGTTTGGCGGCGTCCTGATCCCGCGCGACGATGAACTCTGGTCCGTTGAGCGCAGTTGCGCCGAAATCGCGCGCCATGGCGTGACGATCGCGTGCTTTACGCCCAGCTACCTGCATCAATTGGCGGAGTCTCAGGGCGGCGCGGCCGCGGCGCTGCCCATCCGGTCGTACACGGTCGGCGGCGAAGCCACCTCGCGCACGACGCTGGCGTTGATCCAGAACACCCTGCGGCCGCCGCGCGTGATCAATGGTTACGGGCCGACCGAAACCGTCATTACGCCGTTGATCGCCAAGGCGTATCCCGATACGCCCAACGACGCGGCCTACATGCCTATCGGGCAACCGGTGGGCGACCGGCGCGCCTATGTGCTGGATGCCGACCTGAACCTGCTGCCGCCCGGCGCGGCGGGGGAACTCTACCTGGGCGGCGACGGCTTGGCGCGCGGCTATCTGAATCGCGCGGACCTGACTGCTGAACGCTTCGTGGCCGATCCGTTCCTGGGCGGTGGCGCGCGCATGTACCGCAGCGGCGACCTGGCGCGCTGGGGCAGGCACGGCCAGATCGAATATCTGGGCCGGGTGGACCATCAAGTAAAGATCCGTGGCTACCGGATCGAGCTGGGCGAGGTTGAAACCCAGTTGCTGGCCCAGCCCGGCGTGGGGCAGGCCGTGGCGGTGGCGACGGGCGGCCAAGCGGGCGCAGCCAGGCGCTTGCTGGCCTATGTGGCGCCGGCTGCCGGGGCGGTTGTGGAGGCGGACGCGTTGCGGGCGTCGCTTGCCCAGGTACTGCCGGACTATATGGTGCCCGCGCGAGTGCTGGTGCTGCCGGCGCTGCCGCTGAATGCGGCGGGCAAGGTCGACCGCCATGCGTTGCCCGAAGAACCCGCGTTGCAGGGCACGTCGTCCGCCGCGCCCAAGCCGGGGCTGGAGACCGCGCTGGCGGCCATCTGGGCAAAGGCGCTGGGCGTGGAGACAATCGGGCGCGACGACAATTTCTTTGAACTGGGCGGCGATTCCATCCTGACGCTGAAGGTAGTGGCGTTGGCGCGGCAGGCGGGATTGGTCCTTAGCCCGAAGCAATTGCTGCAGCAGCAAACGCTGGCCGCCCTGGCGCCCGGGGTGTTGATGGCGGATGACAGCACGGATGCCGCCGCCACCGCTTCTGCGCCGCGGCTGACGCCCGAGCGCCTGGCGCAGTTGCCGGTTTCCGCGGAAGACATCGAAGACGCCTATCCCCTGAGCCCTATGCAGCACGGCATGCTGCTGCACACGTTGCGCAATCCGAATTCGGGCATCTACGTGATGCAGGATCGGTATCGCGTCGATGGTGAACTGGACGAGGACGCCTTCGAATGGGCATGGCGGCGCGTGCTGGAGAACCATCCCGCGCTCCGGGCCACCTTCCATTGGCAATGGGCGCATGATCCGGTTCAGGTCATCCGGCGCGCGGTGGTGCTGCCCGTGCAGCGCCTGGACCTGCGCGAATTGGGCCATGAGGCCGCCGTGGCGCATTACGAGTCGCTGCTCCACGAGGAACTGAGGACGGGGCTGGCGCTGGATCAGGCGCCGTTGTTGAGGCTGCGCGTGGCCCGCGTGGCGGACCGGGAATACCGGTGGGCGCTGAGCTTTCATCACATGCTGATGGATGCGTGGTGCCTGTCGCTGCTGTTGACGGATTTCTTCGACAACTACGAAGCGCGCCGCGCCGGCCAAGGGCCGGTGCGCGCGCCCAGCCGTCCGCATCGCGATTTCATCGATTGGCTGCAAGGGCGAGACATCGACGCCGCGCGCCGCTATTGGCAGGAGGCGCTGGCGGGTTTCGGCGCCGTGACGCCCCTGCCGGGGTTGCGCGCCGCGACGGCGGGCGAAGTGTCGTCCATGGTCGACCTGACCAGCACGCTGAGCGAAGCGCAGACCACGCAGTTGCAACGGGTGGCGCAGCAGTGCCGGGTCACGCCCAATACCGTGATCCAGGCGGCATGGGCGCTGACACTGGCGCGCCATGCCGGCCAGGACGAAGTGCTGTACGGCGTGACCGTGGCCGGCCGACCCACCGAGATGGCGCAAGCGCAGCAGACCATCGGCATTTTCATCAACACGATTCCGATGCGCGTGCGCCTGCCGGTGGGCGGGCTGTTGTCAGCGGCGCAATGGATGAGGACGCTGCTGGATCAGAACGCCGACATGCGCGCGCACGAACATCTGTCGCTGGCCGAAGTGCAAGGGTTCAGCGACGTTGCGCCGGGCCAGCCGCTGTTCGACAGCCTGGTGGTGTTTGAAAACGCGCCGATCGCCGGGTCGGTGTTCGATCGCGCCGAGCGCATGGGGCTGCGTTCGTTGGGGATGCGCACGCATACCAACTATCCGTTGACGGTGGTGCTCTTGCCGGGACCGCGCCTGGCGCTGCAGCTGACGTTTGACACCCGCCGTCTGGACGCGGAAGCCGTCGACGGCATGCTGGCCACGTTCCGCGCCAATGTCGAAGCCTTGATGGCGACGCCCGATGCGTCCGTGGCGTCCCTGATGGCGCCGTCGCCGGCGCAGCGGGACCGCTTGCTGGCCGCGGGCCATGGCCGCCAGGCGGATTATTGCTTCGACATGGGCTATGTGCGGCTGTTCGAGACGCAGGCTGCCCGGCGCAACGGCATCGCCGTGCGTTGCGGCCAGGATGCCGTGACGTATCCCGAGCTGAACCGGCGCGCCAACCGCATTGGGCAGGCCTTGATCGAACGCGGCGTGCGCGCCGACGACGTGGTGGCCGTGTACTGCGAGCGGGGCGTGAATTTCATCGCCTCGGCGCTGGGCACTTTCAAGGCCGGCGCGGCCTATCTTGGGCTGGACGTGCGCTTGCCGCCGCAACGCGTGGCGTCCATCCTAGGCCAGAGTGGCGCCAAGGTGGTGTTGGTGGGCACGGCCGAAGCGCCGCAGCTGGACGCGGCGCTGGCGCTGCTGAGCAACGCCCCGCGCGTCCTGTGGGCGGAAGAGGCGCTGGCCGGGCCGGCCCGCGGGCGGGGACAGGAACCGGGCAACCCCGGACGCCACGCGCACCCGGACCAGGCCGCTTACCTGATCTTCACGTCCGGTTCCACCGGCGAGCCCAAGGGGGTGGTGGTCACGCACCGGGGCATGTTGAATAACCAGTTGAGCAAGGTGCCCGCGCTGGGGCTGGACGAGCACGCCGTCATCGGGCAGACCGCGGCGCCCAGTTTCGATATTTCCGTGTGGCAGATGCTGGCGGGCCTGCTGTGCGGCGCCACGGTCGAAGTCGTGCCGGACGACACGGCGCGCGACCCGATCGCATTGCTGCGCCATGCGCAGGCGCGCGGCATCACGGTGCTGGAAAGCGTGCCGACGCTGATCCAGGGCATGCTGGCTGCGCCGCCTGTGGCGTTGCCGGCCCTGCGCTGGATGCTCCCCACGGGTGAGGCCACGCCGCTGTCGTTGGCGCGCGACTGGCTGCGGCGCTATCCCGAGGTACCGCTCGTCAATGCGTACGGGCCGGCGGAATGCGCGGATGACGTCGCCTTCTTCACCTTGCGTCCGGGCGATCAGGAGCCCGGTCCGGGGCTGCCCATCGGCACTGCCGCCGACAACACGCGGTTGATGGTGCTGGATGCTGAATTGAATCCCGTGCCACCGGGCGTCGTCGGCGAGATCTATATCGCTGGCGTGGGCGTGGGGCGCGGCTATACCCGGCGCCCGGACCTGACGGCCGAACGCTTCCTGCCGGATTTGCATGGCGAGGGGGCAGGCGCGCGTATGTACCGCAGCGGCGATCTGGGCCGCATGCGGCCCGACGGCGTGCTGGAGTATGCCGGGCGGGCGGACCATCAGGTCAAGGTGCGCGGGTATCGCGTCGAGCTGGGCGAAATCGAGGCGCGTCTGGCGGCATTGCCGGAAGTGGGCGAGGCCGCCGTGCAGGCGATCGACGACGGCAGCGGCGCCCGCCTGGTCGGCTATGTGGCGCCTGCGCCCGGATGGCGCCCGCCCGAGGGCGCGCAGGCCTGGCGCGACGCGTTACGCGTGGCCTTGGCCCGGGACCTGCCCGACTACATGATTCCCGGCGTGTGGGTGCGGCTGGATGCCTTGCCGCGCAACCGCAACGGCAAGCTTGACCGCAAGGCGCTGCCCGCGCCCGACCTGAACGAAACGGCCCGTGAGTATGTGCCGCCGGAGGCGGGCCTGGAGGCGCAATTGGCGCAGATCTGGTCGGCGGTGCTGGGGGTTGCGCGGGTGGGGCGGCTGGACAACTTCTTCGAACTGGGCGGTCATTCGCTGATGGTCATGCAGGTCACGGCGCGCATTCAAGCGGGCCTGGGACTGCAGGCGCCCATCAATGCCTTGTTCGAGCACCAGACGCTGGCGGCGTTCGCCGGGCATCTGCAGGCCGCGGGCGGCACGGCGGACGCGCAGGCCCTGAACGCCCTGGACGCCTTCATGGATACGTTGGAGAACAACTGATGTCGAACGCCTCGCTTGCACGCATTGCCGCGCGCTTCGCAACCTTGGGGCTGGCGGAACGCCAGGCAGTCTATGGGAGGCTGCGCGACCAGGGCCTGTCGCCGGCGCAGTTCCCCATCGTGCCGGCCAGCGCGGCCGAGCGCGGCGGACTGTCGCACGCGCAACAGCGGCAATGGTTCCTGTGGCGGCTTGCGCCGGACTCCACGGCCTACCATATCGCGGGCGGCCTGCGCCTGCGCGGCAAGCTCGACATCGCGGCGCTGCAAGCCGCACTGGATGCCTTGGCGCAACGGCACGCCGCCCTGCGCACGCGGTTCGAGCAGGATGCGCAAGGGTCGCCCACACAGCGCGTCGAGAGCGCGGGCGCGCTGCCGCTGGAGCGGATCGATGTGGCCGAGCAGGCCGACGGCGATCGCGACGCGGCGTTCGCGCTGGCCGCCGGCAGGTTGAACGGCCGCGCTTTCGACCTGCTTGCCGGTCCGCTGGCACGCTTCGCGCTGTTGCGGGCCGCCAGCGATGACCATGTGCTGGTTGGCGTGCTGCACCACATCGTGGCCGATGGCTGGTCCATGCAAGTGCTGTTGGACGAGCTGGCCGCTTGCTACCGGGCCGCGCTTGACGACGCGCCGGCGGACCTTCCGCCTCTGAATATCGACTACGCCGACTACGCCGCCTGGCAGCGCAGCTGGCTTGCCGCGGGCGAAGAGGCGCGCCAGCTGGAGTACTGGCGTGCGCAATTGGGCGGCGAAGATCCGTGGCTGCAATTGCCCGTTGACGGACCCCGCCTGCCGGGCAGCGCCTGGCGGGCGGCCCGGCAGGCGATCGCGCTGCCCGAGGGCATGCCAGAGCGCTTGCGCCGGGCTTGCCAGCGCAACGGTTGCACGCTGTTCAGCGCGCTGCTCGGGGCGTTCCAGGTGTTGTTGCACCGCGATAGCGGGCTGGATGACATTCGGGTCGGCGTGCCTACGGCCAATCGCGGGCGTCAGGACACGGCGGGCCTGGTCGGCCTGTTCGTCAATACCCAGGTTCTGCGCAATGTTCTGTCGGGCGCCGACACGCTGGGCGAGGCCGTGGCGCGGGCCAGCGATACTTTGATCCAGGCGCAGGCGCATGGCGAATTGCCGCTGGACCGCATTGTCGATGCCCTGCATCTGACCCGTTCGGCGCATCGCAATCCGCTGTTCCAGGTCATGGCCAACCATTTGCGCGACGACTATGAAGCCCTGGCCGCCTTGCCGGGCCTGAGTCTGACGCCGTTTGCGGTGCCCTTGGACGACACGCCGTTCGAGCAGACCCTGGAAACCCGCGAGGACACCGCCGGCGGCCTGACCGCCAGCGTGATCTACGCCGCGGATCTTTTCAGCGCCGAGCGCATGGCGCTGCTTGCCCAGCGTTATGTGCGTGTGTTGCGTTTATGGCTGGATGCGCCGCAGACCCGCATCGCGGAGCTTTCCTGGTTGCCGGGTGATGACGAGAGACGTTTGCTGCGGCAAGGCGACGGCGGCGCGGCACGGGTGGTGGCAAGCGTGCCGGAAAGATTGGCGGCGCAAGCCGCGGCTACGCCGGACGCACCGGCGCTGGTGATGGGCGACGCCAGCCTGCGTTACACGGAACTGGACGCGCGCACGAATCAATTGGCGCATGCGCTGCGGGCGGCGGGCGCAGGTCCGGAAAGCCGGGTCGGCGTGCTGATGACACGTTCGATCGACATGGTCGTGGCGTTGCTGGGTGTGATGAAGGCCGGTGCCGCCTATGTGCCGATCGATCCCGAATTGCCGGCCGAACGCCTGAGCTACCTGTTTGAAGACAGTCAGGCGGCGTTGTTGCTGACCCAGTCCGTCTGGAAAGACCAATTGCCCGCGGGCGCGCCGGAGGTTTGGGCGTTGGACGAGAGAGACCTGTCCGCCTATCCGTCCACACCCGTCGGCCACGTGCCGGACCCCGAGCAAGCCGCTTATG
>CAUSDE010000099.1:0-15692 GCA_963530045.1 uncultured Achromobacter sp.
CCAGACTGCCCCAGGCTGGCGGCCAGGTCGTTCACCCGCTGGATGCCGCCGTAGACCTGTTCGACCTCGGCATACAGCCTGCGCGCCTCGGCCGTGGGCGACAGCCGGCTCTTCACCCGTTCAAACAGCCGGTAACCCAGCCGGCTTTCCGTCAAGGCCAGCACCCGGCTCACGGCCGGTTGCGACACGTGCAGCATGCGCCCCGCCCCACTGATCGAACCGGACATCATGATCGCCCGGAACACCTCGATCTGGCGCAGGTTCAACGGCCGCCCTGCACTGGGCCCGACCTCGTCGGCATAGGCATCCGCATCCACTTTTCTTCCCCTTGATCGATAACGGCGGATTATAGGATTGCCACATTTTTCGATGATGCAGCGCCGCAATGCGGGTGTAATCTGCGCCCCTCAAGACAACAAAACAAGGGGAATACCACCATGCACCGCAACTTTTTCCGCAGTCTGTCCGCGCTGGCCGTCAGCGCCGCCCTGATCGGCACCGCCGTCGCCGGCCCGTATCCCGACAAGCCCATCACCTTCGTCGTGCCGTCGGCCGCGGGCGGGTCTCCCGACGTGCTGTCGCGCCTGATCACGACGCAGCTGGCCCGTGACACGGGCGCCACGATGGTCGTCGAAAACCGCCCTGGCGCCGCCGGCAACATCGGCATCGCGCTGGTCAAGCGCGCCGCCGCCGACGGCTACACCGTGGGCTACGGCAACATCAACACGCTAGCCGTGAACCGTTCGCTGTTCAAGCGCCTGCCCTACGACGTGGACCAGGACCTGACGCCTGTGGCCCACATGTTCGACCTGTACAACGCGCTGATCGTGCCGGCCGACTCCCCCGTCAAGAGCGTGCAGGACCTGATCGACCTGGCGCACAAGCAGCCCGGCCGCCTGTCGTACGGCGCGTCGGGCGTCGGCACCACGGGCCACATGGGCGGCGAACTCTTCAAGAGCATGGCCAAGCTCGATGTGATGTTCATCCCCTACAACGGCGGCCCCGCCGCCATCCAGGACCTGCTGGGTGGCCGCCTGGACTACCTGTTCGTCAACACCTCCGAAGCCACGCCGCTGGTCAAGAGCGGCAAGGTGCGCGCCATCGGCGTGAGCAGCCTGAAGCGCCTGTCGTTGATGCCCGACGTGCCGACGCTGGACGAATCCGGCCTGAAAGGCTATGAAACGGTCGCCTGGGGCGGCGTGGTCGCCCCCAAAGGCACGCCCGCCGACGTAGTGGCTACGCTGAACGCCGCCATCCAGAAGGCCCTGCAGGCGCCCGACGTGCGCACCGGCCTGGCCACGCTGGGCGCCGTGCCCGCCACGGGCTCGCCCGAGGAGTTCAAGCAGCTGATCGATCGTGAAACGGCCAAATGGCAGAAGATCATCGAAACCGCCGGCATCGAGAAACTGGATTAAGCAGCCCCATGACGGATCGCACCTTGCAGGCAGACTTCATCGTGGCGGGCGCCACGCTTATCGATGGCTCGGGCGGGCCCGCCCGGCGGGGCGACCTGGCCGTGCTGGGCGAACGCATCGTGGCCGTAGGCAACTTCGCCCATCCCGCGGGCGTCGCTGTGATCGACGGCCGGGGCCAGGTCCTCGCCCCCGGCTTCATCGATTCGCACACCCACGATGACGGCTACCTGCTGGCGCATCCGGACATGCTGCCCAAGGTATCGCAAGGCATCACCACCGTCGTCACCGGCAACTGCGGGATCAGCCTGGCGCCGCTTGAGCGCGACGCCGTCCCCCAGCCGCTGGACCTGCTGGGCCCGCCCGAGCTGTTCCGCTTCGGCACGTTCCGAGCCTGGATGGACGCCTTGCGCGCCACGCCCGCCGCCGTGAACGTCATCCCGCTGGTCGGCCATACGACGCTGCGCGTCGCCGTCATGGACGACACGTCGCGCGCCGCCGACGACAGCGAACGCGCTGCCATGCGCGATCTGATGCAAGAAGCGCTGGACGCCGGCGCCTTCGGCGTATCCACCGGCACGTTCTATCCGCCGGCCAGCGCCGCGCCCACCGATGAGATCATCGACGTCTGCCGCCCGCTGAAGGACTTGCGGGATGCGGGCCGGCGCGGCCTGTACGCCACGCATCTGCGCGACGAGGCCGACCATATCGTGCCGGCCATGGAAGAAGCGCTGCTGATCGGCCGCGAGCTGGACTGCCGCGTGGTGTTCTCGCACCACAAGCTCGCGGGCGAACGCAACCATGGCCGCACGCGCGAGACCCTGGACCTGATCAGCCGCGCGGCCGCCAGCCAGCCGGTCTGCCTGGACTGCCACCCCTACCCCGCCACCTCCACCATGCTGCGGCTGGACCGCGCGCGGCTGGCCAGCCGCACGATGATCACCTGGTCCAAGGGCTACCCCGAAGCCACCGGCCGCGACTTCAGCGAAGTCATGCAGGAACTCGGCCTGGACGATGAAGCCGCCGTCTCGCGGTTGGCCCCGGCAGGCGCGATCTACTTCCTGATGGACCCGGCAGACGTCAACCGGATCTTCACGCACCCGCTCACCATGGTCGGGTCCGACGGGCTGCCCTTCGACCCGCATCCGCACCCCCGCCAATGGGGCACGTTCACCAATGTGCTGCGCACGATGGTGCGCGAACAGCAACTGCTGTCGCTGGAGGCCGCCATCCACAAGATGACGGGTTTGGCGGCGGACCAATATGGCGTGGCCGAGCGCGGGTTGCTGCGCGAGGGGTATCATGCTGACCTGGTGCTGTTCGATCCCGCCACGGTGACAGATGTGGCCACTTTTTCAGCTCCCATTCAGGCAAGCCAGGGCATCCACGCGGTGTGGGTCAACGGCAAACCGGTGTGGGACGGGGAACGGACCAGCGCTGAACGCCCGGGCCAGGTCCTGACGCCCGGCGACGCATTACCTCGGAGTTTATAAAGTGAAGACGTTTTCCCAGGGCTGCTACCTGGGTGTATTGGGCGGCATGGGCCCCATGGCCGGTGCGGCTTTCGCCCTTCGCCTGGCGGCGCTGACGCCCGCCGCGATCGACCAGCAACACATCCCCACGCTGCTGCGCAACGACCCCCGGATCCCCGACCGCTCCAGTGCCTACATGGCGGGCGGCGAAAGCCCCCTTCCCCACATGGTCGAGGGCGTGCGCTTCCTGGAACAGGCGGGCGCGCAATTGATCGCCATTCCCTGCAACACGGCCCACCTCTGGTACGACGAGATCGCCGCGTCCACCGGCTTGCCCGTGCTGCACATCATCCAGGCCGTCATCGACGACCTGCGGCGCCTCGGCCTGCCGCGCGGCCGCATCGGCCTCATGGGCACTGCGGCCACGTTGAAGCTGGGGCTGTATCAGAAGCACCTTGAAGCCCAAGGCTACGAGTGCATCGTGCCCGACGACGACGAAGTCGAGCGCTATTGCATGGGTTCGATCCGCGCCGTCAAAGGCAACCAGCTGGAAGCCGCCTTCGCGCCCGCCGCGGAATGCATCGCCCGCCTGAAAGCGCGCGGCGCCGACGCCGTGGTGCTGGGCTGCACCGAACTGCCGCTGGCCGTGCCGCACGCGCTGCGGCCGAGCCTGGGCGTGACGCTGACGGATTCGATCGACGCGTTGGCCCGCGCCGCCATTGCGCATTACGAAGCCGATTTGGCCAAGCAGTTGATCGCGGCCTGATGGGTGGGGCGCGTTGAAGGCCGAGCCTTTTTGCACACCCTTCCCGCGCTCCACCCATCCTTCGAGCGCGCGCAACCCATCACCTACCCGCGAAAAAAAAGCGCATCTTTCGATGCGCCCCAATTTCCCTTCGCGGGGAATATGGTCCTGAACGTCAGCCGCCCAGGTAAGCCTTGCGGACCTGATCATTGACCAGCAAATTGGCGCCCGTGTCTTGCAGCACGACACGGCCGTTCTCCAGCACATAACCGCGGTCGGCCACGCCCAGCGCCTTGTTCGCGTTCTGCTCCACCAGGAACACCGTCACGCCTTGTTCGCGGATCTCGCGGATGATGTCGAAGATCTGCGCGATCACCAGCGGCGCCAGGCCCAGCGTGGGCTCGTCCAGCAACAGCAGGCGCGGACGCGTCATCAGTGCGCGGCCGATGGCCAGCATCTGCTGTTCGCCGCCCGACATCAGGCCGGCACGCTGGCTGGAACGCTCCTTCAATCGCGGGAACAGACCGTAGACGTGCTCGATGCCCGCCTCGATCTCCGAGCGCTTCGAAAAGAAGCCGCCCATCATCAGGTTTTCGGCAACCGTCAGGTCCTTGAAGACCCGGCGACCTTCCGGCGAAATGGCGATGCCATTGCGCATGATGTGGTGCGTGTCCTTGTTGGTGATGTCCTCGCCTTCGAACGTGATCTTGCCTTCACGCGCCCGGGGATTACCGCAGACCGTCATCAGCAGGGTCGTCTTGCCGGCGCCGTTGGCGCCGATCAAGGTCACGATTTCGCCTTTGTTGACGTCCACCGACACGCCGTTCAACGCCTGGATGGCGCCGTAGTAGGTGTGTATGTTTTCCAGCTTAAGCATCATTCCTCCCCCAGGTACGCCTTGATGACGCGCTCGTCGTTGCGCACCTGCTCGGGGGTGCCGGTCGTGATGGGCTTGCCGTGCTCCATGACGAGGATACGGTCGGAAATGCCCATGATCAGGCTCATGTCGTGTTCGATCAGCAGCACCGCGACGCCGAACTCGCGACGCAGCTGGTCGATGAGCGACTGCAGATCGCGCTTTTCCTGAGGATTCAGGCCGGCGGCCGGCTCGTCCAGCATCAGCAGGCGCGGCTTGGTGATCATGCAGCGCGCGATCTCCAGGCGGCGCTGGTGCCCGTACGCCAGGTTGCCCGCTTCGCGGTTGGCGAATTCGCGCAAGCCCATGAAGTCCAGCCATTGCGCCGCGCGCGACAGCGCGTCGGTTTCGGACTGCCGGTAGCCCTTGAGCTTCAACAGGCCCGGCAACAGCCGCGACTCCACCTGCGTGTGCTGCGCGACCAGCAGGTTTTCCAGCACGGTCAGCTGCTTGAACAGGCGCACGTTCTGGAACGTGCGCACCAGCCCGTGGCGCGCGACCTTATGGCTGGGCAGGCCGGTGATCGGCTTGCCGTCCATGATGATGTCGCCCGCCGTCGGCGCATAAAACCCGCCGACGCAGTTGAACACGGTGGTCTTGCCGGCGCCGTTGGGGCCGATGATGGCGAAAACCTCGTCGGATTTGACTTCGAACGCCACGCTATCGACGGCCAGCAGGCCGCCGAACCGCATGGTGAGTCCGGATACTTTAAGCAATGCCTCGCTCATTTAGACAGCTCCACGTGGGGACGCTTCATGGGCAACAACCCCTGCGGACGCCACATCATCATCAACACCATCACCAGACCGAACATCAGCATCCGGTACTCGGCGAATTCGCGCGCCAGTTCAGGCAGCACCGTCAGCAGGACGGCCGCCAGGATCACGCCCACCTGCGAGCCCATGCCGCCCAGCACCACAATGGCCAGGATCAGCGCGGATTCGATGAAGGTGAAGGATTCCGGGTTCACCATGCCTTGGCGCGCCGCGAAGAACGCGCCGCCGAAGCCGGCAAACGTAGCGCCCAGCGTGAACGCGGAAAGCTTGATGCGCGTGGGATTCAAGCCCAGCGAACGGCACGCGATCTCGTCTTCGCGCAACGCTTCCCAGGCACGGCCGACCGGCATGCGGATAAGGCGCGTGGACACGAACAGCGTGATCAGCGCCAGCAGCAGCGCCATCATGTACAGATAGATCACCATGTCCTGGTTCTGGAACGTCAGGCCGAAGAACTCATGGAACGTCGTGCCCCCTTCCGTGCTGGCGCGGCGCGTCATCTCCAGGCCGAAGACGGTAGGCTTCGGAATACCCGAAATGCCGTCCGGACCACCGGTCAGCGTATTCAGGTTGATCAGCAGCAGGCGGATCATTTCACCGAAACCCAGCGTCACGATAGCCAGGTAGTCGCCCCGCAGACGCAGTACCGGAAAGCCCAGCACGAACCCGAACAAGGCCGCCATTGCGCCCGAGAACGGCAGCGCTTCCCAGAAGCTCCAGCCGCCCCAGTGGTACAGCAAGGCATAGGTGTAGGCGCCCACGGCATAGAAGCCGACAAAGCCCAGGTCCAGCAGGCCGGCAAAACCCACCACGATATTCAGGCCCAGGCCCAGCATCACGTAGATCAGCACCAGCGTGGCGATGTCGACCGAGCTGCGTCCCGCAAAGAACGGCCAGACGACCGCTATCGCCAGCAGCAGCAGCGCCAACCCCTTGTGGCTCTTGGCAGGCGCCGACGGCAGGGTCGGCAACGCTGTCTTCAGCTTCTTGAACGGCAAGGCGATCCATGGGCGCAACATCTGGAACACGAACACCACGGCCGCGGCAAGCGCCACCAGCCCCCAGTGCGATTCCATCGACGTGCGCGCGCCCTGACGGATCAGTTGCAGGCCGAACACCGGCGTAACGATGACCGCCGTCAGCACGGCCGCCATCGTGGCGTTTTTAAGATTGTTTTTCGACATCAGACTTTTTCCACCTCAGGTTTGCCCAGCAGCCCGGTGGGACGGAACAGCAGAATCAGGACCAGCAGCGAGAACGCCACGATGTCCTTGTACTGTGACGAGATATAGGCGGCCGCAAAGGTTTCGGCCAGGCCCAGCAGCACGCCGCCCAGCATGGCGCCGGGAATGCTGCCGATACCGCCCAGCACCGCCGCCGTGAAGGCCTTGATGCCGGCCAGGAAGCCGATGAAGGGATTCAGTTTGCCGATGGTGATGGCGATCAGCACGCCGCCCACCGCCGCCAGGATCGCGCCCATCACGAACGTGAAGGAAATCACGCGGTTGGTGTCGATGCCCAGCAGATTGGCCATGTGCATATCCTGCGAGCAGGCGCGCGAGGCGCGTCCCATGCGCGAATATTTGATGAACAGCGTCAGCCCGACCATCAGCACGACTGTCACGACGATGATCATGATGCGCGAATACGGCACCGTCACGTCAAAGTCCGATCCCATGTGGAACTGCACGGCGCCCGACACCAGCGAGGGCACGGCCATGTCGCGCGCGCCTTGGCCCAGCGCAACCCAGTTCTGCAGGAAGATCGACATGCCGATCGCCGAGATCAGCGCCACCAGGCGGGGGCTGCCTCGCACGGGCCGGTAAGCCACGCGTTCGACGGAAAAGCCGTAGATGCCGGTCACGGTGATCGCGACGAGCAGCATGGCGGCGATGATGAATGGCACCGGCAAGCCACTGTTGGTGCCGATGGACGTCAAGGTGACCAGGCCGACATAGGCACCGATCATATAGATTTCGCCGTGGGCGAAGTTGATCATGCCGATGATGCCGTAGACCATTGTGTAGCCGATGGCAATCAACGCATAGATCGCGCCCAGAGACAATCCATTGAAGAATTGCTGGGTAAGTTGGGGTATGAGGTCAGACATTATTTCTCTTGCTCCAAATGGTTCCGGCCCCGGTAGAGAGACCCGGAGCCGGAAACCTGGGCGTATTTTATAAGGGCCTGCCGTCAACTTATGCCGGCCGCACAGCGCTTTTGGCGCATCGCTACGCGGATTACGGCACAACGAGGACGACAGGCCCTACACGCCGGCACCGTGCCGGCGGGATCGCGAGTTTACAGCTGGGTCTTCTTTCCGTTCTTGTCCCATTTGTAAACGGCAAACTCGAAGTTCTTCAGATCGCCCTTGGCGTCGTATTCGACCTTGCCGATGCCGGTGTTGAAGGTGGTCTTGTGCATGTAGTCCGCGACCTTGGCGGGATCTTCGCCCACGGCGTTGATGCTGTCGGCCAGGATCTGCACGGCGGCATACGCCGGCATCTGGAAGGCGCCGTCCGGATCGCGCTTGGCGTCCTTGAAGGCCTTCACGATGCTTTCGTTGCCCGGCAGCTTGGTGAAGTCGGCCGGCAACGTGACGAGCAAGCCGTCGATGGCCGGGCCGGCGATAGCCACCAGATCCTGGTTGGCGGTGCCTTCCGGACCCATGAACTGGACCTTCAGGCCCTGCTCACGCGCCTGGCGCAGCAGCAGGCCGAGCTCGGGGTGGTAGCCGCCGAAATAGACCAGGTCCACGCCTGCGGACTTCAGCTTGGTGATGATGGCCGAGTAGTCGCTGTCGCCGACGTTGATGCCCTCGAACATGGCGACGTTAACGCCTTCCTTGCCGAGCGAATCCTTGACCTGGGTGGCCACGCCCGAGCCGTAGGTCTGCTTGTCGTGCAGCACGGCGACCTTTTGCGGCTTCAGCGTCTTGGCAATGTAGCTGGCGGCGTACGGGCCTTGCTGGTCATCGCGGCCGATCGTGCGGAAGAAGTAATGCGGCTTGATCGTGTCCGTCACCAGCGGCGAGGTGGCGCCCGGGGTGATGCCGACGATGCCCTCTTCCTCGTAGACCTTCACGGCGGCAACCGTCACGCCCGAGCACGCATGGGCCACGGCGAACTTGGCGCCGGAGTTGACCACGCGGTTGGCGGCCGGCACGGCCTGCTTGGGTTCGCAGCCGTCGTCGATCAGGATCGGTTCGAGCTTCTTGCCCTTCACGCCGCCCTTGGCGTTGATCGTCTCGATGGCGGTCAAGGCGCCGGCCTGGATCTGGTCGCCATATTGCGTGTTGGGACCGGTCATGGGCTGGGGAATGCCGATCTTGATCGTGTCGGCGGCGTGCGCGGCGCCAGCCAAGGCAAGTGCCCCAAGCGCCATGGCTACCGGGGTAAGGCGATTCAGAAACTTCATGCGGAGTTCTCCAGCGAGGTTTTGAGCGGCTCTGATCGAAACGGGTTATCGGGTGGGTGCCCCGCAATCCGTATCGCGCGTCGCCGGCTTCTTGGGCAAAAACACGGTGTGGGCGGTATTCTGGAAGCAAGCCGCCATACTGTCACTGCGTGTAATCCCCAATATTTTCAGGCCAACCTTTAATCGTGACGGATCAGCGTGACAAGCCCATGAATTCACTGGAGAAATCGCAAATCTGCCTTATTAATGCATTGGCACACTACAAGGAATTGTGCTTGGCGCGGTATATGAAAAATAATTAATACACTGTTCGAAAACGCATTTAAATACAGTACTTACGCAGGACTTACGAATAATGATTATCGCGTTAATAAAAAAGCGCGCAGCCGGCGGGTTTTCAACCGCCGCGATGCGCGCTTTTTTTGGCGCGTGGCCTACCCGGTGATCGCGATCAGGCGTTGGCGGGTTTGGCCAGGTTCCACATCAGCGCACGGAACGGCGCCAGCATGCTGATATTGACCACAAGCTTGATCGCCAGGTCGCCCATCATCCACGTCGTCCACGGGGCGCCGGTGGCGGCGAACGCCACGCTGAAGAACACCGCCGTGTCCAGGATCGCGCCCAGCACGCCGGACACGAGCGGCGCACGCCACCAGCGCTGGTCCCGCAACCGGTCAAAGACCTGGATGTCGACCAATTGCGCGCAGAGGTAGGCCAGGCCCGAGGCCAGCGCGATGCGCGGCGACGCCACCCAGAACGACACCACCAGCGCGGCGGCGAAGCCGAACCAGACCACGCGGCGCGCGGCACGCGGACCAAAGCGGCGGTTCAGCACGTCGGTCACCAGGAAGGCCACCGGATACGACAACCCGCCCCAGGTCAACCAGTCGTTCAGCGGCACCTGGACCAGGATGTTCGAGCCCACCACCACCAGCAGCATGCACAGCACGGCAGTGCCGAACTGCAGGCGGCTCATGGGCGGAAAGCCCCGGCTTGCCACGCTCATTTTCCGAACTCCTCGGCCAGCTCGCGCGAACGGCGGGCCGCGGCGGCCATCGCGTCTTGCACGATGCCGGCGAAGCCCGCGTCGCCGAACGCGGCCAGGGCCGCAGCCGTGGTGCCGCCCTTGGAGGTGACGCGCTCGCGCAGCACCGCCAGGGGCTCGGTGGATTCGGCGGCCAGCTTCGTGGCCCCCGCCAGCGTGCCCAGCGCCAACTGCTTGGCTTGCGTTTCGGTCAGCCCGACCTTCAGGCCGCCTGCCACCAGCGCTTCCAGGAACAGGAACACATACGCCGGGCCGCTGCCCGACAATGCCGTCACGCCGTCCAGCGCGGCGTCATCCGCCACCCAGACCACCTGCCCCACGCTGGCCAGCAAGGTGGCGGCCAGTTCGCGGTCGGCTTCGCTCACGCCGTCCAGTGCGGCAAGACCCGTGATGCCCGCGCCCACCAGGGCCGGCGTGTTCGGCATGCAACGCACCAGGCGCTTGAACGGCGCGTCAGGCGTACCCAGCCAGCCGGCCAGGGTGTCGGCCCGGATTCCGGCCGCAACGCTTACCACCAAGGTGTCGTCCTGCAACCACTGACGTGTGGAAGCCACAACATCTTTCATGTTCTGTGGCTTGACTGCGAACACCCATACGCGGCACCGCGCCAGGGCCTCGCCGGGGGCCGTCGCGGTGGTCATGCCGCGGGCCTGCCAGGCGGCATGCCCATCCTGGTTTATGTCAATGACATGGATGTTCCCGGCGGGGCATACTTTGCCAGCCAGTCCGGATGCCAAAGCGGCCGCCATATTGCCGCCGCCAATGAACGCAATCGAAAGTTCGTTTTTCATAGCCAAGCATTGTAAACGGTCAGCTTCGTTGGAGAAAAAAAAGAAAATGTTCGTTCGCGCCTAAAACGCGCAATTTGACAGGCGTTTAGAGTGATGTGAAAGTCACGGTTTTGTCACAAACAATTCATAAGGTGTCGTGTTTTCTGTGCCCGGACAACCCGGTCGCAACACGCCCAACTGGAGGAAACCTCACCATGCGATCCCATCGTATTGCTTTAACCTTCGCCGCCATCATGACGGCTTTCGCAGGCGCCTCCGCGCATGCCGCCACCGAGATCCAGTTCTGGCACTCGATGGAAGGCGCCCTGGGCGACCGCGTGAACGGTCTGGTGGACGAATTCAACAAGAAGAACCCTGACTACCAGGTCAAGGCAATCTACAAGGGCAACTACGGTGAGTCCATGAACGCCGGCATCGCCGCGTTCCGCGCCGGCAACGCCCCGGACATCCTCCAGGTGTTCGAAGTCGGCACCGCCACCATGATGTACGCCAAGGGCGCCATCAAGCCGGTGCAGCAGATGTCCGAAGAAGTCGGCAACCCGATCGACCCGAAGGAATTCATCGGCGCGGTCGCGGGCTACTACTCGTCGGCCGACGGCAAGCTGGTGTCGATGCCCTTCAACAGCTCGACCGTGGTGTTCTACTACAACAAGGACGCCTTCAAGAAGGCCGGCCTGGACGCCGACAATCCGCCCAAGACCTGGGAAGAGCTGGCCGCTGCCGGCCAGAAGCTGAAGGCCGCTGGCCAGGAATGCGGCTACACGACGTCCTGGCCGTCGTGGGTCCAGCTGGAAACGTTCTCGGCCTGGCATAACGTGCCGTACGCCACCAAGGACAACGGTTTCGGCGGCCTGGACGCCCGCATCGCCATCAACACCCCGCTGCACGTGCGCCATCTGGAAAACCTGGCCAAGCTGGGCAAGGAAGGCATCTTCATGTACGGCGGCCGCGGCGACGAGCCGAACTCGCTGTTCATCAGCGGCAAGTGCGCCATGATCACCGGTTCGTCCGGCCTGCGCGCCAACATCGCCAAGAACGCCAAGTTCGAATTCGGCACCTCGACCGTGCCCTACTACGCCGACGTGCAAGGCGCTCCGCAGAACACCATCATCGGCGGCGCTTCGCTGTGGGTCTTCGCCAACAAGAAGCCGGAAACCTACAAGGGCGTGACCGCGTTCTTCAAGTTCCTGGCCAGCCCGGAAATCGCCGCTCGCTGGCACCAGCAGACCGGCTATGTGCCGGTCACCAAGGCGGCCTACGAACTGACCAAGAAAGACGGTTTCTATGACAAGAACCCGGGCACCGAAGTCGGCGTGAAGCAGTTGAACGTGGAAACCACCGCGCAATCGCGTGGCCTTCGCCTGGGCTTCCTGCCGCAGATCCGTGAAATCGAAGACGCTGAAATCGAACGCATCGTGTCCGGCAAGGTTGCGGCCAAGGACGGCGCCGAGAACATCGTCAAGCGCGGCAACGAGTTGCTGGAGAAGTTCGAGAAGAGTGTAAAGTAACGCCCTTTCCGGGTCGCCGCCCCGAGCGTGTCAATTAGCATTTTCCATGCAATGACAAGCACTTAGCGGTGACGCCGGATGCAAGCGCAAGGCTTAAAGCCCTGGTTTTTTTAGGGCTTTAAGCCTATCGTATTTTTATGAAAGCGGTTTCAAGCGGCGGTTAATCCAACCGCCGCTTTTCTGTACCTTGGGTTCCCCCTATGGAAAAACGCGTTGTATTCGGGCATAAGACCTTGCCCTATCTGCTGCTTCTGCCGCAGCTGATCATTACCGTGGTCTTCTTTTTCCTGCCCGCCGGACAAGCCATGTGGCAGTCCATGCGGCTCGAAGATGCCTTCGGCCTGTCGTCCGAATTCGTCGGACTCGACAACTTCATGGAACTGTTCTCGCAACAGGCCTACCTCGATTCCTTCCGCGTCACCGCCGTGTTCTCGGTACTGGTGGCGGTGGTGGGTCTTGGCGTGTCCTTGCTGCTGGCCGTCATGGCCGACCGCGTGATCCGCGGCGCAGGACTCTACAAGACGCTGCTGATCTGGCCCTATGCCGTGGCGCCCGCCGTCGTCGGCGTGCTGTGGCTGTTCATGTTCTCCCCTTCCGTCGGCATTCTGGCGGTTGCGTTGCGCAAGTCCGGCGTGGACTGGAACCCCCGGCTGGACGGCAACCAGGCGATGATGCTGGTGCTGGTCGCCGCCGTCTGGAAGCAGATCTCGTACAACTTCCTGTTCTTCCTGGCAGGCCTGCAATCGATCCCGCGTTCGCTCATCGAAGCCGCCGCGATCGACGGCGCAAGCCCGGCCCGCCGCTTCTGGAGCATCGTGTTCCCGCTGCTGTCGCCCACCACGTTCTTCCTGCTGGTGGTCAACATCATCTATGCCTTCTTCGACACCTTCGCGGTCGTGGATACCACCACGCAAGGCGGTCCCGGCACGTCGACCTCGATCCTGGTCTACAAGGTGTACAGCGACGGCTTCCGCGGCCTGGACCTGGGTTCGTCCGCAGCCCAGTCGGTTGTGCTGATGTTCATTGTGGTTGCCTTGACGGTCGTACAGTTCCGGTACGTCGACCGCAAAGTGCAGTATTGATTTTGTTCGAGGCTAATAACAATGGTTGAACGCCGTCCCTGGCTGGATATTCTGGCCCACGTCATTCTGCTCTGCGGGGTGGCGATGGTGGCATTTCCGCTTTACATCACTTTCGTCGCGTCTACCCAGACCGCCCAGGAAGTGGCGCAAGCGCCGATGTCGCTGATTCCCGGTCCGCACTTTGTCGATAACTACATGCAGGCGCTGTTCGGCGGCTCGTCCGGCGGTTCGTCGGGCGCGCCCGTGGGCCGCATGATGTACGTCAGCCTGATCATGGCCCTGTCGATTTCCATCGGCAAGATCGCGATCTCGCTGCTGTCGGCGTTCGCGGTCGTGTACTTCCGCTTTCCCGGCCGCATGTTCTTCTTCTGGATGATCTTCGTCACGCTCATGCTGCCCGTCGAAGTCCGGATCGCGCCGACCTACAAGGTGGTGGCGGACCTGGGCCTGCTCAACAGCTATGCCGGCCTGACGCTTCCGCTGATTGCGTCGGCCACGGCCACCTTCCTGTTCCGCCAGTTCTTCCTGACGGTGCCGGACGAGCTGATCGAAGCCGCGCGCATCGACGGCGCGGGCCCCGTGCGTTTCTTCTTCGACGTGCTGCTGCCGCTGTCCAAGACCAGCATCGCCGCCCTGTTCGTGATCCAGTTCATCTATGGCTGGAACCAATACCTGTGGCCGCTGCTCGTCACCACCCAGGAAGACATGTACCCCGTCGTCATCGGCATCAAGCGGATGATCAGCGGCGGCGACAGCGTCACCGAATGGAACATCACCATGGCCACCGCCATGCTGGCCATGATTCCGCCGGCGCTCGTCGTCATCCTGATGCAGAAATGGTTCGTCAAGGGTCTGGTCGACACTGAAAAATGACCCCTACGCCGCGCCTTCGGCTTGCTGCCCCCCGGGGGGGGCGTTTTCATCTTGAGGCGGCTCGGCGATGAAAAATGACCCCCACGCCGCGCCCACCCGAACATGACTCCGAACACGAATAAACATGGCTACTCTCAGCTTCCGTAACGTCAAGAAAACCTATGCCGGCAATGTGCCGGTCATCCATGGCATCGACATGGATGTCAAAGACGGTGAATTCATCGTCATCGTCGGCCCGTCGGGCTGCGGCAAATCCACGCTGATGCGCATGGTCGCCGGCCTGGAATCCGTCACCAGCGGCGACATCGTGATCGACGACAAGGTCGTCAACACGCTGGAGCCCGCCGAACGCGATATCGCGATGGTGTTCCAGAACTACGCGCTCTACCCGCACATGACCGTGTTCGAGAACATGGCTTACGGCTTGAAGATCCGCAAGTTCTCCAAGGACGAGATCAAAAAGCGCGTGGACATCGCCGCGCAGATCCTGGAATTGGGCCACCTGCTGGACCGCCGCCCCCGCGCACTGTCCGGCGGCCAGCGCCAACGCGTCGCCATGGGCCGTGCCATCGTGCGCGAACCCAAGGTTTTCCTGTTCGACGAGCCGCTGTCGAACCTGGACGCCAAGTTGCGCGTGGCAATGCGTCTGGAAATCATGAAGCTGCATCGCCGCCTGGGCACCACCAGCCTGTACGTGACGCACGATCAGGTCGAAGCCATGACCCTGGCCCACCGCATGATCGTCATGTATCAGGGCGTGCCCGAACAGATCGGCACCCCGATGGAAGTGTTCGAAAAGCCCGCGTCGACGTTCGTCGCCGGCTTCATCGGCTCGCCCCCGATGAACCTGATGGAAGTCCAGGTGTCCGGCGACGGCACGGTGCAGACCACCGACGGCATGGCGCTGGAGATCTCGCCGCTGCAGGTGCCCGCCCAGGTCCGGGGCCGCAAGGTCATCATGGGCATGCGTCCGGAACACATGCTGCTGAACACGCAAGGCGTGCCGGCGGAAGTCGAAATGGTGGAAACGCTGGGTTCCGAACAACTGGTCCACTGCCGCTGCGGCAAGACCACGCTGGTCGTGCGCTGCACCACCCGCCAGTTGTCCGAGTCGTCCGCCAAGGTGACGGACCGCGTCAACGTGGGTCCGGACGGCCGCCATCCGCTGCACTGGTTCGAGGCCGACACCGGCCGCCGCGTGCAAGGCCTGTAAGCCTTTCTGCGCATCCGGGAAGGAACCGGCGGCCAAGCCGCTTGCCCGGTCCCTTCCCGAACTCGCCGCCTTCCGGCGGCAAGCCCCCTCCCCGACTCAATACGTGTAGGTCATCATCGTTCCGATGGTGTACTGGTTGCGGTCTTTCACGATCGGGCTGTCTGCCGCATCGCCAAATAGCCGCCGCGCCTCGGCCGCGACCGTCCAGGACCAGGACTGGCTGACCGGCAGCGTCCACGTTGCGCCCAGGCCCATGCTTTCCAGGCCACCTTTTGGGTTGTAGCCGCGATAGCCCGATTTCGCCGATTGCCGGTCGCTGACGCCGTACCAGGTGCGCATGTAGTTGCCGTCGCCCAACGTCCCGCTCAACGCCAGCGAGACCACGCCGGCCGAGCCTTCATACACCGTCGTGCTCGCGCCCAGGTTCAACATCGTATAGGCG
>CAUSDE010000100.1:0-15516 GCA_963530045.1 uncultured Achromobacter sp.
CGTCCGAGCGATTGAACGCCAACGCGCCGTTGTTCGTCACATTACCCACGATGGCACCCGTGGCGCCGCCGTTGCCCAGCTGCAAGGTGCCGGCCGATATGGTGGTGCCACCCGTGTAGGTGTTGTTGGCCGTCAGGATCGTGGCGCCGGTGCCGATCTGGCTGACCACGCCGCTGCCGGAAACCAGGCCCGAGAACGTCGAGGCGTCCGAGCGATTGAACGCCAACGCGCCGTTGTTCGTCACATTACCCACGATGGCGCCCGTGGCGCCGCCGTTACCTAGTTGCAGCGTCCCGCCCGAGATCGTCGTGCCCCCTGTATAGGTGTTGTTGGCCGTCAACACCGTGGTGCCGCTATAAGTGTTGACCTTGCCCGCACCCGTGATTCCCTGACCGAACACATAACTGCCGCTGGTGTCAGTGTGGTTGAAAACGAGCAAGCCGGTTGCGCCCAAGGTCAGGTTGGGCGAAGGGCCGGTCAGTGTCAGCGTGCCGGGCGCGGCGGCGGCGGCCAGTGCCGCCGCGCCGATATTGATCACGCCCTGCGAGCCGCTGCCCACCCCCGCTCGCGCACTTGCCGCGCTTACCGTGGCGTTGTTCGAAATGGTCAATGCGCCAGCGCCCAGATTACCTACCGTCAGCACGCCGGAATTGGTCCACGAAGATCCCGGCCCGTCGACGGTGGCCGCACCGATAGCGGTCGCGCCCGAGCCTGAGCCTATCGTTCCCAGCGTGCTGGAAACGGCCCCGCCATTCGTGATGTTCAGTTTGCCGTTGCCGGACGCGCCAACCGTAAGTTCACCGCTGCTGTTCCACTGCGACCCGGCGCCGCTGACGGTAACCAAGCCAACCCCGGTCGGGTCAAAGCCGATCTGCGCAAGCGAGTTCGATACAACCGCTTGGTTGGTGATCTGCAACGTGCCGTTGCCCGTTTGGCCCACGCGCAGGAATCCCGTGCTGTTCAGCTGCGATCCCGCGCCGCCAATTGTCACGGTGCCCGTGCTGTTGGCCGCAACCCCGATATAGGTGTTGGTCAAGCTTGTCACATGACCGCCACCGGAGATGCCCAATGTGCCCGTGCCGGAAAATCCGACCGATAGGCCCGCCGAGTTTGTCCATTGCGCTGCGGCGCCGCTTACCGTCGCGTTACCCGTGCTGCCGACTTGGCGGCCGATAAAACCAGATCCGTTCGACACGACGCCGCTGGCGCCGATTTGCAGCGTGCCGGTGCTGGTATTACCTACGGTCAGGGAGCTGGCGCCGAGATTCCAAGGGGAACTTTGCGTTCCCGGCACGGTAACGACTGAGCCCCCGTCGATATTCTGAGCAATAGAGGGGAAAGCGCCCAACGCAATTAACGATGCACTGGAAAGCCGGCACAGCAAGCGGACTTCATTGGATGAAAAGGGCAGCATCTTCTCTACTCACTTAAAGGAATTTAGTGAAGTTGATCGTCTGCAAAGAAGCCTGCTTTCGGCCGGTGCGGATATCGCTGCCGGCTTGGGCGAACCCAAGCATAAGCCTGTTTATCGCTGCAGTTACAACGATAAATAGGGCCGGATGCAGACGCGCAGAATGATCCGCCTCTGTTTTTTCAAACAGACGTCTTAGATTCGTAGATGAACGGGGAGGGCGATCAGGGAACCGATGTGATCGCAGGTAGGCGGGTAAAGCGGGCGGCATCCAGACCATGGCGCACGGATACGACGGCGCAATGGCAGGCGGGATGGCAAGGCAGGGAGGGCAAGCGGGTGTCGCGCATGGCGGATCGAATCGGCAAAGAAAAAGGGGCGAAGCCTTGGGCGTTCTATTCCATGGCCGAGGGATTGGGCCTCCGGACTCGGCACATGGACGGGAAATGCACGAACGATAGATTTACAGAGGAGGCTGTAATCAGATTAGTGCCGGATAAATCGTGACCTATTGACGCGCGTCAATGGTCTATCGTGCCGTTCGGGAAATTGCGTGTTCATCGACAAAGCGTCGTATTTTCGTAACCCCGGTCTCGCGGCGACGGGCCTATCCCCGCATCACTATTGCGTAGTGCCTGGCACCCCCTGCCGCAGTGCCGGGTACTATGGTGATCGATCTGTCCACGGACCGACTGCCCAAGCAGTCACAAGGCAACTTGATGAGAAAGTGCACCACCCTCCTGTCGCGATCGGCCGCGCTCTTGACCGCGCTCTTGGCTGGATGCGGCCCGAACAAGATCATTGTGGATCTGCCTTCGCCCCAGGGCCAATACCACGTTGAAGTCCGCAAATGCCCTCAACCCGGCTCCACGACGTGGACTGAACAAACCCAGGTCTCTGTCTTGAAGGCTGGCACATCGGAGAATTGCCAGTCTGCGGTGAACGCGCTGGCGCAATTCAATTCTTATTTGCCGGACGACCAGCTGCAGTTGGAATGGCTTTCCGATGCGGAGCTTAGAGCCTGGCATCCCGGCTTCGATCCCAAGTTCGGGCCTGCCTCCGCCTCATACAAGGCTGATAATCCGGTCAAGATCATATTTGCGCCAGCCAAATAATCAGCGCGTCGTGCGTTCGGTAAGAGCGGCGGCTACGTCGACGGTTTAGCCCCGTCGCAGTGATTCCTGAACGCCTTCTCGCCCGCATCAGATACCTCCGCCCACTTCCGATCCGGCGGGGCGTCTGGGACATAGCTGTCGTGCCAGTTCCACCACTTGTAGGTCTGCGTCTGCGGATATCCCTCGGGGGAGTCCTCCCAGACCTCTTGCCGGCCTAACGGCGTGATATCCAGATAATTCCACGTTCCGCCCATCTGCTCGTCACCGCGGTTATTCAGAAAGTACGTGCGGAACACGCGATTTCCATCGCGGAAGAACACGTTCGTCCCGTGCCATTCGTCTACCCCGAAGTCTGCGTCGAAACTGTCGGTCAGGGTGAACCACGGCATCGTCCAATCCATGCTCGCCTTCAAGCGGGCGATGTCGGCTTGCGGGGCGCGGGAAACGAAGACCAGCGTAGTGTCGCGGGCATTCAAGTGGGCCAGGTGTGCGACCTGATCCGCCACCATCGAGCAACCGCGGCAGGCGTGCTCGGGCCAGCCGTAGACGCCGGGTTCGAAGAAGGCTCGGTAGACGATAAGTTGGCGTCGGCCGTCGAAGAGGTCACGCAGGGTAACGGCGCCATTCGGGCCATCGAAGACGTATTCCTTGTCGACGGGCGTCCAAGGCATGCGACGGCGTTCGGCGGCTAACGCGTCGCGGGCACGGGTATGGGCTTTTTCTTTCAGCAGCAGCTGCTGGCGGACGGATTCCCATTCGTCGGGGGGGACGATGGGGGGCGTAGCGGGCCGGCTGGATTGGCTGGTCGATTGGGTAGGCGTGGTCATGGCTGAAATCCTCGGGATTAGGGTGACTTCAGGACAGTTTTGCACTATCAGGCCAAGCCAGGGAGTAACAAACTTGGCGCAATTCGCTCACGCTTTCTAATCCAGGTTGCGCATCATGCGTCTACTGAAGCCCATCTTTTGTCCCCGCGGGCGTCGCGTCCGCCGTTTCACGCTGCAGAGCAGCACGTAGTTCGCCGCTTGCCGGTTGAATAAGCGCATCGTCCAACTGGCCGGGCTCTACTGCAGTCATGGCGCCGATGATGCCCCACGCCAAGCCCGCGCCGATGCCAGCCTGCACTGTGTTGCCAACGGCATTTTGCGCAATCGTCAACGGCACAGAGACATCAGCCATCGCCGTATCCAATTGCTTTTGTATGTCCGCCGCGGGAGCGTCCGGGTTGTCCAGCGGAATGTTTCTCAGTGATCCCGTCACGATCAACACTTTGACTGGTGCGGCCGGGTCCCCGGGCAGGTAGAGCGCGCAATCGGCCAGGATGATGGAGTTGCGCGAGCTATCGGGCGCAAACGGCCCGGGCTTCAAAACGCGTTGGCTATAGCACGACTCCGGGCCCATATAAAACGTTCCGCGCGCATCTTTCCCTACCGGACGATATTCCCCAGCTAACAGCTGCGAGCCCCAAAGATGGGTGGAGGACTTTGCGGAATAGGAGAACGACTCGCTCAGATGTAGCGTCGCGACATTTTTGTCTACGGGCTTGAGGGAAGTGATGGGCGTGGCACAACCGCTCAGCGCAAGGCCAAGGCCAATGATGGAAAGGCGACGTATGCGCATCTTGAACTTCTTCATGCTGGTTCCCGTTGTCTTGTATTGATGGAATCTGAAACTGCGTATTCAACCACAACTGATGGGGGGTGGAAAATTTAGTGGCTTATATAGCAAGATGGGAAATGGTTGGCCAAGCGTAAATATTTTGCTCGATACCTGAAGAAGAAAATTCGGCTCAAGTTGTATGGAAAATCGTATGCACAAAAAATCACGCGTTAGGCGTTGGTTGGGAATTCCGCCTTAAGAATGACGGAATCTGTCCGTAAAGTTTAGATAAAAATATTTTAAAAGAGGCCGTTCTTGACCCAAGAATCATCGGATGCTGATCGCAATTACAAGTTGGAGCTGGAAAAGTTCAATCTTGAAGAAGCGAAAGTGGCACTTGCGAAAAGGGGGTTTTGGCTTGATATCGTCGGAAAAGTTGGAATTCCGATTTCGCTGCTGGTGTTATCTCTAGTGACCTACATATCTGGGGAGCAGTTGGCAGAGAATCGACTGCAATTCGAAAAGGACGTGTCTGCAAGCGAACTGTTGAGGAAGGACAAGGAACTGTTCTTCCGGAGTAGCGATTCTCAACGGGCTGCGAAGCTCCTTCGCATTGAGTTCATTGACAAACACCAAGAATTGATCTTCTCGGAGCGCCCTGAAGATAGAAAGCTGCTTGAAGAGTTTGTGAAATCCGATTTCGAGCCGGACGAGCAGAACTGGCTTCTTGCGCGGATAGCACGCGTGCGCATGTCCGGGAGACGCGTAGAACCAAAGGCTGGCATCGCTTCTCCTCCTGTTAGACAGGTCCAAGTGGGGGAATTTCCCGATTACGTCGAACGTGGCAAAGAAGATATTAGAAAGTTGAAATTCGAGGATGCAGTCATCGTATTCAGGCTACATCTCAGCACAAATCCAAATGATGCTCTGGTTTGGAATTATCTTGCGTATGCGCAGATGCGTGCCGGGCAGTTACGAGGGGCGCGCGATAGTATTTCGAATGCAATATATCAACAGCCCAACGATGTGAAAACAAGGCAGCTTATTGCCATCAACGCGGCGAAGATTCTTTGCTCTTCAGGGGATGTTGGGGAGGGCGTTGGCTACATTAAGACAGCAGCTCAAGCTATTCCCGGATTGGCGGAGATTGCACGTGCAGACGGTGAACTCCGAACCCGATGTGCTGGCAGTTTGGCGAGTCTTCCTTAGGTCGAATAGTCCGCAATCGTCCAATATCGTCCGTTGTCGGTGAGGGTGTCAGACTGCAATTTTGCGATTACGCGAATCGGCGGGGAATGCCCAGAATGCATGGGCGAGCTGGAGCTCAAGGAATACAGTGTGGGTAAGTGGAGAAAAACGATGATCCAATGCAACCATGATCCCAAGCACAAGTGGGGCTTCATTTCGGATGTGCTTGGGGATTTGTAGTAAGCGAAACTCAACATAGGGTTTCGCGTGGCTGGCGCTAATACCGGATTCGCACGGCAACCGCGCTGCGTTCGGTCGTTCCGCGGAACACCGCTTCAATATTGTTGCCATCCGGGTCCAGCACAAACGCCGCGTAATAGCCCGGGTGGTAAGACCGTTCGCCCGGGGCTCCGTTGTCCCGGCCTCCTTGCGCCATCGCCGTTCGGTAGAACGCATCCACCATGGCCCGATCCTGCGCCTGGAATGCCAGATGTATACCGCCTGTCAGGTGGCCTTCCACCTCGTCGCTGTCGGACGTCGAGATAAACAGCTCATCCGCCCACAGATTGCGCTCGTCCGAGCCGCCAATGGGGATATTCAGCGCATTGAAGACGGCGGTATAGAAGGCCTTGCTGGCGGCAAAATCGCGAACGACCATTCCGATATGGTCGATCAGGCGGCCGCGATATCGTTCCCGGTTCAGCATGCAACGCTCCTGGTCAATGGGACAGGGTGGAGTGCGGTGGCGGATACGGCGAAGCTGAAATTGTAGAGCCAGGGCCGCAATCTTTCGCCTGTTGAGTTAAAAGATCGCCGCCCGCCCGAACCGCATCGCAGGGTATTATCCCCAGCCAGTTTCCTGGCCCACAGGTCCAACCGTTTGCCAAGCAAACGATACGTGCGTCGTTCGCTGCAATGGCAAAGAAATGCCGGCGATTCGCGTTTCGATGCGATCCCGCTCTCGCGCATCGATGCGTTCCCCAAGCACTAACGGAAGCCGCCTGCAACGGGCGAGCGCATCGGCCACACCAATCTGTAGCAACTCAGCCGCCGCGCGTGCCGCAGCAGCGATGCGGTCCGCCGGGCACGTCATCAGTTGAAGATCGTACTCAGCGTAAAGGTCACGCGAAATTCCCGGCGATGGCTCCGGGTCGTCGCCCCCGCGATAAAACTCCCCGCGATCCAAAAATGCATCCTGCTCAGCATAGTGCTCAAGCGCGGCCGCATAATCGCCAAGCTGCGAAAGTGGTTGTTGCCGCTTTTGCACGCTCAGTACGTCAGCGAAGGTGGAGGCTTCTAGGTAACTGACCAGCCCATGTTCGACGGCGAATGCGGGATGTTCCTCGCCTTCGCCATCGACCACGAGTTCCATCTCGTCTTCGCTGGAAGACAAATAGATCTGCGCGTCAACGAGCGGAACGCCATCGGTCACGTAGACCCGGGAATAGCGGTCCCATACGTCCCTGTCGTCGTGACAGGCCGCGATGGCTTCGATGCTGTCGAGAAGGTTTAAAAGCTTGGCCATGGAAAACTATCTGTCGAAAGGAACGATGATGCCAGATCACGGTTCCGCTAACGCAGACCCGCTGTCTGACACCATTTTTTACCGAGTCACGCGGCCGCAGGCGGCATCCTCGCCCGTACACTACCCGATCATCAAGGAGTGATATGTCGATGCAAACGTTGGGCCGTTATGGGGTGGTGCTGTTTCTTGCTGCGCTGAGTTCGGGGTGTTCTTCAGTCATTGGAGAGTGCGGACTTGTTCGCAGCAGCTGCATGTATGAGGGCCAGTACGAGCAGGGCGAGGAAGACTATGCCGAAGCGGAAGCGAAGCGCTTGAACAAGCAGTCGACGGACCAGTTGCGTCGAAGCAATTGATTCCCGGGCCGCGCTTGCTCCGCTTGGGCCTGAACAGGGTGTCGGACTGCATTTCAAATTCGCTGTCAGACTGCAATTTCGACGTGAACGCCAGGAGTGAAAAAAATAGCTGCGAACGCCAAAACCACCTATCACGGTGTCCACTAAAACTTGACCACTACACGCCGTCCGTTACGCGCTGCCCTGACTCTCCGCCTCGCCGATCCGGAAGACTTGGGATAGATCCCAGTCCCCCATGCCGCGCTGCGCGGCGTCCTGCAGCAGGCGACGAACTTCCGGCAGCACGCGTTGGACGGTGGCGCTCGCTTCGGCCAGTTCGGCAATCGCGTCAAGATCTTTGAGCAGTACGCGTACCGTGCCGGTGGCATGCTCGGGTGGGGTCACCATGCGCGGCCACAAGGTTTGCAGCAGCACGGAATCGGCCCAGCCGCCTTGCAGGGCCGACGGCAGGGCGGCGGTGTCGATGCCGCTGCGCTTGGCCAGCACGAAGGCTTCGGCCAGGCCGGCGAGCGTGGTCGCGACGATGGCCTGATTGGCGAGCTTGGTGGTCTGGCCCGCGCCGACCTCGCCCATGCGCGTGACGCGCGAGGCGTATGCGCGTAGCACGGGCGTCACGGCTTCGATCGCGTTCGCTGGTCCGCCCGCCATGATGGCCAGCTTGCCGTTCGCCGCGCCGTCCGTGCCGCCCGAGACAGGCGCATCGATCCACACGCCGCCGGTTGCCGCCGTCCAGCGCCGGGCCAGGGCGCGCGTGAGCGCGGGCGACAAGGTCGAGTGGTCGATGAGGCATGAGGGCGGCGTGGCGGCTTGCGCCAGCCCGTGCTCGCCGAACACCACGTCCTCCACGGCTTTGCCGTCGCCCAGGCAAAGCAGGGCGAGGTGCACGCTCTCGCCCAGCGCCTGCGGCGTAGCCTTTGCCACGGCTCCCGCGGCGACAAGGGAGTCGAGCTTAACGCTGGAGCGGTTCCAGACGGCGACCTCGTGTCCCGCGGCCAGCAGCCGCCGGGTCATGGGGTCACCCATGCGGCCGATGCCGCAAAAGCCGATGCGCGGAGTTTTCGTCATTTTTGGCCCCCTTGGGCTGAGGTTTCCCCAAGGGAAGCTTCATAAGGCCACGTCACAGCCCCGGAGTGGGTCACTGCGCCCAGCTTGGCCGGACGCACCAGCGCTTCATACTTCTCAAGCACGCCGCCCAGTCTGCCGCGCACGAACGGCTGGCTTGCCGCCGCCCGTTGCGCGAGTTCCTCGTCCGAGAGTTCGACGTCCAGGCTTCCCTTGACCGCATCGATGTGGATGCGGTCGCCGTCGCGCAGCAGGCGTATCGGGCCACCCGCCGCCGCTTCGGGGCCCACATAGCCGATGCACATGCCGCGCGTGGCTCCCGAGAACCGGCCATCGGTCAGCAGCGCGACCTTTTCACCCATGCCTTGCCCATAGATCGCCGCGGTTACGCTCAGCATTTCACGCATGCCCGGGCCGCCCTTGGGACCTTCGTTGCGTATCACGAGCACGTCGCCTTCCCGATAGGTGCCGGCGGCGACCACCGCCATGCAGTCCTCTTCCGTCTCGAACACCCGCGCTGTGCCCGAGAACACCAGCTGCTTGAGGCCGGCCGTCTTCAGCGCGGCGCCGTCCGGAGCCAGATTGCCGCGCAGGACCACCAGCCCCGCGTTGGGCGAAAGCGGTTCGTCATGCGGCTTGACCACGCGGCCGTCGGGGCCGGGGAAGGCGCGCAGCGCCGTTTCCAGCGTTTCGCCGCTTTGCGTGAGCGTGTCGCCGTGTATATGCCCGCCCGCTAGCAGGGCGTTGAGCACCGCCGGCACGCCACCGACATGATGCAGGTCCACGGCAAGATAGCGTCCGCCCGGCTGCATGTCGCCGATGAGCGGCGTGCGTGCCAGGACTTCCGACACGTCATCGAGCGTGAAGGTGATGCCTGCCTCGTGGGCGATGGCCGGGATGTGCAGCATGGCATTGGTCGACCCGCCGGTGGCGGCGATGGCCGCGCAGGCGTTCTCCAGGCTCTTGCGGGTTACCAGGTCGCGCGGCAGCGGCCTGCCGTTGCGCAGCGCGCGCATGACGTTTTCGCCGGCGCGGCGGGCGATCGCGATGCGTTCGCTGTAGACGGCCGGCACCATCGCCGAGCCCAGCGGAGCCAGTCCCAGCACTTCAGCGACCATCGCCATGGTGTTCGCCGTGAATTGCCCCGGGCAGGAACCGGCAGTCGGCGTGCAGCGCTTTTCTATGCCGCGCAGTGTTTCGGCCGACATATCGCCGCGCTGCGCGGCGCCCACGGCCTCGATGGCCGTCAGGATCGTGGCCTGCGACCCGTCCGGGGCTACGCCCGGCAGCATCGCGCCGCCGAACAGGAACACGCCGGGGACGTTCACGCGCACCATGCCCATCAGGATGCCGGGCAGGGTCTTGTCGCAACCGGCCACGCCGACCAGCGCGTCGTAGCAGTGGGCGCGCACGAACAACTCGACGCTGTCGGCGATGGTCTCGCGCGACACCAGCGAGAACCGCATGCCCGAGTGATTCATCGACGTGCCGTCGGAGACCGAGATCGCCGAGCCGCGTATGGGCACGCCGCCGCCGGCCGCGATCCCGAGACGGACGTTGTCCGAGATCTGGTTCAGCGACATGGAACAGGGCGTGTTCTCGCCGTACGTGTCGACGATCGCGACGAACGGCTTGTCGATGGCCTCGTCGTCCAGGCCGGTGGCACGCAGGAACGCACGGTGCGGCGCGCGCGTCACGCCCTCGGTGACGGTGCGGGAGCGGTGTTTGTGCAGATCTTTCATGGATGGAGTTCCTTATATGGGGCGACTCAAGTGTTGAGCAGCAAGCCGTTTTCGATGGCCAGCACCTGACCGGTCATGGCTAGGGCGCGGGCGGCGATGAACCAGGCCAGCTCCGCGACTTCCGATGGCTGCGACACCCGCTTGAGCGGCGCGTTTTCACGCATGCCGTCGATTACGCGGGCGTAGGCGTCGTCGCCGAGCACGCGCCGCAGCAGGCCGTCGTCGACCATGCCCGGAGCGATGGCATTCACGCGGACCTGCGGGGCGAGATTGCGCGCGAGCGACAGCGTCAACGAATTGACCGCGCCCTTGGAGGCCGCATAGGCGATGGACGATCCTGTGCCATTCAGGGACGCCAGCGAAGAAATATTGATGACGCAGCCCGACGCCGTGCCTGCCGAACGCTCGCGCAACAGGGGAGCCGCGGCACGCGTCATCTGGAACATGCCGATGAGGTTCACGCGGTAGACGCGTTCGAACTCGTCGGCGTCGATCGCTTCGAGGTCCCCGTGCGGAATCACGCGTGTCGTGCCCGCGCTGTTCACGACCGCGTCCAGACGTCCCCATCGTGCCGCGACGGCATCGACCATGCTGCGGCAGGCGGCGTCGTCCGCCACGTCGGCATCCACGACGAGGGTCTGGGCGCCCGCGTCGACGCACTGCGCGGCCACCGCCTCGGCCGCTGCGCGGGTACCGTCGTCGAAATTGTTGATGGCCACCGTCCAGCCTTCACGCGCAAAACGCAGCGCCGTGGCGGCCCCGATGCCGCTGGCCGCGCCGGTCACCAGGCAGACGGGCGCGCTCATGCTTGCTCCCGCTTAGTACGCAGCGACAGCGCGATGAAGGCTCCGCCGACCAGCGCGCAGGCCAGCAGGATCATGCCGGGCAGCAGCTGCCCCGTGGTGTCCTTGAGAAAGCCGATGACATACGGGCTGACAAAGCCGGCCAGGTTGCCGACCGAATTGATCAGCGCGATGGCCGCTGCGGCGCCAGCGCCGCTCATCATCGCCGTGGGGATGCCCCAGAAGACCGGCGCGATTGAATTGATGCCGATGGCGGCGACGATGAGGGCGGCCATCGACCACCACAGGTGCTGGGCAAGCAGCACCGATATCAGCATGCCGACGGCGCCCAGCACACAGCACACGGCAACGTGGATGCGGCGTTCGTTGGTACGGTCCGCATGGCGCGCGATGAGTATCATCGCGACCGCGCTGACCAGCGACGGCACCGCCGACAGCAGGCCGATATTGCCCAGGTTGGCCACGCCCGCGGCCCGTATCATCGTCGGCAGCCAGAACACCAGGCCGTAGTTGCCCATGGCGATGCAGAAATAGAGCAGGCCGAGCAGCCACACTTTGCGGTCGCCGAACACCTGCCGCACGCTATGGCGGGCCCGAGTGCTGTCGTCAGCGGCCAGATCCTGCGCCAAGAGGCGCTTCTCGTCCGGGCTGAGCCACTTCACCGTCTCGATCCGGTCCTGCAGCATGAAGAAGGCGGCAATCCCGACCAGCAGCGACCCGATACCTTCGACCAGGAACAGCCACTGCCAGCCGGCCAGGTCATGCAGGCCGCCGAACCGCTCCATGATCCAGCCGGACAGCGGGCCGCCGATGGCGCCCGACACCGGAATGGCCACCATGAACAGGGCGATGATCTGCGAGCGGCGGCTCGACGGGAACCAGGTGGACAGATACAGCACGATGCCCGGGAAGAAGCCGGCTTCAGCCACCCCCAGCAGGAAGCGCAGTAAATAGAAAGACAGCGGTCCCTGCGCGAACATCGTCAGGCTCGAAATGATCGACCACGTGACCATGATGCGCGCGATCCAGATGCGCGCGCCCACGCGATGCAGGATCAAATTGCTGGGAACTTCGAAGATGAAGTAGCCCAGAAAGAAAATGCCGGCGCCCAAGCCGTAGACCGTTTCCGACATCGAGAGGTCGGCCAGCATTTGCAGCTTGGCGAAGCTTACGTTCACGCGGTCGATGTACGCGACGATGAACGACAGGAACAGGAACGGCATGATGCGCCAGGCCAGCTTGCGGTACAGCGCGTCAAGCTGCGCAGGATTCTGCGCGGCCTGCGCGCCCGCGTACGGCTGCGCGCCGCCGGAAAGGGACGTGCTCATGAGTGTTGTCTCCGTGGGTGTGTGCCATGGGGCACATCGAGTTATTTGGCAGCCTGCGAGTTCGGTTATGCGTGTGGCATCGGTCTGGGATCGCTCTTTGTTCCCAGCGATTGATCGATGCTTCATGAAAAGCCCGCGCTACAGTGCTTTCCGTTCGAAGGGTACGGGTTGCTCTTGCTCGACGGCAAATCACACTTTCCGCATTCGGCATTACCGTTTGGTTATGATTGGCGGCTTGCGCCATGACGCTATGGCGACCGATACCCCTGTCTTCCCAATCCCGCCATGTCCACCAGCACGCCGTCCGACAATTCGATAGAACGTTTTTTCCGCAGCGGCCTGAAGCTTGGGCATCTGCGCATCCTGGTGGCGCTGGGCGAATTGCGTCAGGTGACGCGGGTGGCGGCAGCGTTCCACGTCACGCAGCCTGCGATCTCCAAGCAGATCGCGGAGATCGAGGAGGCGCTCGCCACGCCGGTCGTGCGCCGCGTGGGCAACGCCGTCGAATTGACGCGCATAGGACGTGTGCTGGTCGAACGCGGGAGCGAGATCCTGCGCCAGATCGAACTGGCGCGGCGCGACGTCAAGGCGCTGGCCGCCGGCACGGCGGGTCACGTGAGATTCGGCGCCGTGGTGACGATTCCCCAACCCTTGATCGCGCATGCCGTCGAACTGTTCACGCGGCGCGCGCCGAATGCCTCGTTCTCGTTCGTCGAAGCCACGCTCGATCGCCTGCTCAAGATGATGGATGAAGGCAACCTCGACCTGGCCCTGGGCCGCAACCGCGTGATCGGGTATCTGCCGGTAATGCGCCACGAGTCACTGCATCACGAGCCGTTCGTATTCGTGGTGGGCACGCGCCACCCATTGGGCGGCCCCGACACCCCCGTGACCTGGGGCGACCTGCAGGACGTACGCTGGATCACGCCCATGCAGGGTTCGCCCGCTTTTGCGACCATGGTCGAGATCCTGGCCGAACATGGCGTGACCCTGTTGCGTCCGACTATTGAGTCCAGTTCCTTGGCGCTGAACCTGTCCTTGCTGCGGGACGGCGGATACGTCTCGATCTTGCCGCTGTCGCTCGCACGCCGCTACGTGCAGCGCGGAACCATGCGGATGCTGCCGTTGCCGCCGCTGGGGCCATTGGGCGAGGCGATTCTGTATTGGCGCGAAGACACCACGACGTCCACCACGGAGCTGTTTGCGGAGTGTTTGCGGGAGTCGTCGGCGGAATTGATCGATGCTCCTGGGGCGTAGGGGCTGATTGCCTTGTTTGGCCAGGGCTCGATTCGTTCTAAGGGGATCGGGCTATCTCCTAATATGGTGTCAGACTGCATTTCGGCACAAGGCAGTCAGGCTCCCGCAAAGCGCTCCGCCAGCTGATCGCAATACCGGACCAGAATCGCCGCGTCCACGCCAACCGCCGTGAACAAGCTTCCCGCGTCGATATATCGGCGCGCCAGCGTCTCATCCGTGGTCAGCACCCCCGGCGCCTTGCCTGCCGCGCGGACTCGACGAATGGCGCATTCCACTTCCGCCACCACCTTCGGATGCTGCGGCTCGCCGGGATACCCCAAGCTAGCCGCCAGATCCCCCGGCCCGATAAACACCCCATCTACGCCATCCACCGCAATAATGGCGTCCAGGTTTTCCAGCGCCTCACCCGTTTCTGCCTGGACCAGCAAACACAATTCCTCCTCACACCGCCGCATGTAATCCGCCACGCGCCCATACCGCGTGGCGCGCATCGTCCCGCTGACGCCTCGTACCCCACGCGGCGCATATCGCATCCCCGCCACCGCGCTCTCGGCCTCATCCGCGTTCTGCACATAAGGCAGCAACAAGGTTTGCGCCCCAATATCCAGATACTGCTTGATCTGCACTTTGTCATTCCACGACGGCCGCACCACCGGATGGCTCTTGTAAGCCCCCGCCGCCTGCAACTGCGCCATCACGGTCGGCAGTACCACCGGCGTGTGCTCGGTATCCAGCAGCAGCCAGTCAAAGCCACTTGCCGCGACCATCTCCGTACTGTTTGGATGACCCAGCGTGACCCACAGCCCGGTCTGATGACGTTGCGCCCGCAGCGCGCGCTTAAACGTATTGATGGGGAGTTCCATGCGCGCCGTCCTTAAGAGAAATGCACCGAGATGCTGCCCAGCTTGCCGTAGTCGGCATGCAGCGTATCGCCGCGCTTGACGGCGACGGTGCGGGTGAAGGACCCAGCCAGCACAATATGCCCGGCCTCCAGCCCCGCATCATGCAAGGCCAGCTTGTTCGCCAGCCATGCAATACCCAGCGCCGGATGCCCCAGCACCGCGGCCGACACGCCGGACTCTTCGATCACGCCGTTCTTCAACAGCAGCGCGCCAACCCAGCGCAGATCAATATCCAACGGCCGCACCGGCCGGCCGCCCAGCACGATGCCGGCGCACGCCGCGTTGTCGGCGATGTTGTCGACAATGCGGCGCGGATACTTGCTGCGCCCGTCGATCAGCTCCAGCGCGGGCACCACATAATCCGTCGCATCCAGCACATCGAACAGGCTCACATCCGGCCCGCGCAAGGGCTTGCCCAGCACAAAGGCCAGCTCCACTTCCACACGCGGCACGATTAGCTTGTCCGTCGGTATGGTCTGCCCATCCTGAAAGAACATCGTGTCCAGCAAATGCCCATAGTCCGGCTCGTCGATGCCGACCGTGCTTTGCATCGCCTTGGACGTCAGCCCGATCTTGTGGCCGCGCAGGCGGGCGCCGTCGGCAATCTTCTGGTCGATGTTGATTTGCTGGATCGCATACGCGTCCGCAATCTCGATATTGGGAAACGCCTGGTCCAGCTGCGTGGTGGGCACGCCGCTGCGCTCGGCCTCCAGCAGCAGGCTGGCGGCGCGGGCGCGGTCGTTTGCATTAAGCATGGATGGCTCCTTGTTCAGATGCGATGGCCTCGTCCGCCACCGGGTTGGACAGCACGCCGATACCGCTGACTTCCACCTCCACCACATCGCCCGGCTTCAAAAAGCGCGGTGGCGTGAAGCGCACGCCCGCGCCAATTGGCGTGCCAGTGGAAATCACATCGCCGGGTTTGAGCGTGGTCCAGATGGAGATGTAGCGGATCAGTTCCGCGAAGGGGAACATCAGGTTGTCGGTGGCGTCTTGCTGTCGCAGCTCGCCATTCACGCGCGTGGTCACGGTCAAGGGCGCGGCCGGATTGAACTCATCGGCCGTCACCATCCACGGCCCCATCGAGCCGCTGGCATCAAAGTTCTTGCCCTGCGTCACGTTGAACTTGCCGTGTTTGAGCCAATCGCGCACCGTGCCTTCGTTCAGGCAGGTCAGGCCCGCGATATGGCTCCACGCGTCATCCGCCGAAATGCGCCGGCCGGCCTTGCCG
>CAUSDE010000101.1:0-14585 GCA_963530045.1 uncultured Achromobacter sp.
CCAGCAACACGACAAACAGCGCCAACGCGATATAGCCTGCGCGGCGTGACGTGCCTTGCGCGCGATTGGCAAGAATGGGCCGTGGCGGCACTTGCAGCATCGCGCCACCCACGACGGCGCCCAGCAGGACGGCGCCCACCTGCCCCCAGGCGGTCGGCAACGCGGCGGTAATCAAGGCGGCCGTCACCGCCAATCCGGCCCGCGGGCGGTCCGGGCAAAGGCTGCGGCCCATGCCCCAGACAGCTTGCGCGATGATCGCGACTGCCGCCACCTTCAAGCCGTGTATCGCGCCCGACTGCGACAGCCAGCCGAAATGCGCCAGCCCCAGCGCGAACCCGATCAGCGCCAGCGCGGTCGGCAGCGTGAACGCCAGCCAGGCCGCAGCCATGCCGGGCCAGCCCGCGCGCCGCAGGCCGATCGCCATGCCGACCTGGCTGCTTGCCGGCCCCGGCAGGAATTGGCACAGCGCCACCAGATCCGAATAGGCGTAATCGTCCAGCCAACGGCGCTTGTCGACGAATTCGGTGCGGAAATATGCCAGGTGCGCGACCGGGCCGCCAAACGAGGTCAGCCCCAGGCGCAAGAAAATCAGGAACACCTCAAGACAGGAACTTCGGCCGGTATCCACGCGCTCGTGCGTGGCGGGCCTGCTGGCGACGTGCTCGTCGTGGGGGGGCGGGTGCGGCATGGTGCTGGGCGATCGATGGCGGGCGGGGCGCCAGATCTCCGCCCCTTCTTCATGCTTATAGCCGGGGCGCGCGCCAGTTTCAATCGGGTCTGACGGCTGCCTCCTCGCCGCCGCATCCATCGTCCCACAGGGAATCAGTGCACGAATCTTCACAATTGACACACAAATCTCGACGAATTCGGTTCCTGCGCCCCGCTAGGATGCGCGATCACCCAGCTGTCGCCGCATGATTCCCGCCTTCCTTCCCACTGCCCGCTGCGCGCCGTGCACTTGCCTGCGGCGCCCCAGGAAAGGCCGCTGATGCTTAAGTTCGCGCTGCGCATCGTCATCATTGCCACGATCGGCTACGGCGTGGCGACTCAGCTGGTGAACCTGAGCTTCGGATATCTGCTGGACTCGCTTAGCGCCGACCTGTCCTACCGCGCCGTGCGCGGCCAGATCTACGCGCTGCACAAGGACCTGGATCCCGTCGCCCCTGAGGCCCGCGCCGCTTACATCCTGGACGAGCTGCTGCCGCACTACGGGCTGACCCTGACGCTGCTGCCCGACAGCCGGGTCACCCTCACCCCGGAAGAGCAACAGCAGCTGGACCGTACCGGCCTCATCATGCGGGACGACTACAACACCTACCTGACCCGTTTGCCCGGCGAACCCGTGCAGTGGCTGGATGTACGCCTGCCGCTGGAACCGGCGATGGAGCGGTGGATCACCTGGTCCGCCTGGGCGGCGCTGAGCCTGGTGCTGGCCGTAATCCTGCTGCTGGGGTGGGCCCTGCCCATCTGGCGCGACCTGGACGCCTTGCGCAAGGCAACGCTGCGGATGGGCCAGGGCGACATGAGCGTGCGCGTGCGGCTGTCCCGCATTTCGGGCATCCGCTATGTGGGGGAAAGCTTCAACCACATGGCCGAGCGCATCGCCGCGCTGATCGACAACCAGCGCAGCCTGACCAATGCCGTCTCGCACGAGCTGCGCACACCGTTGGCCCGCCTGTCGTTCGAGGTCGACATGCTGGGTCATGACCAATACCTGCCCCGCCGCGGCCAGATCCTGCAAGACATGCGCACCGACATCTCGGAGCTGGAAGCCATGGTGGCCGAGTTGCTCGTCTATGCGCGGCTGGAACGCCCCACCGACGATGCGCTGCGGTTGGAGACCGTGGATGTGTGCGACTGGCTGGGCGAAGCGCTGGCGCTGGTCGCCCACCAGGCAGATGCCCGGGGCATCCGGTGCCACGTGCGCGCCGGCTATCCCGCGCATGTCGATCTGCATCCACGCTACATGAGCCGCGCCTTGCTGAACCTGGTGCAGAACGCGGTGCGCTACGCAAGCCAGCGCGTCGAGATCGAACTGAAAGAGACGGCAGACGGCTACGAACTGCGGGTGGACGACGACGGCGGCGGCATCGCTGAGGCGGACCGGGAACGCGTGTTCGAACCCTTCATCCGGCTGGACGAAAGCCGGGACCGCGGCACGGGCGGCGCCGGCCTGGGTCTGGCCATCGTCAAGCGCGTGGCGGCGAACCATGGCGGCACGATCGAGATTCAGGACAGCCCGCTCGGCGGCGCGCGGTTCGTGCTGCGCTGGCCACGCGCGGGATCAGCCGTGCGCCAGGATGGCCCATAACAAAACTCCAGTTATGGCACTTTTTGCCTGGTCCAACCTGACGCATGATGCGTTTTCGTTATCCCAATTCGAAAACACCGCTCCAGAAAGGTAGGCAAATGAGCCAACGATTGAATTACTTCCAGGTGTCGGCGGAACTGTCCAAGAAGTACATGGACTTCAGCGCGGCGATGAAAAAAGTGCCGGTAGTAGAGGAATTCGGCGACCTGATCGATATCCGGGCGTCGCAGATCAATGGCTGCGGCTTTTGCCTGGACATGCACGTCAAGCAGGCCAAGCTTCGCGGTGAACGTGAATTGCGCCTGCACCACGTCGCCATCTGGCGCGAATCGACGCTCTTCTCGGCGCGCGAACGCGCCGCGCTGGCCTGGACCGAAGCGCTGACCACCCTGCCCGCGCACGGCGTGCCGAACGACGTATACGAACAGGCGCGCGAGCACTTCTCGGAAGCTGAGATCTCGGACCTGACGTTCCGCGTGGTCGCCATCAATGGCTGGAACCGCCTGAACGTGGCGTTCCGGACGGTGCCGGGTTCCGCCGATGCCGCTTTCGGCCTGGACAAGGCCGGACTGAACTAAGGCCTACATCAACGCCTTGATCCGCAGGCCCAGTTCGTGGGCTTGCGCCTCGGACGGGATGTTCGTGAAACTGAGCAACAGGCCCGATTGCGGGTCCGGCAGGGACGACCAGCGCGACAACGGATGCGCATACAGGCCCTCGTCGAGCATCCGCGCCGCCAGCGGCAGATCCGTCCGCCGGCCTTGCATGCGCGCCACCAGGTGCATGCCGCCCGGTTGCGGTTCGATGTGCATATGGTCCCCCAACGCGGCGCTTAAACCCGCCGCCGTGGCATTGCGCCGTTCGCTGTACAGCCGCCGCATGCGCTGGATGTGCCGGCCGAAATGCCCCTCGACCATGAACGCAGTCAGGATGGACTGCGTCAGCCCCGGCGCCGTGCCCGACAGCAGCCGGCAGATGCGGTCGAAAGCCGCCACCTGCGCGGCCGGCACGACCAGATACGCCAGGCGCATCCCGGGAAACAGCACCTTGCTGAACGACCCGGCATACAGCACCCGACCCTGCGCATCCAGGCTCTTCAATGCGGGCAAGGGCCGGCTGACATAGCGGTATTCACCGTCGTAATCATCTTCCACGATCCACGCTTGCTGGCGTTCGGCCCATTCCAGCAGCGCTTGCCGGCGCGGCAGCGACAGCGACATGGACAGCGGACTTTGATGCGCCGGCGTGACCACGGCCGCCCTTGCCTCGGGGCATCGCGCGATGCCCTCGCTGACCATCAAGCCGTCCTGGTCCACCGGGATGGGCTCCGCCTGCAGGCGGGCCTGCGCCAACAAGGCGCGCGTGGGCGGATACCCCGGGTCTTCCACCCAGACGCGGTCGCCCGGCGTCAGCAGCGCCTGCATGACCAGTTGCATCGTATGGTTGTAGCCCGAGGTCATGAACACCTGGTACGGCTGGCAATGAATGCCGCGCGCCACTTGCAGGTAGGCGGCCACGGCGGTGCGCAATGCCATCAGCCCGTTGGACGGCGGGTAGGACAGCTCAGGCGCTTGCAGGCTGCGCAATTGCCGGGCGCCCAACCGGGCCCACAGCTTGCGGGGAAACTCGTCCAGCGCCGGCACCCCCATCTGAAACGGCAGGATGACGGACGGGCGATGCCAGCCGTGCTCGTCGTCGGGTGTTTCCGGCGGCGGCGCGACGGCGGCGGGCGGCGCCTGAGGCTGGAGATCCGGGGTGACGATGGTGCCGGCCTGCCCCCGCGTCTGGATGTAGCCTTCTGCCACCAGCAGCGAATACGCCACTTCGATCGTGCCACGCGCCACGCCCATTTCCTTGGCCAGGGCACGGGCCGACGGGATGCGGTCACCCGGCGCCAGCGTGCCTTGCGCGATTGCGCTGCGGAACCGCTCGTACACCTGGCGGTAGAGCGGATCCGCGCTGCTGGGGACGAGAGGTGGCAATGCGTCCTTGGGGCGTCGGTCAGTCATGGCATAGTCCAAAGTTCATTTTATGGCCCTTCAAATTATGTCATGGTCTTTCTACGATGACGCCTTGTCCTTTCTGAACCCGCGTGATTCCCCATGACAGATTCCGCTCTACAACACATCGATACCGACGAAGCGCTGCGCGCCTGCCTGCCGCTGATGCGCGAGCTGCGACCGCATCTTTCCGATGCCGACGACTTCGTTGCTCGCATCACCCGCATGCGCGGCGACAGCTACCGGCTGCTGGCGGCGGTCGACGCCGGCCAGGTCGTGGCGCTGGCGGGCTACCGCTATCAAGAGAATCTGATCTATGGCCGCTTCATGTACGTGGATGACCTGGTGGTGGACAGCACGCGACGCGGCGGCCGCTGGGGCGCCCGCTTGCTGCAGGCGCTGGACGGCATGGCCCGCGACGCGGGTTGCGCCAAATTCGTATTGGACACGGGCTTGTCCAACGCCCTGGCCCAGCGCTTCTACTTCCGCCAAGGCCTGTTGACCAGCGCCATCCGTTTCAGCAAACTTCTGGACACCCCTGCCGCATGAGCATTCTTCACATCACCTGCAGCCCGCGCGGCCGCAGCTCCGAAAGCCACCGCTTGTCGCTACGCATCATTGACAGGCTGATCGCAGCCGCCGGCCCCCAGGCGCCCGCTGTCGTCGAGATCGACGCCACGGCCCTGCCCCCTGTGGATCAGGACTACGCCGCGGCGCTCAGCGCGCCCGCGGACCCGGCCGACGACATCCTGGGACGCGGCGCGCTGCTGCAGTCGGGCCAATTGATCCAGGCCTTGCAGTCGGCAACGCATATCGTCATCGCCACGCCGATGCACAACTTCACCGTGCCGTCGTCGCTGAAAGTCTGGATCGACCATGTCGTGCGCGTGCGCAGCACCTTCCGCATCACGGCCGAAGGCAAGATCGGCAACCTGCCGGACCGGCCCGTGTATGTCGCCATTTCGTCCGGCGGCGAGTTCTCCAATGGCGCCGCACGCCAGCCCGACTTCCTGACGCCGTACCTGAAGCATGTGCTGGGCACGATCGGCCTGCAGACCGTGACGTTCTTCTCGGTGGAAGGCACTGCGCGTGGCGAGGCCGCGCTGCAGGCGGCGCGTCACCGCGCCGAAGCCGCCATTGCCGCGCATCCGTCATTGGCTGGATAAGTGGCGGCCCCCCTGGTAATTCCTGCTCCCTGCAGGCTTACCGGGCCGTTGGGGCACATCCGGCGCGACGGCGAAAACTAATCCGCCGTCGGCCGGATTATTTAAGCGTGTCGCATTGACACTGCGGAAATCGGGGCACTACGCTAGGCCGCAAAAGCCCGCGCCATCAGGCGAACGGCGTACCCCCAAACACCGCATCAAGATGCTGGAGACGCGATGACCCTGTATCGGGCAGTGATTCCCGCCATTGTGCTGATCGCGTTGTTCAGCGCGTTGCCCCTCGGCGCGCAGGCCGCTTGCAGCGACAAGAAGATACTGGCGATGTCGGACGAAGGAAAATCGGTGAAGGCCATCGCCAAGGCGTGCAACATGCCGGCGGCGAAAGTGCGGGCGGTCGTCGAAAGCGACGATGGCAACGAGGATGCCGCAGCCTCTGCCGCAGCGCCTGCGCCCCTCATCAAGAAGTTGCCGTCGGGCGCGGGATTGGCCAGTTGCGACTGCCAGGGCACCGTGCCTTATGGCGACAAGGCCCCGGAGTTGCGCTGCCAGAGCGGCGTGTCGATCGCCACGCCCTGCGCGGGCTATTGCCCGCCGCGCGGCGTAGCGCCCTGGCGCCGCGTATGCAGCTGACCACCCGGCCGCCCACCGCCCCACGCAGGCGGACGGATTCCGGAATCAGAACACCAGCGTGGCGGTCCCCATGACCGTGCTGGTGCTGTCGAGCCGGTTGGTGCTGCTGATCGTAGGCACCCACCGCAGGCTCAGCGACAGCGAACGTTTGTCCGCCAGTTTCGTGTCGTAAGTCACGATCGGACCCAGTGCCCAGTCACGCCCCTTGAAGCCGTTGAGCCGGTCGGCCGTCGGCCCTTTGTCGCTGCCCAGTTGCTGCTGGGTGCCCAGGATCAGGCCCGCGCTGACGCCATTGCTGAACGTCTTGCGGCCCATCACATCCAGGCTGAAGACGGGTGCGTTGCGGTAATCCGTGGCGTTGTTGCGGGTATAGAACTGCACTGCGGCCACCGTATCGAACTGGAAGCCCGATTCCGGAAAGATCTTGGTGTAGGCGGCCTGGGGAATGAACGTCCAGTTGTTCAAGCTGGGGTTGGCCATGTCGTTCGCGTTGTACTTGCCAGTCGGCGCCCAGATGTTCAGGCTGAGCGCCATGTGCGAGGTTTCGGAGAAGTGGTAGCCGGCGATGATGGGCGAAAAATAGAGGTCGAACAGATTCGACGCGGTATCGCTTTGCCCTACCGTTCGACCGCCCGGCCCGGTCAACTTGGAATCCACCTTGGTCCAGACATAAGGCAAGGTGAAGCTGGACGCGAAGTTCCAGCGCCCCGGCCCGGTGTCCCAGGTTTTCAGCACCGTGGCCAGCGTGAACGCCACCTTGCCGTCCAGCCCCAGCGACGTGCGCCCGCCCACCGGCACTTCACGGCTTCCGCCGATCTTGCCGTCCAGATAGATCTGCGCGAAATTCACGGCCCAGATCGGTTCGGGCGAGACGATGCCCGCGTTGGGCTGCACATTGGTGCCCGTGACCTGGCGGCCCAGGGCGCCTTCGGTGGCCATGGACACGGGCGGCGCGGCAAGCGCGGCCAGCGTGACCCATGGCGTGATTGCATTGCGCCAAGCAGTCCGGCGCGGGCAGTTCGACATCATCGCTTCCCCTTCCCTTGTGCCTCAAGGAGCCAGATCGGCCTTGGGCAGTTTCCACGTACCGTCCAGAATCGCGGGCTTCGGACCATAGAACCGCGCCACGATGTTGAACCGCCCTTCCGGGGCCGGCAGCCAATTCGATTCCTTGTCCTGGCCCGGGCTGGCGTGCTGCACGTACAGCGTCAGTGAACCGTCCTTGCCGCGCTTGAGCCCGCGGGTGCGATCGCCAATCGCATAGCGCTTGATCGGATTATCGACCAGGTGGCGGCCAGGCAAGTCATACATGGTCATCGACCAGAAAAAATCGACGGGAGGCAATTGCCCGGGTTCAAACCGGATCACGTAGGACTTGCTGCCCTCCAGCGGACGCCCTTGCGAGTCTTCCTCGTACCCGAGATACACCGCCTCTTCGGAAGAATTGCCATAGATGCCCATGGCGGCGGCCACGGCCCGCTTCGTATAGTCGTTGCCCAGTTGCGCGCGTGATCCGAACAACCCGACGGAAGAGCGCGTCTGCTTCTCGGCTTGCAGCAGCGCCGCCTTGCCGTCGGCCACGCCCTGCTCGATCGCGTTGCGCGTCGTCGGGTCCAGCTTGGCGGCATCGAAAGGCTTGCCCGGCTCGATGCCGATCAGCGCGAAACGTCGCATCATGTCCTGTTCGGCCGCCGGCTGCGGTTGCGTGAACGCCAGCAACTGGTTCAGGTAGGCGATGAAATCCACCGAGGTTGCGCGCTGCTCGTCCCAGGGCAGCCAGTCCACATCGCCGGGCGCGGCGGCAGGCGGCGGATGGCGCAGGAATTCGCTCAGCGGACGCAAGCGGTACTTGGCCTGCAAGGCCTGCACGTTCTTCACATCCGCGGGTCCGTTAAGACTGGTGCGCCCCAGGATCCCGATGAAGTCCGTCTCGGACTGCAGCACCTTGGTGATGCCCTTCGGTTTGCTCCCATCCCAGCGCGGCCCGGCAATCAGGTAATTGCCGGCGCCAAAGCCTGTAGCGCGCACCCCGGCGTAAGCGAAGTTGTAGGTGTACAGGTCCACCATCTGGAAGACGTTGTAGCGGTCCTTCGGGGTGGCGGGCAGGCTCAGTACCCACGGCTCCGTGCGCAGGTCCAGCCACGCCCAGGAATACGGGGTGTCGTTGTTCGGCGTGACGATCTCACGGTTATCCGGCGTATAGGGTTGCGAATAGTGGCGGAACTTGCCGAAGCCGCCCACGTATTCCTTGCCGCCCGGATGGATCGCCTGAACGTACATGGTCTTGTAGTTGTAGAGCATCGGGTAGGCGTACAGGTATGCCTCTTTGGCGATGCTGCGCAACGACTCGTCCTGGATGGGCGCAGGCTTGGTGGCGCAGCCCGCCAAGACCGCCAGGCCGGCGATTGCCAGCGCACTGCGAAGAGATGCCGCTATCCTTTGCATGCCGTGCTCCAAGAATTCAGAGAAACCCGTGCCGCGATCAATGCCCGAACGTGATGTTCACGCCGGCGAATACCGTGAACTGAGGCACACCTTCTCCCTTGTGCGCCACCGTCCATTGCGGTTCGGCGAAAACGTTGAAGATGTTCTTGCCTACGCGCCAGGCCTTGCCGGCGCCCAGCCCGACCGGGATGTAATAGTTGTTCTTCTGCAAATCGAAGGTCCACGTTGCCGTCGACCGCACATACCAGCCCTGGGGCAGATTGCGGATCAGGAACGGCTGGAATGTGGCGGAGTTCACGGTGTCGCGCTGGCTCTGGCCAGCAAACGAATGCTGCCATTCGACCAGGGCGCCCATCAAGCCTTCCTTGCTGGCGCTGACCACCGTCCCCGCCAGGCCGCCAGACCATTTTCCTGCGCCCGTCTCGGGACTGGTGGCGGTAGGCATGGTCAGCATCGGTCCGATGCCGACGTCAAGCTCGCCTTGGCTCAACAGGAAAATGTCGAACACGTTCACGTCGCCTAAACCCGTCTTGTAGCTACCGTCGGCTTGGGGCCGGGTACTGACCGGCGCGGTGAATCGAAGTATCTGCGGCACCCCCACCCAATCGCCGGGCGCGATGGGTATCGTCGGCCGGACCAGAAAATCGTTGGTGTGCGCGTTGGTGCCAAACAATCTTGGCGTGTAGTAATTCTGGAAATTCAAAGACGCCGCAAGATTCAGGGGATTATTGCTTTTGTTAGCGTCGTCAGCGGATTGTGCATAAGCGCCCGCGCAGAATCCCAGCGGCGCGCTGATCAGCAGCCGTGCCGCAATTGCCCCCTTACCGTTGCCCCTTGCCTTGGATCCCGTACTGCCCATGCTTGTGCTCCATCCAGAACAACAAAATGCAAAGACACGCCGTGGTACTGAGATTCTTCTCGTAATTGTTAATTGGGATGCTAAGAAGGGTGAAATCTTCAGCAATATTCTCACAGACTCCCACTTTCCCCAAGTGCACGCCAGCCCTGCATATTTCCGTGCTTTCCCCTATATGAAGAGCGAGTTTCGCGGCTTGCTTGTTGCAAAAAAACAGCGGGGACACCCAATCGGTGTCCCCGCTGTTTTTTCGTTTGACCGTCGTTTAGACAGCGCCATCCGGCGCAATCCCGGCGGGACGCGCATGCACCTGGTCCACGCGCAAGCCGTCGCGGCGAGTCACCTCAAAACCCCAGTCGTGGAGCTGGATGGTGTCCCCGGCGTCCGGAATCCGGCCGACGGCCCGCAGCAAGCACCCCGCCAGGGTGGCGTCGGGGTAATCGCCGGCAAGCGCCGGCGCGTTCAACAGGCGCGCCGCCTCGCCCACGGACAGGCGCCCTTCCAGCAACCACGTGCCATCGGACAATTGCAAGGCTTCAGGCTGGTCGTCGCTGTGCTCGGGCAACTCGCCCGCCACCGCGGTCAGTACGTCCATCGGCGTCACCAGCCCTTCGCAGACACCGTGCTCGTCCACGACGATCAGCATATGGTCCCGCGAGGCGCGCAGTTCCTCCAGCACCTTCAACACCGGGGTCGTCTCCATGACATAGCGGGGTTCACGCGCCAGCTCCACCAGGTCGATCGGCCCCGGATTCTGCAGCAGCGGCATGACGTCCTTGAAGTGCAGCACGCCCAGCACGTTCGAGGCCTCGCCTGCGCACAGCGGCAGGCGCGAGTGGCCCGTGGCGAACTTGCGCACGACGATGTCGGGCGAGTCGGACACATCCAGCCACGTCATGTCGCCGCGCGGCACCATGATGGAGCGGACGTCGTGCGCTCCCACCGACAGCACGCGTTCGATCATCGAGCTTTCCTCCGGCGCGAAGGCGGGTTCGTCACCCGCACTGTCCACCAGCGCCACGACCTCGTCGGCCTGATGGCCAGGTTGGCCGGCACGGCCCGCGCGCAACAGCCGCAAGACCGCCTGGGCCGTGCGCTGGCGGCGTCCCAGCGCGTGCGTGCCGCGGGCGCGGTTGCGGCGCGCCAGCTGGTTGCACAATTCGATCAGGATCGAGAAACCGATGGCGGCGTACAGGTAGCCCTTGGGCACATGGAAGCCCAGGCCTTCGGCCACCAGGCTGAAGCCGATCATCAGCAACAGGCCCAGGCACAGGATCACCACCGTCGGGTGACGGCCGACGAACGCCATCAGCGGGCGGCTGGCCAGCATCATGACCGCCATCGCCAGCACCACGGCGATCATCATGATGCTCAAGTCCTGCACCATGCCCACCGCGGTAATGACGGAGTCCAGCGAGAACACGGCGTCCAGGACGACGATCTGCAGGATCACCTGCCAGAACACAGCGTGTTGCGGCTTCTGGCCGGCGTCGTGCGACCCGCTGCCTTCCACGCGCTCATGCAGCTCCATCGTGCCCTTGAACAGCAGGAACAGGCCGCCCAGGATCAGGATCAGGTCGCGGCCGGATATCTCGGCCCCCCACACGGTAAACAGCGGGGCCGTCAACGTGACCACCCACGCAATGCTCGCCAACAGCCCCAGACGCATCACCAGCGCCAGCGTCAGGCCGATCAGGCGCGCGCGGTTGCGCTGCGCGGGCGGCAGCTTGTCGGCAAGAATCGCAATGAACACCAGGTTGTCGATACCCAGCACAATTTCAAGAATGACCAGCGTCGCCAGGCCAAGCCAGGCGGTAGGGTCGTTCATCCAGTCGAAAATCATCGTCGGTCCACGGAAAACGGGCGAGCGCGCGCGAAGGCGCCGCCTTGCTGAAAAGGAAAAGCGTGGTCAAGCGAGGGAATGCGAGTGGGCGCAGGCGGGGCGCGGCAACCCAATCGAGGCGTCGCGGCGATGGCGCGGACCAGATCGGCGCGGCCGGGCATGCCGGGGGCCGAGGGTGAAACAGGAAGGGATGGCGGGCGCCGCAGCGCCCTGCTAGGAGGGGGGTCTTCGGTCATAGTTGGCGGAATTCGCGCACTGCCCAAGGCAGTGATAGCGCGTGAAAACCGCCGTGCTCTCGTTCTTACAGGAATCTGAATATTACCTGAATCCTGTCAGGACGCCAGCCCGGCGACGCCTCACCGCTAGCGAGGATCCGCACCGCCTCCGGAACCGGACGACGCGCCCGAGCCCGGCATGCCGGCATTGTCGGGCGCCCCGGTTTTACCGCCGGGCGTCTTCTGCCCATCGCGGGTATCCGCCCCGGGATCCTTCTGCCGGGGGCTGGACCCTGCCTTGGTATCCCTGTCCGTTTCTTCAGTCGATGGCATTTTTTTCCCATCCGTGGTCCGGGCGCCGGGGACGGGCTTGCCGATGGCATTCGCGGGCGCCGTTTTCTCGTCGGCCGTGGGCATGGGCTGCTGCGGCGCAGCGGCCTGGGCGACCAGCGTGGTGTTGGCGGATTGCGCCCCGGCGGCGTGCCAGGGAAGCAAGGCCAGGGCGTACAGCAGTAGCAGTTTGTGGCTTTTCATGGTTGTCTCCAAATGGAAAACAGTGACAAACTAAGCGCCGACAGATAACGAGCTGGTGCGGGATCTCTTTCACCCAGGGGCAAGTTGCGTGCCTGCCCCGAAGCTGGAGTGATGCATGGACGATCAACCCTCGGACGATCTTTCCCCCGGTCTTCAACGCCCGGATGATCCGCCTGCCCCAGGACGGCGCGGCTTGCTCAAGGCGCTGGCGGTCGGCGTTCCCGGAGCCGCCTGGGCGGTAACCGCCCGCAGCGCGCCCGCAGACGCCGCAGGGGCGGCGGGCCAAGGCCAGAGTCCCCACGCAGCGGCCCCTTCCCCCAATCGCACCCTCACCTTTTTCAACGCCCAGGAAGCCGCAGCGATGGATGCCATCGCCGCGCGCCTGATTCCGGCCGACGAGCTGGGGCCGGGCGCCAAGGAAGCGGGCGTCACCCGGTTCCTGGATGGCCAGTTGGCCGGCGCATGGGGCGCGGGCAGCCAGTTCTACCGCCAAGGCCCGTTCGAAAAAGGCACGCCCGAACAGGGCTACCAGTTGTCGTTCACCCCGGCCGAGATGATCCGGCGCGGCCTCGCTGCGCTGGACGCCGCGACCCGCAAGCAGGACGGCAAGCCTTTCGCCGAATTGGATGAAGCCAGGCAGGACGCCTGGCTTCATGACTTGCAGGCCGGCAAGCCGGATTTTTCGCCCTTGCCGTCAGACGTGTTCTTCCAGGCCCTGCTGGACGCCACCATCGAAGGATTCTTCTCCGATCCGCTGTACGGCGGCAACATCGACATGGTGGGCTGGAAGCTGGTGGGGTTTCCGGGCGCGTTCGCCTCGTTCTCCAACGATATCGAACGGCACGGCGTCATCTGGGCCGGCAAACCGGTATCGATCGCCAACGCCACGGGACATGCGATGAAACCGGGAGACAAGCATGGCTAAGACCTTACCCGCGGTAGACGTGGCGATCATTGGCGGCGGGTGGACGGGATCCATCATCGGCAAGGAGTTGGCCGCCGCCAAGCAGCGCGTGGTCGTACTGGAGCGGGGCCAGGCGCGCTGGCCCTCGCCCGACTTCCAAGGGCCGAATGTCCACGACGAACTGAAATACACCCGCCGGCACGAACTTCACCAGGACGCCGCGACCGAGACCTATACGTTCCGCAACAACACCGACCAGAAGGCGCTGCCGATGCGCCGCTGGCAATTCGCCTATCCCGGCACGCATCTGGGCGGCGCGGGCAACCACTGGTCGGGCGCGTACTACCGCTTCGACCCCACGGACTTCCGTATCCGCAGCCACTACACCGAACGCTATGGCGCAGGCATCTTCGACCGCGAATTGACCTGTCAGGACTGGCCGTTGACGTACGACGAACTGGAGCCCTACTTCGACCGTTACGACTACCTGATCGGCGCGTCCGGGCAAGCGGGCAACATCAAGGGGCAAAAGCAGGAAGGCGGCAACCCGTTCGAACCGTGGCGGTCACGGCCGTATCCGAATCCGCCCATGAAGGTGCCCTATGCGCCCGCATTGTTCGGCGAGGCCGCCAGGAAGCTGGGCTACCACCCCTATGTACAGCCGTCGGCGCTCTGTACCCGGCCCTACGTGAATTCCGAAGGCCTGCACATGAGCGCCTGCGTGTATTGCGGATTCTGTTCCAACTTCGGCTGCGAACACTTCGCCAAGGCCTCGCCGCAGGTCTGTATCCTGCCGGTGGCGATGAAGATGGAGAACTTCGAAATCCGCACCGGCGCGCACGTGCTGCGCGTGGAGCTGACGCCGGACAAGAAGCGCGCGCGCGGCGTGACCTATGTGGACGCTGCCGGCGAAGAGGTCTTCCAGCCCGCCGAGATCGTGGTGCTGTGCGCGTTCAGCATCAACAATGTGCGGCTGCTGCTGCTGTCCGGCATCGGCAAGCCCTACGATCCGGTCACCGATACCGGCGTCGTGGGGCGCAATTACACGCACCAGACCACCTCGGGCGTGAACTTGTTCTTCGACGAATCGGTCAACATCAACCCCTTCATGGGCGCGGGCGCCGTCGCGGTGACGATGGACGATTTCAGCGCCGACAACTTCGACCACGGGCCGCTCGGATTCGTGGGCGGCGGCTACCTGCAGATCCAGGTCGTCAGCGGCGCACCGATCGGATATCACCCAACGCCCAAGGGCACGCCGACCTGGGGCGCCGAGTGGAAAAAGGCGGTCAAGCGCTACTACAACCATTCCGCCTCCATCACCATCACGGGCTCCGCCCAGCCCTGGCGCGGCGGCTATTTGAGCCTGGATCCCACTTACAAGGACGCCTGGGGCCTGCCACTGCTGCGCGTGACCTACGATTTTCCCGACAACGACATCCGCATGTCGGCCTTCCTGACCGACAAGGGCGATGAGATCGCACGCGCGATGAAAGGGATCGCGCGCACCGAACCTGGGCCGCGCAAGCGGCCCTTCTCGTCCACCGCCTACCAATCCACCCATTTGACGGGCGGCGCGGCCATGGGCGACAACCCGGAAACCAGCGTGGTCAACCGCTATGGGCAGAGCTGGGACGTGCCCAATGTGTTCGTGACGGGCGCGTCGCTGTTTCCGCAGAAC
>CAUSDE010000102.1:0-14516 GCA_963530045.1 uncultured Achromobacter sp.
CGATGGGGTAGTCCGGAGCGAAGGCTCCGGACCGCAATCGTGGGCGCGCGCCGCCACGGCGATAGCGGCGGCGGGCGACCTACGAAGCTAGCAACCACGACCTACGAAGCCCCCAACATCACTTCCCGTAAACCAGATCCCTCAACCCCAACGACAGCCCCGGCCAATAAGTAATCACCATCAAGCAGACGATCACCACCCCGACAAACGGAATCAACGGCTTGATCAACCGCTCCAACGGCAACTTCGCCACTGCGCATGCCGCAAACAGGTTCACCCCGAACGGCGGCGTGATCATCCCCAGCGCCAGGTTCACCACCATGATGATCCCGAAGTGCACCGGATCCACCCCGAACTTCAGCGCCACCGGCAGCAGCAGCGGGGCCAGCACTACGATGGATGCCGACGTCTCGATGAACATGCCGATCACGAACAGCGCCGCGTTCACGCCCATCAGGAACGAGAACTGCGTATCGAACAACTGCGACAGCCATACGCCCAGCGCATCCGGGATGCCTGCGCGGTTCAGCAGGAAGCTGAAGACGCCCGCGTTGGCGATCACGAACATGATCACGGCCGTGGACACCACCGACTTGTGCAGCGTCGCCGACAGTTGCTTGAACGACAGGCGGCGGTAGATGAACTTGCCCACCACCACCGCGTACATCACCGCCACCACTGACGCCTCGGTCGGCGTGAAGACGCCGCCGTAGATCCCGCCCAGGATGATGACGGGCATCAAGAGCGCCAGCCAGGCGTTCTTGAACGCCGGCCACAAGGGCAGGCGGCCTTCGCCGTCGCGCTTGCCCAGGTTGTTGCGCTTGGCGTAGAACCACACGTAGAACATCAGCGCCACGCCGATCAGGATGCCGGGCATGAGGCCGGCGATGAACAATTCGCCGGTGGAGGTGTCCGTGGACACGGCGAACAGGATCATCGGGATCGACGGCGGGATGATCACGCCGAGTTCCGCCGCGCTGGCCTGCAAGGACGCAGCGAACGGGGCGGGGTAGCCGTGCCGGATCATCGCCGGGATCAGGATCGCACCCACGGCGAAGGTGGTGGCCACGCTGGAGCCGGCGACCGCCGCGAAGATCATGCAGGTCAGCACGCAGGTGCAGGCCAGGCCGCCCTGGATGCCGCCGACCACGCTCTTGGCGAATTCGACCATGCGTTCGGAAATGCCGCCGGCTTCCATCAGGTTGCCGGCCAGGATGAAGAAGGGGATGGCGACCAGGGGGTACTTGTCCAGCGCGGCGAACAGCTGCTGGGCGACGACCACCCAGGGCAGGCCGGTTGAACCGACGCCCGCCAGGCTGGCCAGCCCGATCGACACGGCGACCGGTACGGACAGCCCGAAGAAAATCAGCATCGAGACAATCATTAATGGGGACATGGCGATATCTGCTGCTCAGGTTCGATAGGGGGCGGCTCAGCCTTGCGCGTCGTTGCGCACGGGCACGTCTTCTTCTTCGCCGGCGCACCAGCGGGCCAGCACGGCGATGGCGGCCAGCGTCGCGCCGACCGGGATCGCCAGATAGATCCACGAAATCGAAATATCCAGGCTGGGCACGGTCTGGAATCGCACGCGGTAGGTCATGTTGCCGCCGATCCAGGCCAGAAAGCCCAGAAAGCCGGCGCAAACCAGGCCGATGATGGCCTCGAGGACACGTCGTTTCGTGCCGCCCAGCAGATTGCGCAGCAGCTCCACGCTGATCATGGCGCCATGGCGGAAAGCCAGGGCCACGCCCAGCAGCACGGTCCAGATCAGGAGGGCGCGGGTCAGCACCTCGCTCCAGTCGGCGGGCGAATGCAGCACGAAGCGGGCAATGACCTGGTAGAAGGCGGCCGCGGCGGCGGCCACCAGCAAGAGTTGGGCAAGGACCGAAACCAGCTTGAACAAGCCGCGGTCGAAAGCGCATAGCAAACGCATGATGAATCCCGGTAGCGAGGGGCGCAATGGACTTGAGGGACGGCAAGCGGCGGGATATCGATCCCGCCGCAGCGCCGAACCGGGGGAGGCCCGGCTTACTTGGTGTCGCGGATCGAGTCGATCAGCTTCTTGTCGAACTTCTTGTAGTACTCGGGGTAGGCCGGCTCGACGGCGGCGGCGAACGCGGCGCGATCCACCTCAGACACCTGCATGCCTTCCTTCTTCAGCTGCTCGACGCCCGTCTTCTCGATGTTGTCGACATAGCCGCGCATGGCCAGGGCGGAGTCCTTGCCGGCCTTGTCGAAGTTGGCCTTGTCGGCGGCCGACAGGCCGTCATAGACGTTGGCCGACATCAGCACTAGGGCGGGGCCGTACACGTGGCCCGTCAAGGACAGGTACTTCTGCATTTGCGACAGCTTGGCCGAAGTAATCACCGACAGCGGGTTTTCCTGGCCGTCGATGGTGCCTTGCTGCAGGGCGGTGGCCACTTCGGGCCAGGCCATGGGCGTGGGCAGGATGCCGATCTGGCGGAAAGCCGTGATGTGGATGGGGTTTTCCGTGGTGCGGATCTTCAGGCCCTTGGCGTCGGCCGGCGTCTTGACCGGGCGCACGTTATTGGTCAGGTGGCGGAAGCCCTGTTCGCCCCAGGCCAGCGCGACGATGCCGCGGCTGGGAAACTTGGCCAGCATGTCCTGGCCGATCTTGCTGTCGAGCACCGTGCGGGCGTGCTGCAGGTCGCGCAGCAGGAAGGGGATATCGAAAACCCCAGTCTCGGGAACAAAATTGAGGGTGGCGCCTGTCGAAACGATGGCCAGGTCGATGGTGCCGATCTGCAGGCCCTCGATGACTTCGCGTTCGCCGCCCAAGGCGCTGTTGGCGAATTGCTGTACCTTGTACTTGCCGCCGGACGAGGCCTCGATGGACTTGGCCATGGCGTCGGCGCCGGCGCCGTAGTGCGAAGAGGTCGACAGGGCGTAGGCCATCTTCAGGGTGGTCTGGGCTGCCGAGGGCAGCGAGGTGGCGGCCGCGCAGGCGGCCAGGATCGTGGCCGCAAGCCAGGATTTACGCATTGTCTTCTCCGGTTTTAGGTATCTTTATGGGCGGCTTTGCCTCCCGCCCCGGGATGATATCGGGATTCAGTTCCGTTTCAGACGGTTAGTTAACATAGATGAATGATGGATTTCCCTGATATGTCACAAGCCAAGCGCCCCGGTTTCTGGTCCACCCTGCGCCTGGGCGCCAGGATGATGATGCGCGATGCCCGGGCGGGCGAACTGCGCCTGCTGGTGCTGGCGCTGGTGGTGGCGGTGGCTGCGGTGACCAGCGTGGGCTTCCTGGCCGATCGCGTCGGACGCGCGCTGGAACGCGATGCCGGCCAGATGCTGGGCGCCGACCTGGTGCTGGACGCCGACGAACCCGTGCCTGCCGCGTTCCTGGACCAGGCGCGCGAGCGCGGCCTGGCGCTTTCCAGCACCTGGCAGTTCCCGTCCATGGTCGGGGCGGGCGACGGCGCGCAACTGGCGGCGTTGAAGGCCGTGGAGCCGGGCTACCCGCTGCGCGGCGCCCTGCGAGTGGCCGAGGCCCCGTTCGCCGCGGACGCGCCGACCCGCGACATCCCGCCTGAGGGCGCCGTCTGGGTGGACGCCCAATTGCTGTCGCTGCTGAACCTGAAGGTGGGCGACACCCTGAACGTGGGCGACGCGCATCTGCGCATCGACCGCGTGATCACCTATGAACCCGACCGCGGCATGCAGTTCGTCAATGTGGCGCCGCGCGTGCTGCTGCGCGCAAGCGACCTGCCGGCCACCGGCCTGATCGCGCCCGGCAGCCGCATCGGCTATGCCATGCTGGTTGCCGGCCAGCCCGACGCGGTGGCCGCGTATTCGGCCTGGCTCAACCAGAACCTGAAGCGCGGCCAGAAGGTCGCCACGCTGGAGTCCGGCCGGCCGGAGGTGCGCCGCACGCTGGACCGCGCGCAGCGCTTCCTGTCGCTGGTGGCGCTGCTGGCCGTGCTGATTTCGGCGGTGGCGGTGGCGCTTGCCGCCGGCCGCTACATGACCCGGCACCGCGACGGGATCGCCGTCATGCGTTGCCTGGGCGCCGTGCAGTCGCAGGTTTCGCGCATGCTGACGCTCGAGTTCACGCTGGTCGGCCTGTTTTCTTCCGTCGCGGGCTGCCTGTTGGGCTATGCGGTGCACCAGGTGCTGGTGATGCTGCTGGGGTCGTTGATCGACACCCAATTGCCCGCGCCGTCCGCCATTCCCGCCTTGCAGGGCCTCTTGACCGGGCTGTTGCTGCTGCTGGGGTTTGCCTTGCCCGCCCTGGCGCAGTTGCGCCACGTGCCGCCGGCGCGGGTGCTGCGGCGCGACGCCGACACGATCAGCGCCCGCAGCGCATTCGGCTACGCGCTGGGCGCCACGGGCTTTGCCCTGCTGATCTGGTGGTTCGCGGGCGACGCCAAGCTGGGCGGCGTGGTGGCGGGGGGATTCCTCGGCGCCTTCGCCGTGTTCGCGCTGGTGGCGTGGCTGTGCATCCTGGGCCTGGCGCGCGTGCGCGGCCTGGCCTCGGGGCTGCCCGCGTTGCGTTTCGCGCTGGCCGGGGTGGTGCGCCGGCGGGCGGCCACCATCACGCAGGTCTGCGCGCTGGCGGTCGGCCTGATGGCGCTGTTGCTGCTGACGATGACGCGCACCGACCTGATCCAGGGCTGGCAGCGCACCATGCCGCCGGACGCGCCCAACCGTTTCCTGATCAACGTGCAGCCCGACCAGCGCCAGGCCGTGACCGATGCGCTGACTCGCGAAGGCCTGGGCCGCATCAACTTGTCGCCGATGGTGCGCGGGCGGCTGATCGCCATCAACGGCAAGCCCGTCGGGCCGGACGACTACGAAGAACCTCGCGCCAAGCGGCTGGTGGATCGCGAGTTCAACCTGTCCTATGGCGACGAGTTGCCCTCGTCCAACAAGATCGAGCAGGGCCGCTGGCTGGCGCCCGGTTCGTCCGAGGTGTCGCTGGAGTCGGGCCTGGCCAAGACGCTGGGCCTGAAACTGGGCGACAAAATGACCTTCGACGTGGCCGGCCAGCAGGTCGAGGCGGCCGTGTCCAGCACCCGGCGCGTGGATTGGGATACGATGCGCGTCAATTTTTTCGCCATCCTGACCCCGGCGGCGCTCGCCGACATGCCCCAAAGCTGGATCACTTCTTTCTACCTGCCGCCTGAAAAGGCGGCGGTGCTGCCCGCGCTGGTGCGCGAATTCCCGAACCTGACCGTGTTCGACGTGGGCGCCATCCTGCAGCAATTGCAGTCCGTGCTGAATGAAGTGGGCAAGGCGGTCCAGCTGCTGTTCCTGTTCACCCTGGCGGCCGGCGTGCTGGTGCTGTCGGCGGCGCTGACGGCCACCCGCGACGAGCGCATGCGCGAAGCCGCGGTGCTGCGGGCGCTGGGCGCCACGCGCAGCCAGCTGGCGCGATCCCAGCGCATCGAGCTCTGGGCCGTGGGCGGCCTGGCGGGCCTGCTGGCGGCTGCCGGCGCCACCGCGATCGCTTGGGTTTTATCAACCCAGGTGTTCGACTTCACCATTACCCTCAGCCTCTGGCCGTGGCTGGCGGGCATCGGCGCGGGTATGCTGGGCGCCTGGGCGGGCGGCGCCCTGGCCCTGCGCGGCGTATTGCGTACGCCGCCGCTCGTCACCCTTAGAGAAACTTGATGACGTCCCGCGTCCAAACCATTACTGAACCCGTGGAAAATACCCGCAGCGTTTTTGACCTTCTTGGCGGCGAGCCCGGCGTGCGCGCGCTGGTCGACCGTTTTTACGACCTGATGGACATGGAGCCCGACCTGAAGGAGCTCCGCGCCGCGCACGGCCCCAGCCTGGACCAGGCGCGCGACAAACTCTTCTGGTTCCTGTGCGGCTACTTCGGCGGCCCCGACCACTATATTGAACGCTTCGGCCACCCCCGCCTGCGCGCGCGCCACCTGCCGTTCTCGATCGGCGAGATCGAGCGCGACCAGTGGGTGACCTGCATCGGACGCGCCATGGAAGACCAGGGCATCGCCCCGCCGCTGGTGGAGCGCTTGCTGGAATCGTTCTATGGCGTCGCCGACTGGATGCGCAACCGTGAAGGCTGAGGATACGCGGGGAGGCGCCCAGCGCCAGGCCTGGCCAGGGCCGCTTGCCGGCGCCATGCTCAGCGACGCGTCGCGCCTGGCCGGATCGGGCCCTGAAATCTTCAACCCGGCCCATTACGGAGACCGGGCCCGCCCCGTGGACGCGGGCGGCCGCCAGGCGGCCTGGTTCGTGCAGGGGCAGGGCTGGCAGGGGGTGCTGCGGCGCTACCGCCGCGGCGGAATGATCGCCCGCGTCAGCCGCGACGCCTACCTCTGGAACGGCGAAGACCGCACCCGCAGTTTCCGCGAATACCGGCTGCTGGCCGCCATGCGCGCCCAGGGCCTGGCCGTGCCCGCGCCGCTGGCCGCCGCCTATTGGCGCCAAGGCCCCATCTACCGCGCCGCCATCGTGGTGGAGCGGATTCCGGGCGTGCGCCCCTTGGCCCACGCGCTGGCCGAGCCGCTCTGGGGCGCGGTGGCTGACGCCATCGTCCGCATGCACCGCGCGGGCGTCTGGCACGCCGACCTGAACGCCTTCAACATCCTGATCGGGGGCGACGGCCAGGTCTGGCTGATCGATTTCGACCGGGGCACATTGGGATCGCTGTCGGAACGGCAGCGCCAAGGCAACCTGGACCGCCTGCGCCGGTCGCTGGTCAAAGTGGCGGGCGAAGAGGGCGACCGCTTCTGGATGAAGCTGCGCGACAGTTACTGGACCGCCTGGGGCATCGGCGTCCAGCCTTGATCCGGGCCCAGGCGCCTATTTGCCGCCATCGGGCCCTAATTGCGTCGACCCGCCCGCAAAGTTGGGCGGGCGAGCGCCAAAAGGCTTTATGATTTCGCCTTTTGGTAGTCCTGTCATACACGGCATACAGCAAAGGGGGCTCGTAATGGAACTAAGGGCGGGAATGCGCTGGGCGCTAGGCGCGGTGTTGGTCGCGGCATCGGCATCGTCGGCGGTCGCGCAGAACAAGGTCGTCAACGTCTACAACTGGGCCGAATACACGGCGCCGGACACCATTCCGGGTTTCGAAAAGGAAACCGGCATCAAGGTCCGCTATGACGTCTACGACAGCAACGACACGTTGCAGGCCAAACTGCTGGCCGGCAAGTCGGGTTACGACGTCGTTGTCCCGTCCACCCATTACGCCTCGCGCCAGATCGAGGCCGGCCTGTTCCAGAAGCTGGACAAGTCCAAGATCCCGAACTGGAAGTACCTGGACCCGGAAGTGATGGCGCTGGTGGCGACCGTCGATCCCGGCAACGAGTACGCGATCCCCTGGGGCTACGGCACGAACGGCCTGGGCTACAACGTCACCAAGGTCAAGCAGATCATGGGCGACAACGTCGACCTGGCCAATTGGGACATGATCTTCAAGCCCGAAAACGCCGCCAAGCTGAAAGAGTGCGGCATTTCGATGCTGGACGAGGCCGCGCAGGTATTCCCCGCGGTGTTGAAGTATCTGGGCAAGGATCCCAACAGCACCAACCCGGACGACTACAAGGCCGCGCTGGATGTCTTGAAGCAGATCCGCCCGTACATCCGCCAGTTCAGCTCGTCGGGCTATATCGACGAACTGGCCGTGGGCGACCTGTGCATGGTCTACGGTTTTTCGGGCGACGTCATGATCGCCCGCAAGCGCGCGCAAGAAGCCAAGAAGACGTATGAAGTGAACTACTTCATCCCGAAGGGCGGCGCGCCCGCGTGGTTCGACCTGATGGTCATCCCGAAGGATGCCCCGCATCCCGAAGAGGCCCTGGCGTTCATCAATTACATCGAGACGCCGAAGGTGCATGCGGCCATCACCAACACCATGTTCTACCCCAACGCCAACAAAGAGGCGCGGCAGTACGTGGTGAAGGACGTGGCCGACAACCCCATGATCTACCCGCCGGCGGAAGTCTCCAAGACCCTGTACGTGATCAAGGCGCTGCCCTTGAACGTACAACGCCTGCAAAACCGGATGTGGTCCGAGCTGAAGTCTGGAAGATAAGTCATCATGAGCGATAGCCGTTACTCGGCGCCGCATACGGTAGATCCGGACGAATTCGTCCGGGTCTCCGATGTGGTCAAGATTTTTGGCGATGTGGTCGCCGTGCGTTCCGTCAACCTGTCCGTCAAGCGCAACGAGATCTTCGCGCTGCTGGGAAGCTCCGGCAGCGGCAAGTCCACCTTGCTGCGCATGCTGGCGGGTTTCGAGGAAGCGACATCCGGGCAGATACTGCTGGACGGCGAAGACATCACCAGCGTGCCGCCGTACCGGCGTCCCGTGAACATGATGTTCCAGTCCTATGCGCTGTTCCCGCACATGACGGTCGAAGCCAACGTGGCGTTCGGCCTGAAGCAGGAAGGCGTGGACCGAGCCGAAATCCACGACCGCGTGTTCGAAGCCCTGGACCTCGTCCAGATGGCGGGCTATTCGCGCCGCAAGCCGAACCAGCTGTCGGGCGGCCAGCAGCAGCGCGTGGCGCTGGCGCGCAGCCTGGTCAAGCGGCCCAAGCTGCTGCTGCTGGACGAGCCCATGTCGGCGCTGGACAAGCAGATCCGCCAGAAGACGCAGATCGAACTCGTGAAGATCCTGGAGCAGGTCGGCGTGACCTGCATCATGGTCACCCACGACCAGGAAGAGGCCATGACCATGGCGCACCGCCTGGCCGTCATGACCGAAGGGCAGATCGTCCAGTGCGGCACGCCGCAAGACGTCTACGCGTTCCCGAATTCGCGCTTCGTCGCCAGCTTCATCGGCTCGACCAACATGTTCACCGGCACCATCGTGGTCGATGAGCCCGACCACGTGGCGATCGAATGCGCTGAACTGACGCGGCCGCTGTTCGTGAACCATGGGGTCTCCGAACCGCTGGGCATGGAAGTGCACGTCTCCATCCGGCCCGAGCGCCTGGTGGTGTCGCGCGAGCAGCCCGAAGGCGAATACAACTGGGCCCATGGCATGGTCAGCCACATGGCCTGGATGGGCAGCTACGCGCTTTATCAGATCCGCCTGGATTCCGGCAAGACGGTCGAGGCCAGCGTGCCCAGCCTGCTGCTGGCCCAGATGGACGCCCCGGGCATCGACGAAGAGATCTTCGTCAGCTGGGACGCCGACAGCGCGACGGTGCTGGCGTCATGATGCGGTTTTCGCCCCGCGACTGGTTGCCGTCGGGCCGGGCGCTGGCGGTGGTGCCGCCGTTCGCCTGGCTGGTGCTGTTCCTGCTGCTGCCTTTCCTGCTGGTGCTGAAGATCAGCTTTGCCGAAGTGACGTTCGGCATCCCGCCCTATACGGCGCTGGCGGAATTCAAGGACGAGGCAGTGCAGTTCAGCCTGCACCTGCGCGGCTACATCCTGCTGTTCACCGACAGCCTGTATTTCAAGACCTACCTGAGTTCGGTGAAGATCGCCGGCATCACCACGCTGATCTGCGTGTTGATCGGTTACCCAATCGCGTACTACATCGCCCGGTCTTCGCCGCGCGTGCGCAACCTGCTGCTGCTGGGCGTGATCCTGCCGTTCTGGACGTCGCTGCTGTTGCGCGTGTACGCCTGGGTCGGCATCCTGCGCAACGACGGCCTGCTGAACAACCTGCTGCAAAGCCTGGGGCTGATTTCCAGTCCGCTGGAAATCTACCGCACCGACGTCGCGGTCTACATCGGCATGGTCTATGCGTACCTGCCGTTCTTCATCCTGCCGCTGTACGCGACGCTGGTGAAGATGGACCTGCGCCTGCTGGAGGCGGCCTACGACCTGGGCGCCAAGCCCTGGCAGGCGTTCTGGCAGATCACCGTGCCGCTGTCGCGTCAGGGCGTGATCGCCGGGGCCATGCTGGTGTTCATTCCGGCCGTGGGCGAATACGTGATCCCGGAAATGCTGGGGGGCGCCAATACATTGATGATGGGCCGCGTCATGTGGAACGAATTCTTCAATAACGCCGACTGGCCGATGGCCTCGGCGGTGACCTGCGTGATGGTCCTGCTGCTGCTCGTACCGCTGGTCTACTTCCAGTACAACCAGGTCAAGCAGCAGGAACAGGCTGGCGGAGGCCGCAAATGAAGGGCCCCAACAAGACATTGCGCGCCGTGGTGCTGGGGCTGGGGTACTTCTTCCTGTATGTGCCCATCGTCAGCCTGATGGTGTTTTCGTTCAACGAGTCGCCGACCGTCACGTCGTGGGCGGGTTTTTCCTTCCGCTGGTACCACGCGCTGTTCAATGACGACGCGCTGCTGCGGTCGGCGTGGCTGTCGTTCCGCATCGCGGCGATGACGGCGACGGCGGCCGTCATCATCGGCACGTGGGCCGGCTACGTGTTGGGCCGCATGGGGCGCTTCCGCGGGTTCTCGCTGTACGTGGGCATGCTGAGCGCGCCGCTGGTCATCCCCGAAGTCGTGCTGGGTATTTCGCTGCTGCTGATGTTCGTGGAACTGCGGGGCAGCCTGGGCTGGCCGGCGGAAAACGGCATCTTCACGATCTGGGTCGGGCACGTGACGCTGTGCATGGCGTTCGTGGCGGTCGTCATCCAGACCCGGATCCGCGACCTGGACCGGTCGCTGGAAGAGGCGGCGCTGGACCTGGGCGCCACGCCCATCACCGTGTTCTTCAAGATCACGCTGCCGCTGATCGCGCCGGCGCTGGCCTCGGCCTGGCTGCTGTCGTTCACACTGTCGCTCGACGACGTCGTTCTGGCGTCGTTCCTGTCCGGCCCCAGTTCCAGCACGCTGCCGATGGAAGTGTTCTCGCGCGTGCGCCTGGGCCTGAAACCCGAGATCAACGCGCTTGCCACCTTGTTCATCCTGGCGGTGGGCACCTGCGTGATCCTGGCCAACCGCCTGCAATGGCGCAAGGAGTCCGAATCCAAATGAAGCCACAAACCACCCTGTATGGCCTGACCAAGTGCAGCACCTGCATCAAGGCGCGCGACTGGTTGTCGGCGCATGGCGTCGAGCACGCGTTCGTCGACTACCGCGATGATCCCGTGCCGGCCGACACGCTGAAGGCGTGGTCGGAAAAAGTCGGCGGCTGGGAAAAGCTGGTCAACCGCACGTCGATGACGTGGCGCAACCTGCCCGAAGACCGCAAGACCGCGCACACCGACGCCCAATGGAGCAAGCTGATCGCGGAATACCCCGCGCTGGTGCGTCGCCCCGTCACGGTCACGCCGGACGGCGAGGTCACCGTGGGTTTCAGCGAAAAGCGTTACGGCGAACGGTTCGCCTGACACGACGCCCGCGGCGATGGCATCCCCCATCCAGGCATCGGGCAGCGCCGGTTCGGCGTTGCCCGATGCCTTTTTTGACCGCGACGCATCCGAACTGGCGCGCGATCTGCTGGGCAAGGTCATCCGCCACCGCGTGGACGGCCTGTGGCTTGCCGTGCGCATCATCGAGACCGAAGCCTACTATCTGGAAGAAAAGGGCAGCCACGCCTCGCTGGGCTACACCCACAAGCGCCGGGCCCTGTTCATGGACGGCGGCGTGATCTACATGTATTACGCGCGGGGCGGCGATTCGCTGAACTTCAGCGCCGCCGGCCCCGGCAACGCCGTGCTGATCAAATCAGGCCATCCGTGGACGGACGCGCGCTCCGGCCCCGAAGCGCTGGCGCGGATGCAGCAGCTCAATCCCGACGCGCAAGGCCAGGCGCGTCTGCCGTCGCGCCTGTGCGCCGGACAGACGCTGCTGTGCCGGTCGTTGGGTTTGAAAGTGCCGGAGTGGGACGCGCGCCGTTTCGATCCGGACGCGCTCTATGTCGAGGACGTGGGCGATTCGCCCCAGGCGTTGATCTGCACCACGCGGCTGGGCATCCCGCCCGGACGGGACGAGCATCTGCATTACCGCTATGTGGATCCCGCCTACGCCGCGGTCTGCACGCGCAACCCGTTGCGGCGGGGGCAACGCGCCGGACACGACTACGTATGGGTGGACCGCCAGGGCATCGTGTTGCCCGAAGACCCGCGGCCGAACGCGCGCTAGGCGCCGCCGGCGCCCTGGATGCGTTCGCGCAGCGCGTCCCGCATTTCCTTGTACTTGCGCGCGATGCGCTTGCGGTTCAGCGACTTGCTCCACGCGTAGAGCGGGATCAGCGGCAGCACGCCGAATCCGTCGATCAGGTACAGGCCCTGCTTGCCGTCGGCGTTCTGGCCACAGGCGATATTGCTGGCCGACACGTCATGCAGCACGACGTGGGCGTCGGCCAGATCCGCGAAGAACTCGTCGAGCTGCCCGAAAAAAACGTCGTCGACCAAGCCTTGCTGGGCCAGATCGGCCACCGTGGGGGCGATATTGCCCGCCGGGTCGGTGATTTTCTCGACCAGCAGGCCCAGTCCCAGCGTGGTCTGCGCGACCCCCAGGATGCGCGCCATGGGCACCTGCCACACGCCGGAGGGGCGGGTGGTCGTCGTGACGTATTCGGCCAGTTCGTTCAGATAGACGCGGTAGGCGCTTTCACGCTGGTACTGCTTGTACCAGCGCTTGAATGGCCGGGCTTCGAGATAGACGGCGCGGGCGCGCATGTCCATCACTTTGACGAGCAAAGACGGCGCGTGGGGGTGCTGGAAAATGTGGCGGTCGCCGCCCGTCGCAAGCGGACGCTCGGCGTTCAGATCCAGCGGTCCGAAAACCGACTGGAACGACACCGCGGGTCGACAGGATGGAAGATCAGCGGGATTCAAATGAGATCGTGCGGTGGTTCAGAGTTGGGGGCAGTTTAATCCCGTTGCGCGCCGGCCGGGCCGACGCGGGCTTCAAACTTGATGTCGTTTGGTTACAACGCGGCGCTGATGCGTCCTACAATTCCGCCTTTGGAGACGCCTCTTTTGAACGACATTCTGCTTTGGATCGCCGCCGGTGGCGCGGTGTTGGCTTGCCTGGCGGCCGTGCTGGCGTGGCTGCGGCCTCCCGCCCGCGACGCCAGGCTGGACGCGCTGCTTGAAGGCCTGGAACGCACCGAGCGCGCCCTGCGCGCGGACATCACGGAAGGCCAGCGCGGCTTGCGCAGCGAATTCGCGGAATCCACCCGCGCATTGCGGCTGGAGTTGTCGCAATCGCATGGCGACCTGCGCGCCGGATTGTCGCGCGACGCCCAGGCCTCGCGCGCGGAATCCGCCGAGTCCCTGGCGCGTTTCGCCGCCGGATTCGGCGAGCAGCTGCAGGGGCTGATCCAGATCAACGAACGCCGCCTCATGGAGGTTCGCGCCACGGTGGACCAACGCCTGCAATCGTTGCAGACGGACAACAGCGCGAAGCTGGACGAAATGCGTCGTACCGTGGATGAAAAGCTCCATGCCACGCTGGAGCAGCGCCTGGGCGAGTCCTTCAAGCTGGTGTCGGACCGGTTGGAGGCCGTGCATAAGGGCCTGGGCGAGATGCAGGCTCTGGCGGCCGGCGTGGGGGACCTGAAGCGGGTGCTGACCAACGTGAAGTCGCGCGGCACCTGGGGCGAAGTGCAACTGGCCCGGCTGATCGAAGACAACATGACGCCCGACCAATACGCCAGCAATATCAAGCCGGTGCCGGGCAGCGATGCCGTCGTCGAATTCGCCATCCGCCTACCGGGCCGGGGCGACGGCGGCGAGCCGGTCTGGCTGCCGATCGATGCGAAATTCCCCAAGGAAGAATACGAGCGGCTGATGGACGCCCAGGAAGCGGCGGACGCCGAAGGCGTGAAGGCGGCCGGCGCCGCCCTGGGCCGTGCGGTCGAAGTGCAGGCAAGGCTGATCGCCAGCAAGTATGTCGCGCCGCCCCATACGACCGACTTCGCCATCATGTTCCTGCCCACGGAAAGCCTGTACGCCGAAGTGCTGCGGCGCCCGGGCCTGCTGGACAAGCTGCATGACCTGCGCATCAACGTGGCCGGGCCCAGCAATCTGGCCGCCTTGCTCAACAGCCTGCAGATGGGCTTTCGCACGCTGGCCATCGAGCAGCGCTCGTCCGAGGTCTGGCAGGTGCTGCGCGCGGTCAAGACCGAATTCGGCAAGTTCGGCGAAGCGCTGGCCAGCGTCAAGAAGACGCTCGACACGGCCAGCAACAAGATCGGCCAGACCGAAGTGCGCACCCGAGCGATGCTCCGTAACCTGAAAAGCGTCGAAGCCTTGCCCGAGGCGGAAGCCTTGCGCTTATTGGGGGCAGGGACGGATGCCGAGGCGGAGGGCGAGGCCGACAGCGACGTGAACGAAGACGCCGACGGCGCGCGCACGCCCGCCAGCGGCGCGATCTGATCCGTTTCTCCGGGCAGCGCACGTCTCGTTGAAGCGGCGAGGGTCGGCCTGCGAGCTTGTTGCCCAGGCGGACTGTCGATATCCTGGCATGTGCGGCATGTTGCCGTCGAACCCTGGAGCATCGCAAGCATGAGCACCGCTGAACGCCATGATTCCTCTTTCCTCGACGCGACGGCGCTGGGCGCCGATATCGCCCAAGGGGTCACGACCGCGCTTGCTGCGATGCAGCAGGCGGTGGCCCGGGTAGCGGCGCGCCATCCCTCGATCAACGCGG
>CAUSDE010000103.1:0-14484 GCA_963530045.1 uncultured Achromobacter sp.
TCGTCATCCTCTATCGGTGTGGGGCAAAAAGTCGTCGGGTCGCCTTGCGTGGGGACCCGAACCCCGACCACGATAGCAAACTCTGGTACGGTTGGCGCAGCGCTGGGCGTGCAAGCCGGCAGCGGCTTAGGGAATAGGCGCCCGCATGACCAGGGCCGTGATGGTATGGCCCTGCCAGAAGACGCCGTGTATCCGGGGCAGCAGGGCGCGCAATTGCGCCGGACCCGTCCCATTGAACGTCACGAGTACCGCAGGCCGGGAAAGGTCGCCAGCAATCCGCTCGATATGGTCGAAAGACGGGAATCCATACTTGACCAGAAACGCCCTGACGTCTTCGTCGGACGTGTCGTCTGCCACATGGTTGATCAGCAGTTCTGCCATCACGGCTCTCCCTTTCGGCGCTAGAACTTCTGCGGGACTTGCCTGACCGCATGGTCCGGCTCGCGGTAGCCTTGGGGCTTTTGCCGCTTAGGCAGTTTTATCGTCTTCCTGGGCAAGGCCTTATACGGAATGCTCTGGAGGAGATGGCTGATGATGTTGAGCCGCACGCGCCTTTTATTGTTCGAGTCGGCGACGAACCAGGGCGCATAGTCCGTGTCGGTCGCGGTGAACATGTCGTCGCGCGCGCGGGAATAGTCATACCAGTGGCTGTACGAATCCAGGTCCAGCTTCGAGAGCTTCCAGATCTTGCGCCCATCGTGGATGCGTGCCTGGAGGCGGCGGGTTTGTTCCGCTTCGCTGACTTCAAGCCAGTACTTCAGCAGGAGGACGCCTGATTCAATGATGGCCCGTTCGACCAGCGGCACCGCCTTCAAGAAAGACTTGACCTGATCCTTCGTGCAAAAGCCCATCACGCGTTCCACGCCCGCGCGGTTGTACCAGCTGCGGTCGAAGATCACGATCTCGCCGGCTGCGGGCAGGTGGGGGAGATAGCGTTGGACATACATCTGCGTCTTCTCGCGCTCGGTAGGCGTCGGCAGGGCGACCACGCGGAACACGCGTGGACTGACGCGCTCGGTAATGGCCTTGATCGTGCCGCCTTTTCCGGCCCCATCGCGTCCTTCGAACAGGATGCAAACCTTGGCGCCGGTGTGGACCACCCACTGCTGGAGTTTGACCAGTTCGACGTGCAGACGCGCCAGTTCCTGCTCATACGCCTTGCCCGACAACCGGTTCTTTTCTTGTCCGCCATTTTCCGCTTCGCCTTTCTTTGCCATCACTGTTCTCCTAAATTTGCGTTCGCGAACCTAAGGGACGTTCGATGCCAGCCGGCGTTTGGGGCGCCCGCTTGGCATTGTGGGCCGGGACGCCACGACGCGTCCATGATGATTCCGGCGAAAACGCGTCAGCCAGGCTGCGCGTGCAGATCGAAACGGTGTCGTGTCTCGGAGGGGGTCTCGAGGAACAACGCGCGGTAGCGTGCCGCCGCGTAGGTGGAATACGGGTAGCCGTGCAGCTGGAAGCAATCCGCCACGGTCGTGCGGCGGTTCGCGCTGTGGGCCAGATCCAGATAGACGTCATGAAGTTTGCGCAGGCAAAGGTAGTGCCCCGGCCCCATGCCGAAACAGGCCTGGCAGAAATCCCGCAGGCTGCGTTCGCTGATCCGCATGCGCTTGCACAAGTCGTTCACATCCACGGTCCGGCCTTGTTCGCGCACGGCCGCCAAGGCGGTTTCGCACAGCTGCGGCATTGGCGACCCGGGGCGACCCTTGCCCCGGCCGTGCGGGACGCGTGAGGCGACAAGGTCGGACAAGCGCTGCTCGATCACCCGGCGGCCAATCGCCGGTGGACAGGCCGGGGCCATCGACATGAGGGCCGCCTCTCGCAGGGCGGCCAATTGCAGATAGTCTGTTTGCACTATGTTGGTCACGCGCGCCCATTGCCGCAGCGTCTGCGCGACCAAACCGCTACCCGAAAACAGCGCCGAACCGGCCGGCACCGCGATGGAGATCCATTCGTTGGGTCCCGCGGCCCGAAAGACGAATCCCTTGCCGGGCGCCACGATCCCCAAGGATCCCCGGTCAAAGGGAACCCCATTCAACCAGGTCTGGCTGGGCGACGGTTGGGACAAGAGCAGCGTCAAGCGGGACGGCCAGCCCACGCTCTCGCACAGGTTCGGCACGGCCGCAATGCCGTGCTGGACGTCAATCCCATCCACATCCCGCTGGCCGGCTCTCCAACCGCCGTCTCGGGATCCCAGTAGAAACACCCGGGCCCCGGTGTCCAAGATAGCGTCGGCGTACGCGTCGAACGAGTCGAAATGGTGAAGGTCCATCTGGCCCTCCGCAGGTGGGACCTGACGACATATTGCCGAAATTAGCATGGACTTACCGTTCAGTCACTGGTGAAAATGCACTTCACGTTCTCTTGCATGGCATACCGAAGCGAAGACCACCCTGACGAAGTGTCGAGTCGTCAGCCTCCCAGTGGGAAGAGGGGGTTCTCTATGTTTCTTGCCAAATCCAGGCCTGGACTCGCCATTGCGTCAGCCATGGCGGCGGCGCTTTTGCCTGCTACCGGACAAGCCGCCGGGGGGCACCTCGAAGATGCCATTGCCGATGTGCTTGTGTGGGTGGTGCTTGTGCTTGTCCCCGTGCTTGCCATCTGGATCTTCTGGAAGCTGCACGTCTTGCCGGAAGTCATCGCCGAGAAACGGCATCATCCCCAAGCCGAGGCCATCAAATCGCTCTGCCTGCTGTCGCTGGCGTTCGGGGGAATGCTATGGCCCTTCGCGTGGCTGTGGGCGCATACGAAACCGATCGGTTACCGGCTGGCCTACGGCCGCGACAAGCACGATGATTTCTACCAGGAGATGGGCGCCAAGGAAGACGTAACGGCGACCGGCGACCGCGCGGCGGATGCCGGCACTGCCCATCACGAAGCACGGCCAGGTCCTGAACCCACGGCTTGACGAGGGGTCGACATGCTGGAACTCATTTGCGTCGTCTATGGGCTGCTGGTCTGGCTCGTCTTCATCAAGTTCAAGCTGCTTCCGTGGAACATCCAATCCCAGGTGGGCGTCGTCGCCGTGGGCGCGGCCGGCTTGGCCGCGCTTGTCCTGACGATCAACGTGGTCACGCCGTCTTCGACGGAATTGCGGGTCATCAACTACGTCGTCGAGATCGTGCCCAGGGTGACCGGGCGCGTGGTGGAGATTGCCGTGGAAGGGAACCGGCCGATCAAAAAGGGCGACGTGCTGCTGCGCCTTGACGCCGAACCCTATCAGCTGAAGGTCAGGCAACTGGAAGCCAAGCTGGTGGATGCCCAGGCCAACCAGCAGTCCCTGGACCGGGATCTTGCGTCGGCGCAAGCGATGACGGCGGCCGCCTTGGCGCAAGTCGACCTGGCCCGCATGCGGTTGCGCCAAAGCACCGCCTTGGCGGCCCGCGGCGCAGGCAGCCAATACGACGTGCAGAGCTTCCAAAGCGAATTGAAGGTCCGGCTTGCAAACTGGGAGGCGTCGCGGGAAGCGGAACGCAAGGTCCGGCTGAGCGTGGGCGCGGTGTTCGACGGGGACCAGGTCGCCGTCGCGCAGGTCAAGGCCGAGCTGGACACCGCGAAGTGGGAACTTGCGCAGACCACGCTTTATGCGCCCGCCGATGGCTACGCGATCAACCTGCAAGCCCGAGTCGGCTCGTATGCGGCGGCGATACCGCTACGCCCCATCATGTCGTTCGTGGAAACCACGCAGCAGGTGATCGCCTTCTTCGACCAGAATCAACTGACCAAAGTCAAACCCGGCAACGAGGTGGAGGTGTCGCTGCGCACCGTGCCGGGGCACGTCTTCAAGGGCAAGGTGAATTCGATCGTCTGGGCGACGTCCCAAGGGCAGTTCCAGGCGTCCGGGCTGCTTCCCGGCACGACCAGCGAGGGCGACCACGCCGCCGCGCCCATGCAGTACGCGGTGCGCATCGACCTGGAGACGCCGCAGGACATGGCCTTGGCCATGGGCGCGGCCGGCAAGGCGGCCATCTACACCGACAGCCTAGGGGCGCTGCACATGGTGCGCAAAGTGATCTTCCGCGTCTCCGCCAAGCTTGATTATCTGGTTCTCAAGCTTCACTGATGGGGCCGACATGGCAGCGCGCCGCATGATCGCCCCCCGCGTCCTCGCAACGGTGTGCAGCGCCACCGCCTTGATGGCGGGCTGCGCCAATCTGGAGCCGCCCGCAAGCGACGCCTTGTATCAGGAGGCGATGGCGGGCACGCAGGTGCCGGCCCACTGGGCCGCCAGCGTAGAGGCCGCCGCGTTCGCGCCTCAGTGGGCCGGCTTTCCCGAACACGGCACGCTGCAATCGCTGATCGATGAAGCACTGGCCAACAACATGGACCTGCGGGTTGCCGCCAGCCGGATGCAACAGGCGGCGCACCAGGCCAGGTTGGCGGGCGCCGACTTGCTGCCGACCATCGGCCTGGGCGCGCGGGCGGCGACGGACCCGACGCCCGGCAGCGCCTTTTCGGCCAACGGCTATGCCGTGCTGATGAATTGGGAGATCGACCTGTGGGGCAGGGCGCGGGCGGAAAAGAAAGCCGGCGAGGCCGGATACCGTTCGTCGGAAGCGGACTACGCCTATGCCCGCCAATCCATCGGCGCATTGACGGCCCGAAGCTGGCTGGCAGCCCTGGAAGCCAGCGGCCAACTCGCCCTGGCGCACGAATTGGAAAGCACCACCGGCGAACAGCTCAAGCTGATCCAGTACCGCCGCCGCATCGGAAAGGTCAGCGAACTGGACGTCGCGCAATGGTCGGAGCAGGTCGCCGCCGCCGCGGATGTGGTCGCCCAGCGGGAACAGGCCCGGGCGCAAGCCTTGCGCGCGCTGGAGCTGATACTGGGCCGTTACCCTGCCGGCGCGGCGCAAGCCGACGAGCCGATTCCGGACGCGCCCGCTCCGCTGGCCCCAGGAATGCCGCTGGACCTGCTGGAGCGCAGGCCCGACCTGGTCGCGGCGCGCGAGCGGCTGGTGTCGGCGTACTTCGGCGCAGAGGAAGCGAAAGCGGCCCGCTTGCCGGCGATAGCGATATTCGCCGGGGCGGGACGCTTCACGAAGGATTACTCCGGTTTGGCGACCAGCATGCAAAGTTGGGTCTTCCCGGTCGGGGCGTCCCTGGCGTGGCCGCTGTTCGACGCAGGACGCCGGCAGATCACGCTGGAATTGCGCACGGAGCAGCAACGGGAAGCCTTGGCGCTGTACGCCCGCGCGATCCTCTCCGCGATGACGGAAGTCGAGAACGGACTGACGGGCGAACAGCAGCTGGCGCTGCGCGAACGGGCGATCCAGCGCCAGTATGCCGAAAGCAGCCGGGCCCTGGAACTGGCGCGGGTTCAACGGCAGATTGGCCAGTTCGACGATTTCGACGTGCTGCAGCGCAAGCGCGATCTCCTGCGGGTGCAGAGCGACCTGATGCACGTGCGCGCGCAGCGGCTGGTCCAGCGCGTGAACCTGCACCTTGCGCTGGGCGGCCGCTTCGCGTCGGCAGCGCCCGTGGAGGGTGCCGCCGGCGCTTCATCCTCTGGGGCGTCCCAGCCGCTTACCGTTGCGGCGCCGACTCGTTGACGCCGCACCATTGCGCGATGAATAGGGCAATGGCTTTGGTAATCAGCCGAAGCGACTCGATGTGGACGCGTTCGTCAAAGCCGTGGATGTCGAGCGATTTGGGACCGTAGACCAACGTGGGCATGTTGCCGTAGATCACGAATACGCGCGCATCCAGGTACCCGGGCGTGGTGAAGCTTTCCAGGTCGCTCTTGAAGGCCTGCTTGTGGCATTCGCGCAGCGTGTTCTCGGCATCGCTGCCTTCCTCCAGCACATAGCCTTCGGCATAGAAGCCGGTGTAGGTCACCTCGGGCGGCGTGCCGCCGAACCTCGGGTCGGAGGCGGCATCGCGCAGGCAGGCGTCGATCTGCTCGCGTGCCTCATCGGCGGTGGTGCCCGGGTAGATCGCCGCGCGCACATCGAATTCGCACCAGGGCGGAACCGTCGACGGCCAATCTCCGCCCTCGATCTTGCCGATGTTGAAGTTGATGGGGTGGTCCAGGTGTTCGAAGTGGCGGTGGCAGTGGTGCTGGCCGTTCCATTTGGCCTCCAGGCCGCGCAGTGCCTGGATCGCCGCATAGGCGGCGTCGATGGCGTTGAAGCCGTTGGCCATTTCGCGGGTATGCGTGGGATGGCCTTGCACCCGGACCTTGAACCACAGCACGCCGACATTGGCGCGCACCAGCATGTTCTCTTCGGGTTCCGGAATGATGACGGCGTCGGCCTGATAGCCGCGCAGCAACGCCGCCAACGCGCCGTTGCCGGTGCATTCCTCTTCGACGACCGACTGGAAGTAGATCGGCGCGGCAGGCGCGTAGCCAGCGGCGCGCACCGCGTCGTAGGCATACAGGTTGGCGGCCAGGCCGGCTTTCATGTCCGCCGCCCCGCGGCCGTACATCCAGCCGTCGATGATCGCCGGATCCCACGGCGAGCGGCTCCACATGTCGACCGGGCCCGTCGGCACCACGTCGATGTGCCCATTGAGGATGAGTGAGCGGCCGGTCTGGTGTTCAGGCCGATAGGTGCCGACGACGTTGAAGGCGTTTTCGTAGGAGACCGTGACGGGGCCGAAGCCGGGATGGGATGCGATGTCCTTGACGTCGATGCGCCAGCGGTCCATTGCGAAACCGCGCCGGCGCATGGCTTCATACAGGAAATCCTGGGCGGTATGCTCCTGCTCGCGCAGCGACGGGAACCGGACCAGGTCCTGCGTGAACGCAAGCTGCGCATCGAATTGCGCGTCGACCGCCTGGAGGATGCGCCGGGTCTGCGCTTCGGTGAGCGGCTGGGGAGTGGGGGATTGCGTCATGCAGATTCCTTCAAAGAGGGAGGGATCGGGGGCTTGCGGCCGACACGGAGGCGCGCGGCGCGTTCAGGGCCAGGCGGCGCTTGTGGCCGGCCAGCGCCCAGAGCGAGAAGAGCGTGATGGCCGACAAGGTCGAATAGAAGATCGCCAGGGGCAGCCATTGGCCGGGATAGTGGTACGTCAGCCAGGTGCCGACCAGCGGCGTCATGCCGCCGGCCACCGCGCCGCACAGCTGGTACGACAACGAAATGCCGGAATACCGCACGTGCGTGGCGAACGCCGAGCTGATGTATTCGGCCATCGCCGAATAGATCGCGGCCATGAACACCAGCACGATGGAGATGCCCGCGATGATGCTGAACGCGGTGCCTTGGCTGACCAGCATGAACATCGGGTAGGGCGCCAGCACCGAGCACGCCGCGGCGGTGATCAGCACGCGGCTGGGACCGAACGCGTCCGCCAGCCACGCCGCCACCGGTTGGACCAGGAACTGGATGATGGCGACGACGAACAGGCAGTCCAGGATCAGCGTGCGCGGCAGGCCCAGCGTCTGCGTCGTGTACGACAGCATGAAGGTGTTGGTGAAGTAGATGCCGCCGATCGCCACCGTGCAGACGCCCATGCACAGCAAGACGGTGCGCCAGGCGGTGCGCAGCACTTCCTTGGCGGGAATCTCCGCCCGCTCCTGGCGTTCGAGCACCTTCGCGAAGTCGGGCGATTCATTGACCCCCACGCGGATGAAGTAGCCCACCGCCAGCAGGACGGCGCTGATCAGGAACGGCACCCGCCAGCCCCAGCTGACGAAATCGGCTTCGTCCAGCGTCGTCAGCAGGCGGAAGGCCAGCAGCGACAGGATCAATCCCGCCGGGCTGCCCAACTGCGCGAACGACGCGGCGAACGTGCGCCGGGCCTGCGTCGCGTGCTCGCCCGCCATCAGCACGGCGCCGCCCCATTCGCCGCCGACCGCCAGGCCTTGCGCCAGGCGCAGCAGCAAGAGCAGGGCGGGGGCCCACAGGCCTGCGGTGGCGTAGCTGGGCAGCAGGCCGATGCCGACCGTGGCCACGCCCATGATGACCAACGTGGCCATCAGGGCGTTCTTGCGCCCGACGCGGTCACCGAGGTGTCCGAAGATGACGCCGCCCAGCGGACGCGCCAGGAAACCGGCGGCGAACGTGCCGAAGGACGCCATGGTGCTGATGAAGGGGTCTGCGGTGGGAAAGAACACCTTGCCGAAGACCAATGCGGCGGCCGTGGCGTAGATGTAGAAGTCATACCACTCGATAGTGGTTCCGACGAATGCGGCGGTTGCGGCCCGTACGGGCTGACGCGCCGTAGAAGGATTGGCGGGAGCGGCCATGTTTTCCTCTTGGCTGAATATCGTTGTTCGAAGGCGCGTTTATCGCTCCGAGCTCGACATAACGTCAATTTATGCTTTCTAATAATCGACTTAAGCCATCTTGATGTCTGGCGAAAACAGGGGGTCCTCAGCCTGTTTCCGCGGGGCAAGGCCAAACAACGGTTAACGACGCGCGACCCTCATGACACCTGCCACGCTACTCGACACCCGCGCCGGCGATCGGCTGGACTGGAACCTGCTCCGTACGTTTCTGGTCATCGTTCAAGAACGGAGCATCAGCGGTGCCGCCACCAAATTGCACCTGACGCAATCGGCGGTCAGCCAGGCGTTAAAGCGCCTGGAAGATCAATTGGGGCGGCGGCTGATCGAGCGGCACAACATGGCCTTCACGGTCACGAACGCCGGCGAGGAAGCCTGCCGGGCAGCCGAGGCCATCTACGGCAGCGTGTCTCAGTTGCTGGCGGATGTCTCGCAGACGAAGGTGGAAGCCACCGGACGAATCCATCTGCTTGTGGCAAGCCGGATTCATTCAACCGTGTACGACGAGTTCTGGGCGGATTTCCATCGCGCGTTCCCGCGGATCGACGTGCAGATGGACGTGATGCCAAGCAGCGACATCGTGACGCTGATGCAGCAGCGGGCCGCCACGGCGGGTATCGCGTTAAGCCGCCGGATGCCCAAGCGGCTGGAGAGCAAGGTCTTCCTGCAACAGCGGTATGCGCTGTTCTGCGGCCGCAACCACGCCTTGTTCGGCAAGCCCGACATCCGCATCGAGGACTTGCTGGGCGAGAATTTCGTGTCGTTCGCCAGCGACGCCCTGGGCGACAGCCTTTCCCCGCTGACCATCTTCCGCGACCAGCGCGGCTTTTCAGGCCGCATCGTGGCGTCCTCGACGCAGCATGACGAGGTCAAGCGCCTGCTGATCGCGGGGTTCGGCATCGGCTGCCTGCCGGAGCACAGCGTCCAGGCGGACCTGGAACAAGGGCGGCTGTGGCGCCTGCCGCCCGGGGAAGGGGTCTGCTCGGTCGAGCTGCATCTGCTGTGGCACCGCGACGCGCAGCTGACGCCCGCCGAGACGGCGTTCCTGAAGCACTTCCGGGACTACATCGACGGCTTTTCCATGGCGGAGCGCCTGGCTTCCCATGAATTGACCGTGCAATAGGCCAGAGCCCCGGGCTGGAACTACAGGCGCTGTCCGCCCGTCGCGTCGATGCTTTGGCCGGTGATCCAGCGGCCCTCGTGCGATGCCAGGAACGCGACGATGTCCGCGATGTCTTCCGGCAGCCCCACGCGGCCCAGCGCGATCGTCTTGGCAATGACCTGGCTGATCTCGGGATCGCGCGCACGCGCATTCAGGTCGGTGCGGGTTGCGCCCGGCAGGACCGCATTGACCGTGATGCCGCGTGCGCCCAGTTCGGCGGCCAGCAACAGGCTCAGCGCTTCCAGCCCCGCTTTGGCAGGCGCATAGACGCTCATCTCGGGGTAGGCCGCCCGCGTGCCCATCGACGAAATGTTGATGATGCGGCCGTTGTCGCGCAGGAACGGCAGGCAGTGCTGGATAAGGAAGAATGGCGACTTCAGGTTGACTTGCAGCACACGGTCGAAGTCCTGGGGCGTCACGTCCGCCAGCAGGGCCCGCAAGCCGACGCCGGCATTGTTCACCAGAATATCCAGGCCGCCGTCGCCATTGCGTTCCAGCAGGGTCCGGCGCAGGTCGCGCGCCAGATCGGACGGCGCCTCGGGCGCGGACAGGTCGGCCCGCAGCGTCCAGGCCTGGCCGCCGGCGGCTCGGATCAGGTCGGCGACTTCGTCGGCGGCGTCGCTGGCCGCGTTGTAGTGGACCGCGACATGCGCGCCGCGCCGTCCGAGCGCAAAGGCGATGGCACGGCCGATGCCGCGGCTGGCGCCGGTGACCAGGGCGGTCTTGCCGGTCAAGCTGTCAGATGCGTGGCTCATGCGGCCTCCGTTTCAGGGGTTGTCCAGGTTTGGCGGGCTTCCAGCGCGCGCGCCTGCAACAGCAGGGCGTTGCGGTCGATCTTATTGGTGCCGGCCCACGGCAGTTCGTCGACGAAGCGGATGCGCCGCGGGTGCTGGTACGCGGGGCCGTTGGCCAGCGCATGGCGCTTCAGGCTATCCGCGTCCAGGGTGCTGCCGTCGCGGCGCACCACGAAGGCGACGGGGATCTGGCCGCGCTCTTCGTCGGCCAAGGGCACGACGCAGCTTTGGCGCACATCCGGGTGCAGCTCCAGCAGCTTTTCCACTTCGACGGGATAGATGTTTTCGCCGCCGCAGACGAACATGTCGTCCGCGCGGCCTACAAAATAATAGAAGCCCTGGGCGTCGCGGCGCATGACGTCGCCGCTGTAGTACCAGCCGTCGCGCAGCACTTGCGCGCTCTTTTCGGGCAAGTTGTGATAGCCGGACAACACGGCCGGGTTCTTCATCAGCAGCACGCCTTCGTCCGGATTCGGGCCGTCGGCCAGGCGGACGTGGGACGGGTCGATCGGATGGCCCACCGCCAGCGGCGGCGTGGGCAGGCCGTCGGGATGCGGGCCGAACACGGCCGGCCCGGCTTCGGTCGTGCCATAGCCATGGGTGATGCGCACCTGCGGCAAGGCCTGCTGGATACGCTCGTATAGCGCGACGGTCATCGGCGCAGAACCCAGCATGACGCGCCCCAGCGCGGACAGGTCGCGGCCGCGCAACAAGGCGGGCTCCTTGACCAGCCGGGCGAACATGGTCGGCACGGCGGTCAGGACGGTGATGCGGTAGCGTTCCAGCGCATCGGCATACGCCGCCACGTCGAACGCGGGCTGGATCACCAGCAGGCTGTTGCTGGCGAATGCCCGCTTCGCCATGAAGAGGCCATTCATGTGAAAGAGGGGTTGGGCCAGCAGGTAGTGTTCCTGCCGATCCGGGCCGGCGGCGGGGCCGGACGTGGCGCCGAGCGCCCACAGTTGACCGGCATGCGTCAGCGGCACGCCCTTGGGTTTGCCGGTGGAACCCGACGTGTACAACATCTGCGCCACGTCGTCGTGCGCGGGCGTGACGGTGTCGAAGGCCGTCGGCACGATCTGCGCGGCAAAGCCCTGTGGCCCGGTGTCATCGAAATCCAGGACCGGCACCGTGGCTTCGAAAGCGGCGCGGCGCGCGCTGTCGACAAAGGCCAGCGCGATTCCGGCGTCGCGGATCACGTAGTCGATGTTCTCTTGCGTCTGCTTGATGTTGATTGGCACGGCCACGAAGCCGGCGCGCATGACGCCGAAATAGGTGATCAGGTATTCGGCGCGGTTCAGGGCGGCGATGGCGATGCGCGAGCCGGCCGGCAGCCCGCGGGCCGCCAGCCATGCGGCGACGCCGCCAGCGAGTCGGTGGACGTCGCCATGCGTGTAGCGGACCGGCGTGTCGGCGAGGCGCAGATCGACGATGGCGGGCAGGTCGGCAGGGCGGCTGGGGTCAGCCAGGTCGCCCAGGTTCTTCAAAGGATGCGTCATGGGGAAATTCCGGAAGTGTTGGCGCTTAACGCTTTTGCAGCTTGGGGTTGAGCGCGTCATTCAGGCCGTCGCCGACCAGATTCAGAGACAGCACGGCAAGCATGATCGCGACGCCGGGGACGGCGCAGATGTACCAGGACGACCGGATCAGGCTGCGGCCTTCGCCGACCAGCCGGCCCCAGCTGGCGATGTTGGGGTCGCCCAGGCCCAGGAAGGAGACGACCGATTCGTACAGGATGGCGCCCGCCACGACCAGCGACGACATCACGATGACGGGCGGCAATGCGTTGGGCAGGATCTCGGCTGCGACGATGCGCAAGGGGCTCATGCCCACGGCGCGGCTGGCCTGCACGAATTCGCGTTCCTTGAAAGACAGGAATTCGGCGCGGGTCAGCCGCGCGATGGGCGGCCACGACACCAGCCCGACGGCCAGCGTGATGGCTTCGATGTGCGGGCCCAGCACCGACACGATGGTCAGCACGAACACCACGTTCGGAATGATCTGGAACAGTTCGGTGATGCGCATCAGCACTTCGTCGATCCAGCCGCCGGACCAGGCGGCCGCCGCGCCGATGCTTACGCCGATTACGGTCGCGGCCGCGGCGGCGACCAGGCCGATCAGCAGTGTGGCGCGGGCGCCATGCGCGATCAGCGCGGCGATGTCGCGGCCCATGGAGTCCGTGCCCAGCGGGTAGCGCCAGGATTCGAAGGGCCAGATCTCGGGCGCGCCGACGATGCGCAGCGGATTGGTGGGATACAGCCAGCCGGCGCTGGCGGCCAGCAGGGCGATCAGCAGCAGCACGACCGCGCCCGCCACCGCACCGCGGTTGCGGACGAATCGGGCGGCGAACGACGTCGCGCGAGGGGTGGCGCGGGCGACGGGCAGGGTGGCAAGCGTAGGGGATGCGGACATGTCAGGCAGCCTTGATGCGCGGGTCCATCCGCGTGTAAAGAAGATCGACGACGATGTTGGCCAGCACCACCACGAAGGAGCTCAGCACCAGGATGCCCAGCACCACGGGGTAATTGCGGCTCATGACGCTGTCGAACAGCACGCCGCCGATGCCCGGCCAACTGAACACGGCTTCCACCACGATGCTGCCGCCCAGCACCGAGCCCAGCTGCAGGCCCAGCAGCGTGACGATGGGCAGCACCGCGTTGCGCAGGATGTGCCGAAGCACCACGGCGGTACGCGTCAGGCCTTTGGCGTAGGCGGTGCGCACGTAGTCCATGCGGCTGACTTCCAGCATCGACGCCCGCATGACGCGGGCATAGGCCGCCGAATAGAACAGGCCCAGGGCAATGGCGGGCAGCGCCAGATGGTGCAGCACGTCCAGCGCTTGCCGCCACAAGCCGCCGTCCAGCCCGATGGTCACCATGCCGCCCACGGGAAACCAGCCCAGCTTCACCGAAAACAGGATGATCAGCATGATGCCCAGCCAGAAACTGGGCGCGGCAAAGCACAGCACGGCGAATGCCGAGACCGCGCTGTCCCACCAGGTGTTGACCTTCACGGCGGACACGATGCCCGCCGCCATGCCGACCAGCACGGCGATGGCGATGCTGGCCAGCATCAGCACCAGCGTGGCCGGCAGGTGGGCCAGGATCACGTCCAGCACCGGCAGGTTGTGGCGGTAGGAATAGCCGAAATCCAGGCGGGCGACCGAACCGATGTACTTCAGCAATTGGACGGTGGGCGGCTGATCCAGCCCGTACGTCACGCGCAGCCGCTCGATCAGCGCCGGGTCGGTGACCTGTTGCTCGGCCGTCATGACGTCCAGGAACGTGCCGGGCACGGATTGGATCAGCGCGAAGTTGAGCACCACCACGCCCAGCAACAGCGGAACGGCCTGGAGCAGGCGGCGCAAGATCAAACGCAACGGCATGGCGGATCTCTTACGCTTGCAGCCAGACGTCGGCCAGGGTTTCGCCCTGGACGTTCGCGCCGGTGGTGAAGTTGCGCACGTTCTTGCCGGCCAGCGTGAATGACTGGATCTCCACCAGCGGCACGATCGGCACGTCGGTCGAGGCCAGGCGCGCGAACTGCGCGGCCAGGGCCTTGCGGGCGTCAGGCGCCGTTTCGACCGCCAGCTTGCCGACCAGCGCATCCATCTCGGGGCTGGAGTAGCCGGTGGCGTTGCGGAAGGCGGCCCCCTTCACAATGCCGTCGGTGGTGAAGAACTGGGTCACGGTCGGCACCAGTTCCAGCGGCGAGGTGAAGTTCGATACGGCGATGTCGTAGTCGTAGTCGCCATAGATGCGCTTGAGCGCGGTCGCGCGGTCCACCGAATCCAGCTTGACGGCGATGCCTACGTCTTCCAGCGCCTGCTTCAGGTACTGTCCCAGCTTGGCGTTCTCTTCAAACCATGCGGCGGCCACCAGGTTCACGGTGAAGCGTTTGCCGTCTTTCACGGGCAGCCCGGCGGCATCCAGCAGCGCGGCGGCTTGCTTCGGATCGAAGGGATAGCGCGGCACGTCTTCGGTGAAGAACAGGGGGTTGCTGCTGAAGATGGGGGCAATGGCGGGTTTGCCGCGGCCGTAATAGATGGTGTCGACAATGAACTGGCGGTCGATCGCGTGCAGGATGGCCTGGCGCACTTCCCGGCGGTTGACGATGTCGCGGCGCTGATTGAATTCCGCCGTCACCGTCCAGGCCGTGTTCTGGTACCCGCGCGTGTCCACGACCACCTTGCCCGTCTTGACCAGGCGGTCGATATCGCGGGCGGGAACCGGATTGGAGTAGGCCAGGCCCAGTTCGCCGGTTTCCAGCGCCGCGCCGCGCGAGGCCGGGTC
>CAUSDE010000104.1:0-14418 GCA_963530045.1 uncultured Achromobacter sp.
GACAACGTGCGTTGCGGTTCGCGCCTGCTGGCCGACCGGCTGTTTGAAGTGGTGCTGATCCAGTTGCTGCGGTGGATACTGGATCACCCCGCGCAGGCCGGGGTCAGCAGTGGGCTGGTGATGGGGCTGGCGGACCCGAAGCTGGCCCGGGCGCTGGTGGCCCTGCACCAGGCGCCGCGCGACGATTGGCCGCTGGAAAAGATGGCGGCCATCGCCGGCATGTCGCGCAGCGCGTTCGCCGCGGCCTTCAAGGACGCCACAGGCACGACGCCGGCCGCCTACCTGACCGATTGGCGCTTGAGCCTGGCGGCATCGATGATGCGGTCAGGCCGCCCCGTGAAGCTGATCGCGGACGAGCTGGGCTTTGCCAGCGCGTCGTCCTTGTCCAAGGCTTTCCGGCAACGGATGGGCGCCTCGCCGCGGGAATGGCTGGTGGCGAACCGCTAGGCCGCTAGTGGCCGCGCGGGTTCGACTTCGATGGTGACGTGGGACAAGCCAGACAGGTGGGCCAGCCGCGACTTGTAGGCCGAAGGCGCCAGCGGGTGATCGGCCGATACCGAAACGATGACGGCGTGGTGGCCCGGGCCGACACGCCAGACGTGCAGGTCGGTGATCCGCGCGCCGGTGTCCTCGATGGCGGAGCGGATGCGGTCCGCCACGTCGCCATCGCCAGGAACCTGATCCAGCAGCGCGCCACCGGTGTTGCGTACCAAGGCCCATGACCAATTCGCGATGACCAGCGCGCCGGCAATGCCCATGACCGGGTCGGCCCAATACCAGCCGTAGCTGCGGCCCAGCAGCAGCGCCACGATGGCCAGTACCGAGGTCAGCGCATCCGCCAGCACGTGCATGTAGGCCGAGCGCAGGTTGTTGTCGCGCGCGTCGTGGCGGGCATGGGCGTGATCGTCGTGGCCGTGCGCGTGGTCATGCCGATGCCCGCCGGCGTGTGCGTGGTGGTGATGGTCGCTGTCGTCTTTCAGCAGCCATGCGCTGACGAGGTTCACGGCGAGTCCCACGACGGCGATGCCGATGGCCTCGTCGAATCGGATGGCGACCGGGTCGGCCAGCCTGACCGCGCTTTCCCAGCCGATCAGCAACGACACCATCGCCAGCACGATGGCGCTGGCGAACGCAGCCAGGTCGCCCAGCTTTCCCGTGCCGAAAGTGAAGCGCGAATCCGTCGCGTGGCGGCGAGCGTATCCGTAAGCCAGCGCCGCAATCAGCATGGCGCCCGCATGTGTGGACATATGCCAGCCGTCGGCCACCAGCGCCATCGATCCGTAGAGCGTCCCGGCGATGATCTCCACCAGCATCATGCTGGCGGTCAGCGCGATGACCAGCCACACCTTGCGTTCGTTGCGGCGATGGCCTGCGCCCAGGAAGACGTGGTCGTGATTGGCGGGAGGGAGGGCGTGATGAGGGGCCATGACGGTTTCTCCTGCTAGGAAGGGGCCTACTTCAGATCGCTGGCATCGGCCCGGTTGTTTACACGACGCCCGCCCGGAACTGCTTGCGGTAGGCAGAAGGCGATATCGCGAATGTGTGCGCGAAATGCTGGCGAAACGACACCGACGACCCGAAGCCGACGCTTTCGGCGATCAGGTCCACGGCTTGTCCGCTGGTCTCAAGCAGGCGTTGCGCGGCGGCCAGGCGGTGGTTCAACACCCAACCGGACACCGTGGCGCCCGTCTTCGCCTTGAAGCGCCGGGTGAAGGTGCGGCGGCTCATGCCGGCCTTGTCGGCCAGCAGGTCCAGCGTCAGGGGCTGCTGCAGGTTTTCGATGGCCCAGTCCAACGTGGCGCTGAGCCTGTCCGAGCCTTTACGCTCGGGCAGCGGCTGCTCGATGTACTGGGCCTGGCCGCCATGCCGGTGGGGGGCGACGACCATGCGGCGGGCGACGCGGTTGGCGATTTCGGCGCCGTGATCGCGGCGCAGCAGGTGCAGGCAGCAATCGATGGCGGCCGCCGTGCCCGCGGACGTCAGGATATCGCCGTCATCGATGTACAGCGATTTCCGGTCCAAGCGGACGTTCGGATGCCGGCGCTCGAAATCGTCGCCCCATACCCAGTGCGTGGCCGCCGTGCGCCCGTCCAGCAAACCCGCTTCGGCCAGCACGAAGGTGCCCAGGCAGAGCCCGGCGATGCGGGCGCCGCGGGCATGGCCGGCCTGCAACGCGGCAAGCAGGGCGGGGGGCGCGGGTTCCTCGGGGTCCCGCCATGCGGGCATGATGATGGTGTCGGCCTGGGCCAGCGCCGACAGGTCGTGTTCGACCTCGATCTTGAACCCGGACATCGTGGCGATCAGCCCGGTTCGTTCGCCGCAGATCAGCAGCTGATAGCGCGGCACGCCCAACCGGGCCAGATCGTCGCCGAACACCATGCAAGGGACGGATAGATGAAAAGGGCTGATGCCTTCGAAGGCGATGACGGCGACGGTATGCATGGCGGGCGCGGGGGTGGGTGGCGCATGGGCAGGACGGCTTTGGCCCGATTCTAGCAATTGTTGTCCATCGGGCCACTATCGCCAACGTGGCAATGGCGGGACACTGGGGCTTCTTCCACTTCACTCCAAGAGGCAAGCCGTGAACCATCCCACCATCCGCACGCTGGCCGGCGCCGCCGCCCCGGCCTCCATCGACGCGTCCAGCACCGCTTTGCTGGTGATCGATTTCCAGAACGAATATTTCAGCGGCAAGCTGCCCATTCCCGCCGGCAAGGCGGCGTTGGGCAATGCGCAACGCCTGATCGCGCACGCCGACCAGGCGGGCATCCCCGTCTACCACGTCCAGCACGTCACGCCCGCGGGCAGCCCGGTCTTTGCCGACCAAAGCCCCACCGGCGCGTTCCATGCCGAACTGCAGCCCGGGGCCAAGCACCACGTGGTGCGCAAATCCTCGGTGAGCGTGTTTCCCACCACCGACCTGGACCAGCAATTGAAGGCCGCCGGCGTGAAGACGCTGGTGATCACGGGCCTGATGACGCACGCTTGCGTGGCCGGCGCCGCGCGCGACGCGGTGCCACTGGGCTACGGCGTCATCGTGGCCGAAGACGCGTGCGCCACCCGCGACCTGGACCGCGCTGACGGCAGCGTCGTCGGACACGACAGCCTGCATCGCGCTGCGCTGGTCAGCATCGAGGATACGTTCGGGGATGTCTTGACGACGGAACAGGTGTTGAAGCTGCCCGTGGTGTAAGGGGGCGCTTAGGGCCGCGCGGGGCTGGGCGCGGCCACGCCGGGATTTTTACGGATCAGGATGACGCCGGCGATGGTCAGCGCCAATCCGCCGCCCACATACGGCAGACCAAAGATCAGCGCCCAGAAGAAAAGCGCGGTGTTTGCGTCGTTGGCGGCGCGTGCGCCCACGGCCGCCGCATCATGCGCCGGGAAGTCCATCGTCAGCAGGCTCATGGGCACCGTCAGCAACAGGGACACGCCCAGCAGCGCGCAGCCCCAGCCGATCAGACGGCGCATATTGGGAATGCGGACCAGCGCCGCCGCGACCGCGATCGTCAGCAGTAACGTGATGATGCCGCCCGCCAATTGCATCTTGTCCACGGAGGCGGCTTCGGCGGCCACGTCGGCGCCCGCTGCCGGCCCATTCAGCCCGAACGCGAGGATCAAGAGCGGATTGACCATGCCGTAGGCGGCTCTGCCGACCAGCAGGCCAAAAGCAATGCTGGCAAGCCATTTGATCGCGGTAGGGGGCATCGTGGAGTCCGGGTTGGGAAGCGGGCGCGTCGTTGACAACGGCGCATCAATACCGCGCGGCGGAATCGATGCGCTTGCGGCTTAATAATAGATATCGACGTAGTCGGTCAGGCGGCCGCAGCTTTCCATCTGCTGCATGCGCCAGTATTTGCGTTTGCCGGTGGCACGGAATTCATAATCGCCCGTGCGTTCGCAACGGCGGCCTTTATCCGGCGCGTCCAGGATCAGGATCGTGCCGCGGAACACAAAGCGGTCGCTGTCGATCGAGACGATTTCACCTTTGATTTTCAACGTGCCTTCAAAGTTGGCTTGCGTGCCATCGATGCGGACGACGTCGTTTTCATCTTTTGCGGTCAGGTGGCCGCGCTGGGCGGACCAAAGCCATTGCACGCTGACGCCGCTGTTGTTCAGCAGGCGTTCGTAGGCGGCCTGGTTCCTGATTTCCGTCTTGGCTACCGGGGCAAGCGCGGCGCCATTCTGCTGGGCGGGAGCGGCATTCTGCTGAGGGGCGGCGCTGCTCTGCGGCAGAGGGGCGGCGTTCTGCTGGGCCGGGCCGTGGGCTCGCACCGCGCCTGTATTCTGCGCCGCAATAATGGGCGAAGCCACGGCAAGCGCAAGGCCGAACGCCAGGGGAATCATCCGGGAAATCCGCTTCGGCTTATGGGCGGTAGTCGTATCGCGATCAGGCGTCGTGTGCATGGTCATGAATAGAGGGGAAAATGCCGCCCTCAGGCGAAGGCGGTGACGGGCGCCTAAATTAGCATGCAGATTGCGTCAAAGCGTTGCCGGTTTTCGGCGGAATGTATCTATCGGTTAACCGATGGAGTGGCTTACGTCCCAGTCCGCTTTTGGACATTCTGCTGATGCAGCAGACGGACTTGCTCGGCAAACTCCGCGACCGGGCCGTCGACGTCAATGCCGTCCACGACCTCGGAAATGGCCAGCGGCCGCACCCGCGACGCCGGCACGCCCCATTCCCGCATCCACGCCGAATACTGCGCGGACGAACTGGCGTAGACGATGCGGCCCAGGCCCACCCATCCATGCGCGGCCGAACACATCGGGCAATGTTCGCCCGAGGTATAGACGACGCAGGCGGCGCGCTCGGATGCCGGCACATGGTTGGCGGCCCAGCGGGCAATCTCGAATTCCGGGTGCTGCGTGTGGTCGCCGCCCGCCACATGGTTGTGGTCTTCAAACAGCACCTTGCCGTCGCCGGATACCAGGATGGAACCGAAGGGTTCGTCGCCCGAGTCCAGCGCTTGTTTCGCCAGCGCCACGCACCGCGCAAGGTGCTTCTTGTCCTGTTCGTTGATCATGGGGGTGTCCTTGTTCTGGAAAGCGGCGTCTGCCGGGAAGGGTTCAAGGATATCGCGGTGCAGGTGGAGCAGGGTAGAGTGGCGGGGTCAACGCGCTGGCGTATCCAAACCGGGGAATCTTCATGCTGACCGTCCATCATTTGGGAAAATCGCAATCCGAACGCATCGTGTGGTTGTGCGAAGAACTCGCCATCCCCTACGAACTGAAGGTCTATGAGCGCGACCCGGTCACCCGCCTGGCGCCGCCCGAATACAAAGCGCTGCATCCGCTGGGCACTGCTCCCATCATTGCCGACGGCGATATCGTGCTGGCCGAATCCACGGCCATCGTCGAATACCTGCTGGCCAAGTTCGGCAATGGCCGCCTGACGGCAGCGCCGGCAGATGCGAATTTCGCGGACTATCTTTATTGGTTCCATTTCGCCAACGGCTCGCTGCAGCCCGCCCTGATGCGGTGCATGGTCCTGGCCCGGGCCGAGGTGGCGGCGGATAAACCCGTCGTGCAGTTTGCCGACGCCCGGCGCAAGCAGGCGTTGAGCCTGATCGATACCCGGTTGGGCACGAATGATTATTTGGCGGGTGACGCCCTGACTGTCGCGGACATCATCGCGGTGTTTTCGCTGACGACGATGCGGCTGTTCTATCCGTTCGACTTGTCGCCGTATCCGAATATCCTGGCTTATCTGCAGCGCATCGGCGCCCGTGACGCGTACCGTCGCGCCATGAAGAAGGGCGACCCGGACATGGCGCCCATGCTGGCTTGAACCCGCGCTCGCCAAATAGGCGGGGCCCGCCGATCAGCGGGCCCCTGTCATTCGCGGATAGCGTTACAGCAGCAGCGGTGAAATCTTGCTGCCGTCCACCGACACGCCGGCCATCAGGCCGCCGTTGTTCATGACAAACCCCACGATGGGCTGCTGCACGGTGTTGGAATCGATATTGCCGTTTGCGCCCACGTTTGCCACCGCAACCGTCGCGTCCGCCCCGATCGTCCACCCGCTGCTGGCGCGGAACTTGGCCAGGGCGTCATCCGTCATGAAAAGCACCACCATGGCTTTGGACTGGGCGCCCGCCTGAAAACCGATCGAACCGCCCGTGATGCTGTAGTAGCCGGTGTCCTGGCCGTTCACCCGCAACACGCCGGATCCGTGCTGCGCGCCGACGATGAAGCTGGCGCTCAGCACCGCCGGAAACACCAGCACGCCACGGGCTTGCGCGACCAATTGCTTGGACTGCGGCGCGGCCTCGTAAAGCTTGGACAAGGTGGCGGTGGCGGCGGCATTCAGTTCCTGGCGTTTTTCCGCGGCGGTGGGCGACGCTTGCGGGCCGTTCATGGTGCAACCGGCCAGGAACACGCTGGCCACCCCTAGCGTCAACGCGGCCACGCCAGTTTTACGCAATTTCGACAAAGAGTTGAGCATGTGGGCTTCCTTTAGTTTGCAAGCGACCGGGTCGCGTCAGGGATGACGCTACCGGGAAGATTACTCCCGCCAGACGCGCTCGCACGCGGTTTCGATCGCGTCGCGCAAAAAAAGCCGCGCCCGGCATCGGTTTAACATCGCGCCATGCTTATTTACCTTATCCTCCTTTGGATCGCGCTTTCCCTGCTGGTCGGCCTGATGGCCGCCCGGCGGGGGCGCAAGGCGGTCGGTTGGACCATGCTTGCCTGCCTGATCAGCCCGGTCGTGGCGGGCATCTTCCTGATGACCATCGACGACCGCTCGCCGCGCGCCAGGCATCCTGTTGTCGCGACGCATATCGATTGCCCGGGTTGCGGCCAGCGCATCCTGCGGGATGCGCACGTCTGCCGGCATTGCGGCGGTACGGTGGCCGAGATGGCTGACCGCAACGAAGCAGAACGGATCGCCGCGCTGCGGCAGCTTGGCGTATCCCAGCCTTTGGTGCAGCTGTCATCCGGCAATTGCCTGCACGAGGCGTTCCGCGGTATCTGCGTCGGCCCGCCCACGCGCGCCTACCCGCGGGCCGACGCGTCCGATGGCCCGGCCTGGATTGCGCTTTGGGATCAGGACAGCATGGTCTACGCCGTGCTGCAAGACGAGGGCGGATTGGAGTTCAACCGCTACAGCATCGAACGCCCGCGCGATATCGACGCGATCGCCCGCAGCGAGCAAGGGTTCTGGCTGCATCGCTTTGATTTCCTGTACGAACGCGAACTGCCGGACGACACGCTCCGGCAGGCCGCGCAGGCGGTCGGCTTCCGGTATCTGGACCGGTACCTGAGCGAACGGAAGGCGGCCGAAGCGCAATTGGGAACGTTTGCCGCGCATCGGGCGTGGCTTGCAGGCCTGATCGCATCCGTCGATGGCGATGCGGCAAGCGTATTGACGGCGGCAATCCCGCCGCGCTAAATTCGCTTCGCAGCGCGCAATGCGCAGCCGTAGGCGTTACCGTCATCCAACGCGTCCTTTGTCGAGAGGATCCCAGCTGGGAGTGTCTTGACGGTACAAAGGCGCGCTGGCATGACGTCATTTCTCCCATTTCCTTCGCTTCGCCCCACCATGGCTTCTGCCATGCCGGGGCCGCTAGCCGTGGGGCGCGTTCGCTGGATTCTGATCCGCGAACCGCACCCGGCGACGTCGCCAGCCCGCCACCTTGACGGATGCCCCTTGCATCCCAGGAGTCGCGAATCATGAAAACCACTGGCAACACCATCCTTATCACCGGCGGCACAAGCGGCATTGGCCGTGCACTGGCCGAAGCCTTCCACGACCAGGGCAACCGCGTCATTGTCACCGGACGGCGGCAACGCTTGCTGGATGACATCACCGCCAGCCGGCCGGGCTTGACCGGCATGGCGCTGGATCTGGACGACCCGGCCTCATTGCCCCAAGTCGTCGCCGACGTTCAAAAACGCTTTCCCGACCTGAACGTGCTGATCGCCAACGCCGGCATTTCGCGGGCAGAGGATGTGCGCGCAGATGGCTGGGATGCCACCGCCACCCAGGCCATTGTCGATACCAACATCATGGGTGTCGTGCGCGTCACGGCGGCGTTTCTGCCGTTCTTGAAACGCAACGCGGACGCGGTGCTGATGGCAACCAGCTCCAACCTGGCTTTCATCCCCCGCGCCGACTTTCCGGCCTATTGCGCCAGCAAGGCATTCCTGCATTCGTGGCTGCAATCGCTGCGCCACCAACTTCGGCAGGTGCCGGTTCAAGTGCTTGAACTGGCGCCGCCGTATGTGCAAACGGCGCTGACGGGCGGCAGCCAGGCCTCGGATCCCCGCGCGATGCCGTTGGCGGAATACGTGGCCGAAGTGATGCAACTGTTGTCGACGGGCGATTTCCCCCGGGGTGAAGTGCTGGTTGAACGCGACCGGGCCCGGCGCTGGGCGGAGCGTGAGGGGCGGTACGACGCGCCGTTGGCGGCAATTACTCCGGACTTCTCCGGCGGTGGTTTTGACTATATGATGACAGCGGCATTGCGGCCGCCGTCCCTGCGCGACGGCGGCCGCGACCCTGCACGGATGGGGCGGGGGTGCGCTTGACTCCCTGCCTGCCCGGCAGGGCAAACCGGTACGCGTGCCCACGCGGGCAGCGTTGATAAGGGTCTTCCGATGCGTCTGAACCAGTGCCAGAACTTCCACGACTTTCGCCGCATGGCGCGCCAGCGGTTGCCCGGCCCGATCTTCAACTACATCGACGGCGCGGCCGACGACGAAACCACCTACCGGCGCAACACCGACGCGTTCGAAGCCTGCGACCTGGTGCCTGACGTGTTGCGCGGCGTGGCTCAGGTCGACATGACCGTGACGGTGATGGGCCAGAAGCTGGCGATGCCCGTCTATTGTTCGCCGACGGCCCTGCAGCGCCTGTTCCATCACGACGGCGAGCGGGCCGTGGCGGCGGCCGCCGGCAAGTTCGGCACGATGTTCGGCGTGTCGTCGCTGGGCACGGTCAGCCTGGAGGAAGCCCGCAAGATCAGCGGCGGCCCCCAGGTCTACCAGTTCTACTTCCACAAAGACCGGGGCCTGAACCGCGACATGATGGTCCGCGCCAAAGAGGCCGGCGTCCAGGTCATGATGCTGACCGTGGACAGCATCACCGGCGGCAACCGTGAACGCGACAAACGCACGGGCTTTGCCATCCCGTTCCGGCTCAACCTGGCCGGCATCGCCCAATTCGCCGCCAAGCCGGCCTGGGCGCTGAACTATGTCACGCACGAACGCTTTCGGCTGCCGCAGCTGGACGGCCACGTCGACATGGGCGGTGGCGCCATGTCGATCAGCCGCTATTTCACCGACATGCTGGACCCGGCCATGTCATGGGACGACGTCGCCGACATGGTGCGGCAATGGGGCGGCCAGTTCTGCCTGAAAGGCGTCATGTCGGTGGAAGACGCCAAGCGGGCCGTCGACATCGGTTGCACCGGCATCGTCTTGTCGAACCACGGCGGGCGCCAGCTGGACGGCTCGCGCAGCGCTTTCGACCAACTGGCGGAAATTGTCGACGCGGTGGGCGACCGGATCGACGTGATGATGGACGGCGGCGTGCAGCGCGGCACGCATGTGTTGAAGGCGCTGGCGCTGGGCGCCAAGGCGGTGGGGCTGGGCCGCTACTACCTGTTCCCGCTGGGGGCCGCCGGCCAACCCGGCGTGGAGCGGGCGCTGGAACTGATGCGCACTGAAATCGAGCGCGCCATGAAGCTGATGGGATGCCGGAGCGTTGCTGAACTTTCCCGGCGGCATTTGCGGTTTCGTTGAGAGGTCGTGGTGCCGGCCGCCGCGGCATGCGCGGCGGCTTGCTTGCCGCGACAAGGGGCAGTGGCTCTACACGGGCGTGACGGCGCCGCGGCCAGAGAAGTGGCCCTCGATGTTCTCCAGGAAGATCGTGAATTGCGCGTCGATGGATTCGGGCGACCAGCCCGCCAGGTGCGGCGTCAGGATCAGGTTGTCCAAGCCGATCAGTTCGGCGGGCGGCTTGGGTTCGCTTTCGTAGACATCAATGCCTGCGCCCGCGATGACTCCTGCAGCCAAGGCCGACGCCAGCGCCGGCGTATCCACAATGCTGCCCCGGCCCACGTTGACCAGGAACCCCTCTGCGCCCAGCGCCTGCAATGCCGCCGCATTGATCACATGGTGCGTGGATGCGCCGCCGGGCGCGGCGCAAACCAGCACATCGCTCCATTCGGCCAGCGCCAGCAGGCTGTCGAAATACTGGTAGGGCGAACCGGCCTTGGGACTGCGGTTGTGGTAGCCGATCGGCATGCGGAACGCGCTGGCGCGCGTGGCCAGCTTTTCGCCGATCGCGCCCATGCCGAAGATGCCCAGCCGCTTGCCTGACACATTGGGAGGCGGGGTGATCGCCGTGCGCCACACGCCGTCGCGGCAAAGCTGGTCCAGCTTGCGGAAATTGCGCATGCAGGCAATCACCAGGCCCATTGCGTGGTCGGCAACGCACTCGTCGTTCGCGCCGCGGCCATTGGTGACGACGATCCCGCGCGCCCGCGCGGCGTCCACGTCCACGGTCTCGTGGCCCACGCCCATGCACGACACCAGTTCAAGCGCCGGCATCGCGGCGATTTCAGCGGCAGTCAACCCGATGGTGCCGATGGTCAGCACGGCCTGAAAGCGCGAGGCATGCGCGGCGATGGCGGCTTGCCGTTCGTCAGGCGTGGGCGCATAGGTGACGTCGTAGCGCTGCTTCAGGCTTTCCAGGTTGGCGGGCACCACGGGGCATAGGACAAGCAGGGATGTCTTCATTTCCGGTCTGCAAAAAAGGCAAGGCCGGGCGGTGCCCGGCGGAAGGTTTGGCTAGGGGAAAAACTATATGCCTTTTCGCACCGCCTGTCCGCGTGGTTCGCCTTTAGCGTCAAGGCGCGGTCAATTCCGCCTCGCGCGGCAGCTTGAGCGTCGTCCAGCCCCGCAGGCTTTCGCGCAACAGCGACACCGCGGCCCGGCCGCTTTCGTTCAGCCGCGTTGACGCATACATGCCGAACTGCGCGTTCAGGGTTGACGCGCCGTCAGTCCCTAGCGAGATCACGCGCATGGTGTCCGGCCGTATGCATTCGGTTGTCAGCACCGCCACGCCCAGGCCGTTTTCCACCGCGGCGATGGTGGCGCCCACGTTGTGGCTGGTCAGCGAGACCCGGAAGTCGCGTCCCGCCGCAGTCAGTTCATCGAACACCAGCCGGCGCCACGAGCAGGGTTCGGCGTACACGATCACGTCCAGCGGCTGGTCTGGGCGCGGCACGTCGTCAATGCCGCACACCCAATGCAGATCCACCGACCACGTCTCGACCGGTTCATCCACAAAGGCGGCGCAGACGCCTATCGCCACGTCCAGCGTGCCTTCCTGCCAGCGCGCGGCCAGCCGTTCGCCGTCATCCACCACCACTTCCAGATGCAGTTGCGGGCATGAACGCTTCAGCCGGCCCAGGGCGGCCGGCAGCGCCGCCACGGCAACGTCTTCCGACAGCCCGATCCGGACGCTGCCGGCGACGGCACGTTCGCGCAGCCGGGCCGACGCCGCCTCGCCCAGCGCCAGAATGCGGTTGGCGTAGCTCAGCAGCAGTTCGCCTTCAGTCGTGGGCGACATGCCGCGGCCCGTGCGGTGCAGCAGCCGCTTGCCCACCATCTCTTCCAGCCGCCGGATCTGTGTGCTTAGCGCCGACTGCGCGCGCCCCGCTTGGTCGGCGGCGCGGCTCAGGCTGCCATAGCGGCAAACCGCCACGAAGGTACGCAGCAGGGCGGGGTCGAAATCGGCTGACATTATCAATCCGTTAAGTCTGAATTATGAGAGTTCAGTCTACCTTTATCTCTTACGGGTGCCTAGGATCGAGTTGTCGCGAATCAGCTGACCTCATCCACGGAGAATTTCCCCATGTCTGACCCCCAAAACCTGCGCGTCGTTCTGGCTTCCCGCCCCGTCGGCCGCCCCAAACCCAGCGATTTCCGCCTGGAACATGCGCCCATTCCCCAGCCCGGCAACGGCCAGGTCTTGCTGGAGACGCAGTATCTGTCCTTGGACCCCTACATGCGCTGGCGTATCAGCGCGGCCAAGTCCTACGCGCCGCCCATCGAGATTGGCGACGTGATCGTGGGCGGGACGGTCGCCCGGGTGAAAACGTCGCGCCATTCCGATTGGCGTGAAGGGGACATCGTCTTGGCGGAATCCGGATGGCAACATTACGCGCTGTCCGATGGCAGCGGCCTGCGCCGGCTGGACCCCGCCACCGCGCCGCCATCCACCGCGCTGGGCGTGCTGGGCATGCCGGGCCTGACGGCGTATGTCGGCCTGCGCAACATCGGCCGACCCAAACCCGGCGAAACCGTCGTCGTCGCCGCCGCCAGCGGCGCAGTGGGTTCGGTCGTGGGCCAGATCGCCCGCATCCAGGGCGCGCGCGCTGTCGGCATTGCCGGCGGCCCGGAAAAGTGCGCCTTCGTGAAAAATGAACTGGGCTTTGACGCGGTCGTCGACCACCAAGCGCCTGATTTTGCACAGCAATTGGCCAACGCCTGCCCGGACGGCATCGACGTCTACTTCGAGAACGTCAGCGGCCATGTGTGGGATGCGGTGGTGCCGCTGCTGAACAATTTCGCCCGCGTGCCGGTGTGCGGGTTGATCGCCAACTACAACGATGGCCCGTCCACGCCAAGCGGCCCGGACCGCCTGCCCGGCACGATGCGCGAGATCCTGGCCAAGAGCGTCACGCTGCGGGGCTTCATTGTGTATGAGTTCGCTGATGCGCAGCAGGACGACTTCCTGCGCCAGGCGGGGCAGTGGATTCAGGAAGGGAAGCTGCGCTGGCGCGAAGACGTGGTCGACGGGCTGGAGCAGGCATCCCAAGCGTTCATCGGCCTGCTGGAAGGCAAGAACTTCGGGAAACTGGTGGTGAGAGTGGGGACGTAGCGGCTTCCGGCCTCTTACCCTTCAGTCCGCCACGGCTTGCGGCGTCGCGCTTTCGGTTTAGGCACCACGCCCAACCGAGGGTCGCGCGCCAGCGCCAGATCCACTAGCTGCGCCGCGATCGCTTCGAACGCCTCGTCCGTCTGGGGCAGATACAGCCACTTTCCCAGTTCCGGATGCGGGTTCAGGCTGGGAATATCCGCCATCAGCGCTGCCTGCCGTTCATGCGACGTGCACACCATGACGCCGTTCCACGGTTCGTCCCGGTCGGCCACCACCAGGTACAGCATGTCGTCCAGGTACGCGGCGTCGCAGCCGAACATCTTGCGGCGGACATAGTTGGCATCCTGCTCAAGGGGATCAAGGATCCACAGCAGCGAGTTCTGGCGAACGGCGCGCTGCTTTCTGGGCGGGGCAAAAGGATCGGGTGAGTTGCGCATGGGAGTCGGGGCCTTACTCCAGGCCCGGGTCGGCCTGCACCAGATGCTTCCAGGGGAAGACGTTTTGGCTGAAATGGCTGACGTAGCCGCCTTGCGTTGCCTGTATCACCATGAATTGCAGCGACGGACGCATGGCACGCAGCGCCTGCAATTGTTCCAGGCTTAGGCAGGTGTTGCGCAGGCGCAGGCTATGCACGGGATCCAGCGCAGCGCTGGCGAACAATCTTTCGTAGGCGGCAAATGGCGTCACGGCGGTTTCAGGGCGGGACCGCGCCCAGCTGAATTGCAGTTCGCTGGACTCCGTGAAATCCAACAGCCCCAGCGCCGGCAAATTGCCCGAGGCCGCCAGGTTGTCGATGAAATCCTGTGTATCCGATCCGCCGCCGATTCGCAGCATCGACAGCTGGGGCAAGGGCACTTGGAAGAATGTCGCGTCCGGCGCGTTCGGCACCACCAGATCGCTCAGGTAGGGCGCTTTGGCGGCAAACCGCGCGATGTCGCCGCCTTCCTCCATGATGCTGCCAGCCCGCACGATCATCGACGTGTTGTGGTCCTCGGGGGCGGTCGGCCGGATCGACAAGAACCGCAAGCGCGGGAAATGCACCGCGCTGTCCAGCAACGGCGTGAATTCCCACTCGCGGGTCCCGTTCGCGCCTTCATCGGGACCGGTGAACGCCAGGGACACCAACGTGTCTGCCACCTCTTGCCGGGCCAGGCATTCCAACGTCCACTCGAAAGGCTCGTCCCAGTTACCGCCGAAATACTCCACGTGCAGCCCGCCATGCAGCGGCGCGATCGTCAAATATTGATAGACGCTGGTCCAAAGCGGCAAATCCGGCTGGTCGATATCCGCATCCAACTCGGTTGCGGCGTCAACCGTAAACGCGTGAATTCGGCGCTGCAGCGCCATCAGGGCCTGGTAGCCGGGCGTGGAGAACAGAGTTGTCATCAAGGCTGGGTCGCGGGTGGGCTCGCAAGGGGCGGATGGCGGGCAAAATGAACTTGCCCGCCGTCGGGAAGCCGCCAGTTTAGCGGCCCGCGCCGCTGGCAGCGGGGGCTTGGCTCGCCGCACTGCCTATAATT
>CAUSDE010000105.1:0-14117 GCA_963530045.1 uncultured Achromobacter sp.
CAACAGCATCGTGCCGCGCCTGTATCTGGCGACCCGCATGATCATGGACGTGTCGCAGGACAAGGCGCCGGTGAGGTAGGGCCCCCACGCCGCACTCGCTTCGCTCGCTTGCTGCCCCCCGAGGGGGCTGCCCCGCCTTGGGGCGGCCCGGCGGTGGGGCGGCTATTCTTCTCGGGGTTCGGGCAGTTCTTCTGCGGGTTGGGCTGTTCTTCTGGGGGTTCGGACCGCTATTTCGGGGGGCGTCGGGGCTGGGCGTCATCGGGGCAAGAAGGAGTATCCTTGCAACCCTGTCCATAAGAAGCACACGCAACACCAAAAATGACCGCAAAACTCCCGTCCTGGCCCTATTCCCGTTACATCGCGCACCGCGGCGGTGGCCGTTTGGCGCCGGAGAACACGCTGGCCGCCATGCGCGTGGGCGCCGAGCATGGTTTCACGATGTTCGAATACGACGTGAAGCTGAGCAGCGACAACGTCCTCGTGCTGATGCACGACGATGACGTCGACCGCACCTCCAACGGGCACGGCCCGGCGGCCGCCAAGACGTACGCGGAACTCGCGCAGCTGGACTTCGGCAGCTGGCACTCGGCCGCCTACGCCGGCGAGCCGTTGCCCACTTTTGCCGCCGTGGCCCGCTACACGGTCGCCAACCACATCGCCAGCAACGTCGAGATCAAGCCCTGCCCCGGCCGCGAAGCCGAGACCGGCGCCGCCGTGGCGTTGGCCTGCAAGCAGTTGTGGCAAGGCGCCGGCACGCCCCCGCTGTTGTCCTCGTTCGCCGAAGAAGCGCTGCAAGCCGCGCTGGAAGTGGCGCCCGAGCTGCCGCGCGCGCTGCTCGTGGAGAAAGTCCCCGCCGATTGGCGCGAACGCCTGGTCAAATACGACTGCGTCGCGCTGAACATCAACCAGAAAGACGCAACCCGCGAACTGATCGACGCCGTGCACGCCGCCGGCTACCGGATCGCGGCCTGGACCGTCAATGACCCCGACCGCGCCCGCTTGCTGCTGGACTGGGGCATCGACGGCATTTTCACCGACGAGCTGGCCGCCATCCGGCCGGCCGCCTGAGGCAGAACGCCCCGTGTTCAGTTACCGCCACGCCTTTCACGCCGGCAACCATGCCGACGTGCTCAAGCACGCCATCCTGGTTCACACCCTGGATTACTTCAACAAAAAGGACGCGCCCTATTGGGTCGTGGACACCCACGCCGGCGCAGGCCTCTACAACCTGGAAGGCGACTGGGCGAACAAGACCTCGGAATTCGTGGACGGCATCGGCCGCCTGTGGGACGCCAAGGACTTGCCGCCGCTGCTCGCCGACTATGTGGCCCGCATCCGCGACTACAACACCAACGGCCGCCTGAAGCGCTACCCCGGTTCGCCGTGGCTGGCGCTTGATGTGATGCGCCCCTCGGACCGCCTGCGGCTGTTCGAGATGCACCCGACCGAAATCGATACGCTCGTCGTCAACCTGGAACACCAGGGCCGCGCCGCGCAGCGCCAGACCACGATCTACGGCGATGATGGCTTCGAAGGCGTCAAGGCCCTGCTGCCGCCGCCCACGCGCCGCGGCATGGTGCTGATCGACCCGTCGTACGAAGACAAGCACGACTACCGCCGCACGCTGATCACCGTGAAGGAATGCGTCAAGCGCTTTGCCACCGGCACCATCGCCGTCTGGTATCCGCTGGTGCAACGCCGCGAAGCCAGCGAAATGGCGCGCCACTTCGAGAATCTGAAGGTCAAGAGCTGGCTGCACGCCACCCTGACCGTCAAGAAGGCGACCATCGACGGCTACGGCCTGCACGGCAGCGGCATGTTCCTCATCAATCCGCCCTGGACGCTGCACGAAGGCTTGAAGCAAGCCATGCCGTACCTGGCCCGCGAACTGGGTCAGGACGAGCGTGCGGGCTTCACGCTGCAATACCGCGAAAACCCCTTCCCGGTTCCGAAGAAGCAGTCCGACGACTAAAGCAGACCGCCGATAAAAATGGGCCGCAACATTGCGGCCCATTTTTTTGCGGTTCCCGACCCGGATCAGGCCGTCGCGTTTTCCGATTCTTCGCTGCGCAGCGCCTCCCGGGCGCGGGCCAGCTTGGCCGCCGCATCACGCAGCGCCGTACGCAGGCCCTCTTCGATCACGGGATGGTAGAACGGCATGTCCAGCATGCGCGCCACGGTCAGTTCCTGCTGCACTGCCCAGGCCAGCAAGTGGCCGATGTGCTCGGCGCTGGGGCCCACCATTTCGGCGCCCAGGAAGCGGCCCGTCGCAATGTCGGCGTACACGTGCAGCAGGCCCTTGTTCTTCAGCATCACGCGCGACCGGCCCTGGTCGCTGAAATCCACTTCGCCGATGACGAAGGTGCCCGGCACCAGGCGTCCATAGCCCTGCCCCGCCAGCGCGATCTGCGGATCCGAGAACACCACCGCCAGCGGCGCGCGCCGCAAGCCTTGGCGCACCTCGGGAAAGCGCGCAGCGTTTTCGCCCGCGATGCGGCCTTCGTCGGCGGCTTCGTGCAGCAACGGCGCATCCGCATTGGCATCACCGGCGATGAAGATGGGCGATTCCCCCGCCTGCATCGTTTCGCGGTCGAACACCGGCACCCCCTGCGCATTCAACACAAGCGACGTGTTCTCCAGGCCCAGGCCGTCGACATTGGCACGGCGTCCCGTGGCGACCAGCGCGTAATCGAAGCGCTCGGTGCGTTCGCTGTTGTCCAGCGTCACGTAGCGCACTTCCACTTCATCGCCGACGCGGGTGGTTTCCAGGACGCGGGCGTCCGGGTCCAGGTAGAACTCGCGCTGGAAGATCTTGCGGGCGTTCAGGCGCACCTGCGGATCGCTGATGCCGCCCAGGCTGCCGCTGACGCCGAACACGCGCACGTCCACGCCCAGCCGCGCCAGCGCCTGGCCCAATTCCAGGCCAATCACGCCGGGGCCGAACACGGCGACGCGGCGCGGCAGGTCGTCCCAGGCAAAGACGTCGTCATTGACCACCAGACGATCGCCCAGGGCTCGGAACGGCGGCGGCACCGAAGGGCGCGAACCGGTGGCGATGACCACGCGGGCCGCATGCACTTCGGTGTGGTCGTCCACGCGCAACACCGTGTCGGACACGAAACGCGCATAGCCGCGCAGCTTGTCCTCGGCCGGGATGTTCTCCACGCCTTCCAGCACGAAGCCGACGAAGCGGTCCCGTTCGCGTTTGACGCGGTCCATCACTTCCACGCCGTCCACCGAAATCTCGCCGCTGACGTGCACGCCGAAGGCTTCCGTATGCGCCGCGCTGTGAGCAGCTTCCGCGGCGGCGATCAGCAGCTTGGAGGGCATGCAGCCCACGCGGGCGCAGGTCGTGCCGTAAGGGCCGCCCTCGATCAGCAGCGCGCGCTTGCCCGCCGCTTTTGCGGCGCGATAAGCAGCCAGGCCGGCGGTGCCGGCACCGATGACGGCGATATCTGTGTGCAGAGTTTTCATGACTGGGTATCCCCCATGTTGCGGGTAGCAAGGATTCAAAGGCGAGTTCCGCCTTGTTGCGCATCCTCGGGACGAACACCGTCCGGCGGCGCCCGCGAAGGGCCGCGCAAGGAATGCGGTAAGGGTGCGTAAAAAGGGAAGCTCGTGCCGGCGGCGACGGCGCGGTCAGCCTGCAACCGCGCCATTGCGCCGGCCGGGCGCGGGGATCGTCCCCGCTCCCGGCTGACAGACTCAGGCGAAGTGCGCCTTCAGGTCTTCCAGGCCGCCAATCAGCGAACCGTTGATGAACACCTGGGGAGCGGTGCCCTTGCCCGACACGGCGCCAATCACGCGGCCGCGGACCTTGTTCTCCAGCGGGATTTCGATCGGGGCGTAGCCCTTTTCTTCCAGCAGCGCCTTGGCGTCGACGCAGAACGGGCAGCCCGGCTTGGAGAACACGACCACCTGGTCGGGCTTCTTGGCCGTCGGGGCAATGTGCGCCAGCATCGTGTCGGCGTCCGACACTTCAAACGGGTCGCCTTCCTTTTCGGGTTCGATGAACATCTTCTGGACGACGCCGTCCTTCACCAGCATCGAATAGCGCCAGCTGCGCTTGCCGAAGCCCAGGTCGCTCTTGTCGACCAGCATGCCCATGCCTTCGGTGAAGGCGCCGTTGCCGTCGGGCAGCAGCGTGATATTGGCCGATTCCTGGTCCTTGGCCCATTCGTTCATGACGAAGGTGTCGTTGACCGACACGCAGACGATGCTGTCCACGCCGGCGTTGAAGAACGCGGGGGCCAGTTCGTTGTAGCGCGGCAGGTGGGTCGACGAGCAGGTCGGCGTGAAAGCGCCGGGAAGCGAGAAGACGACAACCGTCTTGTTCTTGAACAGATCGTCGGTCGTGACCTTCTTCCACGTGTTGTCCTCACGGACGGGGAACGTTACGTTCGGAACACGTTGGCCTTCGCGGTTTTGCAGCATTCAATCTCTCCTTGGGTAGCGGGGTTTGTTTAACCACCATGGAAAGAATGATAAATCGCGACTATCAATTAATCAAATTTAATAAACTAAATTGATCGATAGCTTTTGGCAATTAGAAAATAACCGCCGGAAAACCCGGCCTATCATACCCGGGGCCCCGGCGGCCGGTATTACAGGCGCGTCGGCGCGTAGCCCGCGTCGCGGATGGCGGCTTCGAGCTTGTCGGCCTGGTCCGTACCCGTGATGGTGACCCGGTGCGTCGGCAGATCCACCGCCACGGTCGCGCCCGGCGCCGCCTGGCTCACCGCGCCCGTGATGGTCTTCACGCAATGGCCGCAGGTCATGTCGGGCACTTGGAATTCGATGCTCATGGTTTTTCTCCGGAAATTTCAAGGCGGTGGGCAACCTTTTGCACACCATGGATCACAGCTTAAACATTCCCACAATGGCAAGGTCAAGCGTAGAATGGATATTGACCTTCCCATAATGGGAAGGTCGACACTGCGCATTCGTATCGACAAAAGCCCGGCACGCGCCCTGCGCGCGCCATCCAAGCCTGACCCAAGGAGCCAGACATGAATATCGGAGAAGCTGCGAAAAGCTCGGGCATTTCCGCCAAGATGATCCGCTACTACGAGAGCATCGGCCTGATCGGCCCGGCGGTGCGCACGGATTCGGGCTACCGCGTCTACGGCGACCACGACCTGCACACGTTGCGCTTCGTGCGCCGCGCGCGCGACCTGGGCTTTTCGGTGGAGCAGATGAACGAGTTGCTGGCGCTGTGGAAGGACCGCAGCCGCGCCAGCGCGGACGTCAAGCGCATTGCGCTGGGGCACGTAGAGGAATTGGAGCGCAAAGCCGAAGCCCTGCGTGACATGGCTGCCACCCTGAAGCACCTGGCGCACAACTGCCACGGGGACGACCGGCCCGACTGCCCGATCCTGGAAAACCTGGGGCGTTCGCACTAAGGCAAGCCCGACAAGAAACGGGCCGGGAGGATCCCGGCCCGCTTGCGCAAGATCAGCCCTGGGGCTGGCCGGCGGCTTCGGCAGCCGGTTCGGAGGCCGGTTCGGAGGCCGGTTCGGAGGCTGGTTCGGAGCCCTGTCCGGCTTCCGCCGCCACCCGGGCGTGGTACGCATCGGTCGCCGCCTGCTTGGCAGCTGCCTTCTCTGCGGCTGCGGCGGCCTTGGCCTCTTCCGCCGCCACGGCATCCGCCGCCGCCTGGATGGCGCGCTGGCGGGCGCGTTCCTTCACTTCCAGCACGCCTGCGGCATCCAGCGATTCAAACACCGCGATCGATTCCACGTGGCCCGTGTGCGGGAACATGTTGATGACTCCCGCGCTCTTCAACACGTAGCCGCCTTCATGCACCAGAATGGCGGCGTCGCGCGCCAGCGTGGCTGGATTACAGGACACGTAGACAATGCGGCGGGGACGCTCTTCCGCATTGAGTTCCGACAAGGCTTGCGACACGGCATGCGCGCCTTCGCGCGGCGGATCGATCAGCATGCGGTCGAAGTAGCCCAGGCTGCGCAGCCAGTGCGCATCCACCTCGAACAGGTTCAGCGTGGCAAAGCTGCTGCGGTCGGCCAAACCGTGGCGCGACGCGGCGTCGTACGCGCGGTCGGTCAGCGTCTTGCTGCCTTCCACGCCCACCGCTTCGCGGCATTGCGTGGCCAAGGGCAACGTGAAGTTGCCCAGGCCGCAGAACAGGTCGGCCACGCGGTCGGTGGGCTGCACGTCCAGCAGTTTCAGCGCGCGCGACACCATCGCGCGGTTGATGGCGTGGTTGACCTGCGTGAAATCGGTCGGCCGGTACGGCATGCGCAGGCCGAATTCCGGCATCGTGTAGGCCAGCGTGTCGCCGTGCTCGCGCTCCATGGGGTGCACGGTCTCCGGGCCCTTGGACTGCAGCCACCATTGCACGTTGTGCTCGGCCGCGAAGGCACGCAGGATGGCGATGTCGCCATCGGTCAGCGGCAGCAGATGGCGCAGCACCAGCGCCGTCACGCCTTCGCCCAGCGACACTTCGATCTGGGGCATGCGGTCGGGTGCGGACATCGATGCGATCATCGCGCGCAGCGGCATCAGCAGGTCGCTGACGTGGCGCGGCAGCACGTGGCATTCGCGCATGTCGGCCACGTAGCTGCTCTTGCGTTCATGAAAGCCGACCAGCACACCGCCCTTTTTCGGCACGACCCGCACCGACAGGCGCGCGCGGTAACGGTAGCCCCAGGTCGGGCCTTGCAGCGGCGGCAGGATCAGCGCGGGGCGCAGCTTGCCCACGTGCCAGAAGGTGTCTTCCAGCGAACGCTGCTTGATGGCCACTTGCGTGCTGGGCTCCAGGTGCTGCATGGCACAGCCCCCACAGACCCCGAAGTGCGGGCAGCGCGGCACGACCCGCTGCGACGAGGGGCGCATCACCTCGTCCACGCGGGCGATTTCGTAAGACGGCTTGCGGCGCAGCGTCACGGTGGTGACCCGTTCACCCGGCAGGGCCCCTTCCACGAACACCACTTTCCCGTCGCGACGGGCGATCCCCCTGGCTTCCAGGTCCAGCGACTCGATACTAAAAACGTCTGACATCTCACGCAGTCCAGAATTACACGCAACCCAATATTGTAGAAGGACTCTGGCCATTCGCGAAAATGGTCTTTCATGGGGCCGGACCGCCCTGCCGAATGGACGCGTTTCAGGCTGGCTGGCGCGCGGACGACCGCGCCGATTGCCACCACAACGCCGCCATGGCTGCGACTGCCGCCGCCGCGCCGGCCAACGGCAACGCGGGCAAGCCGGCCCAAGCGATCGTCAGACTGCCCAGCCCGCCGCCCACCGCCGTTCCCAGATTGAACGAAGCAATGTTCAGTCCTGCCGCCACGGCCGTGGATTCCGGCACATGGCGTTGCGCCAGCTTCAGCAGCCGAAGGGTCAGTATCGTCACGATGCAGAAGAACACCAGCCCCAGCGCGCCGGCCAAGGCCACGACCGTCCAGCCGGACTGCCGGAACCCGTACAGGGCAAGTAACGTCGCGCTCAGCCCGGCCAGCGCCAGCAACGCCGCGCGGTCCGCATCCATCTTGTCGACCAGATAGCCGCCCAGCAGATTACCCGCGATGGAGCACACGCCAAACAGCAGCATGGCCGCGCTCAACCGCTGCACGTCCGCCCCCGTCACCTGCAGCAGGTACGGCGAGACGAAGGTGAAAAAGCAGAAAGTCGCCACGCTGACCAAGGCGCCCACGCCGGCGCTCATCAGCATCTTGGGGTGTGCGATGGCCCGTAAGCCCGCGCCCGCACCGGGCCGGTCTGCCGCGGGCCCGCAAGACGCATCGTGGCTGGGCATGCACCACCGCAAGCCCGCCAGGCCGATCAAGGCCAGCACGCCGATCGCCGCGAAAACGGCCCGCCAGGACCAGATGCTGCCCAGGAAGGTGCCCAGCGGCACGCCGAGCGCCAGCGCCAGCGTCAAGCCGATCCACACGACGGCGACAGCCCGCCCGGCGCGCGCGTCATCCACAAGCCGCGTCGCGGCATCCGACGCCACCGCCATGAAGACGCCATGGGCCAGCCCCACCACGAAGCGCACGCCCAGCAGGACGGGCAAGGTGTCCGACAGGCTCATCAGGCCGCTGCCCACGGCCAGGACGGCCATGGACCACGCCAGCGTGCGGCGGTCGCGCCAATGGGCGACCAGCGCAGGGATCAATGGCGCCCCGATGGCGGCGCCAAAGGCGTAGGCGGCGATAGCGGTCCCGACCGCCTCGATCTTGGCGTGCAGGCCATCGGCCATCGCCGACACCAGGCCGGCCACCACGAATTCAGACAGGCCGAATGCGAAGGTGCAGACGGAAAAGACATAGACAGCGATGGGCATGGCAGGCGCTAACTCGACAAAGAGGTGCCGAGCTTAGGCCGGCTGCCAAACGCCGTAAAATATATTATTTATCGCTTTATAAGACGCTTAACGTCTTAATTGACTAGCGCGAGCGTTTGGCGCACCGCAACGACCAGCCGGTCGCGCACGGGGGATGCCCGTTCGGGATTCCACCCGATCAACAGATCCAGATGCAGCAAGGACGCCGGCGCGTCTGCCGCAATGGGCCGGAAGACAACATCCCCGCCCGCCGTCTGGGCCAGCGATGCAGGCAGCAGCGCAACGCCGAAGCCCGCAGCCACCAGCGCCACCACCGTCTGCAGTTGTCGCGCTTCCTGCGCCACCCGCGGCACAAAGCCGGCCGTCTGGCACAGCTGGATCAACTGGTCGTGAAAACCCTGTCCCAAGCGCCGCGGCGAAGCGACGAAAGGCTCGTCTTTCAGCGCGGCCAGCGCCACCACCGGATCGTCCGCCAAGGGATGCTCCGCCGGCAAGGCCACATGAATGGGTTCGCGCAGCAAGGTCTCGAACCGCAGCGTCGGCGTCGTGGACCCGGGCGTGCGCAGGAATCCGATGTCCGCGCGGCCGGCTTCCAGGGCCTGGACTTGTTCATGCGTCGTCGCCTCCTGGAGGGTGAACGCGACCGCCGGATGCGTGTTGCGGAAATCCCGCAGCGCGCGCAACAGCGGCGCGTACGGCGCGATGTTGATGAACGTGAGCGTGAGGTGTCCGTCCATCCCCTGGGCCACGCGGCGCGTGTGCGCCACGCCTTCTTCCAGCGCATCCAGGATGCGCCGGGCGGACGCCAGGAACGCGGCGCCCGCCGGCGTCAATGCCACACTGCGGTTGGTCCGTTCAAACAGCGTCGCGCCGATCTCGCCTTCCAGGCGGCGGATCGCCTGGCTGAGCGGCGGCTGCGCCATGTGCAGGCGCTCTGCCGCCCGATTGAAGTGCAGCGTTTCCGCGACGGCGACAAATTGCCGCAACAGGCGGGTTTCAATCATCGAGACGCTCACCCTCACTCATTCAGAGGTCAGTCCAATTCAGCCCGGGAGAACAGGTCCTGGATCTGCCTCCAGTCTTCACATGCGGCCTTGAAGCCGATGATGAAGGCCTTCAGCGCTTCACTGTCGGAAGAATAGGCGCAGAACGTGTCCGCTTCGGGATCAAAATCAATCTGTTCAGAAAGCTCGGGCATTTTTTCAGTTAGAAAGACCAGTGCCAATGACGCCCAGTCGTAGCCCGAACCCACAAAACCTTCTTGCCTGCGGCGGCGGAAGACCTCTTCCTTGTACTCCCCAACGGTGAGGATGACTGAAAAGCTGCCTTCGTATTCCATCCAGGAAAAAGGCTTGATTGATTCTTCGAAATCGATGGTCACTGCGCTCAAAGCTCCTTGAATAGCCTGCCGCCCCGGTGGCGGCAGGGGTTAACACCGCGCAAATATACCCGTGCGCGATGCCGATGGCGCGACCATTAAAGGCAATTATCGAGTTTCCCGCAACGTGAGCGCGGAATCAGGCGACACGCGGGCCGTCCAGGGGGAGAACGCCAGCAGGCTGATCACGGCGAAAACGAACGCGCTGCCGGCGCCATACGCCATGACCCATCCGAAGCCGGACAAGAGCGCGGTCTGCAACGCGCCCGCCCCTTGGCTAACGTGCGAGAACAGCGCCTCGCCGTCAAGCGCGGCCAGGTGGCCCGCGGCAATCTTCTCTGCGAACAGGCGCAGCCCCGGCCCGTCGGACACCGAGAGTGCTTGCGTCAGGTGCGCCATGACACCCTCGACCAGCACCAAGCCCATCAAGGCGATGCTGAAGGCCAGCGAGGTCATCCGTGCGCTCATGTCGGCCCCCGACGCCATCCCGGCCCGCTCGCGCGAGACCGCGGCCGTGATCGTGTTGGCGACCGGCGTGTTCGTCAGCCCAAGGCCGGTGCCGGCTATCACGCAGCCCGGCAGGATCCACCAGCCCGGTTGCGAAGAATGGCTACCGGCCAGCATCAGGATGAAGCCTGCGCCGATGAGGCTCAAGCCCACGGGAATCACGAAGCCCGGGTGATACCGCAGGGACAGCTTTTCGCCGACCGGGGGCATGAAGAGCGTGGGCAAGGTATAGGCCAGCAGCGCCATGCCGGTCTGCACGCTGTCGTAGCCCAGGCCGCCGTGGAAATAGATCGGCAGATAGATGATGAATGGCCAGAAGCTGAGGTTCATCCCTACCGAACCCGCGAGGGCGCCGGAGAAGTTGCGGTTGCGGAATACGGCGAAATCGATCATGGGGTGGCGGCTGCTTTTCTCGGCGGCGATGAACCCGATGAAGCTGGCGATCGACAGGCCGATGATGCCCAATGCCACCGGGCTTGCGAAGCCCAGCACCGGGCCTTGCGTGACGAACAGCACCAGGCAGAACACCGCGACGGAAAGCGTCAAGATGCCTGCGATATCCAGCGGCCGCACCTGCGGATCGCGCGATTCCTCGACCGCCGCGTAGGCCAAGGCCAAGGTGATCACCGCCAAACCGCCATGAACCAGGAAAACCCATTCCCAGCTCGCCAGCGCAAGGATGGCGCCGCCCACGATCGGCCCGAAGCCCAGGCCAACGCCGAAGACCATGCCCCACCACGAAAACGCGGCGCCTCGTTCGCGCCCATCGCGGAATTGGCTGGACAGGATCGCCACCTGGCAGATCAGCATCATCGCGGCGCTCAGCCCCTGAAGAAAGCGCGCCACGATCAGGATCTGGATGTCTGCAGTCAGCCCGCACACCAGCGAGGTCACGCCGAAGGCGACGATGCCGACCATGAATAGCCGCTTGCGGCCGTAGCGATCGGCCAGCGTGCCCGTGGCCATCAGGATGGTCGTCATCGCGATGGTATAGGCGGCCATCACCCACTGCAGCTGCCTGAAGCTGGCCCCCATGGCGTGCTCGATGGTCGACAGGACTGGCGGCACGCTGGATATTTCCAGGCCCAGCATCAGTGCGGAAAGGCAGATGGCGGCCAGGGCGAGCTTGCCCCGGCGCGAAGAGACGGCGGTCATGAGTGAACATCCAGACTAAGGTGCACGCATGGTAGGCGTGGCAAATCTATTCTGCAATGCTATGCTTGGATATATCAGAAATAACAATTTCGGATAGATCATGACCAAGCCCACACTGGATGTGGACGCCGTCCAGGCGTTCGTGAGCATCGCGGAGTTTCGAAGTTTCACGAAAGCGGCAGATGCCCTGGGCACGACCCAGGGCGCGATCAGCGTCAGGCTCAAGCGCCTGGAAGACCGGCTGGGCCACAAATTGATCGAACGGACGCCGCGGCACGTGCGGCTTTCGGCCCAGGGCGCGATCTTCGTGAACGGGGCGCGCGAATTCCTGGCCGCGCATGACCGCGCGCTGGCGCTCCTGGACGCCGAGCGGCGGCATTTCAGGCTGGGGATCGCCTCCCACATTGCGGGGCCAGAAACCCCGTCCTTGCTGGCCCGCTTGCATGAACGCGATCCGGCGTTGAACATCGAGGTCCGGCTGGACAATTCGCACACGCTGCTGGACGCGTTCGACAACGGCGACCTGGAAGCCGTCATCGTCGGCCAGGAAGATGACCGCCGCGACGGCGAAGACCTGGGGCCCGAGCATTTCGGCTGGTTCGCCGCCCCGAGCTTTGAATGGCGCGCGGGCGAACCGCTCAGGCTGGCCGCCTTGATGCCTTGCTGCCAGGTCCGCAACACGGCGATCCTGGCCTTGGACCGGCACGAGATCGCGTGGAACGAGGTCTTCGTAGGCGGCGGCTATGCCGTCATGGCTGCGGTCTCGGCCGGCTTGGCGATCGGTGCCCTGGCCTGCCGCCTGGCGCCCGCCGATACGATCGAAGTGGGCGAACGTTTTTCGCTGCCCGCCCTGCCCGCGTCGCGCATCACACTGCACTCGACGTTGACGGACTCGCGGTCGCGCGACGCGCTGCGCACGATCGCGGCTGCCTACCGGGAACACCGTAGCGTCAGGCCGTCACCGCCGCAACAATAAAAAAAGGGGAATTGATGGGGACTGCCCATCAGGCAGTCTCCATCAATTCCCCAAAAGGCCGGCGCGTTTTCAAGGCGCCGCCACGGATTTCGATTCAGAACGCGCGAGATACCGAGAAGACCGCGCCCAGGCGGCCCGACGGGTGGCCGTATTTGGTCGGCAGCCAGTTGTCCTTGGTGGCGCCGACCGCGGCCAGGCCCAGCACCCAGCCCTTCAAGTCCTTGGTCACGCCGACCTTGTAGTCAACGTAATGGCCGATCGAATCGCCGTCCATGTTCGATTGGTTCTTCAGCTTCTGATAGCCCAAGTGGCCGAGAAGGCCCCAGCCATCGCCCAGATCGAACGTGGCCGTGCCGTCCAGGTACCAGGTGCCTTTGCTGTCGGGCGTGCTGAAGAAGTCGCTGGGCGTGTAGGAATACTTCAGCGAGTAGTTGCCGTAGGACGCGCCCACGTACAGGTCGGTGTTGTTGTAGTTGCCGCCCTTGGGCGAACTGGAGCCCGGGTAGTAGTAGTGCAGCACCCCGGCGTCCAGCGTGAAGCCGCCGCCGACGTCGCCCTTCCAGCCGCCGTAGAAATCCATTTCCAGGTTGCCGTCGGTGAACACGAAGTTGGAGACGTTGGAGTTCCAGTTGCCCAGGTAGAAGCCGGAACTGTGGGTCAGGTCGATACCCAGTTGCACGGCAGGACGGAAGTCGGTCTGCGAGTAACCGCGGAACCGGTAGTCGCTGGCAATGGTGGCGTTGCCGCTAAGAGAAAAACCGCCCCCCAGATCGGTGGGTTCAGCCTGGGCCGTCGAGGCGAAACAAGCGGCAAGCGCAAAAGGCAAGGCTAGCAACGTCTTCTTCATGGTGCGGAGTCCTGATCGGATTTAACGAGGAGGAGGACGGCCTCGCGGCGCATCCCTCTGACCGGCTTTGCTGCGGTGGGTTACCGGCTCACTTTCCAATAAGCAATGTCCGTGCCAGGTTTCAAGCGGGTGACAATCGGCTGTCGGGCTGTTGAATCCGTATTGCCGCGCACCAGAAGCGTGCAAGGGCTCCGCCGCCCCTTGCGGCGCGTGCGTCAAAACGGGGAATCTGCGCCACATTGGAGCGCCGGTCCTGCGCCCACAATAAAAAACCCCGGTCCGCGCAATGCGCGTCCGGGGTTTCGTTTGCATCCGCAGCGCTTTACAGCGCCGCGTGCGGCAGGCTTAGTTGGCCGAGGGCGGGGGCGGCGGAGCAACGTCGCCCGCGGCCGGCGGAGGAGGCGGCGCGCCGCGGCCCTTGCCGCCATGGCGCCCTTCCATCTTGGCGTGGCGTTCCTGCATCTTGGCTTCGCGGTCCTTGACCAGCTTCGTCACCTGGCCGCGCTGCGTGTCATTCAGGCTGTCCCAGACGGCGAGCCACTGGTCGCGTACCTGCTGACCCTGCGCACGGAACTGGTCGCGCGTCTGATCCGATTGCGCCATCAGGGCGCGCGGATCCAGCTTGCCGCTGTCCAACTGGGACTTCAAAAGGTCGTGGCGCTTGCCGCCGGAGGCACGCATGGCTTCGTGCAGGCTGCGCTGGCCGTCCTGGGCGGTCTTGAACAGCGCTTGCTGCTTGTCATCCAGCTTCAGCTGGTCGACCTGCGCCTTGGAGACGGGACCGATGCCGGGGATGAACAGGCCGTCGCGCATGCCCTTGTGGAACTCGCCAGGTTGGCCGTGGTGCATGGCGGCGGGGCCGCCGTCAGCGGGAGGCGGCGGCGCAGCCATGACGGAACCGGCCACCAGACCGCCCGTCGCGGCGACAAATGCAAGAGCGGCCAAA
>CAUSDE010000106.1:0-13524 GCA_963530045.1 uncultured Achromobacter sp.
TGTGGCATCCCCCCCCCCCGCCCCCCCCGCCCCCCCGCCACGCCAGGCTCGGTCAGGTGCAATCTCACGTCAGTGAGTGAGGACCGGGTGCTTAGGGTTCTTGCCCCGGATGGAGACGGTGAGGAATATCTTGCGGGGCCCGCCCCCGGCCGGCCGCGCGGGCGGCCTTTGGGGGCTTACGTGGTGTCTTGCGTCGAGGGGATGGAGCGATGGGTGGCGCGCGTACTGGTCCAGCTATGCAAGCGGCGGTCTGCCGCGCGACACCCGTCGCTCCCCCTTACCTCGCCGGTAACGTACCCCCAGAAAACCACCCGCCACCCGCGCGCAGCGGCCACCGTCACAAAACCTGAAGACGCGTATGCCGATTACGGCCGCCCGCGCGGCCGCAATCGGCGGGCACCGTAAGACTCGTTAAGGATCCTGGACCTGGCGGCGCCCCAAGCCAAGACGGCGGCAGGTGGTCGGCGGGGCGGCCTGACTGCGCGCAACCTTGATGCGCCCGAGGGAATCTGAAGGAGTCGCCGAAGGCGGGGACGAAGATGACGACGGGAGAGTCCGGAGCGAAGGCTCCGGACCGCAATCGTGGGCGCGCGCAGTCAGGCCGCCCCGCCGACCAGCGACCTACGAAGCACCACGCGCCACACACGAAACAAGCAGCACGAAACGCCGCCCCACCGTCAACGCGTCACCGCTTCAACGACTCCCAACTCTTCATCAACCGCTTGACCGACACCGGCATCGGCGTCCGAAGTTCCTGCGCGAACAACGCCACGCGAAGCTCCTCCAGCAACCACCGGAACTCGTCCAGGCGCGGATCGGGCGCCCCCTTCAGTGCCGCCCTCGCCCGCTGATACTGCGTCACCAGCGGCGCCATTTCCGCGACCAGCTTCGCGTCGCGTCCCGGGTCCGCCCGCAACTTGTCGATGCGGGCCACTGCCGCCTTCAGGTATCGCGGATAGTGCGAAAGTTGCGAATATGGCGTGTCGCGGATGAACATCTTCGGCATCAGCGCGCCGATCTGCTGTTGAAGGTCGGCGTACGCCGCCGCGTGCGGCTTCGCTTGCGGCAGCTTGCGTTGCAGCGCCGCGTACTCCGTCAGCACCGCGCCCGCCAGCCTGGCCACTTCCTGCGCCAGCAGGCCCAGACGGCCCTTGCCTTCCGTGCGGCGCGCGTCGAATTGCTGCTCGTTCACCGGCCACGGTTCGGCCAGGCACGCCTGCCCCAGCGCGCAGTCGATGATCTGGTCGCGCAGTTCTTCCTGCGTGCCCAGCGTCATGTACAGCATGCTGATCTTGGTCAGGTCCGCCAGGTTCTTTTCCAGGAACTTGACCTGCTCGCGCAGCCCCAGTCGGAAGAGCTTCAACAGGCCCGCGCGGTGGTGCTTGCGCGCCTCGTCCGGATCGTCGAACACGTCCAGGTCGCAATGCGTGCCCCGGTCCACCAGCGCCGGATAGCCGATGACGGACTGGCCGCGCCGCTTGATCTCCATGATCTCCGGCAAGGGGCCGAACGACCATGTCGTCAGATTCTCGTGCGCCAGCGCCTGGGCAACCTGCGTATCGCTGGCCGCCAGTTGCTGGAAGGTCGCCTGTGCCTGCTTGCCGAATTCCGCCCGCAACTGCGCCAGGTTGCGCCCGGCGGCGAGCATGCGGCCGTGTTCGTCGACCACGCGGAAATTCATGAACAGGTGGGCGGGCAAGGTTTCAAGCTTGAAGTCGCCCACGGCCGGCCTCACCTGCACCTGGTCCCACATGTCGGCGATGATGGCATCCACCAGGCCTTGCTGCGGATCCGCCTGCCGTTCGAACCAGCGCTCGTAGAAGCCGGCCGCATAGTCGGGCAGCGGCACGCAATGGCGGCGCAGCTTTTGCGGCAGCGACTTCAGCAGCAGGTGGACCTTTTCCTTCAGCATGCCGGGCACCAGCCACTCGCAGCGGTCCGGGTCGATCTGGTTCAGCGCGAACAGCGGTACCGACAGCGTCACGCCGTCACGCGGCGAACCGGGCTCGAAGTGGTAGTCCAGCGCCATGGACACCCCTTGCCATTCCACCTTCTTGGGAAAGACATCGGTCGTGACGCCGGCGGCTTCGTGCCGCATCAGCTCGTCGCGGGTCAGCATCAGCTTGGCGGCGGCCGCCTTGTCCAGGCTGGACACCCACTTTTCCAGCGACGCCGTCTGAGAGATATCGGCGGGCAGCTGGCGGTCGTAGAAGGCGAAGATCAGTTCGTCGTCCACCAGGATGTCCGGGCGGCGCGTCTGATGCTCCAGTTTTTCGATGCCGGCGATCAGCTTGCGGTTGTGCGCCACGAAGGGCAGGCGCGTGTCGATCTCGCCGGGCACCAGCGCCTGGCGGATGAACAGTTCGCGCGCTTGGGTCGGGTTCACGCGGCCATAGTGGATGCGGCGGCCCGTGTAGATGGTCAGCCCGTACAGCGTGGCGCGCTCGTTGGCCACGACCTGCCCGGCCTTCTTTTCCCACCGCGGGTCCGACCAGTTCTTGCGGATCAGGTGGGCGCCCACTTTTTCCAGCCATACCGGATCGATCCGGGCGACGCAGCGCGCGTACAGCCGCGTGGTCTCGACCAGTTCGGCCGCCATGATCCAGCGCCCCGCCTTCTTCACCAGGCGCGAACCCGGGTGGATATGGAAGCGGATCTCGCGCGCGCCCTGGTAATGGCCGCCCTCGTCGCTCTTGAAGCCGATATTGCCCAGCAGCCCGGACAAGAGCGCCAGATGCAGCTGTTCGTAGGTGGCTTCCGCCTGATTGACCCGCCAGCCCTGCTCGCCCACCAGCGCGGACAATTGAGTGTGCACGTCGTGCCATTCGCGCAGCCGGATCGGCGACAGGAAATTCTGCCGCAAGAGGTTCACCAGCTTGCGCTGGGACGCCTTGTGCTGGACCTGTTCGCCATACCAGCGCCACAGTTTCAGGAAGGAGATGAATTCCGACTTGTCGTCGGCGAACTTGGCGTGCGCCGCTTCCGCGGCCTCGCGCTCCTGCATGGGGCGGTCACGCGCGTCCTGCACCGACAAGGCCGATGCGATGATCAGCATTTCGGACAGGCATTGGTGTTCGCGCGCGGCCAGAATCATGCGGCCGATGCGCGGATCCACCGGCAGCTTGGCCAGCTCGTGCCCTGTCTCGGTCAGCACGAACGACGCGCCGGTGCGCGAGGCCTCGCCGTCATCGTCCGACGCGGACGCCAGTTCGATCGCGCCCAGCTCCTGCAGCAGGTGGTAGCCGTCGGCGACGGCGCGCCCGGGCGGCGCCTCGACGAAGGGGAACTGCTCGATGTCGTCGAGCTTCAGCGATTTCATCCGCAGGATGACGGACGCCAGAGACGAACGCAGCACTTCCGGATCGGTGAAGGCGGCGCGGTTATTGAAGTCCAGCTCGTCGTAGAGGCGGATGCACAGGCCCGGCCCCACCCGGCCGCAACGGCCGGCGCGCTGGTTGGCCGAGGCGCGGCTGATCGGTTCGATCCGCAGCTGCTCGACCTTGTTGCGCCAGGAATAGCGCTTGATGCGCGCCAGCCCGCTGTCGACCACGAAGCGGATGCCCGGCACCGTCAGCGAGGTTTCCGCCACGTTGGTGGCCAGCACGATGCGCCGCGCGTTGGTGCGCGGATGGAAGATCTGCTCCTGCTCGGCTTGCGACAGGCGCGCGTACAGCGGCAGCACCTCGGTGCCTGCGGGATGGCGCTTGCGCAGGGCCTCGGCGGATTCGCGGATTTCGCGTTCGCCGGGCAGGAACACCAGCACGTCGCCCGGGCCGTGCCGGGCGCATTCGTCCACGGCGTCCACGATGGCGTCGATCAGGTCGCGTTCTTCGTCGCCCGACATGCGCTCGCGGTCGCGGCCAGGCTTGGCGGCAGGCGCCGCCTCGTCGTCGGCCAGCTCCTCGCGCACGGGGCGGTAGCGGACTTCGACCGGGTACAGGCGGCCCGATACCTCGATCACCGGCGCGGGCTTGTCCTCGGATGCGGCGAAATGGCGGGCGAAGCGCTCGGCGTCAATGGTGGCCGACGTGATGATCAGCTTCAGGTCCGGGCGCCGCGGCAGCAGCTGCTTCAGGTAGCCCAGCAGGAAATCGATGTTCAGGCTACGTTCGTGCGCCTCGTCGATGATGATCGTGTCGTAGCGGCGCAAAAGCGGATCGCGCTGCGATTCGGCCAGCAGGATGCCGTCGGTCATCAACTTGATGGACGCGTTGGGGCCGGTGCGGTCGTTGAACCGCACCTGATAGCCGACCACTTCGCCCATCGGGGTATTCAGCTCTTCGGCAATGCGCTTGGCGACCGAGGTCGCGGCCAGACGGCGCGGCTGGGTGTGGCCGATCATCTTCTGGCGCCCGCGGCCCAGTTCCAGGCAGATCTTGGGCAGCTGGGTGGTCTTGCCCGAGCCGGTTTCCCCGCTGACGATCACGACCTGATGGCCGGCGATCGCGCGTGCGATCTCCTGCCGCCGCGCGCTGACGGGCAGGTCTTCAGGGTAGGTCACCGCAGGGATGGGGCGCTCGGGACGCTCGGGGCGCGGCGCCCGTTTGGCCGCGCGGGCGGCGTCGGCCGCGGCGGCCGGAGCCCCCGGGGAAGCCGTCTTGGGCGCCCGCGGGCGGGAGGATTCAGGCATGTACGATAGTCCGGTTAGCCGGGCATTATAAATTTCTATGGCTTCCCTGCCCGCGGGCCAGCCGGACGCCGTAGAAATCGGGTACGAAATAAGCGCTGATTTTCCGCCTGCACCCGACCCCGGCGGCCATATAATTTCGCCACGCCGTCACCGGACGGCGCTATGGCGCGGCAAAGCGCCGCGTTTTTACCGACTCTCAGGAATCCCTCCGCCCATCATGCCCGACCTGGAACCAGACACCGTCTCCGCCCTCGAAGCCCCAGAATTCGCACCCGCCCAGTTCGTCCGATGGTTTCGAGACGTGGCGCCCTATGTGCATGCGTTCCGAGGCAAGACATTCGTGGTGGCGTTCGGTGGTGAACTGGTGCAGGCCGGCGCGCTCAATACGTTGGTGCAGGACCTGTCCTTGCTATCGTCGCTGGGGATCCGGCTGGTGCTGGTGCATGGCTCGCGCCCGCAGGTCAATGAACAGCTGCGCCTGAAGGGTTTCACGCAGCAGTTCGACCGCGGCCTGGCCCCCACCGACGCCGCCGCGCTGGAATGCGCCAAGGAGGCCGCCGGCGAGATCCGTCTGGACATCGAAGCCGCGTTCAGCCAGGGGCTGCCCAATACGCCGATGTCGCACGCCCACATCCGCGTCATTTCGGGCAATTTCGTCACGGCGCGCCCCACCGGCGTGCTGGACGGGGTGGACTACAAGCACACCGGCCAGGTCCGCAAGATCGACACCGAGGCATTGAAATTCGCCATCGAGAAAGGCTCGTCGGTGGTGCTGCTGTCGCCGCTGGGCTTTTCGCCCACGGGCGACGCGTTCAACCTGGCCATGGAAGACCTGGCCACCAGCGTCGCCGTCGCGCTGCGCGCCGAAAAGCTGATCTTCCTGTCGACCTCGCAAGGCGTGCTGAACGACGACGGCACGCTGGACACCGAACTGGCCCGTGTGGACGCTGACGCGCTGCTGGCCGGCGGCGAGCTGGACGAAGAAACCCATGCCTTCCTGCAGTACGCGTCGCTGGCAGTCAAACGCGGCGTGGCCCGCGCCCACCTGCTGCCGTTCGCGCTGGACGGCAGCGTGCTGCTCGAGATCTTCACCCACGACGGCGTGGGCACCATGGTGGTGGAAGACACGCTGGACGATCTGCGCGCCGCCACGATCGACGACGTAGGCGCCATCCTGAGCCTGATCGAACCGCTGGAAGCCGACGGCACCCTGGTGCCGCGCCCGCGCAGCGTGATCGAACGCGACGTGGAGAATTTCACCGTGCTGGAGCACGACGGCGTGATCTACGGCTGCGCCGCCCTGCACACCTTCGCCGACGAGCACATGGCCGAAATGGCCTGCCTGATCGTCCACCCCGAATGGCAGGGGTCCGGCGAAGGCGAAATCCTGCTGCGCCATATGGAGTCCCGCGCCCGTGCCACCGGCGCCAAGCGCTTGTTCGTGCTGACCACCCGCACTTCCCACTGGTTCATCAAGCGCGGATTCGTGCAGGGCGGCGTCACGGACCTGCCCCGCGAAAAGCAGAACAACTACAACCGTTCGCGCAACAGCATGGTCTTCATCAAGAAGCTGTAACCGCCGCAACGGGCCCTGACCGCAGGGTTCGAAGGGGCTTGGCGCCCTCTGGACGCCAAGCCCGCTAAAATACGCCGTTATCTATCTTTCCGGCAGCGAACCATGTCCCGTATCGTCAACTGTGTGAAATTGAAGCGTGAAGCCGAAGGGCTGGATTTTCCTCCCTACCCCGGCGAACTCGGCACGAAGATCTGGCAGAGCATTTCCAAGGAAGCTTGGGAAGAATGGAAGGCCATCCAGACGCGCCTGGTCAACGAAAACCGCCTGAACCTGGCCGACGCCCGTGCGCGCAAGTACCTGAAAGAACAGATGGAACGCTTCCTGTTCGAAGACGGCACCGTGGAAGCCCACGGCTACGTCCCGCCCTCGGCCTGATCCGCTGCGCCGACCGTATCAGACGGCATCCGGCGCGCCCATCCGAAGCCCCTCGCCCGCGAGGGGCTTCGCGTTTTCGGGCACGGCCCCCACATCATCAAGACGGCGTCGCCCGCTACGCTTAAGATTCGAACATTGTTGGCCGTATTAATGCTGTCATGAGAGAAGAATCGCGCTTGCCTTATCCCGCGGACCCGCCGCCGTCCATCGCGCGCGCGCTGGCGATTGCCCCAGACCGCAAGACCGGTACGCTTCACGACGTGCGGCACGTTGTCGTCCTGATGCAAGAGAACCGGTCGTTCGACCACTACTTCGGCACGCTGCCCGGCGTGCGCGGTTTCGCGGACCCGCATCCGGCGCCCACGGCGGCCGGCAACGTGCTGACGCAATCGGACGGCGAGGCAAGCTGCCGCCCCTATGCGCTGCGCACGGAATACGCCAGCGGCACGCCGGTGGGCTACATCACGCCGCACACGTGGGACGACGCGCAACGCGCGTGGAATGACGGCCGCATGGACCAATGGCTGTCCGCCAAGAGCCGTCTGGGGCTGGGTGCCTACACCAGCGAAGACGTGCCTTTCCAGACGGCGTTGGCCAATGCCTTCACCGTGTGCGACGCCTACCATTGCTCGTTGCACGCCGGCACCAATCCCAACCGGCTGTTCCTGTGGACCGGCACCAACGATCCGGAAGGCCTGGCCGGCGGCCCTGCGTTGGTCAACAGCTACGACCGCCTGGGCCCGCCCGATGAAGGCTACGCCTGGACCACCTACCCTGAACGCCTGCAAGAGGCGGGCGTGGACTGGCGCGTCTATCAGGACATGGCGGACAACTTTCACGACAACCCGCTCGCCGGTTTCAGGCAGTATCGCCGCCAGCACGCCAGCGGCGAGGCGGCCGCCCCCTTGCGCGACCGCGGGCTGTCCACTTACACGCTGGACGACCTGGCCCGCGACGTGGACGACGGCACGCTGCCCCAGGTGTCCTGGATCGTCGCGCCCACGGCCGATTCCGAGCATCCGGAGGTGTCGTCGCCCCGCCAGGGCGGCGCGTACACCGAGCGCGTCCTGGACATCCTGACCCGCAACCCGGAGACCTGGAGCCGCTGCGTGTTCCTGGTCACGTACGACGAGAACGACTGCTTCTTCGACCACATGCCGCCCCCCGCGCCGCCCGCCCGCCATGCCGATGGCCGTTCGGGCGGATTGTCCACGGTGGAGCTGGACGGCGAATACCATGACACGCGCCACGGGCCCAGCGCCGCGTCCAACGATGATCCCGCCAGCCTGCACGGCCGCGGCTTCGGCCTGGGGCCGCGCGTGCCGATGCTGGTGGTGTCGCCCTGGAGCCGCGGCGGCTGGGTCAACTCGCAGGTGTTCGACCACACCTCGGTGATCCGCTTCCTGGAGGCCCGCTTCGGCGTGGCCGAACCCAATATCAGCCCCTGGCGCCGCGCCGTGGCCGGCGACCTGACGTCGGCTTTCGACTTCGCCGGCGACCGCGGCTCGCTTCATCCCGACAGCAACCGCCACGCCTGCCCGCTGCCCTACGCGCTGGAAGCCGTGGGCCGCATGACGGCTGACGGCGAGCACTACCGCCTGACCTTGCGCAACTCCGGCAGCGCGGGCGCCGTGCTGCATGTGTACGACCGCCTGGACCTGGCGCAGGCGCCCCGCCGCTACACCGTGGGGCTGGGCGCGCGGCTGGACGACGGTTGGCGCCTGGGCGAGCACGGCACTTATGACCTGTGGCTGCTGGGGCCGGACGGCTTTCATCGTCAATTCCGCGGCGACGGGCGGGACGCCGGCATGCTGGAGGCGCAGTTCGTGCCCGTGACTTCGGGCCTGCGCCTGCGGCTGATCAACCACAGCGACACGCCCCAGCCCGTAAAGGTGGAGTCGCACATGGGCGACGGCTGGCGCGCCATGACGCACGTGCAAGCCGGCGGCGCGCTGGAACTCAAATACGCCGGCTGTGAAGGCTGGTACGACCTGGAAATCAGCGCCCCCGCGCTGCCGGCGTTCGGGCGCCGCCTGGCCGGCCGCGTCGACGCCGGCAAACCCGGCGTGCCGGACCCGCGCCTGTGCCAGGGCGCTGCGCTGCCGTAGTGGTCCGCGCAGGCGCCAGCCCGATCAGGCAAGAAAAAACCCCAGGGCAAGCTGCGCTGGGGTTTTTTTAGCGGTCGCGGATGGCGATCTGGCGCTTACAGGCCCGGCTGCTGCTCGTCGTCTTCCGAACCGTCCTCACCGCGCGCCAGGCGCTCGGTGTTCTTCACGCCGGTGTGACGCACGTCGGCGCCCTTGACCATGTAGATCACGCGTTCGGACATGTTCTTGGCGTGGTCGCCAATGCGTTCCAGCGCGCGCGCGATGAAGATCATGTCGATGGCACGCGAAATGGTGCGCGGGTCTTCGATCATGTAGGTGATCAGGTGGCGCAAGGCCCCCTTCCATTCCTTGTCCACTTCCTTGTCGCTGCGCACGACGGCGGCGGCCTGGATCGGGTCAAGGCGGGCGAACGCGTCCAGCGCCTGGTGCAGCATGGTGCGCACATTGGCGGCCATGTGGCGCAGTTCGATCACCGGGATGTGGCGCAGTTCGGCCTCGTGTATGCGACGGGCGACGGTCGCGACCTTTTCGGCCTCGTCGCCGGAGCGCTCCATGTCGGTCAGCATCTTGGACACGGCCATCAGCATGCGCAGGTCGATGGCGGTAGGCTGATGCCGGGCCAGGATGCGGCTGATGCTTTCGTCGATTTCGACTTCGTGGCGGTTGACTTCCTTTTCCCGCTCACGGACCTTCTCCACCAGCGACAGGTCGCCCGTGGCCAGCGCGTCGATCGCTTCCTGGATCATGGCTTCCACCAAGCCGCCCATTTGCAAGAACTGCGAACGGACGCTTTCCAGATCGGCGTCGAACTGCTTGTTTGTATGCTCCGTCATCCGGGCTCCCTGCGTGGTTGATCTCATTGCATTGCCCCGAAATAAGAGAATTACGAGATGGGCCTGCACAACCGGCAAGGTTATGACCCAAGTGTGACAAGATTATGAATCGAGCCCCCGTCGCCCGCAAGGCGGGCAAACGGGGCACCACACAGACTGCGCGGGGGACAGGGACGCTTACGCGGCGCGATCCAGGCGGCGGATGCCGTTCTGGGTGGCCAACAGCGCCACGTCGGCGCCGGCCAGCGCGAACAGGCCGCAGGTGACAACGCCCGGCAGGTTGTTCACGCGGGCTTCGAACGCGCGGGCGTCGGTGATGGCCAGGCCCGCCACGTCCAGGATGATATTGCCGTTGTCGGTGACGAACCCTTCGCGCAGTCGCGGCTGGCCGCCCATGGCCGCCAGGGCGCGGGCCACCGCGGCGCGCGCCATGGGAATGACCTCCAGCGGCAACGGGAACTTGCCCAGGGTCTGGACCAGCTTGGATTCGTCGACGATGCAGATGAAGCGCTCGGCCACCGACGCCACGATCTTTTCGCGGGTCTGCGCACCGCCGCCGCCCTTGATCATGTGCAGATTGGCGTCGATCTCGTCGGCGCCGTCCACGTAGATCGGCATGGTCGTCACGTCATTCAGGTCCAGTACCTTCAGGCCGTGGCCGGCCAGGCGGGCCGCGCTGCGCTCAGAGCTGGCGACCGTGCCGGCGATGCGACCCTTGAAACGCGCCAGGCCATCGATGAACAGGTCGGCCGTAGAGCCGGTGCCCACGCCGATGATGGCGTCCGGGCCGGCGACCTGTTCGACGAATTCCAGGGCGGCGTCGGCGGCTTGTTGCTTGAGTTCTTGTTGGGAGAGCATGGCGGAGAAAACTACGGGAAGGTTGGTCAAGCCAGGAAATTTAGCATGCGACCGCAGGCCAGGCCCGCGACAGGATCGCGTGGGTGTCGGCGCCAGCCGCCAGTTCTCCGAAAATACCGCCGTCCGCTTGCAGGCGGCTGGCGACGAAGGCCTGCGCGACGGGTTCGGGCGCATGCTGGATCAGCAAGGCGGCCTGCCACAGCCGCGCCAGCCCGCCTGCGACACGACGCGCCTGGAATTCCGCGTGCGCCGGATCGGCCAGCAAGGCCCGCCAGCGCGCCACGGCGTCGTCGAATGCGCGATGCCGCCCGGCCGCCTGCGCGAATTCCTGCTCCAGCGCGGGCAAGGCTTCGGGTTCGCGCTGCAGCGCCCGCAGCACGTCCAGCGCCATGACGTTGCCAGACCCCTCCCAGATGGAATTGACCGGCGTTTCCCGATACATCCGCGGCATCGGCCCTTCTTCCACATAGCCGTTGCCGCCCCAGACCTCCATGCATTCCGCCACCGCATGGATGGCGCGCTTGCAGATCCACAGCTTGGCTGCGGGCGTGCCGACGCGCACCAGGGCGCGCGCCCGGCTGTCGGCCCGCGCGTCCACCGCCCGCGCCAGCCGCAACGCCAGCACCATGGCTGCTTCGCTTTCCAGCGCCAGGTCGGCCAGCACATTGCGCATCAGCGCCTGCTCGATCAACGGCTTGCCGAAGGCAAGGCGATGCTGCGCGTGATGCAGGGACTGCACCAACGCCTGCCTGAGCAGCGCGGCGCTGCCCAGCACGCAGTCCAGCCGGGTCGTCGCAGCCATTTCCAGCAACACGGCCAGGCCCCGCCCGGGCTCGCCCACCATGACGCCCCATGCGCCTTCGAATTCCACTTCGCCGCTGGCGTTGCTGCGGTTGCCCAATTTGTCTTTCAGCCGGCGCACGCGGATGGCGTTGCGCGGGCCGTCTGGAATCCAGCGCGGCACGAAGAAGCAGCTCAGCCCTTCATCGGTTTGCGCCAGCACCAGGTGCGCGTCCGCCTGCGGCACGGAGAAAAACCATTTATGGCCCACCAGCTCGTAGGCGTTGCCCCGGCCCGGCGCGCCCAGCGGCACGGCGCGCGTGCTGACCGCGCGCAAGTCGGAGCCGCCCTGTTTTTCGGTCAACCCCATCCCGATCAATGCGCTGCGCTTGGCGGACAGCGGCGCATCGGCCGCGTCGAACTCGCGCGAATACAGCGCAGGCAGCCACTGCCCGGCAAAGTCGATGGCGCCCGCCGGTTCGCGCTGCAGCAGGGGCACTGCGGCAAACGTCATGGTGGTGGGGCACAGCGTGCCGGCTTCCACCTGCCCCTGCATCAGGTAGGCGGCGGCCCGCGCCACCTGCGCGCCCGGCACCGGTTGCGCCCAGGCGCGGCTGTGCAGGCCGCGGGCCAGGATGCCGCTCATCAGCAGGTTCCAGGCGGGATGGAATTCCACGTGATCGATACGGTGGCCGCCGCGGTCGTAGCCGACCAGCCTGGGTGGGCAACGGTTGGCCTCGGCGCCAGCGGCCAGCGTCTGCGCCCGCCCCAGCCAGGCGCCATGCGCGGCCAGGTCGCCCGCCCAGCTTTCAGCCCCCTCGCGCCGCACCGCCTCGCGTAAAGCGGGGTCAGTGTCGTACAGGGAATAGTCTTCCAGGGGCGGAACCTGATTCTGTACGGTATGCGTCGCGAACGATGACATGGCTGCTCCGTGCAAACTCCGCTATCTGGCCATCGGCGCCACCAGCGCCCAGGGCCGCAGGGCCTCGACCTGCGCCGCCAGCTCCAGCAGCAAGGCTTCGCTGCCCAGCGGGCCCATGACCTGGATGCCGATCGGCAGGCCCTCTGACGACACGGCAAACGGAATGGAGATCGCCGGCATGCCGGTCAGGTTGGCAAGCGGTGCGAACGGCGAATAACCGATCACGCCCTTCTTGCCCAGACGGTAGGCCAGGTAGTCGGCGTTGTCCATGGCATAGCGGCCAATGGGCGCCGGCAGCTGCGCCAGGACGGGGCTGAGGAACAGGTCATAGCCCTGCGCGCCGTCCCGATGCAGGAAGCGTCCGATGCGGCGGGTGATTTCGTGGCAGGTATCCACGCAGGCCACGTACTGCGCGCCAGAAATGGCGCGGGCGTATTCGCGGGCGCCCAGGGTGGTGGGCTGCAATTCATCGGCCGCCAGCCGGCGGCCGCGCGCCGCCACAAAGGTGTCGATGGCGTTGGCCGCGGCACTGGCGATCAGCGGCAACATCGGCGACAGCACTTCCTCGGATCCCACCGGCGGCGCGGCCGGGACCAGTTCGTGGCCCAGCCCGGCAAAGAGCCGCGCGGCCTCGTCCACGGCGGCAGCCACTTCCGGATGGATCGCGCCGCCCTCGTACGTGGTGTTGAGGAACGCGATGCGGCGGCGGGGTGCCGCGTGCGGATCGGCCGAGACCCGCGCCGCCACGGCGCGGTAGGACTCGGCCGGTATCGCCGGCGCCGCATAGGGCGCCCCCACGTCGGCGCCCGCGCTGATGTCCAGCGACGCGGCGCAATCGCGCACCGACAGGGTCATCATGTGTTCGGTCGCCAGGCCGCCCCAGCCTTCGCCCTTGAGCGGCCCCAACGGCATGAGCCCACGGGACGGCTTCAGGCCCAGCACGCCGCAGCACGAGGCCGGGATGCGGATGGAGCCGCCGCCATCGCTGCCGTGCGCGATCCGCACCATGCCGCTTGCCAGCGCCGCGCCCGCGCCGCCGCTGGATCCGCCGGCGCTGTGGCCGGCTTTCCAGGGGTTCTGCGTGGGGGGCCCGTAGGCCGGCGATTCGGTGGTGGGGCTCAGGCCCAGTTCGGCGCTGGTGCTGCGGCCGAACGGAATCAGGCCCGCGCGGCGGTAGCGTTTGACGATTTCGGCATCGACATTCCAGTCGACGTGGCCGTACAGCACCGAACCCATCGCGCTGGGCAAGCCCAACGCCGCCGTGCCCAGGTCCTTCAGCAAGGTAGGCACGCCCAGGAAGGGCCGGTTTGGCATTTGCGCCACGCGCTGCTCGGCCGTCAGCCCGGCCAGTTGGTCGTCCAGCGCCTGGGCCAGGCGCAGCCCGGTTTCGGGCTGCATGCCGCAGGCCGCGTTGATCGAGGGATTGCGCGCCGCTACCCGGT
>CAUSDE010000107.1:0-13274 GCA_963530045.1 uncultured Achromobacter sp.
TTGCGGTCCGGAGCCTTCGCTCCGGACTGCCCCGTCGTCATCTTCGTTGCGGCCTGCGGCCGCTGCCTTCAGATTCCCTCGGGCGCATCAAGGTTGCGCGCCGCCACGGCGATAGCGCCGACGGGCTGATAACGTCTTGGCTTGGTCCGCTGCCAGGGATGGGATGACTGACGAGTGCTGCGGGGCCCGCCGACTGCGCCCGCGCAGGCGGGCACAGTCGGCATACGCGTTCTGAAGATGTTGGCGCGATGGTCGCTTGCGCGCGGGTGAAGGGCCGTTTCTTAAGGGTTCCCGCATTCATTTGGGAGAGGTGGAGCGACGGGTGGCGCGCGGCGAGCAGCCGCTTGCTTGGCGGGACCCGTACGCGCGCCCCCCGTCTAGTAGGAAGGCCGTCGTGCCGCCCAAGCACTGCCGTTCATCTGACGAACACGATCAGCAGCGTCACCCACACGCGAAGCGCAAAGCGCTACGACGCAAGACGCTGCGTAAGCTCCACGAGGCCGCCCGCGCGGCCGGCATGGAGCGGGCCTCGCAAGATCTTCCACCACCACCCCGACGTTGGTGGGAACCCCAAGCAAGCCGTTCTCCCCGGCTGACGTCAGGGCACAACTGCTGGAGTCTGGCGCGTGGGTGGCCTGGGGCGCGCGGGGCGTCGATAAGCCCGAGGGAATCCGAAGGCAGCGGCCGCAGGCCGCCACAAGGATGACAACGGGGCAGTCCGGAGCGAAGGCTCCGGACCGCAATCGTTGCCCCGCGCGCCCCAGGCCACCCACGCGCCAGACGTCAAAAGAACACCCACAACCGCCGTCCCAACGCCTAAGCCGCCACCGCCCTCCTCTCCCACCGAACAGCATGACACCGTAACTGCCGTCCACCAACGCTGCTCACCTCCGGCACGTCGACGCGGCATTCATCCCGGGCATCCGGACAGCGGGGATGAAACGTGCACCCTGCCGGTGGCTGGATCGGGTTCGGCACTTCGCCGCCCATGGGTTCCCGGTCGCGCCTGGGATCTTCCAGGTCCGGAATCGTGTCCAGCAACATCCGCGTATACGGATGCTGCGGCGAATCGAACAATTGGTCGGCGGCCGCCTGCTCGACGATCCTGCCCAAGTACATCACCGCCACGCTGTCGGACACGTGGCGCACGACCGACAGGTTGTGGCTGATGAACACGTACGTCAGGCCGAATTCCTTTTGCAGGTCGCCCATCAGGTTCAGGATCTGCGCCTGCACCGACACGTCCAGCGCGGAGGTGGGTTCGTCGCAGACCAGGAACTCGGCTTCGGTCGCCAAGGCGCGCGCGATCGAAATGCGTTGACGCTGGCCCCCCGAAAATTCGTGGGGAAAACGGCCGGCGTCGCTGGCGGACAGGCCGACCAGTTCCAGCAGCTCGTCGACCCGGCGGCGCGTGTCGGCAGGCGTGGCGCGCAAGCCCAGCGTGATGATCGGTTCGGCCACGATGTTGCCGACGCGCCAGCGCGGGTTCAGGCTGGCGTACGGGTCCTGGAAAATCATCTGGGGGTGCAACACGCCGCCGGCCCGGTTGCGGCCGTATTCCAGCTTGCCGCGTGTGGGGGCCACCAGGCCCACCAGCAGCTTCGCCAGCGTGGACTTGCCGCAGCCGGATTCGCCCACGATGCTCAGCGTGGTGCCTCGGGGCACGGCCAGGGACACGCCGTCCACCGCCTTCAGTGTTTGCTCGGGCTGGCGCGACAGCGTCCGTTCCAGCCAGGGCGGCGACACGTCGAACCAGCAGGCCAGGTCTTCGGCCCGCAGCAACAGGTCATCGTTACGCGGCATGAGCGACTCCTCCTTGATGCAGCCAGCAGGCGCTGACGGTCGCGCCCGTGGGGGATGCGGCCAGCGGCGGGCGCGTCTGCGCGCAGCGCGGCCCTGCGTGGGCGCAGCGGGGATGGAACGCACAGCCCTCGGGCATCGCGTGCAGGCGCGGCATGGCGCCGTCGATCTGGTTCAGCCGGGCGGCGCGCTGGCGCAGGCCCGGAATGGCGTTCATCAGACCCTGGGTGTAGGGGTGGCCGGGGCGGCGCAGCACGTCCAGCACCGGGCCGATCTCGACGATGCGGCCCGCGTACATCACGGCCACGCGGTCGGCGGTCTCGGCGATCACGCCCATGTCGTGGGTCACCAGCAGCACCGACGTGCCTTGCTCGCGGCACAGCCGGCGCAGCAACGCCGTGATCTGCGCCTGCACGGATACGTCCAGCGCGGTCGTCGGTTCGTCAGCGATGATCAGCGCAGGCCGGGCCGCCAGGGCCAGCGCGATCACCACGCGCTGGCGCATGCCGCCCGAGAACTGGTGCGGATAGTGGTCGATGCGCTTGTCGGCCGCCGGAATCCCCACGGCCAACAGCAGCTCCAGCGCCCGGGCGCGCGCAGCGGCGGCCGAGGACTTGTCGTGATGGCGGATGGTTTCGACCAGTTGGTCGCCGACCGTGAACAACGGATGCAAGCTGGTCAGCGGGTCTTGGAAAATCGCGCCGATCTCCTTGCCGCGCAGCCGCTGGCGCGCCTTGGGCGGCAGGTTGTCGATGCGCTTGCCGGCCAGGTGGATCTCGCCGCCACCCAGGCGGCCCGGGGGTTCCAGCAGGCCGATCACCGCCATGCCGGTCAAGGACTTGCCCGCGCCGGACTCGCCCACCATGCCCAGGATTTCCCCTGGCTGGATGTCGAAGCTGATGTCGCGCGTGGCCACCAGGATGCCGTGGCGGGTCGGGAACTCCACCGACAGTCCGCGCACGGACAAAGTCGGGGTCGTGGCGGGTGCGGCGCTGGCCGCGGGCGCCGCCGGGCGCGGTACGGTTGCCATCATGACGGGCTCCTTGCGGGACGCGGATAGCTGGAAGAGAAAATCTGGTCGACGGGGGGGTGCCCCCAGGTACGGTCGGGGTAGCGGGCGATCACGCCGTCGAACTGCGCTTGCGCCTGCTCTTGCGCCAGGCGCGCGTCGAAGCCCGCGATATGCCCGTCCACCATGACGAAGCGGCCGTCGATGATCACCTGCGACACGTCGCGTCCGCTGCCGCTGACCATCAGCGTCTGGACCGGATCGATCATCTGGCCGTTGCGGTCATGCGAGAAATCGAACACGACGATGTCGGCCTTGGCGCCCACCTCCAGCCGGCCCAGGTCGGGCCGCCCCAGGGCATCGGCGCCTCCCACCGTGGCGGCGTCGTAATAGTCCTCCGAGCGCACGGCCTCGGTGGAGCCTTCCGCCACCCGGCACAGCATCATCCCCACCTGCATGTTCAACACCATGTCGGGCGGCCACGTGTCGGTACCCATGCCGATGTTCACGCCCATCTTGCGGTAGCGCGCAAACGACTCCAGCGTTGCGCCGTGGCGTCCCGACACCAGCGGGCAATGCACGATGCTGGCGCCCGCGTCGCGGATGATTTCGAGGTCGCGCCCGGGCCGGTCGATATGGCGAGAACCGGATACGTACGTACCATGCGGCAGCAAGGCGCGCTCGGACAGGAAATCCAGGCTCTGCAGCCATTCGGGCGGGCTCATGCCGTGTTGCTCCAGCACCAGGTCGTATTCCAGGCGCGACTGGCAGCAATGCAGCCGGATCGGGATGCCGCGCTCGCGCGCCGCAGCGGCCGAAGCGCGCAACAAGCCCGGCGTGCACGTTTCGATGCGGTCGGGCGACAGCATGGCGCGCACGCGGCCGCCGTGGCGTCCTTCGATCTCATCGCAGAACGCCACGGCCTCGGCCAGGCCGGCCATGCCCCGCGCCTCGTCGTAATGGCAGCGGATCTTGCCGTCGCCATCCACATAGGTATGGCCGCTGCGGTACGCCGGCCCCAGGTACACGCGCAGCCCGAGTTCGCCGGCGGCATTGGCCGCCGACAGGAATTCGTCGCGGGTTTCGCCCCAGACGCGGTAGAACAGCGACGCGATGGGCAACGCGGTGGTGATGCCGTTGCGGATCAGTTGCGCGAAGGCGTAGCGCTTCTGGAAGGCCAGTTCGGCGGGGGTGTACATCTCGTACGGCCCCTGCTTCATGTATGTGTCCGGCCAGATGCGGCCTTTGCGCCAGGCGGGCGAATTGTCGAAACCCAGGATGGTCGTGTCCAGGTCCGACAGCGCGTCCAGGTCCACGAAGCCGGGACCGATCATCGCGCGGCCGTAGTCGTGCCGGCGCGCGACCTGCCCCGGATAACGATGGCCGACATAGACGATGCGGTTGCCTTCGAAGACAACTTCGCCGTTCTCGTACAGGCAGTGCCGCCCGTTTTCATGGCCGACCACCCAGCGGGCGGTCAGCAGGATCGGGCCTTCGGCGGCGCGCATCAGGGCGCCTCCGCCAGCGCGCGGCCGTCGCGGGCGACCACGCGGCCCCGCTTGACGACCAATTTGCGCACGGGCCGCGACACGATCGCTTCCGCCACCGTTTCGGCGTCCACCAGCACGAAGTCCGCATGGCAACCGGGTGCCAGGCCGTAGTCCGCCAGACCCATGACGCGCGCGTTGCCGTAGGTGGCCACGTCCAGCGCCAGCGCCAGTTCGTCGTCGCGCCGGAAGTTGTTGCGCAAGCCCACCAGCATCGTGCGTTCCAGCATGTCGGGCTTGCCGTAGGGGCCCCAGGTGTCGCGCATGCCGTCGTTGCCGGTACAGACCGTGACGCCCGCCTGGCGCAAGCGCGCCACGTTGGGTACGGGGCGCGATGCGGATCCCGTCGTCATGATGTGCACGCCCGCCTCCAGCAGGCCCTCGGTCAACGCCTGCACCGCCTGCGTGTCGGTCATGCCCAGGCAGAAAGAATGCGACAGGGTCACCTTGCCCTGCATGCCCAGCGCCAGCACGCGGTCAATCGTCATCTGCATCGAAAACGCGCCCAGTTCGCCGGCCTCGTGCAGGTGGATGTCGATCGGCTTGCCGTGCTTGTCGGCCAGGCCGAAGATGGCGTCCAAATGCCCCTTGGGATCGCGGTCCATGCCGGCCGGGTCCAGCCCGCCAACGACTTCCGCCCCCATGCGCAAGGCCTCGTCCATCAGTTCCAGCGTGCCCGGGCGGATCAGCAGGCCGCTTTGCGGGAAGGCCACGATTTCCACGTCGATCTGATCGCGGTACTGCTCGCGGGCGCGCATCACGCCTTCGATGGCGCCCAGCCCGATGTCCGTATCCACGTCCACATGACTGCGGATATGGCTGGTGCCGTCGGCGATCGACATGACGATCTGCCGCGCCGACTGCCGGTACGGGTCGATGCCCAGGCGCTTTTTCTCGGTGCGCTCGTTCTCGATCTTGTCGATCAGCCGCGGCCCCACCTCGTTGCGGTACCAGGGCATGCCGTACATCGTCTTGTCCAGATGCGCGTGGGCGTCGATCAGCCCCGGCAGCAACAGGGCGCCGCCGCCATCCACCACCGGCACGCCCTCAGGGGCCGCGCCGCCCAGCGCCTGGATGCGTCCATCGCGCACCAGCACCGACGTCAGCTCGCCGCCGGCCGGGCGCACCTGGGTATACAGCGTTGCGTTTTCCATGCTTGACCTCTATTGAAACGATGCGCCTTCAGCGCAAACGGGGATTCAGGGCATCGCGCAGCCAGTCGCCCAGCAGGTTCACCACCAGCACGATCAGGCTCAGATACAGCGCGGGGAAGACCACCACCCACCACTGCCCCGAAAACAGGAATTGGTTACCCAGGCGGATGAGCGTGCCCAGCGACGGCTCGGTGGGCGGCATGCCCACGCCCAGGAAGCTCAGCGTGGCCTCGATCAGGATGGCCAGCCCCAGATTCAGCGTGGCGGTCACCATGACGGGCGTCAGCGTGTTGGGCAGGATGTGCGTCAGCATGATGCGCAGCGGGCTGACCCGGATCAGGCGCGCCGCCTGCACGTATTCCTTGCCGCGTTCGACCAGCGCCGACGCCCGGACCGTGCGGGCGTACTGCACCCAGTTGGTCATGGAGATGGCCAGGATCAGGATCACGGACGACAGCGTTTCGCGCAGGCCCGGCGGCAGCAGTTGCCGGAACACCGCCGTCACCAGGATGGCGACGAGAATCGTGGGGATGCTCAACAACGTATCGCCCACCCGCATCAGCGCGTTGTCGATCCAGCCGCCGAAATAGCCGGCCGCCAACCCCACCAGCAGGCCAATCGCCAGCGACAGCACCACTGTCGCCAGGCCGATCACCAACGACATGCGCGAGCCATACAGGATGGCCGACCACACGTCGCGGCCCTGCGTGTCCGTGCCCAGCAGGAACTGCGGGTCGGCGCCCTCTACCCAGAAGGGCGGCAGCTCGGCGTTCAGCAGATCCAGCTGCGCCAGGTCATAGGGATTCTGCGGCGCGATCCACGGCGCGAACACGGCCAGCAGCACCACCACCAGCAGCACGATGCCCGCGCCCAGGGCGACGTAATCGTGCCGCAGGCTCCACCACAGGTCGCTTTGCAGGAAACGGGACAACCGGCTCTGCGCGCCGCCCGAAAAAGGTTTAGTGAGCATTGGCGCCTCCTTTGACGTGCTGGCTGCGCAGGCGCGGATCGACCACGCCGTACATCATGTCCACCAGCGTGTTTAGCGCCACGAAGATGAAGGACACGATCACCAGATAGGCAGCCATGACGGGAATATCCACGAACATGACCGATTGGATGAACAGCAGCCCCATGCCCGGCCACTGGAAGACGGTTTCCGTGATCAGCGCGAACGCGATCAGGTTGCCGATCTGCATGCCCGTCACGGTAATGACGGGCATCAGGCAGTTGCGCAGTGCAAGGCGGAAATGCACCACGCGGTCCGGCAGGCCGCGGGCCCGGGCGAACTTGATGAACTCGGTGCGCAGCGTCTCAAGCATCTCGGCCCGCACCAGCCGCATGATCAGCGTGATCTGGAACAGCGCCAGCGTGATCGACGGCAGCACCAGCGCGGCGCGGCCCGAGGGCGTCAAGAGCCCCGTGGACCACCACCCGATCTTCACCGTGTCGCCGCGGCCGAAACCGGGCAGCCAGCCCAGTTGCACCGAGAAGATCAGGATCAGCATGATGCCCACTACGAAACTGGGCAGTGAAATGCCCAGGATGGACACGAACTGCAGGGCCTGCGCCACGCGCGACTTGCGGTAGATGGCGGTCAGCACGCCCAGTGGCACGCCGATGACCAGCGACAGCAGCGTGGCCATCATCACCAGTTCGAAAGTGGCGGGAAACCGCTCGGCCACCAGCGCGAACACGTCCTGCTGGTTGCGGTAGGAAATGCCGAACTCGCCTTGGGCCGCATTGGTCACGAAGTGCACGAACTGCATGCCCACCGACGCGTTCAAGCCCAGCCGCTCGCGCAGTTCGTCGCGCTGCGTCTGCGAGGCCTGCTCGTTGAGCATCATGTCGACGGGATCGCCGACGAAACGGAAAATCACGAAGGCCAGCAACGCCACCGCCAGCATCACGCCAACCGCGTTGAAAACCCGTCTAACAATGAATGCCAGCATGTGCGGCTCCCTTCAGACCCGATGTCAGACTCTGGGCCGCAGCGCCCGAAGCTGGCGCGCCGCGGCCCGCTTACGCACGCATCACTGCATGCGCACGTTCCACAGCCGCGCCTTGTTGTCCGGCATCTGCAGCACTTCGCCCACGTTGGCGCCCACCGCCCAGGCCATGGGCTGCTGGTGCAGCGGCAGGAAGCGCACGTCGTCGTGCAGCGTCTGCAATACCTCGGCCATCATCTGGATGCGTTTCGGGCGGTCCATCTCGGCGGCGGCGGCATCGATCTTCGCGTCCAGCGCGGCGTCGCCCCACTGGCCCCAGTTGAAGACGCCCGCGGGACCCGTGCGGCTGTGCATCACTTGCAGCAGGATCGACAACGCGTCGATCTGCGGCTCGTTGGCCCAGCCGTGGATGGTGATGTCGAACTCTCCACGCGAGCGCTTGGGGTTCTGCAGCGAACGCGGTCCGCTGGCCAGCGTGGCCTTCACGCCGATCCGCGCCCACATCGAGGCGGCCGCCTGGCACAGCTCTTCCTCGTTCACGAACATGTCGTTCGAGCACAGCAGAGACAGCGTGAAACCGTCGGGGTAGCCGGCGTCGGCCAGCAGTTTCTTGGCCTTCGCCGCATCGAACGGCAGACGCTCTTCCTGCCTGGCCTCATAGCCCGGAATGGACGGGGCCACCAGCGCGCCCGTGGTGCGCGACAAGCCGCGCATCACCCGCTTTTGCAGCAGATCTGGCGACAGCGCCATGTACAGCGCCTGGCGCACGCGCAGGTCCTTGAGCGGATTCTTGTCGGTGATGTTGGAGCCGACGAGCTTGTCGCCCAGGTTGAAGCCGAAGTACAGCGTGCGCAATTCGGTCGCCGCCAGCACCTTCACGTTCTGCGCGGCGCGCAGGCGGTCCAGATCCTGCAGCGGCGCGTTTTCCGTGAAGTTGATATCGCCCGACAGCAGGGCCGCCACCCGCGTCGGGGCCGACGCGATGGGTGTGAATTCGATGCGGTCCAGATTGTGCCGGGGCTTGTCCCACCAGTCCTTGTTCACGACCAGCACGGTCCGCGTATCCGGGCGGTACGACTCCACCTTGAACGGGCCGGTGCCGTTGGCGTTGTGCGTGGCGTAGCCTTCGATCTTCTTCGCGGCGTCGGTCGGCTTGGTGCTGTTGTTGTCCACCAGCCACTGGCGGTTGAAGATGAAGATGTTGGTCAGGTCGTTGAGCATCAGCGGGTACGGATGCGTCATCTCGATGTCGACCGTGAAATCGTCGACCTTGCGGACCGCCTTGAAGGCGGGAAGGTTGCCCTTGAGCGGCGACGCGTCGTCCGACACGCGGGTCATTGAAGCCACCACGTCGTCGGCGGTGAACGGCGCGCCGTTGTGGAACTTCACCCCCTGACGCAGCTTGAAGCGCAGCACGGTGGGCGACGCCGCCTCCCAGGACTCGGCCAACGCGGGCGTGATGTTGAACTTGTCGTCGTAGCGGATCAGCGCTTCGTACACGTGGTTCAGGAACGCCAGGTTGAAGGTGCTGCCGTAGGAATACGGGTCCAGCGAATCCAGGTCGCGCGCGGCGCCCCATTTCAGCGTATTGGCGGCGGAGGCCCCGGTGATGGCGGACAGCGCGATCACTGCCCCGGCGGTCCATTTGAGCAACGTCTTCATGGCTGCAACTCTCCCTTGTCTATCGTTCTGAAATACCGGTTTGAAGTGGCCGGGACCGAGCCCGGCGCAATGAGTCAAGCAAACGGATCGGGCCGGCCGGATCAGGCCGCCGCGCACAGGCGCTGGGCCCGGTCCAGCGAGGCCAGCGCCAGCACCTGCGCCAGGGCGGCGCGGTAGGAGTCGATGATGGGCACGGCAGGCCGGCGCGGCAGCGCGGGCAGGTAGCCGGCCAGGGCTGCGCCCGCCACGATCACCACGTCGGCGCCCTGCGCCACCGCGGCGTCCAGCGCACGGCTGACCTCGGCCGCCGACTCGGGCGAACGCGATACGTAATCCAGCGCGTTGCCGGGCAAGGCGATGATGGCGGCGCAGCGGGACTCCAGCCCCAGTTGGCGGATCTGTTCGCGCAACATGCCGGGCCAACGCTGGCCCACGGTCACGATGGCGTAACGGTCGCCGCGCTGCATGGCGGCCATGATGGAGGCCTCGGCCATGCCCACGACCGGCACGGTCAGGCATTCGCGCACGGCGCCGATGCCGGGTTCGCCGAAACAGGCCAGCAGACAGGCGTCGAACGGGGCCTCGGCCGGGGCCGCTTCGCGTTCAAGGGTTTCCAGCACCGCTTGGGGGGCGACGGCCGCCTCGACGGGGGTGGCTATGTAGGCCGGTCCGAACGCGGCGGTGACGGCATGCACGTCGGCGGCGCCGCCGAAAAACGCCCGTGCCTGCGCGGCCAGGCTGACCGTCAGGTCGGACGTGGTGTTGCCGTTGACCACCAGCAGGCGGTATGGCGTGGAAACGGGCCGATCGGTGGCGATGGCGTCGGGCATGGCGGACATGGAACAAACCCCTATCTGTTTGTATACAAACATTCCACAAAATTCTGCTGAGGCAGGCTATTTTTGTATAAATGTTTGTATACGATTTATGCCGACAATGTACGCGCTTGGTTGCTGCCTTCAAGCTATCGCTAACCCTTACCGCCCGGTGTAGTATGCTTGCCTACACCCCGCCGTGCGCGCCGGCAGAGGATGCCGGACCTTTCCAACACAATGAAAACGCGCATGCACAGGAGCCTAAGAAGAAGATGAAACCTCTCGCGCCACCGGCTAACGAGCCCGCCAAGAAAGACATAAATCGCAGCGAAATCGTATACATAAACTTGCGCCGCGCCATCATCGAGCAAGCCCTGCTGCCCGGAGACAAGCTGCCTGAGGACGTGATCGGTGAACGCTTCGGCGTCAGCCGGACGATCGTGCGGGGGGTGTTGACGCGCCTGTTCAGCGAGGGCCTGGTGGATCTGCGGCCCAACCGGGGCGCCGCGGTGGCGCGCCCCAGCCTGGAAGAGGCGCACGACATCTTCGAGGCGCGCCGCTGCCTGGAACGCGACGTCGCCCGCCGGCTGCTGCAGCACGTCACGGAAGCGGGGCTGACACGCCTGGCGCAGCACGTGGCGCAAGAAGAAGAGGCCCGCAAGCGCAACAGCACGAACGAATCCATCCGGCTATCGGGCGAATTCCACATCCTGATGGCCGAGCTGTCGGGCAATGCGGTGTACGCCCGCTATGTGAACGAGATCGTGTCGCGCTGCTCGTTGATCCTGGCGCTCTACGGCCGCCCGCATTCAAGCGAATGCGCGGTCAGCGAGCATATGGAGATCGTACAAGGCCTGCGCGCGCGCGACGAAAAGCACGTGCTGCATCTGCTGGAGCACCATCTGGAGTCGGTCACCGCGCGCGCGCTGCTCACCACGGACGGCTCGGGCGTGCGCGACATCCGCAAGATCCTGGACCGCTACGGGACCTGAACGCGGCGCGGCGGTGCGGGGCAAGGATGGACCGCGTAGGCGCGGACCCGCCCGACAGGCGCGCAAGAGGATCCCCGAGAATGAGAAAAGCGCCCGGTCGGGGCGCTTTTCGGTTCTGGGGCCTAGATTTCGCGTTCTTCCGTCTTGAGGTTGTTGTCGCGAGCGAAATCCACCACGAACTTGTACGCCAGCGGTTCCAGGTCGCGCAAACGCAGGTCGACCACGACTCCGCGCACGCCGTCGATAACGACGGGCAGCACGTAGGGCGAATAGGTGAGGTGGTTACCAGCACAGCCGGCGGGCCGGAACTGTGCCATTACGCCGGCGAGCCGCTCCGCCCAATCGCTGGGGCGGAATCGGCTACCGCTTTCGGTAACGCCATGAATTACGAATTGTCTGACGCGAGTTGCCATGAGTTCTTTCACTACAGCGCGCCTTTCACGAAAGCCGGATCTTCGGCGTGATCAAACATGCGCCCTGCGCCGCGAATTGTATATGATTGATCCTTTGCCCTCTTCCAAATGACGTTTCTTACAGAAAACGTCACAAAAAAGGGCCCCCACGCTGCGCCTTCGGCTTGCTGCCCCCCGCGGGGGCAAAGGGCCCCACGCTGCACCTTCGGCTTGCTGCCCCCCGAGGGGCGCTTTTTTGGTAATCCCCCAGGAGGATCCGCAATGACCTCACCTCTGGCCAATATCTATGCCCGCCTGCCGGTTGCGTTCACGCACGGCCAGGGGGTCTGGTTGTGGGATGCCAACGGCCGCAAGTACCTGGATGCGCTGGCAGGCATCGGCGTGTCGTGCCTGGGCCATGCCCACCCGAAACTCGTCGCCGCCATCAGCGAGCAAGCCGCGCGCGTCATCCATACGTCGAACATCTATGAAGTGCCGCAGCAGGCCGCGCTTGCCGCCCGCCTCGCGGCCTTGTCCGGCATGCAGGAGGTCGCGTTCAACAACAGCGGCTCGGAAGCCAACGAAGCCGCGATCAAGCTGGCGCGCTACTACGCCTACCAGCGCGGCAACACGCACGCCCACATCATCACCATGGACTCGTCCTGGCATGGCCGCACGCTGGCCACGCTGGCGGCCACGGGCAGCGACAAGGCCCGCAAGGGTTTCGAACCCCTGCCGACGGGTTTCATCCAGGTGGCCTACAACAATATCGACGCCGTGCGCGCCGCCGGCGACGCCGAACCGCGCACCGCGGCGGTACTGTTGGAGGTGCTGCAAGGCGAAGGCGGCATCCGCCCCTCCGACATCGCCTACCTGCAGGAAGTACGCCGCCTGTGCACCGAACGCGGCTGGCTGCTGATGATCGACGAAGTACAGTCCGGCATCGGCCGCACCGGCAAATGGTTCGCCCACCAATGGGCGGACATCACGCCGGACGTCATGACGCTGGCCAAGGGCCTGGCGGGCGGCGTGCCCATCGGCGCCATGCTGGCCGCCGGCCCCGCGGCGGGCGTCTTCACCCCAGGCAGTCACGGGACCACCTTCGGCGGCGGCCCGCTGGTGTGCGCGGCCGGGCTGGCCGTGCTGGATGCCCTGGAATCCGAACGCCTGCTGGACAACGCCCACACCGTAGGCGCCTACCTCAAAGCGGCGCTCGGGCGCGCCCTGGCGGGCATGGACGGCGTTGTCGAAGTCCGTGGCCGCGGCCTGATGCTGGGCATCGAACTGGCGCGTCCCTGCGGCGTCCTGGCCCTGCGCGCGCTGCAAGCCGGCCTGCTCATCAACGTCACGCGCGACCGCGTCATCCGCATGCTGCCGCCCCTGATCCTGAACCAGCAAGAGGCGGACCAGATCGTCAGCACGCTGGTTCCGCTCATCCAACAGTTCCTGGCCGAAACCTCCAATTCCACGTCCCGCCCAGGCCACGAGCCTGGCCGGGCCCAATGACCTGCGACATCACCATGACTCCTCCCACGACTCAAAACGGCCCGTTGCGGCATTTTCTCCAGTTCAAGGACTTCTCGTCCGCGGAAATCGCCTACGTGCTGGACCGCGCACGCCTGATCAAAGAAAAGTTCAAGCGCTACGAACCCCATATGCCGCTGCACGACCGCACGCTGGCGATGGTGTTCGAAAAGGCCAGCACCCGCACCCGCGTGTCCTTCGAAGCCGGCATGTACCAGATGGGCGGATCGGTCATCAACCTGACCTCGAACGATTCCCAGCTGGGCCGCTCCGAGCCCATCGAAGACACGGCGCGCGTCATTTCGCGCATGGTCGACATCGTCATGATCCGCACGTTCGAGCAGACCCGCATCGAACGCTTCGCCTCGCACTCGCGCGTGCCCGTCATCAACGGCCTGACCAACGAATTCCACCCCTGCCAGATCCTGGC
>CAUSDE010000108.1:0-12695 GCA_963530045.1 uncultured Achromobacter sp.
GTCGACAAACAAACCGAATCGAACTGGGCGGACGGCGCCGCGCCCCAGCCCCGCGCAAAGAACGCGCGCTCATCCCTTTGTTGATTGCGCCGCGGGACCCGAGGCGTCCGAGGCCCCGGGCAGCCCGCGCAGGAACGCCAGCAGGCGCCGTTCGTCCGCGTCCAGCCCGCGTGGCGTGACCGGTGCGCGCGCCTTCGGCGGCAAGGCGCCCGCCAGATAGGCTTCCAGCAGGGCAGGATGCACATAGCAGGCGCGGCATACGGCGGGCGTGTTCGCCAGGCGCTGAGACACGTGCTTGATGACGTTCACCACGGTCTGCTTGGCCTGGGCTTCGTTTTCAAAGGGACGCGCCTGCAACGCGGCATACGCCAGCACCGAACCCGCCCAGGTGCGGTAATGCTTGGCCGTGAAATCGCCTGCGCCGGCGGCGCGTAGATAAGCATTGACGGCCCCGGAATCCACAGGGTGCTTGTCCCCATCTTCGTCCAGATACTGGAATAGTTGCTGGCCCGGGATTTCCATGCAGCGGCGGATGATGCGGGCCACGCGGCGATCCTTCACCGTGACGTCGTGGGGCACGCCGCTCTTGCCCTGGAAGCGGAACCGGAAGCTGCTGCCCGCGATCGTCGTATGCCGGCGTGTGAGCGTCGTCAGGCCGTATGACTTGTTGGAGCGGGCGTACTCCCGTGCCCCGATTCGGATCAACGTGGTTTCCAGCAACTTCACCAACGTGGCGATGACTTTGTCCTGCGCAAGTCCCGCTGCGCGCATATGCCGGTCCACCTGACGCCGGATGCGTGGCAGCGCCTGGCCGAACGCCAGCAGGTTCTGATATTTGTCCGCGTCGCGCAACGCCGCCCAGCCGGGGTGATAGCGATATTGCTTGCGGCCGCGCGCGTCCCGGCCGGTGGCCTGGAGGTGACCGTGGGGCAGGGGACAGATCCACACGTCTTCATAGGCGGGGGGAATCACCAGCGCGTGGATGCGAGCGATCTCTGCGTCGTCTTTGATGCGTTTGCCCTGCGCATCCACGTAATGGAAAGTGCTGCCGTTCACGCGCACCCGGCGATAACCCGGTTGCGTGTCTTCAACGTAGACCAGCGCTGCGGGCTCGGCGGGTGATGTTCGGGCGTCCATGCTGACCTCCAACGGCGTTGGCGGCGCCTGCAGCAAGCAGCGTGCCCATCGACGGCGGCACCCGGCACGCACGAAGGTCAGGCACGGCGCTTGCTGAGGCAATCGGCAGCAACAACATCAGCGAACCGATCGTTGCGGGCCAGCGCTAACGCCCCGTCCCGGCAAGGATCCCTACAGGAGAGTGCCATGCAACCCAGCCTACAGCTACACGTGCCCCCCAAGCCCGATCCGATTCCGCCCGGATCGCCGCCGGGGGACCTGCCGGTGGAACCCGACACGGATGAGCCGGAAGTGGACCTGCCGCCGCTGTCGCCGCCGATCAGGGAAATCGATCCCCCCAAGCGCTGATGCCCCGCATGCCGCTGAATAATTCGAATCAATAACGACGAGGAGTCATCATGTCGACCATTCTTCTGATCATTCTGATCCTGCTGCTTATCGGTGCCGTGCCGGCGTGGCCGCACAGCAAGGGCTGGGGCTATTACCCCAGCGGCTTGCTTGGCATCGTCGTGATCGTGCTGATCGTGATGTTGCTGATGGGCCGGATATAGCGCATAACGCCTGACGGCCGGCCGGGCGCCCCGCGGCGCCGGCCGGCCTTTTTGTTTGCGCCGCCGCAAGCCGAAGCGGCGTAGCCGCGTGCTTAGTGCGAGAACATGATCGGCACGGTCATGCTCTTCAGGATGGACGCGGTGGCGCCGCCCATCGCCCATTGGCGCAGCTTGCTGTGGCCATAGGCGCCCATCACGATCATGTCCGCGCTATGGTCGGCGGCGGCGTTCAGGATGGTGCTGCCCACGCCGACGCCCTTGATGTCGCGGCGGACGTGGTCCGGCGCGGGCATCCCGTGGGCGACGCAATACGTAGCCAGGTCGTCGAACGGCACGGTTTCCTCTTTCTGCGAGGATCCGCCTTCGTCCATGGTCAGCGCGATGAGGTGCGATGACAGGCGCAGCGCGGGCGTGGCATCGCCCAAGGCGCGCGCGGCTTCGCGGCTGCCGTCCCAGCAGAAGAGCACACGGTCGCCCACGGCAGGAAAATCGCCGCTGGAGGGCAACACCAGCACCGGGCGCCCGGCCGTCAGCAGCATCTGCTCGACGAATTCGGCTTCATGCGCGGCTTCGACATCTTCACGGTTGAACTGGCTGACGATGACGAGATCGCTGGTGCGGGCGTGCAACGCCACGCAGACGCTGGGCGCGGTATCTCCTGCGCGCACGACTGCCGGCACGTCGGCAGCGGCTGCGGCATCCAGGAACGCGTTCTGCACCGCGGCGCGGTTCTGCGCCTGCAGTTCCTTCATGACGTTCAGGGTCCGGGACATCAATACGGACTCGCCGTAGTAATACTGGGGCGGCGCCGCGCTGGCGTAGATGCCGACCAGTTCGGCCTTGTGGTGTTTGGCTAGCGACAACGCCAGCTGAGTGCGGCGTTCGCAGTCGAATCCGTGGTCCAGGTGTACGGCAATGCGGCGATACATGCGGGTCTCCTCAGTAAGCGTCCCATAGCGACATGGTTACGCTTTCCGAGGGGCCAGCCCTTGATGCGCGTCAAGCGGCGCCCAGATACCCGGATTGAACGCAAGGCGGCGGCGCTTCAGGGCCGACTATCGGGGTGGGTCCTTCTCGATGCGGTCGCGCAGTTGGCGCACCTGTCGCGCCTGCTGCGCGATGCGGTCCAGCGGTTCGCCCAAGGCCGGGTCCGCCGCGGCGATGGCGGCCGGCACGGCCCACTGGCGCAACGGCAGGTCCGGCCCGTGGTCCTGCGGATGCAGCGCGTGGGCCAGCATCAACCCGTAGTCGCGCAGCGCCGCCGCGGCAGGCGCGTCGGCGGGCAAGGCGGGCTGGATCTCAAGCACCGTCCCTGCCGCGGTGATACGCCGCATGGCGTTGAGCAGGTTCACGGCGGTGTCGACGTTGCGGTCGCGGTGCACGGGATTCTGTTGCAGGCGCTGCAATGACGCCTCGGCGTTGTCGGCCGACAGGCAGGCTTGCCGGCGCAAGGCGACGATGCTGCTCTCATCCGGAAGCGGGGCCGCGCCGCTTTTTTGCCGGATCAGCGCCAGCGCATACGCGGCATGCCGGTCCAGCGCACGCGTCAGGGCGCCGGCCAATTGCCGCGGCTCCTTTTCCGGCCACACCAGAACGCCCACCAACAGCGCCAGGATGCCACCCAGTACGCTGTTGAAAGCGCGCAGCGCCGCCAGCGTGGGTTCATAGATTTCCGGCTGCTGGATATGGCTGACCAGCACGAACTGCGATGTCAGGAAGAAGGTGAACAGCGCGTAATGGATGGTGCGCGCGGCGAAGGTGCCCAGCGCGATGGGCAGCACCGCCAGCGCCACCGACAGCGGCGTGCTCAGCAGCAGGCCCAGCAGCGAGGCGCCGATGGCGCCGGCGACACTGCCGGTGACGCGTTCAAGGGTGCGCTGCCAGGTGGTTGCGAAATAGGGCTGCAGAATGAACACCAGCGTCAACGACATCCAATAACCATGGTTGACCGCGAATGTCTTGGACAGGGCCACGGCGATGGTGGCGCCGACGCCTACGCGCAAGGCGTGGCGGAAGGCATCGGATTCCACCCCCAGGTTCTGGCGCAGCGTGCGCCATGCCTGCCGCGCGCGAGACGTCGCGCGGCCTTGCTGCGCAGGGGCAGCCGGCGCATCGACCTGATCGAACAGGGCCTGCGTGACGGCTTGCGCCGTCTGCAGCAGGCGGTCCAGCACGGGCACCATCGTGGCCAGGTCGGGCGCATAGGCCATGGCGCCGCCGCGCAGGTCATGCAGTCCGGCGCCATAGTGCGCCAGACGCTCGCGCAGGCATTGCGCCTGTTTGGGGTCGCTCACGTCCGAGGTGCTGGCAATGGCGTTGCACACGCTGGCGTAGCGGTGCAGCGCATGCGACAGGTGCGCGCCGGCGCTGCGGCCCAGCCAGTGCGGCGCGTGTGATTCCAGCAAGTCGGCGCAGGCCACCAGCGCAATGAAACTGTCCTCGGCGCTGTCCAGCAGGTAAGTCAGCTGATTGGCGCGCGCGCGGCGCGAAGGCCGCGTGTCCTGCACTTCGCGGATGCGGCCGCGGGCCGCCTCCAGGGCGGCGCGCTGGGCGCTGCGCTGCGGTTTGGTGACGGCCGTCCAGGCTTGGGGGCCGGCCGCCGGGGTCAGGCCCGAATACATGCGCGCCAGGGCGTCGGCAAAGTCCGCCAGCCCGCGGTAGCAGTGCGCGACGGCGTGCGTGGCGTCCTTCCAGGGCCGGCGGCGCCATACCAGTGCGGTCATCAGGATGGCCCAGACAGCGCCCGCCAGGAAGAACAAGGTGTACGACAGGCTGTCAGCCAGCGTCGGCGCGGGCAATTCGGCAGCCACGACGAAGCCGGCGGACAGCAAGGTGCCGACGATTGCCGCCGCCGGTCCCAGCACGCGCAGCAAGCCGCCGAACGTGCAGCAGAGGAAGGTCAAGGGCAGCAGCAGCCACAGATGGCCGGCGCTTGCGCTGGCAAGAAAGCAGAAGAGGCCGCCGATCAGGCCCAGCGCCAGCATGGAGCCAGCGCGCTGCCGCAAGGGGCCGCCCGGATCGCCGAAGCAGGCCCAGAACGCGGCGATTGCGGTCCAGCCCAGCCGGGGCTCGTGCACCAGCACGGCCAGGATGACGGGCGCGGCGCTGATGGCAGCGGCTTGCAACGCATCCAGCCATAAGACATTGCGCAAGGAAGCACGCCAGCGGGTAAGCAAATTCGTCACGCGATTCATCAAGCTGCAGTGGGGCCAGCAGGCCAAGAGACGCAAACCCTACCATGTCGACAAGGCGGTTTTGTCGGCGTCACCATCGCCGTCCACTGGGTGTCAGATTCATGAATCCGAATGGGTCTATACAAATGGTTTCATTTGTGTGACTTTACCGCGTCTTAAGCGCAAAATTGCCTGGAACAATTGCTCGAAATCGCATAAAAAAACATTTGGCGGTTCCATGCGCCGGAAATTACGTCCGGCGCAATAGCGGTAAGCCGATAGTGAATACTCATGTCCCAATGTGCCTCTTTCTGCGCCCGGACAGCGCAGGCCTTACCCAGGGGCACGCGAGGAGCGTAGACATGACACCCAATCACGAGGCTTCCACAAGCTCGGTGGTCAGCGACGAAGAAATCGCGGCCATGGTGGCAGGAAAGGATGGCCTGCGGGTGCTGTTGCAACCGCAGGTGGACCTGATGACAGGCAGGATCGTATCTGCCGAAGCGTTGGCGCGATGGCAGCATCCCCGGCTGGGTCTCGTCATGCCTGCCGAATTCATTCCCGCCATCAACCGCATGGGGTTGGACAAGCTGCTGTTCGAGCGCGTGTGCCTGCGCGTGATCGACATACTGCTGACGATGCGGCGGGCGGGCATTGCGGTGCCGGTCGCCATCAACGCGCCCGCGACGACGCTGTCCGACGAAAGCGCCGTGGATTTCCTGTTGGACCTCATCTATACCGCCGAGCTGCCGGCCTCTTTGGTACGCGTCGAACTGACGGAAGACCAGCCCATCCGCGAGCTCGACGTCTTGCGCGCGTCGCTGATGAAACTGGAGGATGCGGGGTGCGAGGTCAGCCTGGATGATTTCGGCACCGGTCATGCCTCGCTGAAGCTGCTGTCGGCCATTCCCTTGTCCGAAGTGAAGATCGACCAGTATTTCGTGACGCGCATGCGGCGTAGCGCCGTGGCGTTCGAAGTACTGCGCACCGCCGCCGAGCTGGCCACGCGCCTGGGCTGGCGCGTGGTGGCCGAAGGGGTGGAGAACGTGGCCGACATTCCCGCCCTGCGGGCGGCCGGTTGCCGGTATGGGCAGGGTTTCGCGCTAGGGCGCCCGATGTCGCTGGACGCCTTGATGGTGCGTTTGCGCACGCAGCGTGACGGCGGCGAACCCCTGGCCGCGCCCGCCAATTACGCATCTTCCTGGATCGAGGCCTTCGACGGCGGCGCCAAAGAGACTGACGCCGGCTTTCCCGTCCGCGTCACCGCGCAGTAGCGCAGGCAGGCGGCTGGTCGCTTGCGCAATTTCTTCCAATCGGGCCAGGACTTACCGGCCGAAAAACGGGGACTTCAAATCGGTGTCCCCTATGCACGCCCGAACCGCTTTTGGGCACGTCAGTTGCTACGCCTGATCCAGCGGAGTCCTTTCCGCCTATCAGGAGACTTGTAATGTCCAATCAGAATCAGCCCGACCAGCAAAAGCAGCCCCAAAAGCAGCAGTCCCAGGAAAACCCCAAGGACCGCAATCAGTCCCCGGGCCAGCAGCCTGGCCAATCCGGGCAGAACGCCGATAAAGGCCAGGGGCATCAGGGCCAGCAGCCCGGCCAGCAAGACAAGGCACAACGCTGATCCCTTGATCGCGCATTGAGTCCGGAAGCCGGCAGCGCGATTCCCGACGGCCCCGTCCACGCCCTTCACGGGCATGGGCGGGGCCGTTTGCGTCAATAGGCATCCGCTGCCATCATCCATTTCGTCCATTGAAAAATGGCCCCGTATCGCCGACCATTGCCTTCACTGTCGGCAACACGTACCAGGATCCGCAATGAGCTTGAACGCTTCCGCGCCGCGCCGCAGATCGGCCTTGGGCACGACCCTGGCGGTGCTGCTTGTCCTGGCCGCCTTGGCCGGGGTACTGGCGCTTGCGGCCACTCGCATGGCCGAGCAGCGGATTTCCAGCATGCTGGGGCCGCGTAGCCAGGTGGGCGACGTGCAGGTCGGGTGGAGGGAGGTCGTGCTGACCGATGTGAAGGTCTCCGGCGCTCCGGGGCAGGCGGGCGCAAGCGCCCGACGCGTCGTGCTGGAACCCGAGTGGTCTGCATTTTTGCGCCATGAGGCGGTTTTCAACACGGTCGTTGTCGAAGGTTTCGATTTTGCGGTTGTGCGCAGCGCCGACGGCGAGATGCAGATTGCCCCCGCATTGCAAGCCGCGCTGCACGCAGGCGCCGGCGGCGACGGCGACGGCAAACCGCGCACGGATCGCACCATTCGCGTTGCGGAATTGATCCTGCGCGACGGCCGGCTGGATTTCGAGGATGCCGCGGTTTCCAAGCCGCCGCACCGCATCCCGTTCAAGAACGTGCAGGCACGGTTGAGCCCGTTGTCAGTCCCGGGCGATGGCACGCACAGCGACATGGAGTTCAGCGGCACACTGGAAGAGAATCGCAATGGGGAGTCGACGGTGCGCGCGCAGGGCTGGCTGCAAGTAGGTGGGACGGACGCCGACATGAAAGTGGCAGTGCGCAACATGGACATCCGGCACGCCGCGCCTTACCTGTCGGAAAAGGATGCAGGGTCGCTGACGGGCGGGGCGATGGATCTGGATATGAACACCACCATCGCCAAGCGCCAGCTGCAGGCCTCGGGCACCGTGGCGTTGCGCGGCTTGACGTTCAGTGGGGACGGCACGCTGTTTTCGTTGCCGCGCAAGGCGGTGCTGGCCGCCATGAAAGACAAGACCGGCGCCTTGCGCTTCCAATTCAAGCTTCAAGGCAGCCTGGATAACCCCAAATTCTCGGTGCGGCGCGGCTTTGCGGCACAGGTGGCGCAAGGCTTCGGCCGCGCCATCGGCGTGGGCGCGGAAGGCGCGGCCGAGGGCGTGACCGGCGCCGTCAAAGAGCTGGGCAACGCCTTGTCGGACCTGCTCAGCCCTTGATGCGCCCCAGCCTCAGAACCGGTAGTTGGCACTGAGCTCCACGCGTCGGCCTTCGCCCACCAGCCACTGCGTCTGGTTGTAGTAAGCGGTTTCGGCGTACTGGCGGTCGAACACGTTGAAGGCGCGAAGCGCCAGGCTCAAGTCGCGCCGCGGGTCCCATTGCAGCGCAAGGTTGGTTGTGGTGTAGCCCGCCATTTCCAGCCGATTGGCGGCGTCCGCATAGCGTTTGCCCACGTAGCGTACGCCGGCGCTGGCCGTCCATTGTGGCGCGAACTTCCAACTGACCCACGCATTGGCGACGCGTTCCGGCACGTCGGTCGGCACGTTGCCGTTGCGCGACACCGCCACGCCGCCGACCGATTCATTGAAATCGTCATAGCGTGCGCGCAGCGCCACGGCGTTCAGGTCCACGCGCCAGGCCGGCGACAGTTCGACCGCAAGCGTCGCCTCCAGTCCGCGCGACGATTGCTCGCCCACCTGGATGCGCAGCGCCGGGTCGTTGGGATCGCGCGTGACCAGGTTGTTCTTGGTGATGTGATAGGCCGCCAGCGTCCATTGGCCCTTGTTGTCCCAGAACGTCTGCTTCACGCCGATCTCGATCTGTTTGCCCTGCGACAGCTCGTAGTCCTTATTGGCGGGCGACAGCAATAGGAGGCTGCCGATGGGGTCAGCGGCCTGCGCGTATTGACCGTAGACCGACAGGGTGGGCAGCACGTCGTAGACCGTGCCCAAGCGCCATCCGACGTTGGTGTAGGTGCTGCGGAAGGCCGTCTCGTCAGCAACCAGGTCGCGCCGCTTCAAGTCGATATGGTCGTAGCGCAGGCCTCCCAGCACCGACCAGCGCGACGTCAGCATCAGCCGGTCTTCGGCGAACAGCGCGTACTGGCTGGCCGTGTTGCGATAGCGCGGCGTCGTGCCGGCGACATTGATGAAGCGTCCGTGATCCACGTCGTACGGATCTACCAGCGAGGTGCCGGAATAGGGCGAGTTGTTGGTGTGCTTGAGCGAGGCGCGGTTCAGCTCGACCCCCACCGCCACGTTGTTCGACAGCCCGAACAGATGGCCGTCGAAGGAGGCGTCGGTGACCATGCCGGTCTGTTCCTGATCGTGTCCGATCTCGGTATAGCCGCTGCGCAGGATCTGGCCGGCCGGCGTCCACGCGTAGTTTTCTGCATCGCGATAGTCGCGGTCGCTGCCGATGTAGTACAGGCGGCTGCGCACCGTGGCGGCGGCGTTGGGCGACCATTCGGCCTTCAGCTCCGTGCGGCTGTCGCGGTAGATGATCTTGCTGTCCGCCACGTTGTAGTTCTGCTTGGCCAGCCCGTAATCCAGCGTGCCGTTGGCGAGCGGCGTGCCGAAGTAGCGGGTCGGTTCCTGCCAGGCGTAGGCCTGGGTCAGCGTGAAGTTCAGTGCCGGCGATACGTCCAGGCGCAGCGCCGCGGTGACGGCGGCATCGCGCGAATCGCCCAGGCTGATCCCGGAATCCGTGTGGTTGCCGCTGACGTCCAGCCGGTACGACCACTTGTCGTCCAGCGCGCCGCCGCTGCCGAAACCGAAGCGCTGGGTGTCGTGCGTGCCCAGCGTCGTCATCAGCTCGTTTTCGATGGGCCCACGCGTGGGCTTCTTGGGGATCACGTTGACGACGCCGCCAATGGCGCCTTCCCCGTACAGCACCGAGGCTGGGCCGCGCAGCACTTCGATGCGGTCGACGGCCCAGGGATCGTAGATGAAGGTCTGGCCCACGCCGCCGTACTGGCGCACGCCGTCATACAGTTGCGCGACGGAGTTGGAATCGGTGAATCCGCGGGAAGACAGGGACGAGCCACCGTTGCCCGGATGGCGCATGGCGCTGATGCCCGCGGCCTGGGTGATGGCGTCGGTGACCGTGGTGGCGCCGCGCGCACGCAGCTGTTCGTTGCTGATGATGTCGATGCTGGCGGGCGTCTCGAATGGGGTCAGGCCCAGCAATGTGCCGGTGGCGGCATGCTCAAGTAGGGTCGGCGCGACCGTGTCGCCGGATACGGAAATGACCGGCAGCGTGGCGACCGGGGTGGTTTGCGCGTGCAGCGCGGGCGTGAAGGCGAGCGCGGTCCAAATGGCCACGCGCCGCTTCAGGACGCGATGCGTCCTGGCGGAGGAAAAAGACATGAGTGCTCTCGGTAAGCTAAGGATTGCCGCGCAGGGGCGGCGCAGGATTTAGCGGGATACCGAGGCTGGGGGTGGGGCGCGGGCGCCTAGGGGCGCGCCGGTGAACGAGGCAAGGACGGGGCCGGGCGGGGCGCGCGCGGCCAGCGGATGGGCCATGACGGCCAACGCCGCCGGCACCACGACGGGCGAGGGCGGCAGGGCAACCGCGGCAAGCGCCATGCCCATGGGGCAGGTGGCGGCTTGCGCCGCGTGCCGCTCGTCCGGCGCGTTGTCCTGTTTGGATGGCCCGGCCACCCAGATGGGGCCGGCGGCCGAGCATAGCTGGATCAGCGTGCCGCTTTGGTGCGTGGCCGGCATGAAACCCTGCGGCACCATCGCCTTGAACACGAACAGCATCAGCACCAGCCAAAGGCTGGCGTTGCCGCGGTTGAGAGTAGGCAGGGGAGTACGCATGGTCGGCGCCCATTCTAGAGCGTTTCGCCGCGCCCGTCCCCGGCTTCAAACGGTTCGGGCAGCCCAGAACGCCGTGCGCACGGCGGGCGATGCGGCGATGCTCGCCGTTACCCGGTCCAGGTCCAACTCGTCGACGGACGCCTCGCTGAGCGCGGCCTCGATCTCGACCTCGTTCTCGCCGAACTGGTCGATCTTCAGCTCCGACAGCGGCAGTTGTTCGGCCTCCAGCACGTCTTCCAGCACGGTCATGGCGGCCTGGCGATGCTCCACGTTCGCGATGACATGAATCACGTTCGTGACTTCGGACGTCTGCGAGTCCAGCGGTTGGCGGTTCACATAGCTGACCACGGGGCGTAGCAAGGTGTTGGCCGCCAGCACGAAGGCCGTTGCCGCCACCGCTTCCAGCATCAGCGACGCGCCCGCGCAGGCGCCGATGGCGGCCGAGCCCCACAAGGTGGCCGCGGTGTTCAGCCCGCGGATGCTGCCGCCTTCACGCATGATCGCGCCGGCGCCCAGGAACCCCACGCCCGACACGACATAGGAGATGACGCGCGCGCCGCCGTCCGCGCCGCCGACGCGGAACGCCATGTCGACGAAGATGGCGGCGCCGACGGCCACCAGCACGTTCGTGCGCAGGCCGGCCGTGCGTTGCCGGAACTGGCGTTCGAACCCGACGATCGAGCCCAGCACGAAGGCGGTCAACAGGCTGACCAGGGTATTGGCCAGGGTCAGGAATTGGATGTTCTCGAAGTTCTTCATGGTCTTGCCCCTTTTTCAGCTTATGGGTGTTCGACGGGGCCGGGCGGCCCCCCTGGCGTGCTCAGGGCAGACGCCAGACCGAGGCCAGCACGAGGCCCGCGCCGACCAGCCAGATCAGCACCAGGGCCAGCACGCGGGCCAGCAGGAGGACTTTGTACGGGTCTTTCATGACAATCTCCTTGCCAGGAAAGCCGGGTTTCAGGCCGGCAGCACGGCGATGGACGCGCCGGTTTCGTTTTCCCAGTGCACGCGCCGCACATCCGGGCTTTGGCCCAGCCGCAGCGCCACGGCGCTGAGCAGGCTGCGCAGGTGAGGCGGGCAATGCAGCGTGACGACCGTCGAGGCCAGCTGGTCGGATTCGGCGCGCGAAATGCGCACGGCGACCACGCGCAGGTCCAAGGCCTGGAGCTCGTAGTACAGCTGCTTTCGCAGCGCGTTCAGCGTGGCGCTCAGGCTGACGATGGTGAATTGAAAGACCGGCGTGACGGGCGCGTGCGCAGGCAGGGCGCCCAACGACACCGGGCCTTCGGCGCGGGCGTCATGGGCCCGATCCAGGAAAGGGAAGAATTTCTTGATGCGCATGTTCGTCTCCTTGACAGGGGAGTACGGTGGAAGGTCCACAGGCATGCGCCGCCTGACCGGCAAGGCACGCGCGCAACAAGGCCCGCGTATCGCGTCGGTAAGCTTTTGGGGGAGAGGGGCTGAAAGCCCAAGTCCTGGCTGATCGCAGGACTCACGCGGAACGGAGATTCCGCGGATCCTGCGTCAAGCGGCGCGAGCAGTCGGTTTTCGACTACATCCGTCGTTGTCCACAGTGATCTCTAGGTGGTTGAAAGTGCCGCGAGTATAGCCCCGGCCTAGGGTAAACACCAGTAAAAAATGTCCGCCCTGCGGATCGCGCAGGGCGGGTGGGCTTACTTCGGTGTTGGCGGGGGGCCGGCGTAATACAAGGCCAGCGCCTCGATATCGCTGTCTGTCAGCCGTTGCGAGAAGGCGCGCATCACGCCCACGTCGTCGTTTTGGCGTGAGCCGTTGCGAAAGGCGTTCATCTGGTCGGTGAAGTATTCCTTGGATTGCCCCGCCAGCCTGGGCAACAAGGGGCCTTCGCCCATGCCGCGCAAGCCGTGGCAGTTCGCGCAGGCGGGCAGCGCGCGCGCGCCGTCGCCTTGCAGGTCCAGCTTGCGCGCCGCTTCGCCGCCGAATTCGCCCACGTGCAGCGGCGGGCCCGCCAAGGTGCCGTAATAGGCCGCCACCTGGCCGATTTCCTGCTCGGTCAGTGCGCGCGCGATCGTGTTCATCAGCGGCTGCACCCGAGTCCCGCTGCGGAAGTCCGCCAATTGCTTGGCCAGGTACTCCTGGGTGAGGCCGGCCAGGTTGGGGAAGATGCCGCCCGTGGGGGTAATGCCCGCAGGCCCGTGGCAGGCGATACAGGCCTGGACGCCGGCCCCGGGCTTGCCGTTGGCCGCCAGTTGCTTGCCGGCTTCGGGGTCGGCGCCACGCAGGAATCCTTCCCAGTCGGGACGCGAGGCGCTGAAGTCCAATGC
>CAUSDE010000109.1:0-12640 GCA_963530045.1 uncultured Achromobacter sp.
GATGCGCCCAAGGGAATCTGAAGGCAGTTGCCGTAGGCAACAACGAAGATGACGCAGGGGCCGTCCGGAGCGAAGGCTCCGGACCGCAATCGTTGACCCGCGCACCGCAGGCCACCGCCGCGCCGGGCGCCTCAAGAACCGACAACTACCCCCGAAGATCGAGATACCGCCTCGCCACCCGATACCCCACAAACACAAAAAACCCCCCGCTATTGGCCACCAACCAGGCCCCCAACCCGCCCAGCAGCGCCACCACAGGCCCCACCGCCCGCACATCCCCCTGCGTCCACGCGATCACGCCGAGTCCGCCCACCGCCACCAAGCCGATCGCCAGCCACTTCACGATCACCAGCCCTGCCGACCGGCCCGCCATCAGCATCACCACCGCGATCGACAAGGCCAGCGCCGTCCCGGCGCACACCGCCACCAGCGCAAACGCCGCCCAGGCCGAACCCACGGCGCGCAGCACAAGGCTAAGCACTTCAATGCCGACGCCCAGCCCGCCCGTCATCACCAGCACCGACAACGCCAGCGGCGACCACATCCCCGGCGGGATCCGCCTGGCATCCATATCGGCCACGAACCGATGCATGGCCACCGAGGCGGACGGGTCCGGACTTCCGGCCAGCGCAGCCTCTACCCGGCGGCACTGCGCAATCAACGCATTCAGGCCCGCGCCAGAGGATGGCATCACAGCCTCGTCACGCCGGGCGCATGTTCCGCCACCGTATTGCGCAAGGCCGCCATCGCTTCCTGCACCGCCAGCGGCCTGAAAGCGTCTTCGCGCCAATACATCGCCACCGACCCGAATCCAGACAAGCGCACCGGAATGATCCGCATCGCCCGCATCTGCGAAAACCGCAGCGCGGCGCGGTGCGAGGCCACGCCGATCATGTCGCTGTTGTTGATCAGCGTCAGGTTGATCGTCACCGAATTCGATTCCACGTGATCCGGCGGCGGCGCCTGACCTGCGGCCGCCAGCGCGGCGTCCACCGCATTGCGGATGGGCGTGCCCTTGGGCCACAGGATCCAGCGGTACGACAGCAGGTCCTGCCAGCTGGGCTGCTCGATCGCGAACAAGGGGTGGCGCGGGCGCGCCACCAGATGAATGGGTTCCAGATACAGCGCCTCGAAGCGGATCGCCGGGTCGTGATGTTCGGGCGCCGAGCGGCCCACCACGATGTCCAGATCGCCCTGGGCCAGTTGCGCCAAGAGGCGGTCCGTCGTGCCCTCCACCAGCTTTACGCGCGCCTGCGGCATCCGTTCCAGCAGCTTCATCACCGCCAGCGGCACCGTGTCGGAGGCCGACGCGCCGGATGCACCGATCACCACGCGGCCGCCACCGCCCTCACGCAGCGCGGCCATGTCGGCGCTGGCGCGGTCCAGCTGGGACTCCACGCGCTGGGCGTGGGCGATCAGCACGTCGCCATGCGGGGTCGGACGCAGGCCGCGCGCATGGCGCTCGAACAGCGGCAAGCCGATATCGTCTTCCAGGTCTTTCAGCCACTTCGACAGACCCGGCTGCGTGGTGTTGAGCATCGCGGCCGAATGGCTGATGTTGCGGGTCTGCGCCAAGCTCAGCAGCATCTTCAGATTGCGCAGCCGCAGGCGGTGGGTCCAGTCCATGCGGGCCCTCGTCGGATGGAGGTTGTCTCGTATGTATATTGTTATTCGTATGGATAATAAGATAATTTCATTATTAAACACATAGCTGCTTACCCATAATCGTCTCCATATCCGGACCAGCCGCGAACCACGCGGCGGCCACCCGTAGAAGCCGGCAATAGCCGGACATACTGGAGACAACCATGCCCGACGGCCACACCGCCGGCGCCGATCATGCCGCCGACCGCGCCGCTGATCGCGCTGCCTATTACGCGCGCATCGCCAAGAAGCACATGGCCCCCCTGTGGGAGTCGTTGCACAACCTGGTGCCCCGCCAGCCCGCCCCGCGCTGCGTGCCCGCCCTCTGGAAATACGACGACGTACGTGACGACGTGATGGCGTCCGGCTCGCTGATCACCGCCGAAGAAGCCGTGCGGCGCGTGCTGATCCTGGAGAACCCCGGGTTGCCGGGCCAGGCCAGCATCACGCAGAGCCTGTACGCAGGATTGCAATTGATCCTGCCCGGCGAGATCGCGCCCAGCCACCGCCACACGCAATCCGCGCTGCGTTTCATCGTGGAAGGGCGCGGCGCCTACACGGCCGTCAACGGCGAGCGCACCACCATGCACCCGGGCGACTTCATCATCACGCCGTCCTGGACGTGGCACGACCACGGCAACGCCGAAACCGCCGAGGGCGGCGAACCGGTGGTGTGGCTGGACGGCCTGGACATCCCGCTGCTGCGGTTCCTGGACGCGGGCTTTGCCGAGAACTACCCGCAGGCCACCCAGCCCGTCACGCGGCCCGAAGGCGACAGCATGGCCCGCTTCGGCCACAACATGGCGCCGGTGCGCCATCAGGCCACAAGCGGTACGTCGCCCATCTTCAATTACCCGTACGAACGCAGCCGCGAAGCGCTGGACGCGCTGTACCGCCACGGTGAACTGGACCCCTGGGACGGCGTGAAGCTGCGCTACCTGAATCCGGCCACTGGCGGCTACCCCATGCCCACGATGGCGACCTTCATGCAGCTGCTGCCTGCCGGCTTCCAGGGCAAGACCTACCGCAGCACCGACTCCACGGTGTACAGCGTGGTGGAAGGACGGGGCACGGCACGCATCGGCGACCAGGAATTTCATTTCGGCCCGCGCGACGTGTTCGTGGCCCCGTCCTGGCTGCCTGTGCAACTGGCCGCGCTGGAAGACGCCACGCTCTTCAGCTATTCCGACCGCCCCGTGCAGGACGCGCTGGGCCTGTGGCGCGAAGAACGCATCGCCTGAGCCCGCGTGGCTTGGCCACATTCCGCATTTCCCTCCCTCTTTCAAGGGTGATCCATGTCTTTCGTGTTTGCTCCCGCCGCCCCCGTCGCCGTGCCCATCGCCGGCGGCCAGGATGCCTTCCCGGTCCGCCGCGTTTACTGCGTGGGCCGCAACTATGCCGCCCATGCCCGCGAAATGGGCTTCGACCCCAACCGCGAACCGCCGTTCTTCTTCTGCAAGCCCGCCGACGCCGTCGTTCCGGTGGCCCAGGGCCAGACGCTGGACCTGCCCTACCCGCCCGAGACCGCCAACCTGCATTACGAGATCGAACTGGTCGCGGCCATCGGCCAGGGCGGGGCCAACATCTCCGTGAATAACGCGTTGCAGCACGTCTGGGGCTACGCCGTGGGCCTGGACATGACGCGGCGCGACCTGCAGATGAAAATGCGCGAAGCCGGCCGCCCATGGGAACTGGGCAAGGCCTTCGACCAAAGCGCGCCCATCGGCCCGCTGCACCCGGCCGCGTCGGTCAACGGCATCGACCAGGCCGCCATCTGGCTGCAGGTCAATGGCGTGGACAAGCAACGCAGCGACATCGGCAAGCTGATCTGGTCCGTCGCCGAGACCATTGCCTACCTGTCCAAGTACTTCCGCCTGGAAGCGGGCGACCTGATCTACACCGGCACGCCCGAAGGCGTCGGCCCCGTGGTGCGCGGCGACACGATGACAGGCGGCGTCGACGGCCTGGGCACGCTCAGCGTGCGCATGGTGTAGGCATGCGATACGACACCGATGTGATCATCGTGGGCGCCGGAGTCGGCGGCCTGGTGTTGGCGTTGAGCCTGCATCAGGCCGGCATCGCCTGCCGCGTCTACGAGGCCGTGCCCGAGATCAAGCCGCTGGGCGTAGGCATCAACTTGCTGCCCCACGCCACCCGCGAACTGGACGAGCTGGGCCTGCTGCCCACGCTGGACGCGATTGCCGTGCGCACGCGCGAATCCGTGTTCTATACGCGCCACGGCCAGTTCATCTACGGCGAACCCGCCGGCCTGGACGCCGGCTACGACTGGCCCCAATACTCCATCCATCGCGGCGACCTGCAAATGGCGTTGTGGGCGGCCGTGCGGCAACGCCTGGGCGACGACTGCGTGACCGTCAACGCCCGCTGCACGGGCGTGGAGCAAGACGCCGACACTGTCACGGCGCGCTTCAAGGACAACAACGGCAATGCGCTGCCGCCCGTCCGCGGACGCATCGCGGTCGGCTGCGACGGCATCCATTCCGCGCTGCGCAAGCAGCTCTATCCGCAAGAAGGCGCGCCCCGCTATTCCGGCGTGAACATGTGGCGCGGCACGACGCGATGCAAACCGTTCCTGTCCGGCGCCAGCATGGTCCGGGCGGGCTGGCTGTCGACGGGGAAAATGGTCATCTATCCCATCCGCGACAACATCGACGCCAACGGCGACCAGCTGGTGAACTGGGTGGCGGAAATCGAAGCCGCCGAACCCGCCGTCCGCGACTGGAACCGCAGCGGCCGGCTTGAGGATTTCTTTCCCGCGTTCTCCGATTGGCATTTCGATTGGCTGGATGTCGCGCGCCTGATCCAGGACGCCGATGCCATCCTGGAGTACCCGATGGTGGACCAGGACCCGTTGCCCACCTGGACGAAAGGCCGCATGACCTTGCTGGGCGACGCGGCCCACCCGATGGTCCCCCGCGGCTCGAATGGCGCGGGCCAGGCCGTGATCGACGCCCGCTACCTGACCGGGCGACTCAAGCGCCAGGGACTGACTCCCGATGCGCTGCAGGCCTATGACCGCGCGCGGGTGGAGGCCACCACCCGCGTCGTCCTGACCAACCGCAGCAATCCGCCCGACGCCATCCTGCGCGAGGTATATGAACGGTCCGGCGACCGTCCGTATGCGCGCATTGACGACGTGATCAGCCGCGACGAGCTGGAAGGCATTTCCCGGCGCTACAAGCAAGTAGCCGGTTTCGACCCCGTGGCGCTGAAAGCACGGGCGCCCTACGTGTAGCGCCACCAGGCGCGGCCCAGGCCGCCGCCGACATCAAGCCGGCGCATGACCGGCGACAGGAACTGGAGACAAACCATGTGCAAGTTCATACGCCTCCTCGGCGCCGCGGTCCTGGCGTTCTCGGCCGCGGCCAGCCACGCGGCATGGCCGGAACGGCCGATCACGCTGGTCGTTCCGTTCACGCCGGGCACCGGCATCGACCTGATCGCCCGGCAACTGGCGGCAAGCCTGCCCCGGACGCTGGGGCAACCCGTCGTGGTGGAGAACCTTGCGGGCGCCAGCGGCAATATCGGCAGCGAAAAGGCCGCGCGCGCCGACGCCGACGGCTACACCTTCCTGGTGACTGTGAATACGTTCGTCATGAACGCCAGCCTCTACAAAGGCAAGCTGCGGTTCGACCCGCAAAAGGACTTCTCGCCGGTCGGCCTGACGTCCTGGGGTTCCCTGCTGCTGGTCACGCATCCGTCGAACCCTGCCAACACCGTCGACGACGTGGTGCGTGCGGCCAGCGCCGCGCCGGGCAAGCTCAGCTACGGCACGCCCGGTGTCGGCACGCCGCACCACCTGTCGATGGCGCTGTTCCTGGACCGCACCCACACCGCCATGCTGCACGTGCCCTACAAGGGCACGGCGGGCGCCGTCACAGACATGCTCGGCGGCCGCCTGGACTACATGTTCCTGCCCGTGCATGTGGCGCTGCCGCAAATCAAGGCGGGCAAGTTGAAGGTGATCGCCACCGGCAGCCCGAAGCGCCTGCCGCAATTGCCCGACACGCCCACGCTGACGGAAGCCGGCCTGCAAGGCGCCGACGTGGACATGTGGTACGGCGTGCTGGCCCCCAAGGGCACGCCGCCCGCCATCGTCGACCGCATGAACCGGGAGATCAACGCCATCCTCAAGACGCCGGCGACGGCCGCCGCCTTCGATGCGCAAGGCATGGTCCCCGCGACCTCCACGCCCGCCGATTTCGGCGCCCTCATCGGCCGCGACGCCAGGCGCTGGGACGACATCGTCGCCCGCACCGGCATCACGGCCGAATAGGGCCATCCCCACGACCTTCCGCCCCTACCGACGCACAATCCATGCAACTCCACAGCTTCTTCAACAGTTCGACTTCGTACCGCGTGCGCATCGCGCTGGCGCTCAAGGGCCTGCCCTACGAATACCTGCCCGTGAACCTGCGCAAGCAGGAGCAGCGCGCCGCCGGGTATGTGGCCAAGAACCCGTCGGCGGGCGTGCCGCTGCTGATCGATGGCGACACGCAGTTGTCGCAGTCGCTCGCCATCGTCGACTACCTGGACGCCACGCATCCCGAGCCCCGCCTGATCCCGGCCGATACGCTGGCGCGCGCCCGTGTGTTGGAACTGTCCGACGCCATTTCCTGCGACATCCATCCTGTTAACAACATGCGCATCCTGCGCTATCTGCAGGACGTGCTGGGCGCGACGGATGAACAGAAGACCGCCTGGTACCACCACTGGATTGGCGAAGGCCTGACCGCCGTCGAGGCGCTGCTGGCGCGCCACGGACACGGCGCGTACTGCTTTGGCGACGCGCCCACACTCGCCGACTGCTGCCTGGTGCCGCAGGTGGCCAACGCGCAGCGCATGGGGTGCGACCTGTCTGCCTACCCGCGCATCCTGCGGATCTTCGACCACTGCAACGCGCAGCCCGCGTTCCAGGCCGCCGCGCCCGCGCGCCAGCCCGACTACATCCAATGACGACGCCCATGCAAGAACCCGACACCCACGGCGCGCCGCTGCGCGAATATACCGACCCGGCCTATCGGCCGCTATGCGCCAACCTGGCCGACGTGCGCGCCAACATCGACCGGCTGGACGACGAGATCGTGCGCCTGATCGCCGAGCGCGCCATGTACGTCAAGGACGCGGCGCGGTTCAAGCGCGACGCTTTCCAGGTCAGCGCGCCCGCGCGCCAGGCCCAGGTCTTCGACAAGGCCCGCGCGCTGGCCGAACGCCACAACCGCGGCTTCGCCAATCTTGAGCAGGTGGTGGACGCCACGTACCGCGCGATGGTCGCCGCCTTCATCGCCAACGAGCAAACCTATTTCAACACCATGAAAGACGTGGGAGACAAGCATGAATAAGTCCCGTCCGCTGACGCTGGCCCGCCACGCGGCCGCGCGCGCCTTGATGCTGGCGCTGGCGGCCTCCGCGCCGTTCGCGGCCGCGCATGCCACCGACGCGTGGCCCGCGCAACCGCTGAAGGCCATCGTGCCCTTCGGCCCCGGCTCCAGCCCCGACCAGGTGGCGCGCATCGTCAGCGAAAAGGCCGGCGCCATCCTGGGCCAGACCATCGTCATCGAAAACAAACCTGGCGCCAGCGGCAATATCGGCACCTTCGCCATCGCCAACGCCAAGCCCGACGGCTACACCTTCGGCGTCTCCATCACCGGTCCGCTGGTGAACAACACGCTGCTGTTCGACAAGCTGCCGTATGCGCCTGCCACCGACCTGTCGCCGCTGACGCTGGCCGTGCACCAGCCCAACGTGCTGGTCGTGCCGGCATCCGCCGGGATCGGGAACGTGAGCCAATTGCTGGATGCGCTGAAGCAGAATCCGGACAAGTACAACTTCCCCTCGCCGGGCGCGGGCACCGTATCGCACCTGGCCGTCGAACTGCTGCTGCAGCAGATCGGCGCGCGCGCCACGCATGTTCCCTACCCCTCGTCGCCGGCCGCGCTGACCTCGCTGCTGTCTGGCGACACGCAATTCGCGGCGCTGCCGCCCATTGCCGTCATGCCGATGGTCAAGGATGGCCGGCTCAAAGCCTTGGCGGTCACCTCTTCCAAGCGCTCGGCGCTGCTGCCCGACATCCCCACCTTGGCCGAAGTCGGCGTGCAGGGCATCGAGGGGTCCGCGTGGATCGGCTTCGTGGTGTCGTCCAAGGTGCCGGCCGACATCCAGAGAAAGCTTTCCGATGCGCTGATCCAGGCGATCCGCGACCCCGAGGTCGCCAAGCGCCTGCAAGCGCAGTTCATGGACCCCGTCGGCAGCACGCCCGCCGAGTTCCGCGCCTACATGGATGACGAGCTCAAGCGTTGGGAACCCCTGATCAAGAAGCTGGGCATCAAGGGCCAGTGAACCGCGACACAAGGCAGCAGTGCATGACACGCCAGGAGAAGCAGATGTTGATCAATGAACCCGCCCGCCAGGTCCCGCTCTATGGCGAATACGACGTCGTGGTGCTGGGCGGTGGCCCGGCCGGCGTGCTGGCCGCCACCAGCGCCGCGCGCAATGGCGTCAGCGTCTTGCTGGTGGAGCGCTACGGCTTCCTGGGCGGCATGGGCACGGCCGCGGGCGTGTCCAACTTCTGCGGCCTGCACGCCAACATCCACGGCGACATCCGCCAGGTCGTGCACGGCATGACCGATGACTTGCTGGATCGCATGCGCGCCATGGACGGCTTGAACGATCCGCATCTGATCCTGGGCAAGATCCACGCCCAGGCCTACGACATCTCGGCCTTCAAGTGCGCGGCCGACAGTCTGGTGCAGGACAGCGGCGCTCACGTGCTGTTCCATGCGCTTGCGACGGGCGTCGCGCGCGCCGAAGATGGCCGCGTGGACGCCTTGTTCCTGGAGACCAAATCGGGCCGCTATGCCGTGCGCGCCCGGGTGTTCATCGACTGCTCGGGCGACGCCGACATCGCGCAATGGGGCGGGCTGCCGTTCGAAAAAGGCGACGAACACGGCCACATGCTCTACCCCACCCTGATGTTCAAGGTGGGCAACGTGGACGGCGCGCGCGCGCAAGAAGCCTGGAAGACCATTCCCCTCTTGATGGACCAGGCCGCGGCCAGCGGCGAATTCACGTTCCCGCGCCGGGGCGCCATCGTGCGTCCGCAAAAGCACGACTACGAATGGCGCGTGAACGTCACGCAATTGGCCAACGCCGACGGCAGCGCGGCCGATGGCACCGATGCCGGATCGCTGTCGGCCGGCGAACTGGAAGGCCGCCGCCAGATCATGCAGTACCTGGGCTTCCTGCGCGCCAAGGTGCCGGGCTTCGAAAACGCGTATGTGCTGGACATCGCCCCGCAACTCGGCATTCGCGAAACGCGCCGCATCGTGGGCGAAACGGTATTGACCAAGGAGCATGTGCTGGGGTGCGCCGATTTCGAAGACAGCATCGGCGTGAACGGCTGGCCGCTGGAAATGCATACGGCAGGCGACGTGCAATGGGTATGGCCGCCCATCCCCGAATCGCGAGGCTACAACCAGCTGCCGTTCCGGATGATGGTCCCCAAGCGCGGGCCGGGCGTCGCCGACAACGTGCTGGTGGCCGGCCGCTGCGCGTCCATGACGCACGAAGGCCAGTCGGCCGCGCGCGTCAGCGGCAGCTGCTTCGTGATGGGTGAAGCCGCAGGCACCGCGGCGGCGATGGCGCTGCGTGCGGGCATTGCGCCGTCGGACATCCCTGTTGCGGCCTTGCAGGCCCAGTTGAAGCGCCAGGGCGCCTTCCTGGGTGGCCAGGAATGACGGGGCGCGGAAAAAAATCATGAACACGTCCAAGACCACCCCTCAGCCGGTCCGGTCCGTCATTGTGGTGGGCGGCGGCATCGGCGGCCTGGCCGCCGCACTGGCGCTGACCCGCCAAGGCATCGCGGTGCAACTGCTGGAACAGGCCGCGCACATCGGCGAGATCGGGGCCGGCATCCAGCTGGGGCCGAACGCCTTCGCCGCGCTGGACGCCCTGGGCGTGGGCCAGACGGCACGCACGCGCGCGGTCTTCACCGACCACATCATCATGATGGACGCGGTCGACGCCCAGGAAGTGGTGCGCATCGACACGGGCGACGCGTTCCGCGCGCGCTTCGGCGGCCCGTATGCCGTGATCCATCGCGCCGACATCCACCTGTCCATCCTGGAAGCCGTGCAGCAGAACCCGCTGATCCGCTTTCGCACGTCTACCCAGATCGCGTCCATGTCGCAGGACGGCAACGGCGTCGAGGTCATGGATACGAACGGCAACCGCTACCGCGCGGATGCCGTGGTGGGCGCGGACGGCGTCAAATCGGTGATCCGCGAACGCACGGTGGGCGACCCGGCGCGCGTAACCGGCCACGTCGTCTACCGCGCGGTGGTCGAACGCGACAACATGCCCGAAGAATTGCGCATCAACGCGCCCGTGCTGTGGGCCGGCCCGCACTGCCATCTGGTGCACTACCCCTTGCGCGGCGGCCAGCAGTACAACCTGGTCGTCACCTTCCATAGCCGCGAACAAGAGGAATGGGGCGTGCGCGAAGGCAGCAAGGAAGAAGTGCTGTCGTACTTTCAGGGCATCCACCCGCGTCCGCACCAGATGCTGGACCGCCCCACGTCATGGAAGCGCTGGGCCACCGCCGACCGCGAACCCGTCGAGCACTGGGGCCAGGGCCGCGTGACCCTGGTGGGCGACGCCGCCCATCCCATGACGCAGTACATGGCCCAGGGCGCGTGCATGGCGCTGGAAGACGCCGTGACGCTGGGCGAAGCCGTGCATCATTGCGGCCACGACCTGGAAGCCGCCTTCCGCCTGTACGAATCGGTCCGCATCCCGCGCAGCGCGCGCGTGGTCTGGTCCACCCGGGAAATGGGCCGTTTGTATCACGCGCGGGGCGTGGAACGCACCGTGCGCAACCAACTGTGGACTGGCCGCAGCCAGTCCCAGTTCTATGACGCGTTGCAGTGGCTGTACGGCTGGAAGGTGGAGAACTGCCTCGCGCCGAAATAACAAGAGCACAAGAGGAGACAACATGAAGAAGCGCCCTATCCGCGGCACCGCCGCCATCCTGCTGGCATTGGCGGCCTCCGCGGCCGCCGCGCAGCAAAAGCCGGTCGACATCGGCTTCATCGGCACGCTTTCCACGCCCGCCGGCTACATCGGCGAGGACGAGCGCGACGCCTTCATGCTGGCCGTGAAAGAAGGAGGCGGCAAGCTGGGCGGCGTGCCCGTCAACGTGCGCGTCGAAGACGATGCGCTCAAGCCCGCCAACGCCAAGCAGATCGCCGACAAGATGGTGCAGGACGGCGTGCGGCTCTTCACGGGTGTCAACTTCTCGAACGTCATGGCCGCCGTCGGCCCCACGGTGCTGAACGCCGGCGGCTTCTACGTCAGCCTGAATGCGGGCCCCTCCAACTACGCCGGCAAGGCTTGCAACCCGAATTACTTCGCCGTCGCCTTCCAGAACGACTCGTACGCCGACACGGCCGGCATCGCGGCCAACGAACTGGGCGTCAAACGCGTGGTCGTCATGGCGCCCAACTACCAGGCCGGCCGCGACGCCGTCGCCGGCTTCAAGCGTGCCTACAAAGGCGAAATCGCCGAAGAGATCTACACCAAGCTGGACCAGTCCGACTTCTCGGTGGAACTTGCCCGCATCCGCGCGCTGAACCCTGAGGCCATCTTCCAGTTCCACCCCGGCGGCGCGGGCATCAACCTGACCAAGCAGTTCGCCAACTCGGGCCTGTCCGAGAAGATCCGCATGATCACGCCCATCTATTCGATGGACGACCGCATGCTGGCCGCCACCGGCACCGCAAGCAAGGGCTTCTATCTGAGCTCACTGTGGAGCGCCGACCTGGACAACGCGCAGAACAAGCACTTCGTCGAGGCCTTTACCAACGCCTATAAGCGCCCGCCTACCGCCTACGCCGCCCAGGCCTACGACACCGCCAACCTGATCGCCTCGGCGCTCAAAGCCGTCAACGGCGACGTCACCGGCCGCGCCGACGACTTCCGCAACGCATTACGGAAAGCCGACTTCCCCACCGTGCGCGGCAAGTTCAAGTTCGGCCCCAACCAGCACCCGATCCAGGACTGGTACCTGCTGCACATCGAGGCCGGCCCCGACGGCAAGCTCGTCTACAAGAACCAGAAGGTGCTGGCCCGCGACCACACGGACGTGCATGCCGCGGATTGCAAGATGTAGGCGAAAAGGCCGCGGCCAGCGGCCATTCCGGAAACAGCGGGAGCCGGGACCCGCGCAACGGGCGAAAGCGCAGCAAGGCGCCTAGTCCTGGCTTTCACAAAAGCTCAGGCGGTTGCCGAACGGATCGGTAACCGCCAGCACCCGGCCCCAAGGCGCCTCTTCCACGCCCGGCCGCATATAGCCGTACTGCGTCGCGGTCAGCTCGGCGTGATACGCATCCACGCCCTGCATCCGCACAAACACCGCCGACCCCGGAGTGGCGTCGCCATGATGTTCGCTCAAATGCAGGATCAGGTCGCCGCGATGCACCTGCGCATACAGCGGGAAGCCCGCCTCGAAGCGATGCTCCCAGTCCCAGGAAAATCCCAAATAATCCAGATAGAACTCGCGCGCCTTCTCAACCGAGAAAATGCGCAGGATGGGGATGGCGGCAGAAAATTGCATGATGGAAGCCCGGATGAGGTGCGTAAGCACGCAGCATAAATCCGCCCAACGCATTCGCAAGCGACGATGGGTTACACGCGACGTGCGATCCCACATGGGAGACCGCCACCAGTAGCGCGAAGCGACCACAACCCGACGCAAGACGCCGCGTAAGCCCCACAAGGCCGCCCGCGCGGCCGGCATGGGGCGGGCCCCGCAAGATCCTCCCCACCCCACCGCCGGTGACAAGCACCTAAAAAAAGAGGCCGCCCCCGCTGACGCGAAATTGCAGACGACAAAGCCCGTCGCGCCGGTGGCCCGGGGGGCGGGGGGCGTCGATAAGCCCGAGGGAATATGTAGGCAGCGGCCCTAGGCCGCAACGAA
>CAUSDE010000110.1:0-12367 GCA_963530045.1 uncultured Achromobacter sp.
AGCGAAGGCTCCGGACCGCAATCGTGGGCGCGCGCCACCCACCCGACCCCGACGATGGGCGTCCTACGAAGTCACCCCGACCGCACCGACGAAGCCCGAAGCCCGCCCTAAAAAACGCCATTCACTCAGATAAAGGATTCTGAAACTGCGAACACTTCACCTGCACCAGTTTCCGATCCTGCAACCGTAACGCCGTCAACGCCCCCCCCCACACGCATCCGGTGTCCAGGCAGATCACGTCTGGCCGCTGCAGCAATCCCAGCGTCGACCAATGCCCGAAAACCGTCGTGATGTCCCGGGTGGCCCGGTTCGGGACGTCGAACCAGGGCACCAGGCCCGGTGGCCAGGCGCCCGGGGCGACCTTGGTTGCGAATTCCATGTGTCCGTTCGGCGTGCACAGGCGGATCCGCGTCAGCGCGTTGATGATCACCCGCATCCGCTTGCCGCCCTTGTGGTCTTCCTTCCACGTGGACGGCTCGTTGCCGTACATCTTTTGCAGCGCCTTTTGCCAGTTCGGGCCGCGCAGGGCGTCCTGGACTTCGCCGGCCAGGGACAGCGTCTTGGCGACGTCCCATTTTGCCAGCGTGCCGGCGTGCACCAGCAGGTGGCCTTGTTCGAAATGGGCCAGCGGGCGCAAGCGCAGCCAGTTGATCAGGTCGGCCGCGTCCGGCGCGCGAAGGATGTCTTCGAGCGTGTCCGATTTCGACGGCTTGCGCACCCCGGCCGCGGCGGCCAGCAGGTGCAGGTCATGATTACCCAGCACCGACGTCGCGCGGTCGCCCAGGTCGATGATGCGACGCAGGGTCTCCAGCGACTGCGGGCCGCGGTTGACCAGGTCCCCGGCGAACCAGAAGCGCGACTGCGGGTCGCCGACCAGATCGGGGTGGGACAGCAAGCGATCCAGCGGCGAGCAGCACCCCTGCACGTCGCCGATCATCCAGATACTGCCGTTCATGCGGGACTCTTGCTCCAAGGCCAGCGTTGTTGGACGAACCGGGTAAAGGTGTGTCGGTATTCCATGTAGGTCATCGCGCCCAGTGCCAGGGCCATGGCGCCGAGGTTCGGACCCAGGGCGGTCAGCCAGGGCGGCCACTTGCCCAGCATGCCTACGTTCAGGGCCAGCTGGTTCAGCATGAAGAAGCCCACGCCCAGCAGGATGCCGATGAAGACCTTGGCGCCCACGCCGCCGCGGCGCGTCTGCATCAGCCCGATGGGGGCCGCAATCGTGATCATCACCAGCAAGGTGAACGGATACGCCAGTTTGCGCCACAGGGCGACAACCTGTCGACCATATTGCAGCTGGTTGTCGCGCAAATACTCCACATAGTCCAGCAGCGTGACGATGGACATGCGTTCGGGGGTCAGCACACGGGCCAGCAGGCGTTCGGCGCTGAGGGTGGTGTCGACCGTGCGCTCAGGCACCTTCACGACGGTGGCGGGCGGATTCTTGGGCGGGCGGGCGTTGGCCAGCGCCTCGGAGGCCTCGTCGTCCAGCCGCGTTTCAGCCACGTCCTTGAGCACCAGGTCGCCGTGGGCGAACAGCCCGGTGGGGGCCGTGGACAGGACGGACAGCGTCAGGTCTTTCTTGAATTCGTACAGGGTGATGTTGGCCACCTGGCCGTCGCCCTTGAGCTCGCCGATATTGATGATGCGGGTGCCGCCGTTGGCGGTGGGTTCCTTGAACCAGTAGCCGCTCTTCAAGCGGTCGCCGCCGGCCTTGCCGCGGAACAGCAGGTTGGCTTCGCCGCTTTTGATCTCGGCCCAGGGGGTAACGTATTCCGACAGCAGGGCCGCGCCGATCATCAGCGGGATGGTGACGATCCACAGCATGCGCAGCAGGCGCATGCCGCTGACGCCCGAGACGCGCAAGATGACGAGTTCGTTACGCTGCGCCAGGCCGGCCAGCGCCAGGATCGCGCCGATCAGCAGGCCGATGGGCAGCAGGTCGTACAAGCGGGTGGGAATGGCCAACGCCTGCATGTAGAGCAGGGCCATCATGGAGAACTTGTCGCCCACGTTGTCCAGGTCGTCCACCAGCGCGAAGAACGTGAAAAGACCCAGCAGGGCCATAAGGACCACTGCACAAGAGCGATAGATCTCGCGGGCCAGGTAGCGACGTGCGGTACGCATGAAAAGGAAAGGGAGCGCGTAAACGTGAAAGCTTAACAAATCCCGCCGCTAAGGGTGGGGAAGGCCTGACGGAATGGCGTGGATTTGGGTATCAGGGGATGTCAACCATCTGCATCCGGCGGGTCAGCACGCCGACGCGGGAGTTCAGGTAGTTGGAATTGCGGCGGCTGTCATAGAAGCGGGGGTTGGGCAGCATGGCGGCAAGCCGCGCGGCCTGGCTGGCGCCCAGGTTGGCCGCCGTGGTGTTGAAGTAGTGCTTGGAGGCCGCCTGCGCCCCGAACACGCCCACGCCCCATTCGGCCACGTTCAGATACAGCTCCAGGATCCGTTCCTTGGTCATGACGTGTTCGATCATGTAGGTCAGGACCAGTTCCTGGCCCTTGCGGATGTAGCTGCGCGAACTGGACAGGAACAGGTTCTTGGCCAACTGCTGGGTGATGGTGGAGCCGCCCCGCATCTTGCTGCGTCCGGCTTCTTCCTGGCGCTGGTTGTACTCCCAGGCCTTGCGGATGGCGTCCCATTCGATGCCGTCGTGCCCGGTGAAGTTCGAATCTTCCGATGCCACCACCGCGCGCTTGAGGTTGCGGTTGATCTTGTCGTAGGGCACCCATTCGTACTGCAGCTTGAAATCCGGGTTGCCTTCGCGCAGGCGGGACAGCTCCTCGCGCATGATCGCGCTGCTGCCGGGGTCGCGGTAGTTGTACCAGACCACTTGGGCGAAGAGCCAGAATTGGTACAGCAGGATCAGGCACACCAACGCCATCAGGACGCCGGTGGTGATCCGGAACCAGGATCGGCCCTTGCGCGCCGCCATGCTGCTCAGCGTCCCGCCATGAGCGCCTCGCGCAGCGCCGCCAGCACGGGCGCCGGGTCAGGGCGCACGCCATGCCAGATGAAAAAGCTTTCGGCGGCCTGCCCTACCAGCATGCCCAGGCCGTCGGCCGTCAGCGCGGCGCCGTCGGCCTGCGCCTGTTTCATGAACGCGGTGGGCTGGGCGCCGTACATCATGTCGTAGCCGGCCGCGCCGTCGGCGTACAGGCCGGCGGGCAGGTCCGGGGCGGCGTCCTGCAGGCCGCTGGCCGTGGCATTGACCACCAGGTTCCAGCCGCCCGCGAGCGCCGCGTCGCCCAGCCCTCCGGCCGTGACGCGGGTCTGCGGTGACACGCCGGTGTCGCGCCAGGCGTCGGCCAGCGCCAGGGCCTTGGCGGCCGTGCGGTTGACGATGTGCAGGCGGGCGCAGCCGGCTTCCGCCAACGGTTGCAATACGCCGCGGGCGGCGCCGCCGGCGCCCACCACCAGCACCGAGGCGCCGTTCAAGCGCACCCCCAGGCGCAGCAAGTCCGACACCAGGCCGACGCCGTCCGTGTTGCAACCGTGCCAGGCACCATCGCGCCAGGACAGGGTATTGACCGCCCCGGCCAGCCGGGCGCGGGCGGACAAGCGGCCCGCGGCCAGCGCGTAGGCTTCCAGCTTGAAGGGCACCGTGACGTTCAGGCCCAGCCCGCCGTCCGCCACGAATGCGGCGGCCGCTTCGGCAAACCCGTCCACCGGCGCCAGCAGGCGCTCGTAGCGCAGCGGTTTGCCGGTCTGCTGGGAGAACAGGGCGTGGATCTGAGGCGAGCGGCTATGCGCGATGGGATTGCCGATGACGGCGTAGCGGGCAAGAGGGGGCGCCTCGGTCATGGGGCTTGTGTTTCCAGGGTGTCGTTGACGAAATGCCAGGTGCGGGTGATGACCAGCACGTCCGTATCGCGGGCGATATCGGGAGGGAATGGGGGGAAGGGGGCGGCCAGCTGGACGATGCGGCGGGCGGCCTGGTTCAGCACCGCGTGCGGCGAGGGCTGATCGATTTCCACGTTGGCGATGCTGCCGTCGCTGCGGACCGACACCGTGATGCGCAACGTGCCGTAGATGCGCCCGCGCGCCTCGTCCGGGTAGTGCTGGGTGCCAACCGCCTCGATCCGGGTGCGCCAGGCGTCCAGGTAGGCGGCATAGCGCGAGGCCTCGGCCGACGGGGCGACGAACTGCTTGCGGGGTTCGGCGCTGTATTGCTGCACCCGTGCGGCCAGGGCGGCGACCTGGGCGTTCTGGATCACGCTGGCCTGGTCCTGGGAGTCCTGCCCCAGGTCGGTGCCGTCCGGCCAGGGGTTGACCGCCTGGCGCTCGGCGCCGGCTTTCTCTGGCGAGCGCAGCTGGGTCATCAGGCGGGTCTGCTCGGCTTCCAGCTGCACCTGGCGGCGGCGCATGGCTTCCAGCACGATCGTTTCGGCGGAGGCGCCGGTCTGGGGCAGCGGGGTGGAGGTCATGCCGCGGTCGGCGTTGCCGCCGCCGCTCATCTGATTCTGCGCCTGGGCCCGGGGCGTGTCCGGCGGGGTCTCGCTGCGGGCGTTGAGCAGCACGACTTCCAGGCTGGTCACCGGCGGGCGGGTAAAGGCGGGCGCGCCGAAGCGCCACGCCAGCGCGCCGGCGTGCACCAACAGCGAAATTGCGATGCCGATTCGCAGGTAGTGCTGGGCGGGAGCGCCCAGCCACCGCAGGTAACGGCTTAGCGGGGAGGGGGAATCAGGGCGTTGCACGGACGCATTGTAAGTCGAGTCCACGTTGCCCGGCATGCGGGCCAACGGCTTGTAACAGCTATTGGGCGGCAAGCCGGGCGGCCGCCCGTGCGCGGGACTTGTCCGGCCGTGCGCGCGAGGGGCGGGCCCCCGCGTGCAGGCGGCCGGGGCGCGTTACGCCGCCTTGCGCGGGAAGACCCAGACCTTGCTGGCGGGCAGCGCCAGCCGGCACGGGCCGGGTTCGCGGCCTTCCGGCCCGTAGGCGCGCAGGGCCAGCGTGTTGGCGGGATCTGCGTCCGGGGTGCGGAACAGGTATTCCCACCGGTCGCCCAGGTACATGCTGGTCAACAGCGGCATGTCCAGGTGGTTGCCGTCCGGGTCGTCCGCCAGGCGAACCTGTTCCACCCGGATCACCGCCGTGCCTTCCTGGCCCTGGGTCACGCCTTCGCCGGCCTTGCCCCACAGGGCCCAGCCGCGGCCTTCGATGCGGGCGCGGCCGTCGCGCACTTCCGTGACCTTGCCTTCCAGCCGGTTGTTGCTGCCCATGAATTCGGCGGTGAACAGCGTGGAGGGCGAGCCGTACATTTCCTGGGGCGTGCCTTGCTGTTCGATCTTGCCGTTGTTCAGCAGCAGGATGCGGTCGGAAATCGCCATGGCTTCGCTCTGGTCATGCGTCACCATCAGGGCCGACAGCCCCAGGCGGATGATCAGTTCGCGCAGGAAGGCGCGGGCCTCTTCGCGCAGCTTGGCGTCCAGGTTGGACAGCGGCTCGTCCAGCAGGATGACGGGCGGGCTGTACACCAGCGCGCGGCCGATGGCCACGCGCTGCTGCTGGCCGCCGGACAGCGCGTGCGGATGGCGCTGGCCCAGCTTGCCCAGGCCCAGCTGGTCCAGCACGGCCTGCACGCGTTCGCGCACTTCGGCCGACGGCACCTTGCGCAGCTTCAGCGGGTAGGCCACGTTTTCGAAGACGGTCTTGTGCGGCCACAGCGCGTAGGACTGGAACACCAGGCCCAGGTTGCGCTCTTCGGCCGGGATCTCCTTGCGCGCGCCGCCGTCGTAGACGATGCGGTCACCGATGGTGATGCGGCCTTTCTTTGGGCCTTCCAGGCCGGCCACCGCGCGCAGCAAGGTCGTCTTGCCGCTGCCCGAAGGCCCCAGCAGGGACACCACTTCGCCCTGGCGCAGTTGCATCGACACGCCCTTGAGCACCGGGTTGTCGCCGTAGTCCAGGTGCAGGTCTTCTACAGAAAGCTCAATCATGAAGTTTGACTCCGAATCGCAGGGCGATGCCCAGGCCGATCACGACCAGAACGATATTGATGAAGGAAAGCGCGGCCACGATGTCGATGGCGCCCGAGGCCCACAGCGACACCAGCATGGAACCGATGGTCTCGGTGCCGGGCGACAGCAGGTAGACGCCCGTGGAGTATTCGCGCTCGAAGATCAGGAACATCAGCAGCCACGAGCCGATCAGGCCGTATTTGGCCAGCGGCACCGTGACGTGGCGCGTGACCTGGCCGCGGCGCGCGCCGGCGCTGCGGGCGGCCTCTTCCAGTTCCGGCCCGACTTGCAGCAGGGTCGACGAGATCAGGCGCAGGCCGTAGGCCATCCACACCACGGTGTAGGCCAGCCACACGCTGAAGATGGTGCTGCGCATGGCGCGCAGCCATTCGATGAAGTTCTCGCGCAGCCATTCGGCAAACGGCAGGGCGGACAGCCAGCCGTTCTCGTCCACGTCCAGCGCGTTGTCCAGCCACATCGGCACGAACAGGAACACCCACAGGAACGCCAGGCCGGCCAGCAGGCCGGGCACGGCGCGGGGCACCAGCACGCTGTAGTCCATGAAGCGCGTGACGTTGTCCGGCTTGCGGTGCATCGCCAGGCCCACGAACATGTAGCACATCACGGCCAGTGCGCCACCGAACACGCCGATGGCCACCGAGTTCACGATGGCGCGCATCAGGTTGGGCTGCGCGAACACGGTGCGGAAGGCGTCCAGCGACAGCACGTCGAACAGCGACACGCCCATGCCCCAGTTGGACACGAAGGCCCGCAGCAGCACGCCCAGCAACGGCACCACGATGGTGACCAGCAGCCAGAACGCCACCACGGCGCCGGCTACCCAGCGCCACTTGCCCAGCGGCAGCGGACGGGCGCGCGAAGCCTTGCCCTTGACGGTGACGAAGCGGTTGGCGGTGCGCATCAGGCGGCGCTGCAGCATCACCAGCGGGATCGTCATGCAGATCAGGACCACGGCCACGGCCGCCATCAGGTGGTAGGACGGGATGCCCAGCTTGTTCGTCAGCTTGTACAGGTACGTCGCCAGCACCAGGTTGCCTTCGGGGTCGCCCAGCACCAGCACCAGGCCGAACACCTCCAGGCCCAGGAAGAACAGCAGCACGGTGGCGTACAGCATGGCCGGACGCACCATCGGCAGGCTGACCGACACCATCACGCGCAGCGGCGACGCGCCGGTGACGCGGGCGGCCTCTTCCACGTCGGAACCCATGCTGCGCAGGGCCGATGAGATGTACAGGTAGGCGTGCGGCACGTGCGTCAGGCCGGCGATGATGACGATGCTGGTCAGCGAATAGACGTTCCACGGCACGAAGCCCAGGATGTTCTGCGCCCAGATCGAGAAGAAGCCCACGGGGCCGGCGGCCACGACGTAGCCGAAGCCCAGCACCATCGGCGACACGAACACCGGCACCAGGATCAGCGGTTCGATCCAGCGGCGGCCGGGCAGGTCGGTACGGATCATCAGGAAGGCCAGCATGCCGCCCAGCGGGATGGCGATGATGGCCAGCCCGAAGGCCAGGATGAAGCCGCTTTTCAGCGCCTTGTAGAAATCGGGGTCCGCGAAGATGAAGCGGAACGCATCCAGGCTGAAGACCTTGGACGGGGCAAAGAAAGGCGCGGAGAGAAAGCTCTGGATGATGATGAACGACAGCGGCACGTAGATGGCCAGTGCCGTGATCAACACCACCACGCCGCGCGGCAGGGACTGCCATTTTCTGCGCAATGACTGCATGGGGAAATCCTGTTGTCGAAAATGACGCGACGGTCGCGCCGCCCGGGCAGGGAAGAACCCGCCCGGGGGCGGTCAGGCGGGCGGCGCCGTGCCGCCCGCTACGCGTTGTGGCGGTTCAGGCCGGGTGCGCCGTCCTGAATCCGCGCGGCATTACTTGCCCGCCGCGGCGCGCCAGTCCTTGATGAACTGCAGGCGCTTGGTCTGTTCCAGGTAGTCCAGCAGCGTTTCGTTGACCGGGATCGGCTTGAGCGAGGCGCCCAGCTTCTTGGTCATGCCGTCCACGTCGTTGTCGCCTTCGATGTCGTCACGCACCGAAGCCAGGTCGGCCTGGTTGGCCATGATTTCCTGGCCCTTCTGCGACAACAGGTAGTCCATCCACAGCTTGGCGGCGTTGCGGTTCTTGGCCTTCTTGCTGATGAACGCCACGCGCGAGAGCACCAGCGCGTAGTCGGTCGGGTAGGCCACGCCCAAGGACGGATCCGACTTGGCGCGCGTTTCGGCGTACGAACCCAGGATGTTGTAGCCGATCAGGTTTTCGCCCGACGACACGCGTTCCATCATGGTGCCGGTGGACGACTGCACGATCAGGCCGCCTTTGGCGATGTCCTTGAGCGTTTCGAAGTACTTGGGGTCATTGGCCTTGTCCTGCACGGCCAGCATGAAGCCCACGGCCGACTTCTCGATGTCGTAAGTCGTGACCTTGTTCTTGAACTTGTCCGGCTGGCTGGCGATCAGCTTGGCCAGGGCGCCGTGCGTGGTCGGCACTTCGTTGGCGGGGATCAGGCGCTTGTTGTAGATGAACACGGCCGGCTCGTACGTCGTGCCGTAGGCCGAATCCTTCCACACGGCCCACGCCGGCAGCTTGCCCGCTTCGGGCGACTTGTACTGCATGGCGTAGTCGGTGGCCAGCTTCAGCGCCGAGTCCATCGACGAGCTCCAGACGATGTCGCCGCTGCCGCCGCCCGCCGCCTGTTCGCTGATGTAGCGGTTGTAGAGCTCGGTGCTGTTCATGTCGTTGTATTCGACCTTGACGCCCGGGTACAGCGCTTCGAAGCCCTTGATGATGGGGCCGGCGGCCTTGGTGTCGGTGGTCGAATAGATGACGACCTTGCCTTCCTTCTTGGCGCCGTCCAGGATCTTCTGATAGTCGGCCGGGTAACCCGCGGGCACGGCCTGCGCGAAGGCGCTGCCGGTGGCAATGGCGAATGCAGCGGCGCAGGCGGCCGCCAGTTGGGACTTGGCAAGCATGGGTGTTGTCTCCGATTGGAATTGGTCTGAGCAGGATCTTGGTCCAGCCTGCGCCCATCTTAGGAGGCGGCGTCTGTCGTCGTCCTGTCATGGAGACAGGTTGCGGCTAGGGGTAATCCCTGGGCGCGACTAGGGCCGCTTGGGCGTATCCGTCACCAGCCGCACCCAGTTCTGCACGAAGCGCGAGTGCCGCCGCTGATCCAGCCCTACCAGCAGGGCGGGGCTCAGCACCACGGGCTGCACGATGCCGCTGGAGCGCGCCAGCACGGCCTCGGATGTCCAGCGCCCGGGCGTGTCTTCCATGATGGAGCCCAGCGCCGCATGGCTGGAGGCCACCTGCTGGCCGGCAGGCGACAAGAGCCAGTCCACCAGCGCGCGCGCCAGGTCCGGGCTGGGGGCCCGGCGCGATATCAGCACGGAACGCGCCAATACCAGCACATAATCCTGCGGGAACACCACCCCGATCTTGCTGCCGGAGGCCTGGCGCGACAGGGCGTACGAACCCAGGATGTTGTAGCCCAGGTCCATCTCGTCGTTCTCGATGGCGTCCAGCAACTGGGCGGTGGTGGGCGACAGGCGCACGCCGACCTGCCCCATGGCGTTGGCCAGCCCCCAGAAGTTCGACGACACCAGCTCATCCTGCTCGGCCAGCAGATAGCCCACGCTGCTGGCGGCAATGTCGTAGGTGCCGACGCGGCCCTGCAGGCGCGACTGTTCGCGTTCCAGCAGCCGCAGCAGGTCCTGGCGCGAGCGCGGGACGGTGGCTTCCGTAAAGCGCTTGGGGTTGTAGACGATCACGGCCGGTTCGAACGTGAAGCCATAGACTTCGTTGCGCCAGACGGCCCACGAGGGTAGCTTGGGAGCGTAGGGCGACGCGTAGCTTTGGGCATAGCCGTCGTTGGCCAGCCGGATCTGCAGGTCGGATGCCGAACTCATCAGCACGTCCACCTGCGTCAACCGGCCGTCGATCGTAGCTTCGTACAGGTCCCGGCTGCCGATTTCCCGGTAGGTCACCGAAACGTCCGGCCGCAGCGACTGGAAACCCTGGATCAGCGGCGCGACGACCGGCGTGTCGGTCGGCCCCGCGATGACCAGCGTGCGCGACGTGGGCTGCGGCGCGGGGTAGTGCGTGACGATCTCTTCCAGGTCCGCCGCCTGCACGTCGCCCGGCGCCGACATCAGCAGCATCGCCGCCGCGCCCAGGGCGCCCAGCCAGGCGGCCAGATGGCGTCCCGAGGGTTGCGCCAGCGGCAGGATGACCCGTGCCGACAGCCCGCCGCCCGGCCGGTCGTGCAGCCACAGCGATCCGCCGTGGGCCATGGCGACGGAACGCACGATGGCCAGCCCCAGGCCGGAGCCCGATTGCGACTGCCCGGCACGTCCCCGGGTGAAGCGCTGTTGCACCGCTTCTTTCTCGTCGTCGGAAATGCCGGGGCCCCGGTCAGAGACCGTCAGTGCCACGCGGAACCCCGCAACCGGCGTCGCCTGGATGTCCACGGTGCCGTCAGGCGCATAGCGCAACGCGTTGTCCACCAGATTGCGCAGCATTTCGCGCAGCGCCACGCGGTCGCCGGCGATCCGGGCGCGGCGCACCTCGGGGGCGATCTCGATACGCAGCCTTCCTGCCTCTACAGGGCCGATGCGGCGACGCGTTTCGTTGATGGTTTCGGCCACACCCACCGGCTCCCGCGGCCCTTTGCCCAGGCGGTGCGTGATGGTGGCGTCCATCAGCAGCTGATTGATCAGCTGGCTGGCATGCGTGGCGTTCAGGTGGATCCGGCCGATGCGTTCGCGCAGGCGTTTGGGGTCGGTCTCCTCCAGCGCCACCTCGGCTTGCGCGCGCAAGGACGCCAGGGGCGTGCGGACTTGATGCGTGGCGTCGGCCACCAGCGTGTTCAAGGTATCCATGATGATGGAAAGGCGTTGCATGAATGCGTTGAGCGCTTCGACCAGGCGGCGCACCTCCCGGGGCACGGGAGTGGTCAGCGGCGTCAGGTCTTCTGGCGCGCGGGTGCGCAAATCGCGCTCCAGGACGGCCAGCGGCGCAAATGCGCGCTGCACGCCGAACCACAGCAAGCCCAGCGCCACCAGCGAAACGATCAACAGCGGCAGGACCCCGCGGCCCAGGATTTCGCTGGCCAGCTCTTCGCGCGAGCCCAGCGTTTCGGCCACGCGCACCGTCACCCAGCCGGCATGCTGGCTGGCCGACACCAGCCGCCCCACGGTCGCCACCCGGACCGGCTCGTCGTGATAGCTCACATACGCGAACACGGGCGTGGCCGCCTGCGCCAGCGGCAGGTTGGGCGCCAGGTCGGCGTAGCCGGTGATCAGCCGGCCATTGGAGGTGCGCGCTTCGTAGAACACGCGTTCGCTGCCCGACAGCATCGCCAGCGATGACACGGGCGGTTCGACGGTCACGCCATCGTCCTCGATCTGCACGGACCCCGCGATGGTCAGCGCTGAGGCCGCCAGCAGCCGGTCGAACGCCTGCTCGGCGGCGCGGTGCGCGTAATCGCGCAGGAAGAACACCAGCCCGATCAGCGCGCACGCCAGCAGCGCCGCGCCCAAGGTGAAGACGCGGCGGCGGATGGAGGCGCTTTCAGGGATGCTCATGGCTGCGGGCCTGATAGCCGACGCCGCGCACGGTAACGATATCGATCGACGCGCCGGCCAGCTTCTTGCGCAAGCGGGAAATCAGGAGCTCCAGCGCGTTGAGCGACCCGTCATCCAGGTCGAACAACTGGTTCATCAGCCTTTCCTTGGCAACCGTCTGCCCGATCCGGCCCACCAGGATCTCCAGCAAACGGAATTCGCGCCGCCCCAACTCCAGCGGCGCGCCCGACAACGTGACGCTGCGCCCCGCCAGGTCCAGGCTGAGATTGCCGTACTGGGTGGTGCTGCTGGTCTGCCCGGCCGGCCGGCGCATCAGCGCCCGCAGCCGCGCTTCCAGTTCGCGCAGGTCAAAGGGCTTGACCAGGTAGTCATCGGCGCCCAGATCCAGCATGTCGATCTTGTCTTCGATTTCCGCACGCGCGGTCATGACGAGGACAGGCGCCTCCAGCCCCGCCGCGCGCAATTCGCGGATGACCGAAAACCCGTCCTTGCCCGGCAGGTTGATGTCCAGCACCAACGCGTCCCAGGTCTCGTCCAGCCCCCAACGCAACGCCGCCAGCCCATCATGCACCCATTGCACGCTGTGGCCCGCCAGACGCAATTTGCTTTCCACGGCATCGCCCAGATCAAGGTTGTCCTCGACCAGCAAAATGCGCATGTTGTTCCTCCGGATGTTGTGTTTTTTGGGGGAGTGTACGAGGTTCAGGGGGGATGGGGGGAGCGGTTTTGGTTCTTGCGGTGCTTGGAGTTGAGTTCTTGGGGCGGTCGGGGTTGAGTTCTTTAGACG
>CAUSDE010000111.1:0-12021 GCA_963530045.1 uncultured Achromobacter sp.
AAAAAGCGCCCCCTTGGGGGGCAGCAAGCATGCGGAGCATGCGCAGCGTGGGGGCCTTCTTCCTTTTCGCCTCTGCCGTGCCGCGGTCATGACGGCCACGGTATCATCAAGGCTCTGCTCGTTGATCCTATTAGCCTGAGTCTACCGATGCCTGCTGCCCAATTGCGTTTTGGCTTGGCCGCCAATCGACTGCACCACGAAAGCCCCGATGCCGCCTTGTTCACCTGGCTGCGCGCGTGCTCATCCACGATCCGCGAACTGGGCGTGCAACTGCACACCGTCGGCCGCACGCATGATGCGATCGTGCGCGAAGGCATGCTGCAGGGCTACAGCGGCTTGATCCGCTACCCGTACGGACGCGAGGGCGGCTTGATGAAGCTGGTGGCCCGCGTGACCGAGGGCCGTGACGGGCAGGCGCCGTTCGATGGCGCGATCTATCTGATCGATCCGGTGGACCCGTCTTCGATCTTCCCCGAGGCGCTGGCGTTGAAGCGCCAGTGCATCACGCATGGCCGGCCGTTCATTTCGACGCTGGCCGGCGCGATCGAATGGATGGAAGTCGAACGCGTGCACGCCGGCCTGGCGCCCGACGTGTCGGCTTCGCGCCTGTTCAACTTCACGGGCCAGACCTTGGCGATGATCGCCCACGATGCGTTGAAGGACGAGATGGTGGCATTCGCCAGCGAACATTTCGACGTGCTGTCGCAGTTTGCGCGGCGGGTGGCGACAGGCACGACCGGCGGCCGCTTGAACGAACTGGCATGGTCGCGCGGCTGGCCCAAAGACACGCCTTGGGTGCACCGCTACCTGAGCGGGCCGCTGGGCGGTGACGCGCAGATCGCGGAACTGGTGCTGGAGCATCAATGCCAGCGCGTGATCTTTTTCGAAGATCCGCACGTGGCGCGCCAGCACGAGGCGGACATCCAGCTGCTGGAACGCGCCGTGCGCGTGGTGACGGAATCGGCTACCTGCGCGACGTCGCCGACCGTGGCGCGGCGTTGGGCGCAGGCGGTGGAAAAGCGCGCCGGCCTCATCTGACAGCGGTCATACCGGCGGCCGGCCATCGATGATGATCCGGCTGACCTGATCGGCTACGGCCGAGGCCGCCATCGACAGCGGCAAGACGTCCGAGCGGCAAAGAAAGACCGGGCGGGTCATACGGGGCTGCTTGATGCGGTGGAGCACCACGTCTCCGCGCATGGCTTCGGCCCGCACGGCCTCATACGACAGGATCGTGTGCGCCAGGCCCGCCTGAACCAGTTCTATCAATTGCGGGATCGCGTTGGCTTCGGCGATGACGCGGAAGGCCGCGTGCTCCTGTTGCTGATAGTGGTCCAGCAGCCTGCGCAGGCTGTGCGGATTGCCGGGCAGCACCAGCGGCAGCCCGGCAAGCGCCTGCAGCCCCATCGCGGGCAGCGCGTCGAGTTCGACGGCACGCGGCTTCGCCCGGTTCCGCGGCGGAGGCGGAGACACCACCACCAGTTCCTCATCGATCAGATGCTGAAAGCGCAGGTCGACGGCGGCTTCGTCGCTGAACGTCAGGCCCAGGTCGGCATGCCCCGAACTGACGAAGCCGGGAATGTAGCCGGTGCTGGACTCGATGATCTTGAGATACACGCCAGGCCAGTGCGCAAGGCTGAAGCGCAGCAATGGCACGGCCACCAGCTTCGCCATGGACATCGACATCGCCAGCGATACCGTGCCGCGCGGGGCGGTCAAGTCTTCGCGCACATCGGCGCGGGCCGCATCGATACGGCCCAGGATCTCGCGTGCGTGCGCAACGAGGCGCGTGCCGGCGGTGGTGGGCGCGACGCCGCGCGCACTACGGTGCAGCAGCACCACGCCCAGGTCTTCCTCCAGGTTGCGGATCAACAGGCTCAGCGCGGGTTGGGCGACATGGAGCGCGGCCGCGGCGCGGCTGATCGAGCCTGCGGAAACCACGGCGACAAAGCACTGCATTGCGCGAATCGACATCGACATGAAAGGACTCGACCAGGGTGGATATCATAATTTTATTATGAGTCGCATATAAAAACGGTATTTCTCATATATCTGACCGATTCGCATAATGCAGCGCCACCATCGAAAAACATACGGAGACATCATGGCGCTTGTGAAATCATTGGCCGCAGCCCTGGCGGCGACGGTCCTGGCCTCGCCGGCCATCGCGGATACCTGGCCCTCGAAACCCATTACGCTGCTGGTGCCGTTCTCGGCCGGCGGCCCGACCGACTTCATTGCGCGACTGGTGGCGGAACCGCTCTCGCGGGAACTGGGGCAGCAGGTCATCGTGCAGAACAAGCCCGGGGCAAGCGGCAACGTCGGTTATCAAAGCGTGCTGAACGGTCCGGCGGACGGCTATACCCTGATGCACAACACGGTGGGGATGCAGGCGATCAATCCGCTGATGTATCCCAGCGCCAAGATGCATCCGCTGCAGGACTACGTGCCGGTCGGCATCACCGGCGCCATGCCGAACCTGTTGGTCGTCAACCCCGAACGGACGCCGGTGAAAACGCTGGACGAGCTGGTCGAGCGCGGCCGGGCGACGTCCAACGGGCTGAGCTACGCCACCTTCGGGCCGGGAAGTTCGCCGCATGTGTACGGCGCGCTGCTGCAGAAGGCCGCCAAGTTCCAGGCGGTGGGCGTCGCCTACAAGGGCAGCGCGAACGCCGTGACGGACGTCATCGGCGGGCAGATCGATTTCCTGTTCGACAGCATGTCGACCAGCATCGGGCAGGTCCAGGCCGGCAGGCTCAAGGCGCTGGCGATCACCTCGGCAGCGCGTTCGCCGATGTTGCCTGACGTGCCGACCCTCAAGGAAGCCGGCTATGGCAGCCTGGACCTGAAGTTCTGGTTTTCGCTGCAGGTGCCGGCCGGCACGCCGCCTGAGGTGGTGACGAAGTTGCGCGTCGCCGTGGCGAACGTCGTGGCGAGCGACGCCTACCGCAAGGCCATGCAAGAGCGGGGCGCGGAAGCCTTGCCGGTGGCGCCGGCTGACCTGGACGCCTTTTTCAAGCGCGAAACGGCCCAATGGACCGACGCCGCCAACGCCGTGGGGCTGAAGGCCGAATGATGAACCTGCCGACTTCTGCACGCATGGCGCCGCTCAAGGACATCACCGTCCTGGATTTGAGCAAGGTGTTGGCTGGACCGCTTTGCGGCCAGTATCTGGGCGAGCTGGGCGCCCGGGTGATCAAGGTCGAGCCTGTCGGAACCGGTGACGACACGCGCGCCTGGCTGCCGCAGGACGCCGGGCAATCGGCGACCTTTCTGGCGGTGAACCACAACAAGCGCAGCCTGGCCGTGGACTTGAAGACGGAAGCGGGCAGGGCGGTTGTGCACCGGTTGGCCGAGCAGGCGGACGTGGTGCTGCAGGGGTTCGGCGGCAAGACCGCGGCGCGCCTGGGCGTGGACTACGACACGCTCAGCCGCCTGAATCCGAAGCTGATCTATTGCGAGATCTCGGGATATGGCCGTGAAGGTCCGATGGGCGAGGAGCCGGGGTATGACGTGATGCTGCAAGCGTTCAGCGGCATGATCAGCACCATGGGCGAACCGGGCGGCAGCTACGCGCGCGCCAGCTTCTCGCCGGTTGACCTGGGCACGGGTTCTTTCGCGCTGAGCGGAATCCTGGCGGCACTGCTGGCCCGCAGCCAGACTGGCGTGGGCCAGTACCTGGACGTGTCGCTGCTGGATACGTCCCTGGGACTGATGTCGTACATGGCGCAGAACTACTGGCGTACCGGGAAGATTCCGCAACGGATGGGTACGGGGCACCCGGCGATGTGCCCGTATCAGGCGTTCCGCGCGGCGGATGGCGATCTGATGCTGGGCGTCGGCAATGATGCGCAATGGCACCGCTTTTGTGCTGTGGCGGGTTTGCTGGATGTCGTTGACGCGCCGGAATTCGCAAGCAATGCGGCGCGGGTGCGGAACTTCGAGGCGACCGTGGCGCTGGTGCAGGCGCGTATCCAGACGCGCACCGTGGCGCAATGGCTGGCGGCATTGAAGCCTGCCGGAATCGCGTGCTCGGCCATCCATACCCTGGATCAGGCGTTGGCGCACCGTCAAGTCGCGGCGCGCGAACTGATCGTGACGACCCAGCACCCTGTGCTGGGAGAGGTGCGCAATATTGGCTTGCCCGTGCGCTTTAACGGGCAGCCCAGGCAAGCCGCGCGGCCGGCGCCGCTGCTTGGCGAACACAGCCGGGAGATCCTGGCGGACCTGGGCTATACGTCTGGGGAGATCGAGGCGATGCTCGCCGCAGGCAGCGTGCAGGCGGCGACGCCGTTTACGGAATCGGGAGAACCGGCATGACCTATCTGCGTTACGAAGTCCGCGACCAGGTCGCGGAGATCCATCTATGCCACGCGCCGGTCAATGCGCTGGATGCGGGCATGCTGGACGCGCTGATCGCCGCGCTCGAACGCGCCAACGCCGACGCCCATGTGCGGGCCGTGCTACTGGCCAGCGAGCTGCCCGGCAGGTTCTGCGCGGGGCTCGACATGAAGAAGCTGCTGGCGAGTTCGCCCGTGCAGGTCCACGCGCTCTTGACCCGGTTGTACATCAAGCTCTACGACGCGCAGTTCAACATGACCAAGCCGTCGATCTCGGTGGTGTCGGGCGCGGTGCGCGGTGGCGGCATGACGGTGGCGATATCCAGCGACATGATCGTTGCGGCAGATACCGCCACCTTCGGCTACCCCGAGATCGATGTGGGGGTGCTGCCGGCGATCCACTACGCGCATCTGCCCGCCATCGTGGGCAAGCACCGGGCGTTCGACCTGCTGTTCACGGGCAGGACGTTCAGCGCGCAGGAGGCGCACGCATCGGGCCTGGTGACGCACGTGGAGCCGGAAGCGCAACTGCTGGACGCGGCGCGCACGCTGGCGCAATCCCTGGCGCGCAAACCGCCGCAGGTGCTGGCGATGGGGCGGCGCGCTTTCGTATTTGCCAACGACAACGACTACCGCCGCAAGCTGGCGACGGCGGTCGAGGTGTTCTGCAATGCGGCGGCGACGCCCGACGCCGCAGAAGGTCTGGCCGCATTCGTGGAAAAGCGCAAGCCGGTCTGGCGCGACCCGCAGGCGTGATCCGTCATTCGCCCTTGAAATCGGGCGCGCGTTTTTCGAGGAACGCCTGCACGCCTTCGGCGAAATCGGCGCGGGATGCTGAATCCAGAAAGCGCGCCGTCTCTTCCGCCAGTTGCGTCTCCAGCGACGCATGCTCGGCCGAACGCAGCAGGTCCTTCGCGCCCGCGATGCCATGTGGCGCGTGGCGGGCAAGCTCGTCGGCGTAGCCCTTCGCCGCCGTGTCCAGTTCGCCGGCGGGCGCGACGCGGGTGAGGATGCCCCAGGCCAGCGCGTCGCTGGCCGTGAAGGCGTCGTGGCGCAGCAGCAGGTCCAGCGCGCGCCGGGAACCGAGTACGCGCGTCAGGCCGTGCGTCATGCCTGCGTCGGGAGTGGCCCCCAGCTTCAGGTAGGCGGTCATGTAACGGGTGCCCGCGTCGGCGATGGCGAGGTCGCAGGCCAGCACCAGCGATAGCCCGGCGCCGGCCGCCACGCCATGCGTCTGCGCCAGCCAGACCTTGTCCATGCGCCCGATGCGGGAGATGAAATCATTGAGCGGCGTGAAGAGGTCTTGCAGCGTGCTGCGTACCTGGGCAGGGTCGCCCGTGAACATGCTGATGTCGCCGCCGGCGCAAAACGCCTTGCCGGCGGCGCGCAGGCGCACCACACGGATCGCTTTGCGCGTCTCGAGCCATTGGGCGGCCTGTTGCAGGTCGCGTGCCATCGCGACGTCGATGGCGTTCAGGGCATCGGGACGGTTCAGCGTGAGGGTCGCGACGGTGCCCTCGACTTCAAGCAGCACCGTCTTGAACGTGGGAAGTCCTTGGGTCATGGCGTGTCTCCGTTATCGGGTAAGTACCAGCTGTCGATCCAAAAACCGCGATGCTATGGTCTGAACCGAGCGCTTGCTTGGTTTTTTTGGGCACGCTTAGCGTAACGCATCACAGCACGGCGCAGAAGCACTGTGTGGAGTATTACCGCATTGAACGATTTTCCGGCGCTGGTCTGGCGTAGGTAAAGACAGGTTCGTTGCATCTCCTGGCTCGCGGGTCGCCTGATTCATCGCCATAAAAAATGTCCGCCCAAGGCGGCAAGAACTTCGCGACCAAAAAGCGAGGAGACAAATGGTGGATCAGTCCGAGCAGCCTCCCTTGCTGGAGGTGGATGGGGTTACCTTGGCGTTCGGCGGCGTCAAGGCATTGACCGGCGTGGGCTTTCGCGTGGCGCCGGGCTCCATCACCACAGTCATCGGCCCGAACGGCGCGGGCAAGACCTCGCTGTTCAATACCATTTCCGGGTTCTACAAACCGGCGGCCGGACAGGTCCGCTTCGAAGGCCGCGACATCACGCGCGTGGCTGCGCCCGAGCGCGCCAAGCTGGGGCTGGCGCGCAGCTTCCAGAACATCGCGCTGTTCCGCGGCATGACGGTGCTGGACAACATCAAGCTGGGCCGCCATGCGCACCTGCGCACCAACGTGCTGGACGCCTTGTTCTACCTGGGCCGGGCGCGCCGCGAAGAGATGGCGCTGCGGGCCGACATTGAAGAACGCATCATCGACTTCCTGGAGATCGACCACATCCGACACGCGCCGGTGTCGGCCTTGTCCTATGGCCTGCAAAAGCGTGTGGAGCTGGCGCGTGCGCTGGCGATGAACCCCAAGGTGCTGATGCTGGACGAACCCGTGGCGGGCATGAACCGCGAAGAGACGGATGACATGGCGCGCTTCATCCTGGATGCGCGGTCCGAGTGGGGCGTGACCGTGCTGATGGTGGAGCACGACATGGGCATGGTCATGGATCTGTCGGACCACGTGGTGGTGCTGAACTTCGGGCAGGTGATCGCGGACGGCACGCCCGGCGAGGTGCAGGCCAATCCCGAAGTCATCAAAGCCTATCTGGGGGCGGGCGATGTGGGCGACCTGCGCCGCCGCTTGCGGGAGGCGGCCTGATGGACATGCTGTTCTTCCTGGAAGTGTCGCTGGCGGGCCTGGGCAGCGGCGGGCTGTATGCGTTGGCTGCGTTGGCCTTCGTGATCGTCTACAAGGCGACGCGGGTCGTGAACATCGCCATCGGCGAATTCCTGATGCTGGGCGCCTACGTGTTCTATGCGTTCGCGACGGGCATGGAGTGGCCGATCTGGCTGGCGATCGTGGGCGCCGTGGTGGTGTCGGGCGCCTTGGGCGCGCTGGTCGAACGGCTGACGATCCGGCCCATGCTGGGCGAGGCCCCGATATCGGTGTTCATGGTGACGGTGGGGCTGGCGTCGATCCTGGTCGGCGCGGTGGAACTGATCTGGACCGCCGACCAGCGGCGCTTGCCGGAATTCATGCCGCGCGCGCCGGTGATGGTGGGCGAGGCGTTCGTGGCGCCCAAGGTGTTCTACGGATTCTGGGTGGCCGTGGTGCTGGCCTTGTTGGTGCTGGTGGTGTTTCGCTACTGGCGTGGCGGGGTGGCCTTGCGCGCCACGGCGTCGGATCAGGGCGCCGCCTACGCGATGGGCATCAACGTGCCGCGCGTGTTCTCGCTGGCCTGGGTGGCGGCGGGCGCGCTGGCGGCGGTGTCGGGCGTGATCGTGGGCGCCATCGGCGGCATTTCCTCGTCGATGGGCGTCTTCGGCCTGTCGGTGCTGGTGGTGGTGATCGTGGGCGGATTGGACAGCGTGGCCGGCGCCCTGGTCGGTGGCGTGTTCATCGGTCTGCTGGAGGCCTGGGCGGGCGCCTACCTGGGGGGCGAGTACAAGCTGCTGGCCACTTTCATCGTGCTGGTCGTGGTGCTGATGGTCAGGCCGTACGGCCTGTTCGGCACCCGTGAAATCGAGAGGCTTTGACCGATGCGCATCGCGACTGCGAAGCAGACCTACCTGGCCGACGAGTCCCTGTTCGACACGCGCACCCAGCATGTGTGGCTGGCATTGCTGGCGGCTTCGTTGGCCCTGTTCCCGTTCGTGGCCGACGCCTACTGGCTGTATCTGGCCTGCCTGGTGGCCATCAATATCGCCAGCGCGACGGGCCTGAACATCCTGACGGGCTATACCGGGCTGGTCAGCCTGGGACAAGCCGCCTTCATGGGGCTGGGCGCGTATACGGTGGCGGTCATGGAGCTGCGGCTGGGCACGCCGGTGCTGGTCAACCTGCTGGGCGGCGGCGTGGTGGCGATGCTGGGTGGCTTGCTGGTGGGCATTCCTTCATTGCGGGTGAAGGGGCTGTACCTGGCGATCGCCACGATCGCGGCGTCGTTCATCGCCCACTTCATTTTCGCGAACTGGCAGTTCACGGGCGGAACCAGCGGCCTGCAGGTGCCGCCCGCGCGCCTGCTGGGCGTGGACCTGGACACCTCGTTCAAGATCTACTGGCTGATCGTGCCCGTGACTGTGCTGATGGTGCTGGGCGCGGCCAACCTGTTCCGCACGCGCATCGGCCGCGCCTTCATCGCCATCCGCGACCGCGACATCTCGGCCGAAGTGCTGGGCATCCGGCTGTTGCGGTACAAGCTGCTGTCCTTCGGCCTGTCGTCGTTCTACGCGGGCGTGGCGGGCGGCCTGTGGGCCTACTTCTTCCGGGTCGTGACCCCCGAGAGCTTCCCGCTGATCATGTCGATCTTCTTCCTGGCCGCCATCATCGTGGGCGGCATGGGGTCGATCCTGGGTTCCATCCTGGGCGCCGTCTTCATGACGATGGTGCCCGAACTGCTCAAGCTGATCGTGGGCTGGCTGCCAGTGGGCGGCGACGCGCTGCGGCTGGTGTCGCCCGTGCGCACGATCGTCTTCGGCCTGCTGATCGTGGGCTTTCTGATCTTCGAGCCCCACGGGCTCGCGGAAATCTGGCGGCGCGTGCGCCGCTTCTTCCACCTGTGGCCATTCCGGACCTGAGCGCCGACTGGCCGTTTGCAAGACCCATAAGACCCAAGGAGACACACCATGAAGCGCATCCGGATAGGCAGCGGTTTATCGAGGTTGTTGGCCCCGTTGGGCCTGGCGGCGGCATTGGCGACGCCCGTCGCGCAGGCGGCCGATGACCTGGTGCTGGGCGGATCGATCCCGTTGAGCGGCGTCTTCGCCTTCGCCGGGCAGGGCATCCATGCGGGCATCACCGACTACGTGAAGATCGTCAACGACCAGGGCGGCGTCAAGGGGCGCAAGTTGCGCTATGTGCCGGAAGACACGGCGTACAAGGTGGATGCGTCGGTGGCGGCCTTCAAGAAGATCACCAGCCAGAACAAGGTGAATTTCTACTACGGCGATTCCACGGGTTTCTCCAAGACCATCAACGCCGAGCTGAATCGCACGGGCGACATCCTGATGACGGGCGCGTCGTTTGCGACCGAGCTGAACGATCCGGCCAAGTATCCCGCGCAGTTCATGCTCGGGCCCGACTACACCGAGATGTTCGGCATCCTGTTGCGCTACATCGCCAAGGAGCAGCCGGGCGCGAAAGTGGCGTTCGTGTATTCCGATACGGAGTTCGGCCGCGATCCGATCGCCAGTTCCCGTGCCGTGGCGGAAAAGCTGGGGCTGAAGGTGGCCACCGAGATCATGACGCCGCCGGGCAGCGTGGACGTGTCCACCGAGGTGATCAAGCTGCGCCGCGCCGATCCCGATTTCACGATCTTCCACGGCTACGTGCTGGCGCCCATTCCGGAATTCGTGGGCCAGGGCAAGCGCATGGGCCTGAAGACCCGCTACATGGGCACGTTCTGGACCATGGACAACTCGACCGTGATGCAGATGGGCGAGGACGCCGAGGGCTTCATGGGCGTGATGCCGTATCGCTACTACTACGATACGGAAGGAGACGCGCCCATGCTCAAGAAGATCCGCGAAATGCGCCCGCAGTACCAGAGCACCGGCTACATGCAGGGATTCCTGGCGGCCATGCTGTTCACGGAGGTGGCCAAGCGCACGTTGGACGCCGGCAAGGAACTGACCAGCGCCAACATGAAGGCCGCGCTGGACGGCATCAAGGATTTCGATACGGGCGGCCTGATCGGCGTGCCGATCTCGATCAAGGGCAATTCCATTCCGGTGGGCCGGATCTATCGCGCCGACGTGAAGCAGAAGCAGATGGTGCCCGCCTCCGATTGGATCGTGTTGAAGTGAGGCGGCCGTGAATCCGGGACTTGACGCGCAAGCCGTGACGACGGCGCCGCCTGAGGCGGTGCTGGACATCAACAATATCGAAGTCGTCTACAACAAGGCGGTGCAGGTGTTGCGCGGCCTGTCCCTGTCGGTGCCCGCCGGCAGCATCGTGGCGCTGTTGGGCAGCAACGGGGCCGGCAAGTCCACGACGCTCAAGGCCGTGTCGGGGCTGCTGGACCTGGAGGACGGCGCGCTGGTGCGCGGGCATATCGTGTTCAACGGCGGCGATACGGCGGGCGCCAAGCCGCAGAACCTGGTGCGGTCGGGGCTGGCCCACGTGATGGAAGGCCGCCGGGTGTTCGAGGACCTGACCGTGGAAGAAAACCTGGTGGCGGCGACGTATGCGTTGACCGGGCGGCCGGGCGCCAAGGTCGATTTCGATCTGGTCTACGGCTATTTTCCGCGCCTGTTCGAACGGCGTCGCGGCCTGGCCGGCTATCTGTCGGGCGGTGAACAGCAGATGCTGGCCATCGGCCGCGCGCTGATCGCGCAGCCCCGGCTGATGCTGCTGGACGAGCCGTCTCTGGGCTTGTCGCCGATGCTGGTGGAGAGCATCTTTTCCATCATCGCCCGCATCAACGCCGAGCAGGGCGTATCGATGCTGCTGGTGGAGCAGAACGCATCCGTGGCGCTGGCCGTGGCGCATTACGGCTACATCATGGAGACGGGCAAGGTGGTGATCGACGGCACCGCCGACAAGCTGGCGGCGGATCCGGATGTGCGCGAGTTCTACCTGGGCGTGGGCGGCACGGGCGAGACCCGCGGGTTTCGCGACATCAAGCACTACAAGCGCCGCAAGCGCTGGCTGTCATGAAGGACAAGACCATGGTCGCCTCTCTCGATACGGCCGCCTGGCCGGAGCTGACCTTGCCGCAGATGCTGCGCGAGCAGGCGCGGCGCCAGCCATCGGCCATCGCCATCCGGCAAAAGGATTTCGGCATCTGGAAGCCACTGACGTGGGCGGACTATTGGCGGCGCGCCTGCCGAGTGGGGCTGGGCTTGCGTGCCTTGGGCTTGAGCCGCGGCGGGCGGGTGGCCATCGTGTCCGAGAACCGGGTGGAGTGGCTGCTGACGCAGCTGGGCGCGGGCGCCGTCGGCGGCGTGGCGGTGGGCGTGTATCCGACCAGTCCGGCCGAAGAGATGGGCTACGTGCTTGAGCATGCGGACGTGGAACTGGTGGTGTGCGAAGACCAGGAGCAGATCGACAAGGTATTGCAGGTGGCCAGCCGCCTTCCTTTGCTGCGACGCATCGTCATGATGGAGACCAAGGGCCTGCGCTCGTACGCGCCGGGCGAGCGCGCGCGCATCACGACGTTCGCCGACGTCGAAGCGGACGGCGCCGGGCGGGAGGCCGCAGAGCTGGCGGGGTTGAACTCGGTGCTGGATGCGCAGTCGCTCGACGATACCGGCCTGATGATCTATACGTCGGGTTCCACCGGCAAGCCCAAGGGGGCGATGCTGAGCTATCGCAATATGCGCGGCGTGGCGCCGGGCATCGCGGACCGGCTGTCGATGGACGCGCGCAGCGTGCATCTGTCGTATCTGCCGCTGTGCCATGTGGCCGAGCAGATGCTGTCGACCTTCGTGCCGCTATACCTGGGTTCGCAGGTGAACTTCGGCGAATCGATCCGCACGGTGCAGGAAGACCTGCGCGAGGTGGCGCCGACCATTTTCCTGGGCGTGCCCCGAATCTGGGAAAAGCTGCACGCGTCGATATCGATCAAGATGCAGGAGGCCGGACGCTTGCATCAGTGGGTGTACCGGCGGGCGCTGGCGGCGTGCGCGCCGTTCCTGGAGAAGTCGCCCGCGCAGTAC
>CAUSDE010000112.1:0-11734 GCA_963530045.1 uncultured Achromobacter sp.
CTGGGTGAGGCCCGCGCCGTTCATCAACTGGGCGGCCAGGATGAAGAGCGGGATCGCCAGCAGCGTGAAGCTGTCCAGCCCCACGACGTACTGCTGCGCCGCGACCATCATGGGCGCGGAGTCGTAGATCGCCAGATAGGCCAGGCAGGACAGCACCAGGCCGAAGGCGATGGGCATGTCGATCAGCACCGTGATCGTGAACACGCCCATCAGGAAAATTGCACCCGAAGACATCTTGTTATTCCTTTGCCGCGGCGGGGGCGGGAGAGAACAGTTGCGCCAGATGCACCACCACGGTGATGGCGCAGGCGAACGGCAGCGCCAGGTAGACCGTGCCGGCGGACACGTCCAGCGCGGGCAGCGTCTGGTCCATCGTCAGCTCGGCCAGTTGCCAGCCGGCGTAGCCCAGCGCGACCAGCCCGACGATGACCAGCGCCTGGTTGATGCGCTCGAACACGTTCAGCACGCGCGGGCTGCGCACCACGAAGGGCAGCAGGCCGGCCATCAGGTGCGACCGCTCGTAGCTGCAGGCGACCCCGCCGATGAAGGCGGACCACACCAGCACCAGACGCGGCAGTTCCTCGGCCCAATGGGGCGTGGTGTGCGTGACGAAGCGGGCGAACACCACATAAGTGATCAGGATCGCCAGCAAGGCCACCGCCAGGGCGGCGAAGGCCTTGCTGATGCCCGACAGGATGGCGGACAGTCGGTTCAGCATTACTGGGCCTCGCGGTACTTCTGCACGATCGCCATCAGCTCGGGGCCGTAGGTGACCGAATAAGTCTTCCAGACCGGCTGCACGGCGGCGGCGAACGCGGTCTTGTCGACCTCGTTGACCTGCATGCCTTTCTCTTTGAGCTGGGCCACGAACTGCTGGTCGCCGTCGGTGATCATCTTGCGCTGGGCGTCGCGCCATTTGTCCGCGGCGGCTTGCACGATCTTCTTGTCGTCGGCCGAGAGGCGGTTCCAGACCGGCTTGGAGATGATCAGGTTGGCCGGGCCCCAGACGTGTCCGGTCAGCGACAGGTACTTCTGCACTTCGAAGAACGATGAGGTGTAGATGATGGACAGCGGATTTTCCTGGGCGTCGAACACCTTTTGCTGCAACGCCGAATACAGCTCGCCGAACGCCAGCGGGGCGGGGTTGGCGCCCAGCGCGGTGAAGGTGTCCAGGCGCATCTTGTCGGGCGTGACGCGGGTCTTCAGCCCGGTCAGGTCGGCGGGATTGGCGACGGGGCCGCGGTTGTTGGTCACGTGCCGAAAGCCGTTTTCCCACCAGGAAATGATGGTCAGGTTCTTCTTGTCGGCCAGCTTGGCCAGGGCCTCGCCCAGTTCGCCGTCAAATGCCTTGTAGGCTTGCTGCGAGGTCGACCACGTATAGGGCAGTTCGACCACGCCGAACTTGGGTTCTATCGGTTGCAGGGACCCCGAGCCGATGATGGCCGCGCCCTGGCTGCCGATCTGAAGGCCTTCCAGCATGGTTTTCTCGTTGCCCAGCTGGCCGCTGGGGAACAGGATGAAGTTGACGCGGCCCGCGGTCTTTTCCTTGACCTCGGCGGCGAAGCCCTCGGCCGCCTTGTTCCAGCTGTGGCTGGGGGCCAGCACGTGTCCCAGCTTGATGTCCAGGGCGTGGGCGGACAGCGGCGCCAGGCCCGCCATGGCAAGCAGGGCGCCGCCGAGCAGGGCGTTGAGTTTCTTAGTGGCGTGGATCATGGGATAGCTCCGGATTCGTAAGTAGGGGATGGATAAGGGGGAGATCGGCGGCGGGGTGCGGCCCCGCTCAGTAGGATTGCGCCCGCATGGATGCGGGGTGGCCGGGCAAAGGGATGCGGGCGCCCGTGTCGGTCAGGCCGTCATCGCCCACGGCCAGCACCTGGAGCGTCGCATCCAGGAAATTGCCCACGTACAGGTAGCGGCTGTCGGGGCTGAACGCCACGCCCTCGGGCAGCGCGCCGACCTCGACCGCGCCCGCGCGCGTGACGCGTTGGCCATCGATGCGCAACAGCACGATCTGGCCGCGTGGATGGTGGAACCATTCTGAAGACGGGTTGTTCGACCCCTGCACGATGGCGACGGCGGCATGACGGCCGTCGGGGCTGATCGCGATGCCCTCGGGGCCGTCTTCGACCATCACGCGGTCGATGACGCAGGGCGGGGTGGCAAGCAGGTCGACCACGCTGACGGAATCCGCATGGCCGTCCGACGCCGTCGGGCTGCCCATGTCCACCACCAGCGCCAGCGCGCCGTCCGGCGACACGACGAGATTGAAGGGCACCAGACCGGTGGTCAGGTCTTCGGCCGGGTCATGCGTGACGCGCGGGACGGGCCCGCTTTCATCGACGTGCAGTACGCCCAGGCGGTGCGTGTCGGTCTTGACGACAAAGGCACGGCGGCCGTCGGCGGAAAACGAGACGGCGACGACGGGCGTGCCCACGTCCACGTCGCCGCAGGCTTCGACCCGGCCATCGGCGATCTTCAAAACGGACACGGAGCGGCCGGCCTTGTTGGCGACCAGTGCGAGCGTGCCCGCGCGGTTGATCGACAAGCCGGACGGCTGCAAGCCGATCTGCAGCGTTTGCGCCACGGCCGGCGGACTGGCGGCCAGATCGATCACGTGCAGGTCGCGGCCGGGGGCCGGCTGCCACCCGGCGCCGTCGGCGCGTTCTGCCCAGGCCATGGAGTCGGCAATCAACGCCAGCCGCTGGTCCGGGGTCACGGCCAGGTTGACCGGCGGGCCGAATAGCGAATTGGGCAAGGGCAGGGTCGCGACCAGCACGGGCGCGGCAGGACTGGCTGCAGCATCAAAGATGCTGAGCGTGTCGCGCCCCGGCGCCAGGAAGCGGATGCGGCCGTCGTCCCAGGTGACTTTCTCGTCGTTGCCGACCAGCAGGTAGTGGGGCGTCGGGGTCATGCCGCCAGCTCCTGGACTTGCGGCACGGCCAGCGTGGCGCCGATCAACTGCCGCGTATAGGGGTGGGTGGGCGAGAAATACACCTGGTCCGCGTGGCCGCGTTCGACCACGCGGCCGCCTTGCAGCACCACGATCTTGTCAGCGATGTGCTGCACGACCGCCAGGTTGTGGCTGATGAACAGATAGCCCAGGCCGCGTTCGCGCTGCAATTGCATCAGCAGGTTCAGGATCTGCGCCTGCACCGAGACATCCAGCGCCGACGTGGGCTCGTCGCAGATCAGCAACTGGGGCTCCAGCATCAGCGCGCGGGCGATGGCCACGCGCTGGCGCTGCCCGCCGGACAGTTCGCGCGGATAGCGCGCCGCGAATGCCGGCACCAATCCCACGGCATCCATCATCCGGCGCACGGCCGCGGCTTGAGAGGACGCGTCGCCCATGCCATGGACCCGCAGCGGCGCGGTCAGGATCTCGTTGATCGTGCGGCGCGGGTTCAGCGAGGAGTACGGGTCCTGGAACACCATCTGGATGCGGCGGGCTCGGGCGCGCGCCGGCATGGCGACCAGCGGCTGGCCGTCCAGCAGCGCCTGGCCCTGGGTCGGGGCCAGCAGGCCCAGCATCAGTTTGGCGATCGTGGACTTGCCGCTGCCGGACTCGCCGACCAGGCCGATGGTCTGGCCGGCGGGCACATGCAGGTCGATGTCGTGCAGGATGCGCGGCGCGGGGCGGCGCGACAAAAGGCTGGCGCGGCCATACTGGAAGCACAGGCCGTTCAGGCTGATGCTGGCGGGTGTCGGTTTCATGCCGGGGCTCCAAGACGCATGGCGCCGGGTTTGACGCAGAGGCAACGGTGCCCGCCCTGCACGCGCGCGGTGATGGGCTGCGCGCAGCGCGCTTCGGCCACCGGGCAGCGCTCGCGGAACGCGCATCCCCGGATGGCCGTATCCAGCGACGGCACGGCGCCGGCAATGGTGGGCAGGTCAGTGTGCGGCGCGGTGCGGCCGGGCTGGGGAATGCAGTTCAGCAGCATGGCGGTATAGGGATGGCTGGGATGCTCCAGTACCTCGCGCACGCTGCCGCCTTCGACGATGTCGCCCGCGTACATGACGATGACGTGGTCGGCGACGCGCGCGACCAGCCCCATGTCGTGGGAAATGAACACCATCCCCAAGCCGAATTCCGTCTGGATGTCGCGCAGCAGGTCCAGCAGTTCGGCCTGCACCGTCACGTCCAGCGCGGTGGTGGGTTCGTCGGCGATCAGCAGTTCCGGGCCGCACATCAGCGCCATGGCGATCATCACGCGCTGGCGCAGGCCGCCCGACAACTCAAAGGGGTACTGCTTCATGCGGTCTTGCGGGTTGGTGATGCCGACCCGGCGCAGCAGGTATTCGGCGCGCTCGACGGCTTGCCGGCGGCTGACGCGCTTGTGCCGGCGCAGCACGTCGACCAGCTGCGTGCCGATCGGGAACACCGGGTTCAGCGACGTCATGGGATCCTGGAAGATCATCGCGATGCGCGCGCCGCGCAGCGCCGCCAGGTCGCGCGGCTTAAGCCGGGACAGGTCCTGGCCGGCGAATTCCAGCTTCGCGACGCGACGGCGCGCGGCGGCAGGCAGCAGATCCAGCAGCGCCAGGGCCGTCAAGGATTTCCCGCAGCCCGACTCGCCGACGATGCATAGCGTCTTGCCGCGTTCCAGGCTGAAGTCCACCGCGCGCACGACGTGCTTGGTGTGCGTGGGGGTGTGGATGTCGATGTGCAGGCCCTGGACCTGCAGGAGGGGGGAGCCGGTCGGCGTCATGGCGTCAGCCCTTCTTCATTTGGATGGCGCGCAGCGTCTCGCCCGCGCGGTTCACGCACAGGACCAGCACGAACAGCACAATGCTGGGGATGACCACCAGGGACGGCTGGAACAGCATGTTTTCCTTGCCCTCGGCGATCATCAGGCCCAGCGACGGCATCGGGGCCGGCACGCCCAGGCCCAGGAACGACAGCGAGGCTTCCAGCGTGATCGCCATGGCGGCGTCCACCGTGCCGATGATGAGCAGGTTGCCGACCAGGTTGGGCAGGATGTCGCGCCAGATGATCTGCAGATGCGTGCAGCCTTGCAGGCGCGACGCGGTGACGAATTCGGCGTTGCGCAGGCCTGCGGCCATGGTGCGCGCGACCAGCGCGTAGCGCTCCCACAGCAGCAGGCCCAGCACCAGCACCACCACGGTCAGGGACGCGCCCACCACCGACACCACGGCCAGCGCCACCAGGATGATCGGCAGCGCCAGGCGCGCGGTGATCAGGAACGACACGACGCGGTCCACGGCGCCGCCGAAGTAGCCGGCCACGACGCCCAGCGTCGTGCCGATCAGTCCGCCCATCAGGGCGACCGACAGGCCGATCAGCGCCGAGACGCGCACGCCGTACAGGGCGCGGGCCAGCACGTCGCGGCCCAGCTGGTCGGTGCCCAGGATGTGGTTCCAGTCGCCGCCTTCGCCCCAGACGGGCTCTTGCAGCCGGGCCAGCAGGTCTTGCGAGTACGGGTCATGCGCAATCAGGTAGGGACCGATCAGGCCGGCCAGCACGAGCAACGCCAGCACGGCCAGGCCGAAGCCGCGGCCGGCGCGGGCCAGGCGGTCGCCGCGCGGCGCGGCGGGCAGGGAGGAAGACAGAACAGTGCTCATGAGGCGGCTCGCACGCGGGGGTCCAGCCAACCGTTGATCAGGTCGGCGGTCAGGGTCAGGACGATGTAGATCAGCGCGAAGATCAGGATCAGCGCCTGCATCGTGGGGAAGTCGCCGCGCAGGATGGACGTCCAGGCCAGCAGCCCGGCGCCATTGATGGCGAACACGGTTTCGATGACGACGGAGCCGGCCAGCAAGGTGCCCATCTGCGCGGCCGCCAATGACACTAGCGGCCGCAAGGCGTTGCGCAGCGCGTACTTCAAGACCACGCTGGGGCCTGCCAGGCCCATGGCGCGGGCGGTGCGGATGTAGTCGGTGGCCAGCACGGTCTCCATCTCGGATTTCATCAGGCGCAGCATGGCGGGCATCGCGAAAAGCCCCAGTGCGACGACGGGCATCACGTAGTGCTTCCAACTGTCGAACCCCGAGGCCGGCAGCCATTGGTTGCGCACGCTGAAGACGATGATCAGCAGGAACGCCAGGCAGAACGGCGGCATCGCCTGCGCGCAGGCAGACAGCAGCATGGTGGCGCGGTCGGCGAGCGAGCCCTTGCGCAATCCCGCCAGCACGCCCAGCGGAATCGCCAGCAGCAGCGCGAACGCCATCGCGGCCAAGCCGAGTTTTGCGGTGGCGGGGAAGTGCTGGCTCAGCAATTCGGCCACCGGGCGGCTGAAGTACAGGCTGTCGCCGAAATCGCCGTGCACGACCCCGGCGAGCCAACGGCCATACTGCACCAGGATCGGGTCGGAAAAGCCGTGCTGCGCCGACAGGCGGGCGGCGTCGGCCGCGCTGCCTTCACCGGCCAGGCGCGCCGCCGGGTTGCCGGAGGCGAACACCAGCGAGAAGCTGATCAGCGACACGAACACCACCAGCAAGGCGGCGACCAGCAAGCGGCGAAACAGGAATGCAATCATGGGTCAACCTTTGTTGCGGTGCGCCAGCGCACCGGCGCGCGCCGCCCCGCCGGGACGCCGAAGCGCCCCGGCCGGACAGGCAATCAAGCGGCGCGTCGGCCGTCCGGATCAGTTCCAGGAGGCCTTGTAGAAACGCGGGAACTCGTCGCCGTCGACCGAGAAGTTCAGGTCCTTGGCCTGCACGGCGTTCAGCGAGTGGTTCCACAGCGGCACCCAGTACGCCTGGTCGGCCACGATCTTCTGCGCGGCCGCGTAGTTCTTGGCGCGCAGCTCGCGGTCTACCGACGTGTCGGCCGCTTCCAGATACTTGATGACCTCGGGGTTGCGGGCCTGGTCGTCCGGACCGCCGCGGAAGAAGTTGCTGGTGGACAGCGCCGCGTCCGCGATGCCGTACGAACCCCAGTTGGACGACAGCATGGCGATCTTGCCGTCGCGCCAGTTGGTCATGGCGGTGCCGTACTGCTGTTCGACCAGGTTCAGCTTGATGCCGGCCTGCGCCATCTGGGCGGCGGCCGCGTCCAGGATGCTGCGCGGCGGCGCCGAAATGACCAGGTCCAGCGTGATGCCGTTGGGGTAGCCTGCGGCCGCCAGCAATTGCTTGGCGCGGGCCGGGTCGAACTTGTAGGCCTGCACGTCGGCGGCGCAACCGAACTGGGCCGGGTTGCAGGCCGCGTTGATGACCTTGGACGCGCCGCCCACCAGGGCTTTGCGGATCGCTTCGCGGTCGATGGCGTAGTTGATGGCCTGGCGCACTTCCTGCTTGGCCAGCGGCGACTTGCCGTCGTCGAAACGCGGGTTCAGCGAGATATAGCTGATGCGCATGATGCTGCTGCTCTTGACCGTGACGGTCGGCGTCTTCTCCATGCGGCGGGCCACGTCCGGCGGCACGCGCCAGATCCAGTCCAGGCCGCCCGACAGCAGTTCGGCGTACTGGGTGTTGGCGTCGGGCAGCACGCGCACCACCAGCTTTTGCACGGCCGGCTTGGAGCCGAAGTAGTCATCGAAGCGTTCGTACACGTAGCGGCTGCCGGGCTGTCTGTCGTTAAGGCGGTAGGGTCGTGTGACGATGGGCTTGGCGCCCATGTCGGACTGGTTGGCCTCGTAATATTTGCGCGGATAGATCGGCAGGTTCTCAGACAGCATTTCCAGCGCCAACGGGTAGGGCGTCTTCATCTTGATGCGCACGGTGTCGTCGCCGGCCTTTTCCGCCTTGGCGATCCACGCGACCTGGTTCTGGAAGCGGGCCTTGTAGGCGTCTGACGACACCAGGTTCAGCGTGTACAGCACGTCGTCGATGGTCAGCAGCGAGCCGTCGTGGAATTTCACGTCGCGGCGGATGGGCAGTTCGATAGTGGTGTCGTCGACGAACTTGTAGCCTGTGGCGATGGCCGGGCCGAATTCGCCCGTGTCCTGGTTCTTTTGCAGCAACCCCGAGAAGACCATGCGCGCCAGCGCCAGGCCGGGACGGTCCGATTCCTTGTAGGCGTCCAGCGTGGCGGGCGCCGCGTCGAAGGCGATGTTGAGGGAGTTGTCAGCCTTGTTGGCCTGGGCGGCGTGGGCGCCTAGCGCCAATAGCGCCGCGCTCACTAGCTTCACGGTACGGGTCAGCTGCATGTTTTCACCTTGATATGTTTTAGGTATTTGACGTACGGGTCTTACGGGTCTTGCGGGACAGCGGGACTGCAGGGTCGTGCGAAAGCGCGGGCAAGCCGCTCCCCTTGCCGCAGGCGGCGCTGTTCGCGCCGGCGGTGCATGCACGGTCGGTAAGGGAAGGGGCCTGGGGCGCCAGGCCGGGGGCTTAGCGGGTCATCAAATCATCGGATCCCAACGTTGCCGAAGTCTTCCCGCAGACGCGCCAGGATGCCGACCAGGTGGTCGTGCATGGCGTGGCGCGCGCGGATGGGATCGCGGTCGACAATGGCCGCGAGGATGCGCTCGTGTTCTTTCTGCGCTTCGCTCCACACCTTGGTGGTCACGAAGTGCTCTTCCAGCCGGTGGAACACCGGGCTAAGCGTGCTGAGGTGCCAGATGTGCGAGATGGCCGCGGCCAGGGCCGCGTTGCCGCAGGCGGCGCCGATGGCGCTGTGGAAGGCGCGGTCGTGCACGCTGGGAGATTCGGTCAGCGACATGCCTTCGTGCGCCGCGCGGATCGCCGCGATCTGCGCGGGCGACGCTTTTTGCGCGGCCAGCGCGGCGCATTCCGGTTCGATCAGCAGACGCGTTTCCAGCAGGTCGAAGGGGCCGATGTCGGTGGCTTCCACACTGTCTGCGGCGGGGGCCTGGGGCGCGTCCTGATAGTTGCCGTCTTCGCGCGGCGGGCACACGAACACGCCGGTGCCGACGCGCACATCCACATAGCCTTCGATTTCCAGCGCAATCAGGGCCTCGCGCACCGACGCCCGGCTGACTTGCAGTTGCTCGGCCAGTTCGCGCTCGGCGGGCAATCTGCCGCCCGCCGGGAAATCGCCCGCCTTGATACGCGCGGCGATCTGGTCGGCAATCATGCGGTAGAGGCGGGTCGAGGCTACGGCCTGAAGGGAAGTCATTGTGGCGTGGGATGGAGTGTTCGGGGGGTAGAGCGTAATGGGTCTGGGGCGCTCGTGTCTTCTGCAGGGTCGACAGGACGCGGGAATCGTGTTCAGGTGCCTGATGGTCCAGTGGTCAGGCCACTGGACGAAATGTACCGGAGGGAATTCCGCTTGGGAATCGGGAACCGCCGATTTTTCCGGCTTTTGAGGGAAAACCACTAGTCCTAGCCCACCTTACGCCGAGCTATGGCGGGGCGACGCGGGACACCCGCTGCGGTTCTGCACCATGAATCCATTCAAGCCCGGGAGCCGCCATGCCCGGATCAATGGTCCGCCCAAGCGAGCCGGCTGCGTTGACGCCCATCGGTTTCCCTTAAACTGGGCGCCTTTGCCAGCCGCCTGGAATGTTTCAATGAGATCGACCCGCGCCAAAGCTCCGCTGCCCGCCGCCGAGCCGCGTCCCCCTCGGACCAAACCCGCCGAAGTGCGGCTTGAGGAATTGATGGCCGCCGCGGAGAAACTGTTCCTGGCCAACGGCGTGGAAGCCACCACCATCAGCAGCATCGTGCAAGAGGCGAAAGTCGCCAAAGGCACGTTCTACCACTACTTCGCCGCCAAGACCGACATGTTGGCGGCATTGGCCGAACGGTACACGCGCCAGTTCCTGGAAGCGCTGGAACTCGCCGTCGACGCCTGTGATGAAGACGATTGGGTCGGCAAGCTGCAAGCATGGGTTCACGCCAGCGTCCAGACCTATGCGGACACCTACCGGACGCACGACATCGTCTACAGCAACCATCACCATCACGACCGCCAGAACCGGGACAAGAACGCCATCCTGGAGCAGTTGCTGGAGATCCTGGAAGGCGGCAAGGCGGCAGGCTTGTGGCCACTGCCGCAACCCCGGATCACCGCCCTGATGATCTATTCCGGCGTGCATGGCGTCACCGACGATGCCATTTCCGCCAACTTGAAAGATTGCACCGATTTCGCGCGCAGCGTCTCGGACGACTGTTTGCGCATGCTGGGCGTCACAGAAGGAAGGCGGGGCGGGCGCCGACCGTCGCGCTGAAGTGGCTGCGAGGGTGGCTCAGACACAAGGCGTTCAGGCCAGCGTCGCACCCCGAATACCACGCGCCGCCGCTCATGAACAGGCGCTCGCCGTGGTTGCGCAGATAGGCCTGCGCACGGTCGCGGACGCGGGCATCCGGAAATACGCCTAGCGCGATCAGCAGCGAGGGGGGCGAGATGCCGGCCGCCGCCGTGATGTCGCGGAAGGGCGCGTCCATCAGTCCGGGGGTATTCGCGTCGCTACCCGCCTGGCCCACGTAGTGGATGATGGCGTCCGACAGCTGCGGCGCGCCGGCATTGCCGTCGCGTCGACGGGTGGGCGCATCGAACTTGGCCGAGCCGGGCGTGCCCGGCGGCACAAGGGAGCCGTCCCGAAGGCGGACAGCCATCCACGCCGGGGAGTCCGCCGCCAGGTCCGCATGAGCGGCGTCGTTGTCCGCAATGATCTGGATCTCGCCGTCCACCAGGCGCAGGCCCGCTTGCCATTCCCAGAGGTTTCCGCACAGATCGGCGATGCCGTGCGGCGTATGGTCGTGCCGCCAACTGTCCGGGCCGGACCCGGTCAAGGTTGCCGGATTGCCGGCCGGGTCGCCGGAAACGGCGGCGTCGACCCGCCGTCCGTGCGCCGCGCCATCGCGGATGTCGCGGCCATGGTCGGTATTGCCTTGCGAGGCCAGCCCTTGGGCGTTGCCCCATCGCATCAGCGCTGCGCGTTCCGCGTTGGTGCTCAGGTGCCAGCCTCCGCCGCAGGCACGGGCCGCGCGGCTGGCCGTTGCAAAGTCGATGCCGCTGGCGGGCGGCTGCCCGGGCAGGCTGAGCAGTTCGCCGTCGCGGATGACGCCGGGGTAAGTGCCATAGAAGAATTCCTGCCGAGGCTGGCCTCGCAGCATGAAGGCGGGATGTTCGCCAAGCCCCAGGTGTTCGCGCAAGATGATGTTCACATGGCTGGGCTGGCCGCGCCGGGTGTAGAGCACGGTCTGTGCGCCACCGGATGCCGCTTCCACCCGGGCGCGCAAGGCGTCTTTGACGACGACAGTGATCATGGCGCGCAATCTCCAGGGGGGCTGTGCAGCGAGCCGTCGACGATCACTTGCCAATGTCCCCGCGAGCACTGTTCAACACGCGCCCGTACGCCGTACACGCGCGCCAGCAAGGCCGGGGTGATGACCAGATGCGGCACGCCCTGGGTCAACGTCGTGCCGTCATGCAGCACGACCACATGGTCGGCGAAGCGCAGCGCATGATTGATGTCGTGGATCGCCATGACCATGCACATGGCCTGCTGGCGCGACAGGCGCCGCAACAGCGCCAGGACGTCGAATTGGCGTTGCAGGTCGAGCGCGCTGGTGGGCTCGTCCAGCAGCAGCACGCGGGGCGCGCGCACCAGCGCCTGGGCGATGGAGACCAGCTGTCGCTGCCCGCCGCTGAGCGCGGCCAGTTCGCGGTCCGCCAGGCCGTCGATGTGCAGGGTTTTGAGCAACTGCGTGACGCGGTCGAGCTCATCGGCGTCCACGGACCAGCCCCCGCCTTGCTTGGCAGCCAGTAGCACGGCTTCGAATACGCGTAACGACGATCCGATGGAAAAGTCCTGGGGCACATGCGCGGGCCGGTTGGGATGCTGCGGCGGCCACTCGTTGACCG
>CAUSDE010000113.1:0-10953 GCA_963530045.1 uncultured Achromobacter sp.
GCCCCGCGCCGGGCTCCGCGCCCGTGCGCCAGGCCCCGTCGGGCGGCGCCGGCACGGTCTATCTGCAAGTGGGCGCGTTCAGCCAGCCGGCCAACGCGCAGTCGCTCGTCGCCCGCATCAATTCGCAATTGGGCGCGGCGGGCGCGCCGCCCGCCCAGGTGGAGCAATCCAACAACCTGTACCGCGTCAGGATCGGACCCTACCCCGATCGGCAGAGCGCCATGAACGCCGTGCAGCTGGTCTCGGACCGTATCGGCATCCTGCCGAGCATCGCCACACAATAAGCGAGGGATTCGCCGGCGTCGGCCTATAGGCCTACCAGGGCAATTCGGCCTGCCCGTCGCAGACGCGGCGCGCACGCGCGTTGCGGCTGACGTACCGGTTGCCTTCGTGCGCCAGCAGCGCCTGCTTGCGCGGCAACCCGCCGCCGAATCCGGTCAGCGACGTGTCGGCCCCGATCACGCGGTGGCAGGGGATGATGATGATGATCGGATTGCGGCCGACCGCGCCGCCGACCGCCTGGGCGCCCTTGGGCCGCCCCACGGTGCGCGCCAGATCGCCATAGCTGGCGAGCTTGCCGAAATCCAGTGCGCACAGCGCGTGCCAGACCTTGTGCTGGAACGTCGTGCCGATCGGGTCGAGCGCCACGTCGAACCCTTGGCGCTTGCCGGCGAACCATTCTTCCAGCTCGCGCCGGGCCTGCTCCAGGATGGGATCGGTTTCCGTATGCGTCCAGCCTTCGGCCGAGGGCAGCAATTCCTGATCGGTGAACCACGCGCCGCGCAGGCCCTTGGGGCTGGCCACCAGGCGCAGCTCGCCCAGCGGCGTGGCCATGTCACGGTAAGCGATCGGTTCGAGGGGATCGGCGGGCTTGTTCGCCACGACCGTTGAATACACCATGCCTTACTCCGACGACTTCTTGCGGGCCAGCGCCCGGTTGTACAACACGTCGCGGGCCACGCCCGTGACCTTGGCGGCCACGCGGGCGGCGTCGCGCACGGACATCGATTCCAGCAACGCGTCCAGCAGCACGTCGGTGCGCGGGTCGGCTTCCTCGTCGATGTCTTGACCGGCCTGGGCGTGCGCGATCAACACGAATTCGCCTTGTTCGCGGTGCGAGTCGGCCGCTAGCCAGGCCGCAGCGTCGCCCAGCGTAAGGGTGGCGATCTCTTCAAACCGTTTGGTGAGTTCGCGCGCCACGGTCAGTTGGCGGTCGGGGCCGCAGACTTCCAGCAGGTCGGCCAGGGTGGCGGCCAGCCGGTGCGGCGATTCGAACATGACGACAGGCGCAGGCAGGGCGCACCACGAGCGCAGCCAGCGCTGGCGGGCCACGGCCTTGGGCGGCGGAAAGCCCGCAAATGCGTAGGCCGGATTTTCGTCGGTAGTGACGCCGCTACCCATCAAGGCCGCGATCACTGCACTGGGGCCCGGCACCGGCACGACGGTGAAACCGGCCTCGCGCACGGCGCGCACCACGCGGGCGCCCGGATCGCTGACGGCGGGCGCGCCCGCATCCGACACCAGCGCCACGCGCTGGCCCTGGGCCAGGCGTTCACAGATGGCCTGAGCGGCGGCGGCCTCGTTGTGGCGGTGGGCCGCCATCAGCGGCGTGCTGACGCCCCAGGCGTCCAGCAAAGTACGGCTGGCGCGCGTGTCTTCGGCCGCGATCACATCGGCGCGTTGCAGGGCATGCCAGGCCCGCAGCCCCAAGTCGCCCAGATTGCCGATCGGCGTGGCTACCACGTACAAGGTCGACGCGGGCCAATGCTGCCCGGCCACGCGTTCGGCAACGCGGCTCCAGGCATCGCCGGCAGGCGGGGGTGAGACATTTTGATTCATTGCAGCCTACTGACACGGAAAACCATGTCAGTGTAGCCGCCAATGCCCGCCTATTTCGGAAGCCCCCCATGACGGACGACACCCTGCGCCTGGCCTGTGAACTGGCGCTGGCGGCCCGCCGACGCGCGGACAAGCGTCGCCGCCGCGCCCGGCAGCGCGCTGCTGCCGACGACGCGCCCCCTCGCCGCTCGCCCATGCAACGCCGCGGCGACCAGCACGAAGACGCCGCGCTGCGCCTGTTGCAGGCCGAGGGCCTGGTGCTGCTGGCGCGCAACCTGACGACGCGGGCGGGCGAGATCGACCTGGTCATGCGTGACGGCGACACGCTGGTCTTCGTCGAAGTCCGGGCCCGGGGACCGACGCGCTTTGGCGGCGCCGCGGCCAGCATCGGCCGCGACAAGCAGGCCCGGCTGGCCCGCGCCGCGGCGCAATGGCTGCCGGAACTGGCCCGGCGCCACTGGCACGGGAGGCCGCCACCGGCGCGCTTTGACGCCGTGGTGTTCGACGCCGGCCAGCCGCAATGGCTGCGCGGCGCGTTCCTGCTGCCCTGATCCCGATTGCCGCGTGGCGCCTTCCGTCACCGGCCCGGCGCCTCCGTAACGCCCTGCCGCAACGTCGTTACGCATCGACAGAACAGCGCGACCGCCCCGTGAGATAATCGCGCCCATGGATATGACCTCTCGTATGACGTCGCACTTTCGCGACGCCATGGCTGCGTGCGAACAAAGTATGAACGTCCTGGCCGAACCGCTGGCAGTGGCGGTGGACGTGCTATTCGGCGCCCTGGCGAACAACGGCAAGATTCTGGCTTGCGGCAACGGCGGATCCGCCGCGGACGCACAGCATTTCATCGCCGAACTGGTAGGCCGCTTTGAACGCGAACGCCTGCCGCTGGCGGGCATCGCGCTCAATACGGACACCGCGATCCTCACCGCCGTCGGCAACGACTACGGCTTCGACGAAATCTACGAGCGCCAGGTCAACGCCTTTGGCCAGGCCGGCGACGTCCTGGTGGCGATCTCCACCAGCGGCAATTCCCCCAACGTGGTCCGCGCCATGGAAGCCGCCAGTGCGCGCGAAATGCACGTGCTGGCCCTGACGGGCAAGGGCGGCGGCGTCATGGGGGAACTCATTACGCCCATGGACGTCCATCTATGTGTTCCCAGCGATCGCACGATGCGGATCCAGGAAGTCCATATTCTGCTGCTGCACGCACTGTGCGACGGTATCGACGCTCTTCTGCTTGGAGACACCGAATGATTTCTGACGTCAGAACCGCAGTCCGCCCCCTGATGCTCGCGGCCGCGCTGTCCACCGCGGTGCTCTCGCTCGCGGCCTGCGCCCCGCTGATCGTGGGCGGCGCCGCCGCCACCACGGCGGTCGTGGTCACGGACCGCCGCACGTCAGGCATCCAGCTTGAAGACCAGAACATGGCCTTCAAGGCGCAAAGCCAGATCTCGCAGAAATTGGGCGATACCGCGCGGGTCAACGCCATGGCCTATGGCGGCCACCTGCTGCTGACGGGCGACGTCCCCACCGAGGAAGCCAAATCCCAGGCAACCGCCATCGCGCAAGGCGTCGAGAACGTCAAACAAGTGATCAACCAGCTGAATGTGGGCCCGATCGCCTCGTTCGGCACCCGCTCGAACGACACCTGGCTGACCTCCAAGGTGAAGACTGCGCTGATCAACACCAAGTACGTGCCGTCCGGCACCATCGCGCTGACGACCGACCACAGCGTCGTCTACCTGATGGGCAAGGTCACGCAGGCCGAGGGCGAGTATGCCGCCAACGCCACTGCGGACGTGGGTGGCGTGGCCAAGGTGGTTAAACTGTTCGAGACCATCAGCCGCGAAGAAGCCATCCGGCTGTCCAACAGCAGCACCCGAGACGCCTCCACCGAAACCAAAGCGCCCATTCAAAGCGGCGCCGGCGCAGCACCCAGCGATAACAACGCGGCCGGCACGAGCAATGGCGTTGAAGCGATGCCCATCAAATGAAAAAAGCCATCGTAGCCCTGGCCGTGCTGGTCGCGGTCGGCATCGGCGCCTGGTTCGTCTGGCGCCCCGCCCAGACGGCGCCCGACGTCACGTTCACCACGCTGGAAGGCAAGACCTTCTCGATGCAGGACCTGCGCGGCAAGGTCGTCCTGGTCAAATTCTGGGCAACCAGCTGTGTGACCTGCGTGAAGCAGATGCCGGAAACCATTGCCGCCTATAAAGAGTATGCCGCCAAGGGCTACGAGGCCGTGGCGGTCGCCATGGATTACGATCCGCCCAACTTCGTGCTGAACTTCGCCGAACAGCGCAAGCTGCCCTTCCCCGTGGCGCTGGACACCAAGGGCGACATCGCGCGCGCCTTCGGCGACATCCGCCTGACGCCCACGGCGTTCCTGATCGACAAACAGGGACACATCATCAAGCGCTATCTGGGCGAATACGATGTGGCCGAATTCCACGCCACCGTGGAAAAGGCGCTGGCGGCAGGCTAAGGCCCGCAGCCTCTGCCGCCTAAGAAGACCGCCCTTTGGGCGGTTTTTTTTGCCTGGCCGAAGGCATTGCCCTGCCGCCTGGCTGCCACCGTCCAAAGAAAAACCGCCCGGCAGGCGGGCGGTTCTTGCGGTAGAGCGCGGTGAACGGGCTTAGAAAGCCGGGACCACGGCGCCCTTGTACTTTTCCTGGATGAATTTCTTCACTTCGGGGGTATGCAGGGCATCGACCAGCTTCTTGATGCCGGGCGCATCCTTGTTGTCCGTGCGGGTCACCAGGATGTTGGCGTAGGGCGAATCGGCGCCTTCGATGAACAGCGCGTCCTTGGTCGGCACGAGACCGGCTTCCAGCGCGTAGTTGGTGTTGATCAGCGCCAGGTCGACGTCATCCAGCGAACGCGGCAGCATCGCGGCTTCGAGCTCGCGGAATTTCAGCTTCTTGGGGTTCTCGACCACATCGGCGGCAGTCGCCAGGATGTTGGACGGGTCCTTCAGCTTGATCACGCCCTGCTTTTGCAGCAGCGCCAGCGCGCGGCCGCCGTTGGACGGGTCGTTCGGGATGGCGACGGTGGCGCCGTCCTTGAGTTCGGCCAGGCTCTTGATCTTCTTGGAGTAGCCGCCGAAGGGCTCGACGTGGACCAGCGCCACGGGCACCAACGTGGCCTTGCGGTCCTTGTTGAACGAATCCAGGTAGGGCTTGTGCTGGAAGAAGTTGGCGTCCAGCTGCTTGTCGACCAGTTGCAGGTTGGGCTGCACATAATCGCTGAATACCTTGATGTCGAGCTCGACGCCCTGCTTGGCCAACTGCGGTTTCACCACTTCCAGGATCTCGGCATGCGGCACCTGGGTCGCGCCCACCACCACTTTTTCAGCATGAGCGGCATTGGCCGCCACCAGGAAAGCCGATGCCGCGAGGGCAGCGCGGACGAAGTTCAAACGCATGTGTTGCCTCTTATAGGGATAAAAATGGGGGCCGATGTCCACCCGGATGCGGATTCGCCCCCTTTTGCGGGGCGCCGCGTTCTCGAAAACGCCCCCAATTTACCTGAATGCCGGTTATTTGTCGGGCATATGGACATAGGTTTTAGGCATATGAAACGCGGGGGTACTACAATCCGTCGTATGCTTGCGCTACCGCGTCCCGAACGCGATTTTGTGCAGGCATTTTTTCTAACCACTCTTACTTATTTTGCCGACTTAGCTGCCATGACCGACACCCCCGACCCTGCTGCCGTTTCGTCCCCCGCTGTCAAAGCCGCTGTGCTGTCTGAAGCACTGCCGTATATCCGACGATTCCACGGCAAGACCATCGTGGTCAAGTACGGCGGCAACGCCATGACGGAAGAGCGCTTGCAGCGTAGCTTCGCGCACGACGTCGTGCTGCTCAAGCTGGTGGGTCTGAACCCGGTGGTCGTCCACGGCGGCGGTCCGCAGATCGACGACGCGTTGCGCCGCATCGGCAAGCAAGGCACCTTCATCCAGGGCATGCGCGTGACCGATGCCGAGACCATGGAAGTGGTCGAATGGGTGCTGGGCGGCCAGGTGCAGCAAGACATCGTCATGATGATCAACGAAGTCGGCGGCAAGGCCGTGGGCCTGACCGGCAAGGACGGCGGCCTGATCCAGGCTCAGAAGAAGCTGATGGCCAACAAGGACAATCCCAGCGAACCGATCGACATCGGCTTCGTGGGCGACATCACGCTGGTCGAGCCGGCCGTCGTGAAGGCCTTGCAGGACGACCAGTTCATCCCCGTGATTTCGCCCATCGGCTATGGCGAAGACGGCACGGCCTACAACATCAACGCCGACGTCGTCGCCGGCAAGATGGCCGAAGTGCTGGGCGCTGAAAAGCTGTTGATGCTGACCAACACCCCGGGCGTGCTGGACAAGGCCGGCAAGCTGCTGCGCAGCCTGTCCGCCCAGACGATCGACGAGCTCTTCGCGGACGGCACGATCTCGGGCGGCATGCTGCCCAAGATCTCGTCGGCGCTGGACGCCGCCAAGAATGGCGTGAACTCCGTGCACATCGTCGACGGCCGCGTGCCGCACTGCCTGCTGCTGGAAATCCTGACCGACCAGGGCGTCGGCACGATGATCAGCTCGCACTGATGTCCCTTCCGCAGCGCTCCGCGCTTCCCCCCAGGAGGCGCTGCTGCGGACCGGCGGAGCCGGCGCCGCACGGCCCGAATTGGGTCGGCCCGTATTGGGTCGGCCTGTATTGGGACGGCCCGGATCGGGTCGGCCTTGCCATCCCTTGCCGGCGGTGCGCCTGATGCGCGCCCACCGTCAATTGTTGCGGCCGGCGGTGCGCATGCGCCGCTCGCGCCGCATGGCCACAGGCGTTTCCGAGCGCCTGTGGCTGTTCGATCTGGACAATACGCTCCACGACACCTCGCACGCCATCTTCCCCAAGATCGACCACGGCATGACGATGGCCGTGGCCGAGGCCTTGAACGTGGACATCGACACGGCCAACGACGTGCGTCGGCTGTACTGGAAGCGCTACGGCGCCACGATGATCGGCATGGTGCGGCATCACGGCGTGAACCCGCACGACTTCCTGCACCGCAGCCACGACTTCGACGTGAACCCGCTGGTTCGCGCCGAAAAGGCGCTGGCCTACAAGCTGCGTCAACTGCCCGGCCGCAAGGTGCTGTTGACCAACGCGCCGCTGCATTACGCCCGCGCGGTGCTGTCCCGCCTGGGCATCCTGCGCCAGTTCGACAGCCTGTGGGCCATCGAGCACATGCGCCTGCACGGCGAATTCCGGCCCAAGCCGTCACCCGCCCTGCTGCGCTACGTGCTGGCCCGCGAAGGCGTGCCGGCGCACCGCGCTGTCCTGGTGGAAGACACGCTGGCCAACCTGCGCGGCGCGCGCCAGGCGGGCGTGCGCACGGTGCACGTCTATCACCCCGGTACGCCCTTTTCACGTGGCCGTTCGCACCGCCCGGCCTACGTCGACTTGCGGGTAAACTCCGTCAGTGATTTGTTGTTACGCCGACGTCCCCTGCGGGGATAGCGGCGCGCTCCTCCCCCCATTCACCGTCAAGCCTGCGCGAGAGCAGTCCCTTCCATGGCGAGCAAACCCGGCGAGCGCAAGACCCAGATTCTGCAGACACTGGCCGAGATGCTGGAGCAGCCGCATGCGGCCCGCATCACCACGGCCGCCCTGGCCGCGCGCCTTGAAGTGTCCGAAGCCGCACTCTACCGGCACTTCGCCAGCAAGGCGCAGATGTTCGAAGGGTTGATCGAATTCATCGAAACCAGCATCTTCACGCTGGTGAACCAGATTGCCGCCGCCGAACCCTATGGCGTGCCGCAAGCGCACAAGACCGTCTCCATGCTGCTGACCTTCTCGGAACGCAACAAGGGCATGACGCGGGTGCTGACCGGCGACGCGCTGGTGACGGAAGACAACCGGCTGCAAGAGCGCATCAACCATATCAATGACCGCATCGAAACGTCGCTGAAGCAGTCGCTGCGCATCGCCATCACGGACGGCGGCCTGGCCCCGGACGCCAATGTGGCCGCGCATGCCAGCCTGCTGACGCACCTGGTGCTGGGCCGATGGCTGCGCTATGCGCAGAGCGGCTGGCGCGTGGCGCCCACGCTGCACCTGGACGAGCAGTTGCGGCTCACGCTGGGTTGAGCCGCGCACTTGCGCCATAACACGAACGAATTAACGTAGAACTGTCGCGGCCACCCTGGCTGTCCCGGCACAATTAGTGTGCATCTACGCAACATTCCAAGACTTGCGACCAACGAGGGCGGACGAGCATAATGCCCCAGATGGGTTTTCCACAAGCGCAAATCTTCTTCGGTTTGACCCACATCAATACGGGTTTTCCTCAATGCCGTCACGATCATCCTGTAGCACCGACACATCGAATTGAATAAACCCGTGCTCGCGGGGAGTGTGTCGGAAGTTTGACCTCAACCGGAGATGGATATGACTGCGCCAGCCGCTGTCCCTGCCTCGCAAGCCCCAAAGAAAGCAAAAATACCGATCGGACTCGTCGCCGGCATCCTGGTGATGATCGGGGTGCTGATGATGCCCCTGCCCGCCGACCTGCCGGTCGCGGGACACCGCATGCTGGCGATCCTGGCGTTTGCCGTGGTGGTCTGGATTACCGAAGCCGTGTCTTACGAAGCCAGCGCGATCATGATCACGACGCTGATGGCCTTCCTGTTGGGCACGGCTCCGACAATCAAAGACCCGAACGTGCTCTACGGCACGTCGGCCGCCATCAGCATGGCGCTCACCGGCTTTGCGAATTCGGCGCTGGCGCTGGTCACCGGCGCCTTGTTCATTGCCGCCGCCATGACCTTCACCGGGCTGGACCGGCGCATCGCGCTGGTCACCCTGTCCAAAGTCGGCACCAGCACGCGCCGCATCCTGATCGGATGTATCGCCGTGACGATCGTGCTGAGCCTGGTCGTGCCTAGCGCGACAGCCCGCAGCGCGGCCGTGGTGCCCATCATGATGGGTGTCATCGCGGCCTTCGGCGTGGACAAGCGCTCGAACATCGCCGCCGGCATCATGATCATCGTGGCGCAAGCCACCAGCATCTGGAACGTCGGCATCCAGACGGCCGCCGCCCAGAACCTGCTGACGGTCGGCTTCATGGAAAAGATGCTGGGCGAACGCGTGGCATGGTCGGACTGGCTGATCGCCGGCGCCCCCTGGTCGCTGATCATGTCGGCCGTGCTGATCATCGTCGTGCTGAAGATGCTGCCCCCGGAAAGCGACAGCATCGCCGGAGGCAAGGAAGCGGTTGAAAAGTCGCTGCTTGAGCTGGGCCCGATGACAGGCGCCCAAAAGCGCCTGATGGCCGTGTCGGTCATGCTGCTGCTGTTCTGGTCGACCGAAGGCAAGCTGCACAAGTTCGACACCACCTCGACCACCTACTTCGGCCTGGTGCTGCTGATGCTGCCGCGCTTTGGCGTGATGACGTGGAAAGACGTGCAATCGCGCATCCCATGGGGCACCGTGATCGTGTTCGGCGTGGGCATCAGCCTGGGCACCGCCCTGCTGACGACGCAAGCGGGCCAATGGCTGGGCAACCAGGTCGTGGCGCACACCGGGCTGGATCACCTGGGACCGCTGGCCATCTTCGCCATCCTTGCCGCATTCCTGATCGTCATCCACTTGGGATTCGCCAGCGCCACCGCGCTGACCTCGGCCATGCTGCCCATCCTGATCTCGGTGCTGGCCACGCTGCCGGGCGACTTCAGCCGCCTGGGCATGACCATGCTGCTGGGCTTCGTCGTCAGCTACGGCTTCATCCTGCCCATCAACGCGCCGCAGAACATGGTGTGCCTGGGCACGGAAACCTTCAATGCCAAGCAGTTCGCCAAAGTCGGCATCATCGTCACCATCGTGGGCTACCTGCTGATGCTGGTGATGGGCGCGACGTACTGGCGCTGGCTCGGCTGGCTCTAAGGAGAACGCATCATGAAACTCTCCATTGCCCAAGCCAATGAATACGGCCGCCGCGTGCTGATGGCGCAAGGCGTGCCCGAAGACATCGCCCGCGACGTCGCCGAACACCTGGTCGAATCCGACCGGGTAGGCTACACCAGCCACGGCCTGTCGATCCTGACGAACTACCGGCGCGTGCTGTCCGAAGGCCTGGCCAAACCGGACGGCCGGCCCGAACTGGTCAACGACCGCGGCGCCATGCTGGCCTATGACGGCCACCACGGCCTGGGCCAGTACGTCGGCAAAGTCGTCATCGAAAAAGCCATCGAGCGCACGCAGGAACACGGACAGTGCATCGTGACCCTGCGCCACAGCCACCACCTGGGCCGCATGGGCCATTTCGGGGAAATGGTGGCGGCCAAGGGCCTGATCCTGCTGGCCTTCACCAACGTGATCAACCGTTCGCCGACCGTCGCGCCGTTCGGCGGCGCGCAGGCGTGCCTGACCACCAACCCGCTGTGCTTTGCCGGCCCGCTGCCGGGCGGCCGTCCGCCCTTCATCGTCGACATGGCCACCAGTTCCATCGCCGTGAACAAGGCGCGCGTGCTGGCGGCCAAGGGAGAACAGGCGCCCCCGGGATCACTGATCGACGCCGACGGCAACCCGACGACGGACCCGGGCGCGTTGTTCACCGACCCGCCCGGCGCCCTGCTTCCGTTCGGCGGCCACAAGGGCTACGCGCTGGGCCTGGTGGCCGAACTGCTGGCAGGCGTCCTGTCCGGCGGCGGCACGATCCAGCCGGAACACCCGCGCATCGGTGTGGCGACGAACAACATGTTCGCGCTGCTGCTGGATCCGCAAGTGGACTTCAACACGGACTGGCGAACGATGGAAGTCGGCGCTTTCATCGACTACCTGCACGCGTGCAAGCCGCAACCGGGTGTCGAGGCTGTGCAGTATCCGGGCGAATACGAAGCCCGCAACCGCGCCGTGAACGCCGATTCGGTGGAGTTCGATAGCCGGATCTGGGATGGCTTAAAGAAGCTGGCAGCCGATCTGGGTGTTCCGGACGCGTTGCCGGGTTGATCGTGTTTGTTTTGTGACGGGTGCGGGTTCTTAAGGCGCCCGTCACGTCTGGGGCCTGCGATGCGCGGGTCAACGATTGCGGTCCGGAGCCTTCGCTCCGGACTGCCCCCTTGTCATC
>CAUSDE010000114.1:0-10682 GCA_963530045.1 uncultured Achromobacter sp.
GTGCTTGACCTGGTCGTCGTCGGCGGCGGCACGGCAGGTTTGGCGGCCGCGGCCTACGCGGCGTCCGAAGGCTTGCACACGCTGTTGGTGGGACGTCAGCGATGCCGTGCGGACATGCCCGGCGCGGACGCCTTGCCCGGCTTCCCGGGCACGGTCACGGGCCTGTGCGACGGCGGGCTGCTGCGCCGGGCCGAAGACCAGAGCCGGCGCTTCGGTTCGCATGTGCTGCCCGGCCGCGTCGCGAGCGGCTTCGACGGTAGCAGCTATCCGTACCGCGTCGGGTTGGACGACGGGCAGGTGGTGCAAGCCCGCAGTCTGATCGTGGCGACCGGCATGCGGCAGGACGGAGCCGCGGATCCGGCCGCGCAAGCCAATACGGCATGGCTGGACGGCTACCTGGATACGGACGACTGGGGCTATATCCATACCGGCCGGGCGGCCGCGGGGTCGATGCAGGCCCGGGCCTTTGAAAGCTCGCAGCCGGGCGTCTTTGCGGCCGGCGCGGTGCGCGCGGGTTCGGTCAAGCATGTGCTGGCCTGCATCGGCGAAGGCGCCGCGGCGGTGCGCGTGGTGCACCGTTTCCTGGACGCGTCGGCGCACTGAACCCCGGGCGCCGTCAGGGCGCCGGGCCGGGTTTCGCCTGGCGCATGTCCAGCGCCAGGAAGTGGTGCACCACGGGTTTGTCGGGTCCGATGTGAAAGCGCTGCGCTTCGCCCTGCAGGTCCGCGTCGGCCTGCGACACGCGTTGATGCTGGCGCAGGTGTTCCGCCCAGGACTCCACCAGGAACCATTCCTGCACCCGTTCCGGGTCGCCGGTGTGTTCGGCGATGCCCCAGGCGTAGGCCCCGTCGCGGCGGCGCTCTTCCGCCACGGCCTGCAAGGCCTGCAGGAAGGCCGGGCGGTCCTGCACGCGGATGCGGTATTCGATCTGCACCATGACCGGGCCGCGGTCATGTTCGACGGGCGCGTCCAGCAGGGGTTCGGGCCAGTGGTTGGAGGGATCCAGATTGGCCTCGCCTTGCGGCAGGCGCATGCGGTGCAGCACCAGGCCGGCCACGAGCAATCCCGCGGCGCCGGCCAGCAAGGTCGCCGGAACGCCGATCTCCTGCGCCAGCAGACCCCAACCCAGGCTGCCGGCAGCCATGGCGCCGTTGAACACCATCAGATAGATGGCCAGGCCGCGGCCTCGGACCCAATTGGGCAGGATGGATTGCGCCACCCCGTTGAACGTGGTCAGGGCGACGATCCAGCCCACGCCCAACAGCAGCAGGAGCACGACCGCCGCCCATTGCGGCGGCGCGAAGGACAGGGCCGCCATGACGACGGCGGCGACGGCGGCCGCGGCCAGCACCAGCCCGTCGGTGTTCAGGCGCTGGCGCAGCATCGGCAATATCACCGCGCCCAGGATCGCGCCCACGCCGACGGCGCCCAGCAAGATGCCGTAGAAGCCGGCGCTGCCGCCCAGCATGCGCCGGGCCACCAGCGGCAGCAGCGCCCAGACGGAGCTGGCGAAGATGAAGAACACGGCCGCGCGCAGCAGCACCACGTGCAGGTCGCGGCTGGCGCGCGCAAAACGCACCCCAGCACGGAAGGCGCCGAAGAACTGTTCGGACAGGCCGTCGTCGACCCGCTTGGGGCGCTTCCACCAGAGCAGCGCGCCGATCACGAACACGTAGCTGAGCACATCCGCGCCGTAGGCCGCCGCCGCGCCGAACGCCGCCAGCAGGAGGCCGCCGACCGCCGGGCCCAGGGCCCGCGCAATGTTGATGCCCAGCGAATTCAGGCCCACGGCGGTCTTCAGTTCGGCCTTGGGCACGAGTTCGGGCACGATGGCTTGCCAGGTCGGGCCCATCAACGCCGTGCCCACGCCGCCCAGAAAGGTCAGCGCGATCAGGGTTTCCACGGTCAGCGTATTGGTCTTGGCCATCATCAGCAGGGTGAAGCTGACGCAGGCCAGCAGTACCTGGATGATGATCAGGAAGCGGCGCCGGTCCAGGATGTCGGACAGCACGCCTGCGGGGATCGCCAGCAGGAAGACAGGCAACGTGGCGGCCGTCTGCATCATCGCGACCGCGGCGGGGTTGGACGACAGGTCGGTGACGAGCCAGGCGCTGGCCACGTCGCGCATGAAGCTGCCGATATTGCCCAGGATGGTGGCGCCCCACAGTACGGCAAACAGCGTGTGCTTGAGCGGGGCCATGCCGCCGACGGCGGCGGGAGGAGGGGTATTGCGGTCAACGCCGGCCATGCGTGCGCTCCGTCAGGTCATGCCAGGCCACCAGGACCCATGCCCCGGCCAGCCCGAAGTGCTCGAAGAAGGCGTTCATGGTCATGAAACGCGCGTCCGCGGGCGCCTCCCAGTACCGGTTGGCCATCAGCGCCGCGGCCGCGGTAAAGCCGGCCAGCGCCAGTGCGCCCAGCCAGCGCAACCGGCCGATCAGGACCAATGCGCTGGCACCCAGTTCCAGCAGAATAACGGCAGCGGCCGCGAGATTGGCGGGTTGCAGGCCGAAATGCGCCATTTCCGCCTGCGCGCCGTTGAAATCCATCAGTTTGACCAGGCCCCCCTGCAGGTACGCGCCGCAAAGCGCCAGCAGGGCAAGCCAGCGCACGGCCGGCGACGTGAATACCGGCGGCATCGTCATACCGCCCAGCATGCGCAGCCCAGCGCGCCCCAAAAGCCCTTCAGGTCCGAGACGGGCACCTTGCTGGCCCAGGCGCCTGCGTGCTGATGGCCATGGACATTGCAGCCGTTTGCGCAAGCGCAGGCGGCCGCTGCCTCGCGCACCGTTGCCTGCAACGGCTTGCCTTCGCGATCGCCCCAGGCGCCGTAGCCGCCGAAAAGGCGCGTGGGCGACCAGTCCGGCATGGCGGGCGGCGGGGCCGCCTCGTCGTGCGCGGCGAATTCGCCAGCGCCCCAGACCACCTTGCCGCCCACCAGGGTCAGCAGGCTTGTGGTGTCGGCAATGTCCGATTCGGGGCAGGCGAAGAAGTCGCGGTCGGGCACGACCAGGTCGGCCAGCTGGCCTTCGGCGATGCGGCCCTTCTTGCCCTGTTCGTTCGAGAACCAGGTGACGTTCTCGGTCCACATGCGCAGCGCGGTGTCGCGGTCCAGGCAGTTGCGCTGCGGCGTAATCCGCAGCCCGCCCACGGTCTTGCCCGTGATCAGCCAGGACAGCGATACCCAGGGGTTGTAGGACGCCACGCGGGTGGCGTCGGTGCCGGCAGACACGTTCACGCCGTGCTCCAGCATGCGCTTGACGGGCGGCGTGGCTTCCGCTGCGCCGGCGCCATAGCGTTCGACGAAGTATTCGCCCTGGTAGGCCATGCGGTGCTGCACGGCCACGCCGCCGCCCAGCGCGGCGATCCGGTCGATGGATCGGTCGGAGATGGTTTCGGCGTGGTCGAAGAACCAGTTCAGGCCGGCCAGCGGCACATCCTGGTTGACGCGTTCGAAGACATCCAGCGCGCGCGAAATGGTTTCGTCATAGGTCGCGTGCAGACGCCAGGGCCAGCGGTTCTGCGCCAGGATGCGCACCACTTCCTCAAGCTCGCCTTCCATCTCCGGGCCCAATTCGGGCCGCGGTTGGCGGAAGTCTTCGAAGTCGGCCGCCGAGAACACCAGCATTTCACCGGCGCCGTTGTGGCGGAAGTAGTCGGTGCCTTGCTTGTACTGCGAGGTGGCGGTCCAGTTCAGGAAGTCTTCCTTTTCCTGCTTGGGCTTTTGGGTGAACAGGTTGTAGGCCAGGCGGATCGTCAACTGGCCGGCGTCGGCCAGTTGCTGGATGACTTGATAGTCCTCGGGGTAGTTCTGGAAGCCGCCGCCGGCGTCGATGGCGCCGGTGACGCCCAGCCGGTTGAGCTCGCGCATGAAATGGCGCGTGGAATTGAGCTGGTATTCGAAGGGCAGCTTCGGTCCCTTGGCCAGCGTGGCGTACAGGATCGACGCATTGGGCTTGGCCAGCAGCAGCCCCGTGGGGTTGCCGGCCGCGTCGCGCACGATCTCGCCGCCCGGAGGCGCGGGCGTGGCCTTGTCATAGCCCACGGCGCGCAGCGCGGCGGCGTTCAGCAACGCGCGGTCGTACAGGTGAAGGATGAATACCGGCGTGTCGGGCGCTGCGGCGTTCAGCTCTTCGATGGTGGGCAGGCGCTTTTCGGCGAATTGGTGCTCGGTGAAGCCGCCCACCACCCGCACCCATTGCGGCGCGGGGGTGACGGCGACCTGCCGGCGCAGCATGGCCATGGCGTCGGCCAAGCTTGCCACGCCATCCCATCGCAGTTCCATGTTGTAGTTCAGGCCGCCGCGGATGATGTGCAGGTGGTTGTCGATCAGCCCGGGCAACGCGCTGCGGCCGTTCAGGCCGATGACCTTCGTGCCGGGTCCGGCCAACGGCAGGACGTCGGCCGCCGCGCCCACGCGCGTGTAGCGGCCGTCCTTCACGGCGACGGCGTCGGCGGTGGGGCGCGCCGGGTCCAGCGTAGTGAAGCGGCCTTGATGCAGGATCAGGTCGGGCGCGCCATCGCGCGCGGTGGTCGGAGTGTCAGCCATTGCGCTTGTCTCCACAGGCGTCTGGGGTTGATGAGGCGGGCGGCTTCGGGCAACTGGGCAACTGGCCGAACATGTGCGGTTTGACCTGCTGCTGGATCCATGACGTGCGGGTGGCCTCGTCGGCCATGAAGCGCTTGATCAGCGGGGGGATCTGTTCCCCCGCCAGGATGCCGAGCAGGCCTACCAGCGCGATGACCGGCGGGGCCGGCGAACGCACGTTGAACAGCGCGTAGATGACCCCGACCAGCAGGCCGAGTCCAAGCGATACCAGGTAGACCTTCATCGGCGCGCTCCGGTCAGCTTTCGTGGGCGTTGAACATGGACTTGGCGTAGATGATGCCCAGGCCGTAGGCGCCGCCGAATTTCTTGGCGATGCCTGTCGTCATCTCGTAGGTGTCCGTGCGCGCCCAGTCGCGCTGCATTTCCAGCAGGTATTGCAACGCGGTGATCGGCTGGCCGCCTGCTTGCACGATACGCTCGATGGCGCGGTTGTGGGCTTCCGCCGACACGTCGCCGCACGCGTCGGTAATGACGTAGACCTCGAAGCCCTGGTCCAGCGCCGACAAGGCCGGCCCGACGATGCAGACGCTGGTCCACAGGCCTGCGAGCACGATGCGTTTCTTGCCGATTTCGTTCACCTGCTTGATCACGGCCGCGTCTTCCCAGGTGTTCATGGACGTGCGGTCCAGCAGCTTCTGGCCGGGAAAAGGCGCGACCACTTCGTCGAACATCGGGCCGGAGAAGCTCTTTTCCGCGACGGTCGTCAGGATGGCGGACGCGCCGAAACCGGCGGCGGCATGCGCGACCAGGCCGGCATTGTTGCGCAGCGTGACCGCGTCGATGGAATGCGTGGCGAACGCCATCTGCGACTGGAAGTCGATCATGATGAGCGTGTGGTCCTTGGGCGACAGCAGTTTGGCGCCGGGGGTCGGGGTGGCGGTGACGGGCATGGAGGTCTCCTTGGATGCCTGCGGTGAATTCCCCTGCAATGTGCCACCCGGCCCATGGCGCGTATTGAACGATTGTCCGCCCGTTTGAAGATTGTGATCGCGCTGGGGGCCGCCGGGCGCTGGGCGCGCCCCGTCGCTTGCGGAACAATTTTGCAATGGGTTGTAAAAAATGCGCGGCGGAGGGCGGCGGTATCGGGCGCGAAGGCCGTCCGAAAAAGGGCGGCCCGCGCACCGGTCTGGTGCCAGACGCCGCTAAATGGGCATTTGGGGGGGGCATGTCGGGGGCATTTCGGGGGCATTCCCGGCCACATTCCTTGGGCAGCCACCACGGCCGGAAGGCGGACACGCCGGGCGATTGTCGACAAGGCCCGATGCCCGGCAACTTGGCATGCAAGTTGCTTAATTATTTCAACGAGCTATTGCTACTATCAATCGTCGTGCCTGCCGGGCCAGGGGGCGGACGGCCCCGACGTTGCCAGCGTGACCCTTGGAGACCTTCATGAAGCATCTCATCAAGCACGTGACCCGCTACCGCTATGCCGCCCCGGTGAACTACAGCATCCAGACGCTGCGCCTGACGCCCCGGCGCGATGACCACCAGCATGCGCTGCGATGGCAGATCCAGACGCCCGGCGAGATCCAGCCGCAGGTGGACGCCTATGGCAACGTCATCCACACGCTGACGCTGCACCGTACCCACAGCGAAATCGAAATCCACGCCGTGGGGCAGGTGGACATCCATCCGCTGGCCCAGGGCCATGTGGACGACGAAGAAGAACGCCTGCCGGTCTACATCTACGGCGTGCCCACCGCGTTGACCCAGTGCGACGACACCATCCGGGACTTCTGCCGCCGCGTGGCGCCCCGCGGCATGCATACGCCCGAGGACGTGCTGAACCTCAGCGCCGCCATCCGCGAGCGGGTCGCGTACACGCCGGGGCTGAACGACGCGCCGATGACGGCGGCGCAGGTGCTGGCAGCGGGGCGCGGCAGCAGCCAGGACCACACCCATCTTCTGCTGGCCTGCGTGCGCGCCTTCGGCACGCCGGCCCGCTATGTCAGCGGCTATTGGCACGTGGCGGGCGACGAGGCCGCCAACCATGGCTGGGCGGACGTCTGGCTGGCCCGGCACGGCTGGGTCAGCGTGGATGTCAGCCACGCCTGCTTCGCCTCGGACGGCCATTGCCGCCTGGCGGTGGCGCGCGATTATGAATCGGCTTCGCCCGTGCGCTGGCTGCACGGCGCTGCCGCCGCGCTGTCGATGGATGTATCGGTGCAGGTGCAGACCAGCCACTGAAACACGCGCGTGTTTTCCTTGCAGTGCTTTGGCTGCCTTTGCGGCAGCCCCAAGTCGACCCGGAGAAGGCAGTGACGATCCACGTAGCACTCAAGCACGTTACGCAATACAAATATGACCGTCTCGTCGGGCTCTCGGCGCAAGTGCTGCGCCTGCGGCCCGCGCCCCACAGCCGGACCCCCATCCTGTCGTATTCGCTGACCATCGAGCCGGCCGAGCACTTCATCAACTGGCAGCAGGATCCCTTTGCCAACTACCTGGCGCGCTTGAACTTTCCTGGCAAGACCCGGGAATTCAAGATCACCGTGGACCTGGTCGCCGAAATGGCGGTCTACAACCCGTTCGACTTCTTCCTGGAACCGGACGCCGAAACCTTTCCCTTCGCCTACGACGACGGCTTGGCCCGCGAACTGGCGCCGTACCTCGCGTGCGGCCAGGCTACGCCGCGCTTTGCCGAGTTCCTGTCGCGCGTGGACGTGCGGCCGCAGCGCACCGTGGATTTCCTGGTGGGCTTGAACCAGCAGATCCATCAGGAAATCAATTACTTGATCCGCATGGAACCGGGGGTGCAGACGCCCGAAGAGACGCTGGCGCGCAATGCCGGGTCGTGCCGCGATTCGGGCTGGCTGCTGGTGCAGGCGCTGCGTCATCTGGGGCTGGCGGCCCGCTTCGTGTCGGGCTACCTGATACAGCTGAAGCCGGACGTGCGCGCGCTGGACGGCCCCAGCGGGGCGCAATCCGACTTTACCGACCTGCATGCCTGGTGCGAGGTCTATCTGCCGGGGGCGGGCTGGATCGGGCTGGACCCGACCTCGGGCCTGCTGGCGGGCGAAGGCCACATCCCGCTGGCGGCGACACCCGAGCCGGGCAGCGCCGCGCCGGTGACGGGCGCGGTGGACGAGGCCGAGGTCGAATTCACGCACACGATGGAAGTCACGCGGGTGTTCGAATCGCCGCGCGTGACCAAGCCCTACACCGACGCGCAATGGCACGCCATCCGCGACCTGGGCGACAAGATCGACGATCACCTGGACCACATGGACGTGCGCCTGACGATGGGCGGCGAACCTACCTTCGTGTCCGTGTCGGACCGCGAGGGCGCCGAATGGAACACCGCCGCCCTGGGGCCCACCAAGCGCGGCTACGCGCTGGAGTTGCTGAACCGGTTGCGCACCCGCTATGGCGGCAACGGCTTCCTGCATTTCGGCCAGGGCAAGTGGTATCCGGGCGAGCAGTTGCCGCGCTGGGCGCTGTCGATCTATTGGCGCACGGACGGGCAGGCTTGCTGGGACGATCCGGCGCTGTTCGCCGACGAGCGCCAGCGCAGCGCGTACACGGAGGCAGATGCCCGGCGGTTCATGGCGCGGCTGTGCGAGCGGCTGGGCCTAAGCGGGCAGACCGTCGTGCCCGGTTACGAGGACGTGTTCTATTACCTGTGGCGCGAACGCCGCCTGCCCGCGAACGTGGATCCGTTCGATTCGAGGCTGGAAGACGAGATGGAGCGCGCACGCTTGCGCCGCGTGTTCGAGCAGAAGCTGGACAGCGTGGTGGGATACGCCTTGCCGATCCAGGCGGGCGAGGACGGCGCCTGGGTGTCCGGCCCCTGGTTCCTGCGGGACGAACGCATGTACCTGTTTCCGGGCGATTCCCCGATGGGGTACCGCCTGCCGCTGGATTCGCTGCCCTGGGTGGACGAGGCCGACGCGCCCGTGGTGGTCGAACGCGACCCGTTCGATGCGCGGCGGTCGCTGCCCGGGCCCGCCCAGCTGCTGACGCAGAACGTGCGCGCGACGGCGCGCCAGGAACCGGGCGCGCCGCGCAATGGCGAAGCGCCCATCGCCAATGGCGCGGGGCGCGGCGGACCGGGCGCGGGGTTGCCCGAAGCGCGTCAGCCCGGCAAGTTCGAATCCGCGGGCTGGCTCACGCGCACCGCCATGTGCGTGGAGGTGCGCAACGGCGTCCTGTACGTGTTCATGCCGCCGTTGCCGCGCCTGGAAGACTACCTGGCGCTGGTCGCCCAGGTCGAGGCGACGGCGCGCGACCTGAACATCAGGATCGTGATGGAAGGCTACCCGCCGCCGCGCGATCCACGATTGAAGGTGCTGCAGGTGACGCCCGACCCTGGCGTCATCGAGGTCAACATCCATCCGGCCAGCAACTGGGCCGAACTGGTCGACCACACCGAATTCCTCTACGAGGCGGCATTCGAGACCCGGCTGTCCACCGAGAAGTTCATGGCCGACGGCCGCCATACCGGCACCGGCGGCGGCAATCACTTCGTGCTGGGCGGCGCCACGCCGGCGGACAGCCCGTTCCTGCGCCGCCCCGATGTGCTGGCGAGCCTGTTGGCGTATTGGGTGAATCACCCCTCGCTGTCCTACCTGTTTTCGGGGCTGTTCATCGGGCCGACCAGCCAGGCGCCACGCATCGACGAGGCCCGCAACGACCAGGTGTACGAACTGGAACTGGCGTTCCAGGAAATTCATCGGCGGTGCGCCCAGCAGGGCGCTGCGGTGCCGCCCTGGATGATCGACCGGGCATTGCGCAACATTCTGGTGGACGTGACCGGCAATACCCACCGGTCGGAATTCTGCATCGACAAGCTCTATTCGCCCGACAGTCCCACGGGGCGGCTGGGCCTGCTGGAGCTGCGCGCCTTTGAGATGCCGCCGCATGCGCGCATGAGCCTGGCGCAGCAACTGTTGCTGCGCGGCCTGATCGCGCACTTCTGGAAGACGCCCTATACGGCGCGCCTGACGCGCTGGGGCACCGAATTGCATGACCGCTTCCTGTTGCCGACCTTCGTGAAGATGGATTTCGAGGACGTGCTGGCGGACCTGAACGAGGCGGGCTACGGCTTTGACCCGGCCTGGTTCGACCCGCATTTCGAATTCCGCTTTCCGCTGTTCGGCGAGGTGGCGGCGCGCGGCATCCACCTGGAATTGCGCGGCGCGCTGGAACCCTGGCACGTCATGGGCGAAGAAGGGTCCTCCGCCGGGACGGTGCGCTACGTGGATTCGTCGCTGGAACGGGTGGAAATCCGGGTGTCGGGCTTGAACGACAACCGCTATGTCGTGACGGTGAACGGCCGCGCGCTGCCCGTGCAGCCCACCGGCCGGGTGGGAGAGTACGTGGCGGGCGTCCGTTACAAGGCGTGGGCGCCGCCGTCGGCGCTGCATCCCACGATCCCCGTGCACGTGCCGCTGACGGTGGACATCGTCGACACCTGGAACCAGCGTTCACTGGGCGGCTGCAAATACCATGTGGCGCATCCGGGCGGGCTGAATCCGGAGTCGTTCCCGGTCAACTCCTACGAGGCCGAAAGCAGGCGCTTGGCGCGCTTCGAGAAGACCGGGCATACGCCGGGGCGCATGGACGTCGCGCCCGCCGTCGTCAGCCGGGAATTTCCGTTCTCGTTGGATTTGAGGCACGATTGAGCCCTACCGCATGTTGAACCCCGGCGCACCCGCCGGCGATAAAGCCGCTATGCCGCAATTTCTTTTTCAGACGGATCCGTCGCAGGATGTCGCGTCCCTGGCGGTTCATGCGGCCTTGCCCGCACGTCCCGGGCACTATGACGAGCTGCGCGACACCGCCGACGCGTCGGGCGCCACCCGGTTGCGCGAACCCTGGCCCCGTTTTTTTGAACTGTTGGGCACCGGCGGCTTTGCCGATCTGGACCGGCGCGTGGACGTCGTGGCGCGCCAGATCCGCGAAAACGGCATCACCTACAACATCTACGCCGAGGCCAACGGCTCGGCGCGGCCGTGGTCGCTGGACCTGCTGCCGTTTGTCATCAACGACACGGACTGGGCCGCGATCGAGCAGGGCGTGTGCCAGCGCGCCACCGTGCTGAACCGGCTGCTCGCGGACGTCTACGGGCCGC
>CAUSDE010000115.1:0-10642 GCA_963530045.1 uncultured Achromobacter sp.
CGGAGGGGGTCGCGCCTTCGGCGTGGCGCAAGCGCGGCCCCGCCGTGGGCGGGAACCCGCCGGGGGTGTAGCCCGAACTTCAGCCCAAACCCAGCAGCAGTTCTGCCAGCACGCCGGGATGCGTGATGTGCGCCTCGTGCGGGGCGGCGATGTCCACCCACTTCCAGCCCTGCTGCGATTTCACCAGCTTGCGCGATTCCTCCAGCACCGCCAGTTCAGGCTGAGTGCAATGGATATAGGTGCGCGGACGCCCGTTGCCGATGGGATGCTTCAACGTGAGCGGCGTGGTGTAGCTGGCCAGCGGATGCGCAGTCAGGCGGCGCTTGACCCATTCGTAGTCCGCGCTGCCCGGGGTGAAGCCCCAGGCGGCGGGAATCGGATCGGGGATCGGCACGGCCAGGCCACCGGTGGCCTTCGAGGCCGCGGCAATCCGCGCGTCGGCATCCGCCTTCGGGTAGACCGAAAACGCATTCTGGCCGCTTTGCAGCACGATGGCGTCGAAGTACACCAGGTGCGCCAGGCGCTCGGGAATGCGGTCGGCCACGCCGGTGATGGGAATGCCGCCGAAGCTGTGGCCCACCAGAATCACATCATTCAACTCTTCCGTTTCGATGACCTGCACCAGGTCTTCGACGAACGTGTCGATCGTGATGCCCTTGTTCAGCAGGTGGGCGCGGTCGCCCATGCCGGTATAGCTGGGCGCGTACACGCGGTGGCCGGCCGCCTGCAGGCGGTCCGCCACCGGGCGCCAGCACCAGCCGCCATGCCAGGAGCCATGGGCCAGCACATAGGTTTTGGCCTTCTTGGCCGGCGCGGCGGCAAGCGCCGCCGAACCCGCCGCCAGGGCGGGCAGCCCGGCGGCCAGTTTCAACAGGGTTCTGCGGGGAATCATCGTCATGGCATTACACCTGCGCCAGCGCCTGTTCCAGGTCGGCGATCAGGTCGTCGATGTGTTCGATGCCGATCGACAGGCGCACCGTCTCTTCGCGCACGCCGGCCTTCTGCAGCTCTTCGGGATTCAGCTGGCGGTGCGTGGTGGAGGCGGGGTGCGTGGCCAGCGACTTGGAGTCGCCGATGTTGACCAGGCGCGTGAACAACTGCAAGGCGTCCTGGAAACGCGCGCCGGCATCGCGGCCGCCCTTCACGCCGAACGTGAACAGCCCCGGGACCTTGCCGCCCAGATACTTCTTCGCCAGCGCGTGATCGGGGTGATCCGGCAGGCCGGCGTAGTTCACCCATTCCACCTTCGGATGCTCACGCAGGAAATTGGCGACCTTAACGGCGTTTTCGACGATGCGGTCCACGCGCAGCGCCAGCGTTTCGATGCCTTGCAGGATCTGGAACGAGTTGAACGGCGAGATCGCGGCACCCGTGTTGCGCAGCGGCACGACGCGCGCACGGCCGATGTAGGCGGCCGCGCCGAAGGCTTCGGTATAGACCACGCCGTGGTAGCTGACGTCGGGTTCGTTCAGGCGCTTGAAGCGGGCCTTGTGTTCGGCCCACGGGAACTTGCCGGAGTCGATGATGGCGCCGCCCAGGCTGGTGCCGTGGCCGCCCAGGTACTTCGTCAGCGATTGCACCACGATGTCCGCGCCGTGCTCGATCGGGCGCAGCAGGTACGGCGAGGGCACGGTGTTGTCCACGATCAGCGGCAGGCCATGGCGGTGGGCCACGTCGGCCAGCGCGGCGATGTCGGTGATGTTGCCCAGCGGGTTGCCGACCGATTCGGCGAAGATGGCCTTGGTGCGGTCATCGATCTGCGCTTCGAAAGCGGCCAGATCGCTGGGGTTGGCAAAACGCGTGGTGATGCCGTACTGCGGCAGCGTGTGCGCGAACAGGTTGTAGGTGCCGCCGTACAGCGTGCTGGACGAGACGATGTTGTCGCCCGCTTCGGCGATCGTCAGGATGGCGTAGGTGACCGCGGCCTGGCCCGAGGCCAGCGCCAGCGCGGCGATGCCGCCTTCCAGCGCCGCCACGCGCTGCTCCAGCACGTCGGTCGTGGGGTTCATGATGCGGGTGTAGATGTTGCCCGGCACCTTCAGGTCGAACAGGTCGGCGCCATGCTGCGTATCGTCGAACGCGTAGGCAACCGTCTGATAGATGGGCACGGCGACGGCGCGCGTGGTGGGGTCGGGCCGGTAGCCGCCATGCACGGCAACGGTTTCCAGGCGCCAGTTGGGCTTCTTCGGTTCAGTCATGTGTCTCTCCAGGAGATGCGTTATTGATGATTCAGATCAGACGCCAAGCGCGCGCACGGCGCGCAAGATGCGTTCAACGTCTGCATGATTGTTATAGGCGCCGACGGACAAGCGCACGTAACCATACTCCACTATGCTGGCCACCACGCCCGCCTGGCTCAAATGGGCCAAGGCGGCAGCGGGGTCGGCCACGCGCACTGCGGTGGTCGTGCTGCGAAGCGCGGCGTCGGGCGGCGACACCACGTGCGCGCCCAATGCGCGCAAGCCTTCGCCCAACGCTTGCGACAGCTCCAGCACCCACGGTTCGATGCGGTCGGGTTGCGCGCCTTCGATCAAGTCCAACGCGCCCGCCAAGCCTGCGATGCCGGGATAGTTGAGATTGCCGGATTCCAGCCGGCGGGCATCGCCCGCGTCGGACACGCCCACCTGCCATTGCAGGCCGGACTTGTCCAACGTGGTCACGCCCGACGGGCCGATGTACAACGGATCAAGCGCGTCCAGCAGCTTGGGCGACAAGTGCAGGAAACCCACGCCCAGCGGACCCAGCAAGCCCTTGTGCGCACCGCACGCGAAGGCGTCCACGCGCCATTCGTCGACCTTGGCGCGCAGCAGGCCCGCGCCCTGGATACCGTCGACCACCAGCCATATGCCGCGTTGCGCGCAGCGGCGGCCCAGTTCGGCGATGTCGGTGCGCAAGCCCGTGCCGTACTGCACCCACGACACCGCGATCAGGCGGGTGCGGGCGTCCACGTGCTGCCACAGGTCATCGACCGTGTAGCGGTGCGACTGGGCTTGCGCCACCCGCACCTGCACGCCGCGGCGGCGCAGGTTCAGCCAGGGCAAGGCGTTGGTGGGATGCTCCTGGTCGTCCACGATCAGGTTGTCGCCGTCCTGCCAGGCCAGGCCCTGCGCAACGGTATTCAAGCCCTCGGTCGTGTTCTTGGTGAAGGCCAGCCGGCGCGCCTCTCCGCCGATCAGGCGGGCCAGGCGCACACGCAGCGCATCGGCGTCGCGCAGCCATTGCGGCTTGTCGCTGCGCGCATGCGTGATGCCGTCGAAGAAGGCCGCGACGGCGTCCGCCACCTTGGGCGACAGCGGGCTGGTGTAGGCGATGTTGGCGTAGGCCTTGTCACGCGTGATGGGAAACAACTGCCTGAATTCGTCCTGCCAGCTCATGCGCGACCTTCCGTGTGATTGCAACTTGGTATGCCGGAATTCTAGGTATATGACGCGAATCTGGATAAGGCTAAGTTCTTATATTCATATGACCATATAGTCGCTCGGAATTCGGCGTCGCCCCCATAGAATTCATGCCTTTCTTGCATACACACAATACGGGAACGGCATGCGATTGACTCAACTCTTCAAAGCGGCGAGCATCGCCGCGGCGCTGACGATTGCCGGCGCGGCACAAGCCGGCACGGTGGACACCATCAAGAAGCGCGGCGAACTGGTGTGCGGCGTCAGCCAGGGTTCGGCGGGGCTTTCCATCGCCGACAAGCAAGGCCGCTGGACGGGCCTGGACGCGGACCTGTGCCGCGCGCTGGCCGCCGCCGTGTTGGGCGACGCCGAGAAGACACGCTTCGTCCCGCTGAGTTCGCAGCAGCGCTTCCCGGCGCTGCAGTCAGGCGAGATCGATGTGCTGAACCGCAATACGACCATCACGTCCAGCCGCGACGCGGGCCTGGGCATCGTGTCCGCCGGTATCGTCTTCTATGACGGCCAGGGCTTCCTGGTGCCGCGCAAGCTGGGCGTCAAGAGCGCCACCGAACTGGATGGCGCGCAGGTCTGCGTGCAGCCCGGCACCGTCAACGAACAGAACCTGGTCGACTACTTCAAGAAGCACAAGCTCACGTACCGCCCGGTGGTGATCGAGAACCTGGTGGAACTGGAGCAGGCCTTCTACGCGGGCCGTTGCGACGTCTACCTGTCGGACGCCTCGACGTTGGCCGCCAGCCGCGCCGCGCGGGCCGGCAAGCCCGACGACTTCGTGATCCTGCCCGAACGCATCAACAAATCGCCGCTGGGTCCGTTCGTGCGACAGGACGACGCCAACTGGGCAGCCATCGTGCGCTGGACCGTCAATGCGCTGGTCGCGGCCGAAGAACTGGGCATCACGGCAAAGAATGCCGACAGCCAGACGCAGAGCACCGACGCGCAAGTGCGCCGCCTGCTGGGCGTGGAACCGGGCATCGGCAAGAGCTTCGGCCTGGACGAAAGCTGGGCGAAGAACGCCATCAAGGCCGTGGGCAACTACGGCGAAGTGTGGGACCGCAACCTGGGCGCTGCCACGCCGCTGAAGCTGGACCGCGGCCTGAACGCGCAGTGGAACCAGGGCGGCCTGCTGTATTCGCCGCCGTTCCAGTGAGTGTGATTCCCTGAACGCGGCAGGCGGGCCATTGGCCCGCCTTTTGCATTGGCAACGGCCATCATGACTGCAACGACCTTACCCTTCCCCCCTCCCGGCCCGCTGCGCCGCTGGCTGCCGTCCGTGGCCTGGATCCTGGCGCTGGGCGGCATGGCCGCCGTCCTGCTGCTGCATATCGAATCCGTACAGGCGGCGCGCGGCGTCCAGGGCGGATTCGGCTTCCTGTTCCAATCCGCGGGCTTTCGCATTTCGGAAAGCCTGCTCGCCGTCTCGCCCGAAGACCCCTACTGGATGTCGATCGCGGCCGGCCTGGTCAATACGCTGACCGTGGCGGCCGTGGCCATTCCGCTTGCGACCGCGTTGGGCATCGCGCTGGGCCTCATGCGCCTGTCTTCCCATGCGTTGGCCGCGCGCTGCGCCGCCGCCATCATCGCGCCGCTGCGCAACACGCCGGTGCTGCTGCAACTATTCGTCTGGTACGGGCTGCTGCTGCGGCTGCCGGACCTGCGGCAAGCGTGGTCGCCGCTGCCTTCCGTGCTGCTGTCCAACCGCGGGCTGGCCTTGCCCGCCGTACAGGGCTGGCTGCCGTACGCCGCCGTCTTGCTGCTTGCCGTGGTGCTGGGCTGGCACGCGAAGCGCCGCTGGGGTAACGGCGCCATACTCGCCGCATTGGCCCTCGCCGCGTTGTCCTGGGCCTTGCTGCCCGCCATGCAGATCGACCTGCCGGTCAAACGCGGCTTGGGCCTGCAAGGCGGTTGGCAGCCCAGCATCGAATTCGCCGCGCTGTTGATCGGCCTGGTCGTCTTTCACGCGGCCTACATCGCCGACATCGTGCGCGCATCGGTACGCGCCGTGCCGGTCGGGCTGGTCGAGGCCGGCCAGGCGATGGGCCTCGCCCCTTGGGGTGTGCTGCGGCTGGTGATCGCCCCCTACGCCACGCGCGTCGCCCTGCCCCCGTACGCGAACCAGTGCCTGGCACTGGTGAAGAACAGCACGCTGGCGATCGCCATCGGCTACCAGGAACTGATGGCCGTCATCAATACCGCCATCACGCAGACCGGACTGGCGCTGGAAGGCATTGCGCTGGCGGTCGCGGTCTATCTGACGCTGGCGCTTTTGCTGGGCGGCGGCTTGTCGGCCTGGAACGCACGCAATACCCGGCACGGCCCCGGCGACACCCACGGCGCGCGGCTCAGCGACCGCCCCTTGTGGCGCGCAACGGGAAGCGACCCGCATCCGTGGCGCGGCTACGTCCTGTCGACGGTGTTGGCCGTGCTGTTGGCGGGGGTGGCCTGGGCCCTGCTGGACTGGGCCGTGTTGCGCGCCGTCTGGCTGGGCGGCCCGGAGGCCTGCGCCAACGCCACCGGTGCTTGCTGGGCCGCCGTGGGGGAAAACTTGCCGCTGCTCTTCTTCGGCACCATGTCGCCCGCCGACCGCTACCCGGCCTTCATCGCCTGCGTAGCGCTGCTGGGCGGTATCGGCTTGACGCTGGGCGCGCGCCGCCTGCCCGCCCGCGCGCGCGCCGCAGCGCTGGCCATCCTGTTGCTGGTCGTCGCCGGCGCCTTGACCGGTTGGCCCTGGGGCGGCTCCCTGATCGGCCCGCAACGCTGGGGCGGCTTGTTGGTGACCTTGATCCTGGCCATCGCCGCCTTGGCCGCCGCCGTGCCGCTGGCCTTTGGGCTGGCGCTGCTGCGACGCTCCGGCAGCCGCGCCGGTGCGCTTGCCGCCGCCGGCCTGATTGAAGCCGTGCGCGGCGTCCCGCTGGTGACGCAACTGCTGTTCGCATCCTTCGTGCTGCCCATGCTGCTGGGCGGCGGAGTCTCCAAGTTCAGCATGGCGCTGGCCGCGCTGACGCTGCACACCGCCTGCCTGCTGGCCGAGGTGCTACGCGGCGCGCTGCAGGCAATCCCGCCTGGCCAGATGATGGCGGCGCGCGCGTTGGGCATGCGCCCCGCCACGGCCTATGCCGCGGTCATCTGGCCGCAGGCCCGCCGCATCGCCGCGCCCGCCGCGCTGGGCGTCTTCGTGGGCGCCGTCAAAGACACGTCGCTGGTCAGCATCATCGGCGTGTTCGACGTGCTGGGCGCGGCCAAGGCGGTCGTGGCCGGAACCGAATGGCGGCCTTACCACGTCGAAGTCTATCTGGCGGTGGCGCTGCTGTATTTCGCGGCCAGCCTGGCGCTGTCGAAGGTGGCGCGGCGGATGGAGGCCCGCGCCGCCTAGAACGCGTACAGACTCAGCCCGCTCAGCCCTTGTTCAACGCCGCGGCAGCCTTGATCAACGCCTTGAACGCCTTTTCATCGACGCGGCCGCCCTCGTGGATGTCGATGGCGCGCCGGGTGTTGCCGTCCAGGCTGGCGTTGAACAAGCCGGCGGGATCGGCCAGCGCCGCCCCCTTGGCGAAGGTCAGTTTCACCGCCGCCTTGTAGGTTTCGCCCGTGCAGAGGATGCCGCCGTGCTCCCATACCGGTACCCCGCGCCATTTCCAGGTTTCGGCCACGTCCGGGAGGGCCTGCTTGATCCACTTGCGGACCTGGGCCAGCACGTCGCCGCGCCAGTCGTCCAGTTCGCGGATCCTGGCGTCGATCTTCTCGGAAGCGGTCGTGTCATGCGCCGCGCCAGTTGCGCTGCTGGTCTTTGTCGCCATGCGTGTTGGCCTCCTCGCCGTTGTGGTATCAGCCCGCGCGCGAACCCAAAGGCGTGCGGTTCAGGAAGCGGTCGAAGGCGCTTAGATACGCCGCCTCTACCGCGGTCAGTTTGCGCTGCTTGTGCCAGGTCAGGAATACGTCCATCTCGGCCACGGATTCGGCCGGCGGCAGGCGCCGCAGTTCGCCGTTGGCCACATCCTGGCGGATCAGGTGTTCCGGCAGGAAGCTCAGCCCGATGCCGGCCACCACCATGCGCCGGACTTCTTCGATGTTGGAGGACGTGCCCACGATCCGGCCCGTGAACCCCTGCTGGTCGCGGAAGATGGTGAGCGGTGACAGCGTATCGCCGATCTGGTCGCTGGCAAAGCACACGAAGTTCTGATCCATCAGGTCTTCGATGCTGACCCGCTGTTTCGCGAACAGCGGGTGGTGGCGCCCGCAAACCACCGCATAGTGGTGGCGCAGGAACAGGCGCCGCTCCAGCCCTTCGACGGGTTTGCGGCACAGGCAGATGCCCAGCGCCGGCACGCGCTTGCTCAGCGCATCCAGGATGGCCGCGCTGGGCAGCACGTCCATGTGGAATTCGATCTTGGGGTAGCGCCGATGAAACTGCGCCAGGAAATCGTCGTACGCCGGGCTTTGCACCTTGCTCATCACCAGCAGCCGCAAGGTGCCGGCGATTTCGGCCTTGTCCTGAAGGGCGGCGTTTTCGATGCGCGCCATGGTGCCGTACATGTCCCGGGCGATCGCGTAGACCTCGTCGCCCAGGCCGGTCAGCCGGAATTCCCCGTTGCGGCGATGCAGCAGCATGCCGCCCACGGCGTCTTCCAGCCGCTTGAGCGCCTGGCTGACCGCGGGCTGGCTCAGGTGCAGCGCCTGCGCAGCGCGGCCGACCCCGCGTTCCTGCACCACAAACATGAAGGTGCGCAGCAGGTTCCAGTCCATGCGCTCGGGCGCAAGCGGCAATGAGGTGGGATTTCGGGCGGGCGGCTGGGGCATGGCGTCACGTGCGGGGTCCGGGAAAAGACAGGATCGAACCCACGCAAGCGATGCCGCGCCCCTGTGTTCAGACGCCGGCCAGCCCCGCAAAAAACCGCGACGCGTTGGATTCCAACCCTTCGATATAGTAGCCGCCTTCCTGCACGATCAGGGTCGGAAGCCGCAAGCCGCCCACCTCGCGGCCCAGCCGCTCGAAGCCGTCTTCCGTGACGCTGACCATGGCTTGGGGGTCTTTCTCGAAGATGTCGAATCCCAGCGACAGCACCAGCGCGTCCGGCTGGAACAGTTCGATCGCGCGGCGCGACTGCGCCAGTCGGTCGAAGAACACCGACTCCGGCGAGCCGTGCGGCATCGGCAGGTTGATGTTGTAGCCGTAGCCCTCGCCCGCCCCGCGTTCGTCTTCGAAGCCCGCCACCACGGGGTAGAAGTTCTCGGGGTCGCCATGGATCGAAACGTACAGCACATCGCTGCGTTCGTAGAAGATCTCCTGGATGCCCTGGCCGTGGTGCATGTCCGTATCCAGGATGGCCACGCGCTGATACTTCGAGCGCAAGCGCTGGGCGGCGATGGCGGCATTGTTCAAATAGCAGAACCCGCCGGCAGCGTCTCGACGCGCGTGATGGCCCGGCGGCCGGCAGATCGCGTAGGCGTGGCGGTCGCCCGCCAGCACGGCCTCGGCGCCGGCGACTGCGCACTGGGCGGACCAATAGGCCGACTGCCAGGTCTGCGGACCCACCGGGCAACTGCCGTCGGCCAGATAGCGGCCGGCCTTGGCCAGCACGCCGCGCAGCGCGTTGGGTTCGCGCACGAAGACGTTGGAGACGACTTCGCCGCCCCAATCGCCCGGCAACTTCATCCAGTCCTCGTGCGCGCTTTGCAGAAACTGCAGATAGTCCAGGGAATGCACCGCCGACAACGCCCCCGCCCCATGATCGGCAGGCGCCTGCACGTCGAACCCCAGCTTCTTCGCCGCTTGCACCAGGCCGTCCAGCCGCGCCGGCACTTCCTGGGGCGTGCGCATCTTGCCGCGCGAAAAATAGGTCTGCGGATGGTGCAGCTTCTGGTCGTCGTGAAAAAATGCCTTCATGCTTGCTGATCCTTCAGTTGGAATTGCTCGGTGCGCTGGCCGACATTGCCCAGCAGCAGGACGGAAACCAGGGAAAGCAAAGAAATCGCCGAAAACAGCAACGCCAGCGGCCACCACTGGCCTTTGAAGTTCTCGGCCAGCACAGTGCCCAGCAAGGGCGTCAAGCCGCCGAAGATCGCGCCCGACAGCTGATAAGCCATCGAGATGCCGGTGTAGCGGATGCTCGTCGGAAAGCTGTCGCTGACGTAGCCCGCGATCACCGCGTAGTAGGCGCCCATGAAGAGTACCGCCACACCCACGCCCAGCGTAATACTGGTAAGCGAGCCCTGGTCGACCAGGTTGAACATGGCGTAAGGCGTGAACATCGACACGAAGGCCATCGCGCCCAGGAAGCGCAGGTTGCCGACGCGGCTGGCGATGTACGCGGCCAGCGGCGTAATGAAGAACTGCATGATCGACACGACCAGCAGGCAATCCAGGATCACCGCCCGGTTCAGGCCGACGTACTGCGTCGTGTAGGCGATCATGAACGTGTTGGTGAAGTAGAAGCCGGCAATGCCCAGCACATTGGCGCCCACGGCCAGCGCCAACAAACGGGGTGCGCCGCGCAGCACCTGTGCAAGCGGCGCCTGGGCGGGCCTGGCCGGCTTGTGCGATGGCGCGGATCTGGCGCGGTCGGCCTGCGCCTGCTTTTCAGCCAGGAAGTCCGGCGATTCGTTGACGCTTAGCCGGATCACGAAGCCCACGACCAGCAGCACCGCCGAAAACAGGAACGGCACGCGCCATCCCCAGCTGAGGAACGCCGCGTCGTCCAGGCCGGTCACCAGCTTGAACATCAGCATCGACAGGATCAGCCCGGCGGGGCTGCCCAATTGCGCGAAGGACGCGAAGAAGGTGCGCTTGCTCTTGTCCGGCGAATGCTCGCCGGCCATCAGCACCGCCCCGCCCCATTCGCCTCCCACCGCGATCCCCTGCACGATCCGCAGCAGGATCAGCAGCACGGGCGCCCAGAAGCCGATGGACGCATAGGTAGGCAACAGACCGATCAGCACGGTCACCGTACCCATCATGACCAGGGTGATCACCAGGGATTTCTTGCGGCCGATCTTGTCGCCGATATGGCCGAAGATCGCGCCGCCCAGCGGCCGGGCGAAGAAGCCCACCGCGAACGTGCCCAAGGCGGCCAGGGTTCCGTAGAAGCCCGTGGCCGACGGGAAAAAGAGCTTGCCAAACACCAGCGCGGCGGCGGTGGCGTAGATGTAGAAGTCGTACCATTCGATCATGGTGCCGACGAAAGCGGCGGTCGACGCGCGCACCGGCTGGTGCCCCGTCGCAGTTTTTC
>CAUSDE010000116.1:0-10413 GCA_963530045.1 uncultured Achromobacter sp.
GGCCCGACCACCGCGGCCGCGCCTGGCATCACCGCCGCGGCGGGTACGCCGGCCGCACCGGGCTCGGACGCCGCCCCGCCGCCGCCCGCCGCCCCGGAAGAATGGAAAGTCACGCTGGACGCCTTCAACCTGCACGAGGGCGAGCTCTACATCACGGATGCGATCAGCAAGCTGGACTACGTCATGACCGGCATGGCCGTGACCGTTGAAGGCGTTGCGCTGCCCGAGGTCAAGGACCAGCCCGTCAACCTGTGGCTGACCGTCGACAACAGCACCGATGGGGGCTGGATCCGCGCGAAGGGTCCGCTGGTCTTGAAGCCCTTGTCGCTGGAACTGGGCGTGCGCCTGGGCAACGTGGCCCTGGCGCCGTTGGCGCCGGCGGTGCGCAGCGTGGCGCCGATCGTGCTGCTGGATGGCCGCCTGGGCGCCGCCGCCCAGGTGCACGTGCTGGAGAAGAATGGCGTGGTGGACGCGTCCGCCACGGCCGTCCAGGCTGACCTGACGCAGTTCAAGGCGCGCGACGAGTCGCTCAAGCCTGCGCTGGACATCGCCCTGCAAACGCTGCGCGTCACCGCCGACCGGCTGGCGATGGGGCCGGGCCAGAGCAACTTCACGCTGGCCGCCGCGGGCATCCAGGGCAATGGCAAACTGGACATGAAAGGCATGTTCACGCCGCAACCGCTGACGCTGAAATCGTCGGTGGACCTGTCCGAGCTCAATGTCGCGTCCTTCGCGCCCTATGCGGCCTCGAGCCTGAACGCCACCGTGCGCGCCATTACGCTGGGCGCCAAGGGCGACGTGGACTTCACTGCCGCAGCGGGCAGCGCGCCGATGAAGGTCAACTGGAAGGGCGGCGTCGAGGTCACGGGCGTGGACCTTCAAGACCGGGTGAACAACGACGACTTCCTGAACTGGAAGCGGCTGGGGTTTTCCGGCATGGACATCTCGGTGGCGGGCGACAAGATCGGCGCCAAGCTGGGCGACATCGCGCTGGAAGACTTCTACGGCCGTATCCTGCTGAACGCGCAGGGCCGCCTGAACGTCATGGACCTGGTGGCGGCGCCCGGCCAGGCGGGCGGCTCCATCACGCAGGACACGCAGACGCCGGGCCGACAGGCCGCGGCGCCCGCGCCGGTTCCTGCCGCGAAAAGCAGCGCAGGCGGGGGCATGCCGGATATCTCGGTCAACAGCGTCACGTTGTCGCGCGGCCGCATGACCTTCACCGACCGCTTCGTCAAGCCCAACTACGTGGCCGAACTGTCGGCGATCGAAGGCGCGATCACGGCGGTGTCGTCCACCAATCCCCAACCCGCCAAGGTCAAGGTCACTGGCCGCGTCTACACCACGGCGCCGCTGTCCATCAGCGGCATCGTGCAGCCGTTCGCCAAGTTCCTGACCCTGGACCTGAAGGCCTCGGCCAAGGGGGTGGACCTGCCGCGCTTCAACACCTATTCGGCCAAGTATGTCGGTTATCCGATCAAGCGTGGCAAGCTCTCGGTGGACCTGGAATACAAGATCAAGGACCGCGCGCTGCAGGCGTCCAACCACGTGGTGCTGAACCAGCTGACCTTCGGCGACAAGACCAACAGCCCGGACGCGACCAAGTTGCCGGTGCTGCTGGCCGTGGCGCTGTTGAAGGACTCCCGCGGCAACATCGACATCAACCTGCCGATCTCGGGATCGCTGGACGACCCCGAATTCTCGGTGGGCGGCATCGTCGTGCGCGTGCTGCTCAATCTGGTGGTCAAGGCCGTGACGTCGCCGTTCAGCCTGCTTGCGTCGGCTTTCGGCGGCGGCGAAGAACTGTCCTATGTGGAGTTCAAGCCGGGCAGCGCGGTGCTGACCGAAGACTCCCAGCAGCGCATCGACACGCTGACCAAGGCACTGACGGACCGTCCGGCGCTGAAGATGGACATCAGCGGCCGCGCCGATCCCAAGACCGACATGGAAGGCCTGCGCCAAGCCTGGGTCGAGGGCCAGATCCGCGCCGCCAAGGCGGCGGCCACCACGCCGCGCGGCAAGAAGCCGGACGTGGCGGGCGTGAAGGTGTCTGCCGCCGAGCGGGCCAAGTACTTGGAAGAGGTGTACGACGACGCCGACATCAAGGACAAGCCGCGCAATTTCATCGGCATGGCCAAGTCCGTGCCGGCGGATCAGATGGAAGCCATGCTGCGCAGCGTGGCGCCGGTGGGCGACGAGCAATTGCGCCAACTGGCCGATGCGCGCGCGCAGGCGGTGTATGAGAAGTTGCAAGCCCAGGAAGGACTCGCGGACCGTGTGTTCATCGTTGCGCCGCAGCTGGACGCGGACGGCATCAAGGACGAGGGGCAACCCTCGCGCGTGGACTTCTCCCTGAAGTGAACCCGGCGGGCCGCCAGGGGTACGCGTTGCGTTCCCGGCCCCGCTTTTGCCAGGAGATTCTTGATGAAAGACCAGGACGCGCACTTCGACAGCCTGTTGCCGCCTTTGCGGCTGGACCGTCGGGGCTTTATCGCCACGACGGTCGCAGCCGGCTTCTCGCTTGCCGCCGGGCCCGCCGTGGCCCAGACCGCCATCGCCACCGACGCCAAGGGGCTGACTGCCGGCAAGATCGATATCCCCACGGCGGACGGCAAGATGCCCGCCTACCGTGCGGCGCCGCAAGGCAAAAAGAACCTGCCGACCGTGATCGTGGTGTCCGAGATTTTCGGTGTGCACGAGTACATCCAGGACGTGTGCCGCCGGCTGGCCCACCTGGGCTATCTGGCGATCGCGCCCGAACTGTTCGCGCGTCAGGGCGATCCGTCGAAATACACCGAGATCCCGAAGCTGCAGGCCGAAATCATCGGCAAGGTGCCCGATGCGCAAGTCCAGGGCGACCTGGACGCCACCGCGAAATGGGCGGCAGCCAACGGCGGCGATGCGGACAAGCTGGGCATCGTGGGCTTCTGCTGGGGCGGCCGCCAGGTCTGGCTATACGCCGCCCACAACCCGAAGCTCAAGGCCGGCGCGGCGTTCTACGGCCAACTGGGCGGCGAACCCAGCGACCTGAAGCCGAAGTCGGTGCTGAGCCTGGTGAATGAGCTGAAGGCGCCGGTCCTGGGCGCCTACGGCGGCAAGGACGCCGGCATCCCGCTGACGGACGTGGACCGCATGCGGATCGAACTGGCAAAGGGGCCGGCGCCGGCCAAGGCATCAAGAATCGACGTCTACCCCGACGCGCCGCATGCCTTCCATGCGGATTACCGGCCGTCCTATCGGAAGGCGGAAGCGGAGCAGGCGTGGACGCGGATGCTGGATTGGTTCAAGCAAAACGGCCTGGGGTGAGGGGAGTGGGCGTCGGGGCGGTGGGTGACGGACTATTTGGCGGCTAAAGGAGTTCTTTTGCCGCTGGGGTGGCTTTGTTGCGGCTGACGGGGCCTTTTGACGGCTGAGGTGGCTTCGTAGCTCGCCCGTCGGCGGTGTCGCCATGACGGCGCGCGCCCACGATTGCGGTCCGGAGCCTTCGCTCCGGACTGCAATCGTTGCCCCCCGCGCCCCGGGCCACCGCCACGCCGGGCGTCTAAAGAACCCAACCTACAACGCTAAAAAAACCAAAAAAACTACTGCGCACTCTCCCCCGGTAACCCATCGCTCACCTCAGCCAGCGCACTCTTCATATCCTCGTAACTGATCACGCGCTCGTTCTGAAAGCTCCCGAGTACCCCCCGGCACCCGTCGACGCCGGACCGCTTCATCTCATCCATCATGGTCTTGCCTTCGGTCAACCCCTTTTGATAAAGCGCCTCGTAGCCGCTTGTAGAAAACCCGTACTCCTGCGCGTACTGCGTCAGGTTCTTCTTGGCGGTCGCCTGGTGCTGGGCCAGGTCGGGTTCGGACGCCCCGCAGGCGCGGGCGGCGCCGTTGGAGGCGCCGGCGGCGACGACGAAGGAATCGTATTGGGCCTGTTCGTTCGCGTCCGGGGCCGCCCAGGCCGGGGCGGCGGCGGTGGCCAGGATCCAGGCCAGGCCAGTCAAGATCTTGCGCATCGGTGAATCTCCGCTTGATGCCTGCACGCCGGTCGATGCCGGCGCGGCGGGCGTGGGTTACTACATCATTATGGCAAGCCGCCGTTTCCATGCGGTGATGCGGGGGTGTGGAGTCGTTTCAGACTGTGCATCTTTTTTTCCCGGGCGTTATTGGGCAGCAGGCGGGCCGCGCAGGAACTATGATGGAGGCTGTGAGGCGCTCCTGCCTCAATGCAACACCCCCTACATCCTGGAGATTTACATGACGATCAAAGTCGGCGACCGCGTGCCGGATGGCACCCTGACCGAATTCATCGAAACCGAAACCGCTGGCTGCTCGCTGGGCCCCAACGCGTTCCAGGTCGCCGACCTGACCCGCGGCAAGACCATCGCGCTGTTCGCCGTTCCGGGCGCTTTCACCCCGACCTGCTCGGCCAAGCATCTGCCGGGCTATGTGGAGCAAGCCGCTGCGCTGAAGGCCAAGGGCGTGGATGAAATCTGGTGCGTGTCCGTCAACGACGCATTCGTCATGGGCGCCTGGGGCCGCGAGCAAAAGACCGACGGCAAGGTCCGCATGCTGGCTGACGGCTCGGCGCTGTGGACCAAGGAACTCGGCCTGGAACTGGATCTGGTCGCACGCGGCATGGGCGTGCGTTCGCAGCGCTACTCGGCCCTGATCGTCGACGGCGTGGTCAAGCACCTGAACGTGGAAGCGGCTGGCAAGTTCGAAGTCAGCGACGCCGCCACGATGTTGTCGCAAGCCTGATCTAACGCAAGTTCCTGTTTTACCGCTCAACGCGGCGGGCTGCCGTTGCAGCCTGCCGTGCTAATGCCAGCAGCGGTTGCCAACGCCATGCTCGCCACCCTCTCTTCTTTCTCGTCGCTGTATTTCGCGACCTTGCTGATGCTTATCGGCACGGGTCTGTTCAACACCTACATGGGCTTGCGCCTGACTGCGCAGTCGGTCAGCGAGGTGTGGATCGGCGTGTTGATCGCCGGCTACTACCTGGGCCTGGTGTGCGGGGCGCGGCTGGGGCACAGGCTCATCATCCGCGTGGGCCATATCCGGGCGTTCGTCGCCTGTGCAGCCATTGCCACCAGCATGATCCTGGCGCAGACGCTGGTCGATTCCATGCCGCTGTGGCTGGTGTTCCGCATCATCTCCGGCGTGGTGATGGTGACCGAATTCATGGTCATCGAAAGCTGGCTGAACGAGCAGACGGAAAACCATCAGCGCGGCCGCGTGTTTTCCGTCTACATGGTGGTGTCCGGCCTGGGCACGGTGCTGGGGCAATTGGCGCTCACGGCCTATGCCACGCTGGACCTGCGGCCGTTGACCCTGGTGGCCATGTGCCTGGTGCTGTGCCTGGTGCCGATCGCCGTCACGGCCCGTTCGCACCCGCCCACGCCGCTGCCGGCGCCGCTGGACATCCGTTTTTTCATGCGCCGCGTGCCGTTGTCGATGACGGTGCTGTTCGTGGCGGGCAACCTTTCCGGGGCGTTCTATGGCCTGGCGGCCGTCTACGGCGCCAAGCATGGCTTGTCCACGTCCCAGGCCGCGATCTTCGTGGCCGCCGCCGTCACCGCCGGCCTGCTGTCGCAATGGCCGATGGGCTGGCTGTCCGACCGCATCAACCGCGCCGGCCTGATCCGCTTCAACGCCTTGTTGCTGGTGCTGCTGCCCACCGTGATGTGGGGTTGGCTGGTCTTGCCGTACTGGGCGATGGTGGCCTTGTCGTGCGTCTTCGGCGTGCTGCAATTCACCCTGTATCCACTGGGCGCCGCATTCGCGAACGACCACGTCGAGTCCGAGCGCCGCGTCAGCCTGTCGGCCGTGCTGCTCATGACCTATGGCGTGGGCGCCTGCATTGGCCCCATGGTGGCCGGTCTGCTCATGTCCTTGGCCGGCCCCAGCATGTACTACGTCTTCATTTCGGCGTGCGCGCTGATCCTGGTCTGGCAGGTGCGCCCCACGCGCGTCACCGGCGCGCACCAGGTCGACGAAGCGCCGACCCACTTCGTGCCCATGCCAGACACGTTGCAAAGCTCGCCCGCGGCGGCGGTACTGGATCCGCGCGTGGACCCCGAAAACGATATCGCCATGGAAATGGTGCAGCCTGATCCGTCGGCGGCGCCCACGCCGGCGGTCGTTGAGCCGTCCGCTGCCGACGCGGATGCAACCCATGTTGGCGCAACCGGCGCCTCGGCGGCCGACACCGACGCATCCCAGGACGAAAACGCCGTCGAACGCGAGCGACGCACCGGAACCTGAGGCTTGCGCGCCTACCAGGGCGCCATCAGCACGATGGCGGCCAGCGCCAGGGCGATGCCCAGCAGGTTGACGCGGGTCAGCGGCTCGCGGAAGGCCAATGCACCCACCAGCGTGCCCAGCGTGATCACGCCCATGTTCATGGACGCGAACACCAGCGCCGGGTGTTCGGGCAGTGACTGGTGGGCGCGGATGTAGGTCAGGATGTTGCCGAAGTTGGCGAGACCCAGCGCCACGCCCGCCAGCAGATGGCGGCGCTCCCAGCGCACCCGGCGGCACAGCAGGAATCCCAGCATCAGCAGGCCCGCCAGCACGAAGGCCAGCAACAGGCCGCCGCCAAAGGCGGTGCCAGCGCGCGCGACTTGCTTGAACAGGATGTCGATCACTCCATATCCCGCCCAGACCACCAGGGGCCAGAGCCAGGCCGCGCGGCTGTCCGCGGACGTTTGCGCGCTGAGGGCAGGGCGGCGCAGCAGGCAGGCCAGCGCGCTGAATGCCAGCAGGATTGCCGCCAGCTTGCGGCCGCTGACGAGTTCACCGAACAACAGGAACGCGGCCAGCAGGGGAATGAACAGCGACAGGCGCTGCGCCGCGTCGCTGCGCACGATGCCGGCGTGGCGCACCGCTGCCGCCATCGCCAGGAAGACGCTGGGCAGCAACACGCCCAGCGCGGCGAGGACGGCCCAGGGCGTGTGCGGCGTCACCAAGGTGGACGGATCCGGGCGCAGCACGCCCCAGCAGAGCAGGGCGGCTACCGCGTAATTCACGGCGACCGCCTGACGCACGTCCACCTCGTACCGGCGGGCCAGCTTCAGCAGCACCGCGACGGTGACGCTGCACGTGACGCTGGCCAGCAGATACAGCACGCCGGGCGTCAGCGGCACGTTTGGCCTTCGGCGTGCTGCTGATGATGCTGCGACGCGTCCACCCGCATGCCCAGGCGCTGCAGCAGGCGCTGGTCGGCTTCCATCTGCGGGTTGGCGGTGGTCAGCAGCGCATCGCCGTAGAACATGGAGTTGGCGCCCGCCATGAAGCACAGCGCCTGCAGCGCGTCGTCCATCGTTTCGCGGCCGGCCGACAGGCGTACCGCCGCCCGCGGCATGGTGATGCGCGCAACGGCGATGGTACGCACGAATTCGAAGGGATCCAGGGCTTCCACATTGGCCAGCGGCGTGCCTTCGACCTGCACCAGATTGTTGATCGGCACCGACTCGGGGTAAGGCTCCATGCTGGCCAGTTGCGCGATCAGGCCGGCGCGTTCGCGCCGCGACTCGCCCATGCCCACAATGCCGCCGCAACACACATTGATGCCGGCGTCGCGCACGCGGTCCAGCGTGTCCAGGCGGTCCTGGTAGGTGCGGGTGGAAATGATCTTGCCGTAGAACTCGGGCGAGGTGTCCAGGTTGTGGTTGTAGTAGTCCAGGCCGGCCTCTTTCAGCTGTTCGGCCTGGCCGTCGCGCAGCATGCCCAGCGTGACGCAGGTTTCCAGGCCCAGCGCCTTGACGGCGGTGACCATCTCGGCCACGGCTTCCAGGTGATGCGGCTTCGGGCTGCGCCAGGCGGCGCCCATGCAAAAGCGCTGCGCCCCGCCTGCCTGGGCGGCGCGGGCGGCGGCGACCACGTCCGCCAGCGGCATCAGCTTGTCGGCGTCCAGTCCGGTGTCGTAGTGCGAGGACTGCGGGCAATACGCGCAATCCTCGGGACAGCCGCCGGTCTTGATCGACAGCAGGCTGGACAGCTGGATGGTGTTCGGATCGAAGTGGGCGCGGTGGACCTGTTGGGCGCGATGCACCAGGTCCATGAAGGGCAGCTCGTAAAGCGCCATGACGTCGACGGCGCTCCAGGCGGGCGCGGGCAAGTGCTTGGACGTCGTCGGCACGGGGATGTAGGCGGTCTGCATGTACGGGCTCCTGTCGGTCTTGCGGGATTCGCGCCGCTTGCCGGAAAGCAAAGGCGGGATCGGCGGATCGTAAGAACCTGCGCAGGGTTTGCGCAATGCAGGGGCGGACGCGGAAAATGCGGGAGAGTTAGCGCTTGATTGGCTGGAAATCGAAGATCTTGGGCGCTGCCGAGGATTAACGCGGCGTCATCTCCGCTGACGCCGCACCCCCGAATATTTTGATTCCAATTGTAAATTCTGGCCGGGCTACCTATTCCTTGCCCGGTTTGGCCCGGATACGGGTCGATTCGTGGCCGGTGATGCCCCGGTCCCGCGCCCACACGATCGCCGCGCTGCGCCGATGCACGCCGATCTTGCTGTAGATCGTGGCGACATGGTTGCGCACGGTGTTGCGCGACAGCTTCAGGCTCTTGGCGATGCCGTCGTCGTCATGGCCCTGGCACAACAGGCCCAGCACCTCGCGCTCGCGAGTGGTCAACTGCGCCAGCTCCGCGACGTCGCGTGTCGCCGGGGCGGGTTCGCGTAGTTGGGCCAGCTTTTCAATGATGCCCCGGCTGAACCATGACGTGTCCTGCATCACCGCCTCGATCGCGGCAAGGAGTTCGGTCTCGGAGCGTTTGCGCTCGGTGATGTCCTGCATCACGATCAGCAGTCGGTGCTCGCCGCCGATCATCACCGGTTCGGCGGACACCAGGCAGTCCAGCTTGCCGCCGTCCTGCGTGCTGAGCGTGGCTTCGCGGTTGCGGGCGCTTTCTCCCCGCTTCAGGCTGGCGGCCATGCCGTCGTACGGCTGCAGCCCCAAATCGGTCAGGGCTTGGCCTACGCTGGCCTCGGGCACCGCGCCCGTGACCGCCGCGAACGCTTCGTTGATGTCCAGCACGTGCAGGGTGTCGCCTTCGCACACGGCCATCGGCACCGGCGCCAGGCGGAACGCCTTGGAGAAGCGCTCTTCACTTTCACGCAGCGCGACTTCGGTGCGCTTGCGCGCCTCCAGATCGATGAAGGTGAACAGCATGCAGGGCTCGTCCTGCATATCGATGGGCTGTCCAGCCACCATCACGAATTTCGCGCCACCATCGGCCATCTTCACCACGCCTTCGCGTTGCGCGATGGTCTGGCCTTCATTCAATTTGGCGACCGCCGCTTCCTTGTCCTCGCCGCCATCCAGCACGTCCAGCTCGTAGGCGGACTTTCCCAGCACTGTCTCGCGCGTGTAGCCCGTCATCTCCAGGAACCCGTCGTTCACCTTCACGTAGCGCAGATCGGACAACCGGCAGATCAGCGCCGGCGCCGGGTTGGCGCCGAAGGTGCGTTCAAAGCGTTGTTCGGCGTTCAGTTGCGCAGTCTGGTCGTGCAGGATCAGCACGCGGTAGTCGATACCGTTTTCGCTGTCCAGATTCAGGCCGCGGGCGCGCAGATTGCGCAGGAATTCCTCGTCGTCCTTGCGGCCCAGATCCACCAGCAGGTCGTCGAACGGTTCGCCCGCGGCCAGCCGGTCCAGCGGATATTGGCGGGCGGCAACGCGATGATGGTTGCGATAGGTCAGCGTGTAGCGCTTGCGGTAGCCGGCGGGTGTGTGGCCCAGTTCTTCGAGGGTATTGATGCCGTGCAGTTCAAGCGCGCTGTCGTTGGCCCAGGCGATCGTGCCGTCAGGTTCGAGCACGATGATGCCTTCATTCAAGCCCGCGATGATGCTCTGCAGGTGCTGGCGATGCGCTTGGGGTGTGGCGGCGTTTTCGGTCACGTAGGCCTCTTCGGTTCGCATGCATGAGCACACAGGATGAAGGCGCATGACGCTGCTGTCCAGAGAGCAAAACGGACGAGGCTTCGCGGCGGGGGGGAGGGTAGAGAGTGCGGCGGGCGCAGAAAAGCAAAAAGCTCCGGAATCCGGAGCTTCAGCGATGTGCTGCCATGCGATCAAGCACAAAGTGCTTGGCGGAGCGGACGGGGCTCGAACCCGCGACCCCCGGCGTGACAGGCCGGTATTCTAACCAACTGAACTACCGCTCCGCAGCGGCTTACTTGAACTTCATCACTACACTGCGGTGTCAAGGCAGCTTGGTACTACATGCCAGAAAAGCTGGCGTCCCCTAGGGGATTCGAACCCCTGTACTCACCGTGAAAGGGTGATGTCCTAGGCCTCTAGACGAAGGGGACCTGAACTGAACAGAACTGCTAAACAACTTTACTACGGTACTGCGTACTGGTGGAGGTAAGCGGGATCGAACCGCTGACCTCTTGCATGCCATGCAAGCGCT
>CAUSDE010000117.1:0-9905 GCA_963530045.1 uncultured Achromobacter sp.
AGCCACCGTGCTGAAACGGCTGCTCGCGGACGTATACTGGCCGCAGACGCTGCTGGCCGACAGGCTGCTCCCGCCCGCGCTGGTGCTGGGCCACCCGGGCTATCTGCGTCCGCTGCGCGGCTATGCGCCGCCGGGCGGCACCTTTCTGCACATCGCCGCCTTCGACCTGGCGCGCGCCAGCGACGGAGGCTGGTGGGTGGTGTCGCAGCGTACCCAGGCCCCGTCCGGGCTGGGTTACCTGCTGGAGAACCGGCTGACCATTTCGGGCATGTTCCCCGAAGCGTTCAAGGAACTGCGGGTGCAGCACCTGGCCACCAGCTACCGCCGGTTGATGGACATGCTCTACAAGCTCAGCCCCGGCGGGCTGTCGGCGCATGCGCCGCCGCGCATCGTCCTGCTGACGCCGGGGCCCTATAACGAAACCTACTTCGAACAGACCTACCTCGCGCGCTATCTGGGGGTGACCCTGGTGGAAGGCGGGGATCTGGTCGTGCGCGACAAGCTGCTGTACTTGAAGACGCTGCACGGGCTGGAACGCGTGCACGCCGTGCTGCGCCGGCTGGATGACGACTTCTGCGACCCGCTGGAGCTGCGTTCGGACTCGACCCTGGGCGTGCCGGGGCTGCTGCAGGTCATGCGGGCGGGCAATGTGCTGGTGGCCAATTCCCTGGGCACGAGCTTTCTGGAGTCGCCCGCCATCAACGGCTTCTTGCCCGCCATCAGCCGCCGGCTGCTGGAGGCGGACCTGCTGCTGCCGTCGCTGCCGTCCTGGTGGTGCGGCGAGGCGGCGGCGCGCGAGCAGGCGCTGGCGAACCTGCCGGGGGCGGTGGTCAAGTCCACCTATCCCAGCAACCTGCGCGGCGGCTTCGAACCGGTGATCGGGGGCGCGGTGCCGCCGTCCGAGCGCGATGCGCTGCAGGCGCGCATCGCCGCCAACCCTGACGCCTATACCATTCAGGAGTACCTGCCGCTGTCGCAGGCGCCCAGTTGGAGTGCCGGGCATATTGTGCCGCGCGCCGCCATGCTGCGCGTGTTCGTCATCGCCGATGGCGAAGGCGGCTGGAACGTGCTGCCGGGCGGACTGACGCGCATCGCCAGCCGCGAACAGCAGATCGTGTCGATGCAGCGCGGCGGCAGCAGCATGGATACCTGGGTGACGACCCGCGGCGCGGTCGACACGTTCTCCATGTTGCCCGCGCAACTGCGCCCCGAAGACATCGTGCCCGCCCATCGCCCGGTATCCAGCCGGGCCGCCGAGAACCTGTTCTGGATGGGCCGTTACACCGAGCGCGCGGAAAACGACGTTCGGTTGGCCAACGTGGCGCTGACCTGGCTGAACAGCGACGAGGACAACGCGGGGGAACTGTTCGCCGCCGTGGCCGCCCTGTGCCGGCGCAGCGGCCTTGCGCCGGCCGCGCCCACCTTGTCGGTGCGGATGTTCGAATCGACGCTGCTCGCGGAACTGGCGGGTGAAGACGCCCAGGGCGGCGTGTCGCGCAATCTGGGCGCGCTGGCGTACGCGGCCGGGCAAATCCGGGACCGCCTGTCGCCGGACCATTGGCGGCTGGTCGTGACCGCGAACGAGCTCTTTCGCCGCATGGCCTCGGGCGGCAAGGAACGCGACGCCGATACGCCGGCGACGGCGCCGGACGTGCTGCGGGCGCTGAAGAACCTGGGCATGCAGCTGTCGGCCATCACCGGGTCGCAAACCGACCGCATGACGCGCGACGACGGTTGGCGGCTGCTGACGATCGGCCGGCAGATCGAACGCCTGTCGGCCATGGCCGGGTTGTTGGGCGAACTGTTCCGGCGCAACGCGGTGCTGGGCGACAGCGGGTTCAATATCCTGCTGGACCTGTTCGACAGCAAGATCACCTACCGCGCCTATTACCCCGGCCGCCAGGAAGTTCCCGCGCTGTTGAACCTGCTGGTGCAGGAACCCGCCAACCCGCGTTCGATCGCCTGCGTGTTGAGCGTGCTGCGCAAAGAGGTGGCGCGCTTGCCCGCCACCGTGGCCGGCCCGGCGACCGACTTGCTGGGGTTGCTGCCTGCCGAAGGCGCCGGGGCGGCGCTCACGGCGTTGTGCCAGCAGACGCAGGGCCTGTATGCAGGCGTGCTGGCGCTGTGCGAACAGCTGGACGCCGCCGCCAGCGCGCTTTCCAACGAAATCAGCCGGCGCTATTTCAGCCATGCGGCCGGCTACGACCAGACGCTGTCGGCGTAATGGCCGCCACCCAGCCGACACCTTTGCCGCCATGAACTTGCCCGCTCCCGACCCCGCCGACACTCCCGCGCGCACCGCTGGCGTGACCTTGGGGGTCGACCACGAAACCGCCTACCGCTATGACTCGCCGGTGGAACTGGCGCACCACCTGGGCTATCTGCGTCCCTTGAGCGACGCGTGCCAGGTGGTGGAAGATTACGCATTGAGCGTCACGCCCGCGCCGTCCGACATCATCGAAACGCTCGACGGATTCGGCAACACGCGCTGCACCTTCGCGCTGGTGGCGCCCCATGAATCGCTGACGGTGCGGGCGACCAGCCGCGTCACGGTCCATGCCCGGTTCGAGGCCCTGGACCCCGCGACGGGGCTGCCCTGGGAGGCGGCCGCGCAGCGCCTGCGCTATGACCCGGCCGTGCCGTTCGCGCCCGAGGTCGAATTCACCTTCCCGTCGACCTACGTCCCGCTGCATCCCGAGCTTCGGGAATACGCCTTGCTGTCGTTCACCCCGGGGCGGCCGGTGGCCGAGGCTGCGCTGGACCTGATGCACCGTATCCACGCCGACTTCAGCTACCGGCCGGCGCATACGCAGGTGTCCACGCCCATCCTGCAGGCGTTCCAGGTGCGCATCGGAGTGTGCCAGGACTTTGCGCACGTGATGATCGGCTGCCTGCGCGCCATCGGCCTGCCGGCCCGCTACGTCAGCGGCTACCTGATGTCTCAGCCGCCGCCGGGAAAGCCGAGGTTGATCGGGGCGGATGCCTCGCACGCGTGGGTCTCGGTGCATTGCGCCGGGGTGCCGGGCAACGCGGGATGGGTGGATCTGGACCCTACCAATGACGTGGTGCCGGGCACGGCGCACGTTATCCTGGCCTATGGCCGCGACTATGGCGACGTCACGCCCTTGCGCGGCGTGATCCGCGGCGGCGGCCACGAACTGGATGTGCGCGTGACGGTCGCGCCTATCGACGAATTTCCCTCCGGGACGGATGCATGAGCTATTTCTTCGACGCGATCAACCGCCAGCTGCGCGCCCCGAAACGCCAGCGCGTGCGGCATGCCCGCGCGAAGGCGTTTCAATGCATTTGCGGCCAGCCGATATTCTTTTCCAACACCGAATGCCTGAACTGCCACCGGCAATTGGGCTTCGACCCCAAGCGCGGCCACGTGCTGGCGCTGGACGAAGGCGCGACCCCCGGCACGTGGCGGGAATCGGGCAGGGCGCGCGGCAAGACTTACAAGCGTTGCGCGAATTTCACCCTGCCGGCCTTGTGCAATTGGCTGCTGCCGGCGCATTCGCCCGATGCGCTGTGCACCGCCTGCAACCTGAACCGCACCATTCCTGACTTGTCGGTGCCGGACAACGGCCCGCTGTGGTTCAAGGTGGAAGCCGCCAAGCGCCAGATGATCGCGCAACTGATGACACTGGGCTTGCCGATCCGGCGTTCAGAGGAGCCCGACGACGGCGGGCTGGCCTTCGACCTGCTGGCGCCCGGCGCCGACGGCGCGCCGCTGTTGACCGGGCATGCGCGGGGGCTGATCACCATCAACATCCTGGAGGCCGACGACGCCTACCGGGTGAAGGTGCGCGAAGACATGCGCGAACCGTACCGGACCCTGCTGGGCCATTTCCGCCATGAGATCGGCCACTATTACTGGGACCAGCTGATCGCGGGCGGCCCGTGGCTTGAACCGTTTCGCCAGGTGTTCGGCGACGAACAGGCCGATTACGCGCAAGCCCTGCAACGCAACTACGAACAGGGCCCGCCCGCGGACTGGGACCTGCACTTCATCAGCACGTATGCGTCCTGCCATCCCTGGGAGGACTGGGCCGAGACCTGGGCGCATTACCTGCACATGATGGATACGCTGGACACGGCCATCAGCTTCGGCGTCACGCGGATGTCGGTCGAGCAGTCTTACGAACCGTTCACCACGGCGTCGCTATACGACCCGCAAGACCCCGACGGGCAAGCCTTCCTGGATCTCGTCAACGCCTGGGTAGCGCTGACCGGGGTGTTGAACGAGCTGTCGCGCAGCATGGGGCAACGGGACTTTTACCCTTTCGTGCTGCCGGCGGAAGTGGTGGGCAAGCTTCAGTTCGTGCATCGAGTGGTGAAGGGGGCGTCGGCACAGGATGGAACGCGCGCGGGCTGACCCTGCAAAGCCACGGGTAAGCCATACAGGACGAACGTCGTCCCTAGCGATTGGCATAATATGCCAATGGGCATCTATACTGGGGGCGTTCTAATCGCAGGGAAGAATCACCATGCCGACACGCAATGTCGTCCTTAGCGAGCATCAGCATGATTTCGTGGAAACCTTGGTGCAGTCAGGGCGTTATCAGAACGCCAGTGAAGTGCTGCGCGAAGGGCTGCGTCTGATCGAGCAACGCGAACGCCTGGAAACAGCCAGGATCGACGCGCTTCGCGACGCAGCCGGCAAGGGATGGGCGGATATCGCCGCAGGTCGCTTTACGGATGTTGTCGATGATGAACTCGAAGACTTCATCGGGAAGCTTGGAGCGCAAGCTGCCAATCGGGCGAAGACCGCCAAGTGATTGTGAGCTATCGGCTGTCCAACGCGGCGCAGCATGACATCGTCGACATATTGACCTGGACCCAGGGGAATTTTGGCGATGCGGCCCGTCAACGTTATGGCGCCTTGCTTGTTGCCGCGATGCGCGATATTTCCGCCGCCCCAGAACGTGTTGGCAGCATCGCTCGGCCAGAGCTTGGCGCTGGTGTTCGATCCTGGCACTTGCGGCTGAGCCGCGAACGGGCGCGTACTGAGACCGGCATTGTGCAACGACCCAGGCATTTTCTGATCTATCGGATTGAGGCGCGCATAATCGTCATTGGGCGAGTGCTGCATGATGTGATGGAACGGGAGCAGCAACTGGATTCCGGGAACTCGTGGATATAGCCAGGACGGCGCCAAATCAATCAGGCACCATCCTCATCCCCTCCCGGTAAGGCGCCTCTGCCGTCATCTGCGCCAGCACTTCCCGCAACATTGCCTGCACGATTTTCACGGCCTGCGTCATCGGGCGGCTGGAGGCCGTGGCGAGCATCAGTCGGGTGGACAGGCCCGGATGCGTGATGCGGCGCGCGATCAACTGGCCGGCGGCGACTTCCTTGATGACGGCGGGCAGCCCCAGCACGGTATGGGCCAGGCCTTCGACCACGATTTCCTTCATCAACTCCAGCGCGTCGATTTCAAAGGCCACGTTGAGCGGCATGTCCGCTTGCGTGGCGGCGTGCTCCAGCGTGCGGCGCAGGCCATGGTTGCGGGTCGGCAGCACCAGCGGCAGATCGCGTAATTGTTCGAAATCGATGCACGCCATCGACCGCGCCGCAGGCGACAGGTTCTGCGGCGGCGAGACGAGCGTCAGGTCCAGTTCGGCCAGCGGGTCCACCGCGATGTGCTGTGAACGCCGCGCGTCGTGCAGCACGGCGATGTCCACGCGGGCATTGGTCAGCCATTCGTGCACATAACCGCTGTAGCCCGTGATGATGTTCAGCTGGATGCGCGGGTGCCGCTTCCAGACCTCGGCCACCAGCCGCGTGCCCACCATGTGGCACAGCGTGGGCGTGAGTCCCAGCGTGACCTGGCCGGACGGCGACTTCTGGTCGTTGTGGAATTCGGTAACCACGTGGTCCATCTGCCGCAAGAGCGGGCGCAACCGGTCCAGCAGCTTTTCCCCGTCGGGCGTCAGCGATACACCGCGGCCATTGCGGTAGAGCAGGGCGCAGCCGCATTCGTCTTCCAGCTTCCGGACCTGACGGCCCAGCGCCGACTGGGCGATGCCCAGCACGGAGGCCGCTTTTGAAAAGCTGCCCTGATCGGCGACGTGGATCAGGTTTTCGATCTTGCGTAAGTCCATCCCGGGTCGGCGCGCGGGGGCGCGCCGCTGTCTCCAGTGTGCGTTTCTTGTATATCTGATTGCCAGAGTATGCCTAGTCGGCCCCGGCTTGCCAATCTAGAATTTCCTGGACTCGACCCAGACTTCCAACCCTGAACCCAGACGCCGCCCATGACCGTATCCGCCGAATCGAACACGTCCTCCCACGCCTTGCTGAAGGTGTTCGCCGCCAATGGCCTCGACCGCGTTTTCGTGGTGCCGGGCGAGAGCTATCTGGGGGTGCTGGACGCCTTGCACGATTTCCCGCAGATCGACGTGGTGACCTGCCGCCACGAGAGCGGCGCGGCCTTCATGGCGGGCGCGGACGCGAGGCTGACCGGACGCCCTGGCGTGGCGATGGTGTCGCGCGGGCCCGGCGCGACCAATGCGTCCATCGGCGTGCATGCGGCGCAGCAGGATGCCGTGCCGATGATCTTGCTGATCGGGCAGGTGCCGAAGAAGGACGTGCGCAAGGAAGCCTTCCAGGAGATCGATTACCAGAAGATGTTCGGCTCGATGGCCAAGTGGGTGGTCGAAGTGTCGGCGCCCGAGGACCTGGCCGCGGCGGCCTTCAAAGCCATCCGCGTCGCCACGTCCGGCACGCCGGGTCCGGTGGTGATGGTGGTGCCCGAAGACGTGCAGCAGGCGGCGGTGCCGCAGCCGGGGTGGGTCGCGGCGGCGGAAAGCCCCGCGCAGCCCGCGCCCGCCACGCTGGAACGCATCCACGGATTGCTGGCGCAGGCGCGCCGGCCCTTGATCATTGCGGGTGGCGCATTCAACCGGCCCGATGGGCGCTGTGCGCTGCGCCGGTTGGCCGAACGGCATACGGTGCCGGTGGCGGTGTCGTTCCGCCAGCACGACCTCTTTCCCAACACGCATGCGCTCTACGCCGGGGACCTGGACCTGGCGACGCCCGCCGCCCAGGTCGCGGCCTTCGATTCCAGCGATTTGATCCTGGCCCTGGGCACGCGCCTGGGCGACATCACGACGCAGGGCTACGGGTTCCCGGCCCACCCCAAGCCGGCGCAGGCGCTGGTGCACTGCTATCCCGACCCGCACATCGTGAACCAGCATTTCGCGGCGGATGTCGGCCTGGTGGCGGATCCGGCGGCGACTGCGCACGCCTTGGCCAATCTGCCGGCGACCGGCAGTGGCCTGGCGCGGGACGATTGGGCGGCGTCGCTGCGCGCCATCCAGCAGCGCACCGCCGCCTGGCCGGAGCCGGCCGCCGACGACGGCGTGCCCTTCGTGTCGGTGGTGCGCGCGCTGACGCGCCAGACGCCCAACGACGTGGCGATCTGCCTGGACGCGGGCACCTTCGCCGCGCCCGTGTACCGGCACTTTCCTTTCGTCTATCCGCAACGGTTGATGGCGTCGCAATCCGGCGCCATGGGCTACGGCACGCCGGCCGCGGTCGCGACGCAGCTGCGCCACCCCGACCGCAAGGTGGTATGCCTGGTCGGCGACGGCGGCTTCATGATGACGGGCAATGAAATGGCCGCCGCCGCCGAACGCGGGCTGCCCATCCTCTTCATCGTGTCCAACAACAATTGCTACGGTTCGATCCGCCTGCACCAGGCGCGCACGTATCCGGGGCGTTATGTGGGCACGAACCTGTCCAGCCCCGACTTCACGATGATGGCGCGCGCCTTCGGCATGCAGGCCGAGTATCTGACCCGCGAGGACCAGCTGGATGCCGCGATCGCGCGCGGCCTGGCGTCGGACCGACCGTATTTCCTGGAGGTGCGGACCAGCCTGGCGGCCATCCTGCCGGCAGGCGCCAGCCACGCGGCGGGCGTGGACTTGCTGCCGCGCGGCGAATAGGCCCGCGCGGCGGATCCCGGTCAATCCTTGTAGCCGGGGTCCTTGCGGTCCATCAGGCGTAGCATGGCGGGCCATTCCAGTTCGCCGAAGGGGCGGCGCGTCGTGGGCTGGTACAGGTGCCAGGTCTTTTCGATGACCTCTGGCGGCGGCAGGCAGAGTTCCCGGTTGGCGCTCAACGCGTCGACCTGCGCCTTGCACGCCATTTCCAGCCAGTACAGCGTGTTGAACGCCTGGGCGATGCTGGGCCCGACGGCAAGCAGGCCGTGGTTGCGCAGGATCATCGCATCGGACGCCCCCAGGTCCGCCACCAGCCGTTCGCGCTCGTCCAGGTCGATCGCCACGCTTTCGTAGTCGTGATACGGGATCTTGGCAAAGCGCATGGCGGTCTGTGTCAGCGGCAACAGACCGCACTTCAGGGCCGATACCGCCATGCCCGCGCGGGTGTGCGTGTGGATCACGCACTCCACGTCGTGGCGCGCGCCGTGCACCGCGCTGTGGATCACATAGCCGGCCGCGTTGATGCCGTAGCCCGTGGACGACGGGCCAAGGACATTGCCGGCCAGGTCGATCTTGACCAGGCTGGACGCCGTGATCTCGTCATACATCATGCCGTAGGGGTTGATCAGCAGGTGATTCTCGGTGCCGGGAATACGCGCGGTGATGTGGTTGTAGATCAGGTCGCTCATCCCGAAGTGCGACACCAACCGGTAGCAGGCGGCCAGTTGGATGCGGGTGTCGCGTTCCTGCGGGCTCATGTCGGCGCTAGCGTGCATGGTCGTCGTGTCCTGTTCAGTCGGTGGCTTTGACATTGAAGTCGCGGACGATGGCGCCCCACGATTCGTATTCGTTCTTCATCATGGCGCCGAAGGCGGCCGGCGTGGGCGTGGTGCGGACCTGGGCGCCCAGGTCGCCCAGGCGCTCGCGTACCGTCGGGTCGGCCAGCACGGTGTTCATTTCGCGGGCCAGCCGGTCCTGGATGGCGGGCGGGATGCCGGCTGGCGCGATCAGGCCCAGCCAGGCGCCCATGTCGAAACCGGGAAAGCCCTGTTCGGCCACGGTCGCCACGTCGGGCAGCATCGCCACGCGCTCCGGCGTGCTGACAGCAAGGGCCTTGAGCCGGCCGGACTTCACCATGGCCAGCGACGACACCATGGTGTCGAAGGTGGCGGTGGTGCGGCCGCCGACGATGTCGGTCTGTGCCTGGCTGCTGCCTTTGTAGGGCACGTGCACCATGGCGGCGCCGGCCTTGGACAGCAGCACCGCCGTCACCAGATGGCTGGTCGTGCCGATGCCGGTGGTGGCGTAGGTGAGCTGATTGGGCTTGGCCTTGGCCGCCGCCAGAAAATCCTTCAGGTTAGCGGCAGGATTGTCAGGGCTGACGACGAACAGGTACGGCAGCCACGTGATCAGGCCGATGGGCGCGAAATCCTTGCGGGCGTCGTAGTTCAGATTGGGATAGACGTGGGGGTTGATCGCCTGCGGGGCGGAGGCGCCGATCATCAGCGTGTAGCCGTCAGGCTTGGCGCGCGCGCCCAGGCCGGCGGCGATGGAGCCGCCCGCGCCGGGCTTGTTTTCGACGATGAATTGCTGGCCCATGCGCTGGGCCAGCCGTTCGCTCAGCATCCGGGCGACGGTATCGGTGGCCGTGCCGGGCGGGAAGCCGACCAAGATCGTGACCGGCTTGGCGGGGTAGGCGGCGTCCTGGGCCTGCGCGGCGGCGTTGACGGCCCACAGCGGGGCGGCGGTCGCCAGCGCCAACGCGGCGGCAAGCCGGCGCCGGCGTGTAAAGGCAAGGACGGGGGGATTGCGCATGGTGGTCTCCTGTCATGATTTTCATGGCGGGAGCGCGCTGGCGCCGGCCCGCATCGGGGCCGGCTCCTCATCCAGCCCCGATGCCGGCCAAGGTCGCACAAGGGACTGGCCGCGTCAATGGCCCGGGCGGCCAAGCAGATAGCG
>CAUSDE010000118.1:0-9863 GCA_963530045.1 uncultured Achromobacter sp.
TGAACCGGGACAACGCTTCAACGCGGGCCCACAGGCGCTCGGCGTTGAGCGGGGGAAACGGCAAGGGAGACGATCCTGCTGGGTTCATCATCGTCCTCATGCCTGGCGAGGACGCAGGAAGCGGCCGTCGCCCTTCTGGTTGACGATGCGCTGGCCGTCGTAGACCTGCTGGCCGCGGCACCAGGTGCCCGCGACGCGCACGGTGAACTCGCGCCCTTCGAACGAACTCCATTGCACCGCCGACAGGCTGCCCGCCGGGTCGAAGGCGTAGCGCTCGGGTTTCAGGATCACGATATCGGCATCCTTGCCGACCTCAAGCGTGCCCTTGCGGTCATCCAGCAGGAAGTGACGGGCCGGATTGCTGCTGAGCTGCCGCACGACCATCGACGGAGAAATGCCGTGCTCTTCGCAGCCGGTCCAGAATGCCGGCAGCAACGTCTCCAGCCCGGGGCCGCCCGACGAATTCTTGAAGACGTTCGAGTTCTGCTTGCGCTCCAGCCCCCAACTGACGTGGTCCGACGACACGAAGGTGCATTCATCATTGGCGATGTGCGTCCACAGCAGGTCCACTTCGGCCTTGGGCCGGATGGGCGGATAGTGCTTGGTCTTGGCGCCGAAGCGGCGGGTATGTTCCTCGTGGTTCAGCATCAGGTACTGCACGCAGGTCTCGATGCTGGCGCGATGCCCCTTCTGCCGGTACATGTTGCAGATCTCGAAGCCGCGCGAGGTCGACACGTGCACCGCATGCGCGCGCGCGCCCGTTTCGGCGCCGATCTCGTAGATCAGCGCGGTGGCCAGGTTTTCGATCAGCGGCGTATGCGCGCGCATGAACGCGTCCCAGCCCGTGTCGCCGGCATCGACCAGGCGGGCGATGTTCTTGCGCGTCATCTCCTGCATCTGGTTGTGCACGCCGCAGGCCAACCCGGACGGCGCGATCAGGCGGAAGGCGTCGTACAGGTCGTCTTCCTCGATGCGGGGAAAGCGGCCCGGCGTGGCTTCGAAGGTCGAAAACTTGAAGGCGCAGACGCCGCCTTCAATCAACCCCGCTGCGGCCTGCAACCCATGTTGCGTATTCAGCGTGCCGAACAGCGCCACGTCGACGTGGCAGTCGCGCTCGACTTCGGCAATCTTGGCATCCAGCTGCGGACGCGAGGCGACGGGTTCCGGATCGTCATAGGGCATGTCGACCATGACGGTGACGCCGCCGGCCGCCGCCGCCCGCGACGCCCAGCCCAGGCCTTCCTGGTTCAACTGGCTGCCCGAATGCACCTGGCCATCCACCACGCCGGGCATGATCCACATGCCGCGCGCGTCCACGCTGTCACGGCCAGCGGGCGCCACGCCCGTGCCCCGCTGCGCGATGCGGCCGTCACGCACCGCCAGCCAACCGTCCATCGCCACCCCGTCCGGGTCCACGATATTGCCGCGCACCACCAAATCGAATTCGCTCATGACCGCTTCCATCCTGTGTTGAGTGCTGGAAGTGTAGTAACGGCCCAGGCAAAACGTCTTATGCTTATATGTGCGTAGGAATTAACATCAGGTTAAGCATATGAAACTCAATCTGCGGCAGATCGAGGTCTTCCGGGCCATCATGCTCAGCGGTTCCATCAGCGGCGCGTCCAAGCTGCTGTTCGTCTCCCAACCCGCGGTCAGCCGGCTGATCGCCTATACCGAGCAACGCCTGGGGCTGATGCTGTTCCAGCGCATCAAGGGCCGGCTGTACCCCACCCCGGAGGCCCGCCGACTGTTCGTCGAAGTGACGGCGCTGTACCAGAACGTACAGCGGGTCAATGAAGTGGCGGACAACCTGGCCGAGAACCGGGAGGGGCAACTGCGCCTGTCGTGCAGCCCCAGCCTGGGCCAATCGCTGCTGCCGCGCGCCATCGCGCAGTTCCGCCGGCAGTTCCCTGAAGTGCGCATCGTGCTGCAGACGCTGATCCCGTCGGTGATGCTGCAATCGCTGTTGACGCAGCAGGTGGAATTGGGCGTGGCGTACATGCCGGTCGACCATCCCAGTCTGGCCTGGCAGCCGCTCTATGAAAACCGCATCGTGGCGGTGCTGCCCAAAGGCCACGCGCTGGCGGGGCGCGAGCAGGTGACCGTGAAAGACCTGGCGGATGAACCCCTGATCGGCTATAGCGCCGACATCCCGTTCGGCATGCTGATCAACAAGCTGTTTGGCGGCGGCGATGCCCAGCCCGAACCGCGCATCGAAGTGCAGCAGGCCCACGTGGCCTGTGCGCTGGTTCAGGCCGGCGCCGGCGTGGCGCTGGTGGACGAGATCACCGTGGCCGGCCCGATCTGGTCGGATGTGGTGACTGTGCCCATCGTCGGCACCGTCAACGCGCCCGTCAACGTGTTTCATCTGCAGCTGCAGCCGCTGTCACGGCTGGCGCAGGCGTTCATCCAGGTGCTCCATACGATGGACCAGCGCCCCTAGCGCACGGCCCCCGCTGCGGCGCGGTCCCTGGGGATATCCCTTAGGGCGCCAAACCAAAGCGCCGCAGCTGCGCTATGAGCCGTCGCCAGCCATTAACACGATGTTATGCAGCAGGCATAAAAGGTAATACGACATTATCAAAATTGGTTCCTATGATGCCCCCGTCTGTCCCGCGAAAGCATGCGGGGAACTATTGAAACGGCAATCGGGGAGAAGGCCATCATGGGTAGGATTTTGACAATGCGCGACGTTGAAGCGGCCGTGCGCGGCGGTTCGGTGTTCGCCTGTGGCGGCGGCGGCTGGGCCGAGCATGGACGCGAACTGGGGTCGCTGGCGGTCACCATCGGCCGGCCCGAACTGGTGTCGATGGACGAAGTGCCGGACGACGCCTGGATCGCCACCGCGGCCGCCATCGGCGCGCCGGGCGGGCTGACCGACTGGCAAATGCTGGGCATCGACTACGTCCGTGCGGCACAGCGCTTGCAGGATGCCCTGGGCGAACGGGTCTATGGCCTCATCATTGGCCAGAACGGCATGTCCAGCACGCTCAACGGCTGGCTGCCTTCGGCCGTGCTGGGCACCAAGGTCGTGGATGCCGTGGGCGATATCCGCGCCCACCCCACCGGCGACATGGGGTCGCTGGGCCTGGCCGGTAGCCCCGAACCCATGATCCAGTGTGCCGTCGGCGGCAACCGCGCCAACAACGCCTATATGGAACTGACCATTCATGGCGCTACCGGGCGCGTATCGCCCGTGCTGCGCAAGGCGGCCGACATGGCCGGCGGCTTCATCGCCAGTTGCCGCAACCCGATCCGGGCCTCGTACGTGCGCCGCCACGCCGCGCTGGGCGGCATCAGCCGCGCGCTGGCGCTGGGCGAAGCCATCCTGGCGGCGCAACCCCGCGGCGGCAGCGCAGTGATCGACGCGATCTGCAAGGCCACCCAGGGCGAGATCATTGGCTCGGGCAAGGTCGTGCGCAATACGCTGAAATACACCGAAGAGGCCTTCGACATCGGCACGGTCGAGATCGGCGCAGGCGCCGGCAAGCGCGTGATCCACGTGATGAACGAACACATGGCGGTCACCGACGGGCAAGGCGGACGCGTCGCCTGCTATCCGGACGTGATCACCACGCTGGACGCCGACGGCAACCCCGTCAGCGCCGGCCAACTGCGCGAAGGCCTGCAAGTCAGCATCCTGCACGTGAGCAAGCAGCACCTCCCTCTGTCCTCCAGCGTGACGGACCCGTCGGTCTACCCCATCGTGGAAAAGGCGCTGGGCATGACCTTCACCGACTACGCGTTGGCTTCCTGAGGACATGGACGTGAAACGAGCATTCAACATCCCCGGCGGCAACGTGCTGCGTTGCAAAGGCTGGCGCCAGGAAGCGCTGCTGCGCCTGCTGGAAAACGTATTGGCGGTGGGCGAAGACCCCGACAACCTGGTGGTCTACGCGGCGCTGGGCCGCGCCGCGCGCGACTGGCCGTCGCACGACGCGATCGTGCGCGCGTTGCAGGAGCTGGAAGAGGACCAGACCCTGATCGTGCAGTCCGGCAAGCCGATCGGCGTGCTACGCACGCATTCGATGGCGCCCATCGTCATCATGGCCAACTGCAACATGGTCGGCCAATGGGCCCGCGCCGAAAACTTCTACCAGCTGGAACGCGACAACCTGATCTGCTGGGGTGGATTGACGGCGGGCGACTGGCAGTACATCGGCTCGCAAGGCGTGATCCAGGGCACCTACGAGATTTTTTCACGCATTGCCGAACGGCACTTCGGCAATGACCTGCGGGGCCGCTTCATCCTGACCGCGGGCATGGGCGGCATGGGCGGCGCGCAGCCGCTGGCCGGCCGCATGGCAGGCGCGGCAATCTTGACCGTGGAAATCAACCCCGAACGCATCGACAAGCGCATCAAGGCCGGCTTCCTCGAGCGCCGCGCGGATACGCTGGACGAGGCCCTTGCGTTGATCCGGCAGGCCCAGGAGCGTCGCGAACCGCTCTCGGTGGGCCTGCTGGGCAATGCCGCCGACATCTATCCCGAGATCCTGGCGCGCGGCATCGTACCCGACATCGTCACGGACCAGACGTCGGCGCACGATCTGGTCTATGGCTACATCCCCGCCGGCCATACGCTTGAAGCCGTGGCGGAACTGCGGCGCACCGACATCCCCGGGCTGATGAACGCCAGCCGGACCTCGATCGTGCGCCACGTCACCGCCATGCTGGGCTTCAAGGACCAGGGCGCGGTGGTCTTCGACAACGGCAACCTGATCCGCACCCACGCGAAGCAGGGCGGCGTGGAACGCGCGTTCGAGATCCCGGTCTTCACCGAAGCGTTCCTGCGGCCCTTGTTCGCGCGCGCCATCGGGCCGTTCCGCTGGATCGCGCTGTCCAACGACCCCGACGACATCCGCAAGATCGACGACTTCCTGCTCGCGCGCTTTGCCGACAACGCCATCGTGTCCAACTGGATCCGGCTGGCGCGCAAGGAGGTGCCGTTCGAAGGGCTGCCCGCGCGCATCGCATGGCTGGGCCACGGCGAGCGCACGGAGCTGGCGCTGGAGGTCAATCGCATGGTGCGCGAAGGCATCCTGAGCGCGCCGGTCGCGTTCACCCGCGACCATCTGGACGCCGGCGCCATGGCGCACCCGAACATCATGACCGAAAACATGCGCGACGGCTCGGACGCCATCGCCGACTGGCCGCTCTTGAACGCGATGATCAATTGCTCGTCCAGCGCCGACCTGGTCGCGATCCACTCGGGCGGCGGCGGGTACAGCGGCTACATGACCAGCGCGGGCGTGACCGTGGTGGCGGACGGCACCGACGCGGCCGAAGCGCGCCTGCGGCTGTCCATGACCAACGACACCGCCAGCGGCGTGTTGCGCTACGCGGACGCAGGCTACGAGGAAGCGCTGGATGAAGTGCGGAAAAAAGGTATCGCTCGCATCGATGCCTCCGCCGCCGGCCGCCCAGGCCGCCAATGACACGGCGGGCAAGGCGATTCAGTCAATGGACAGTCGGCCAGCAGTATTAGATAGCGCGGATCAAGCGCAAACGATCTCAATGGGGAACGCAATGAAAGACGTCATCATCAATCCGGGAATCGGGGCCTTGCCAAGCCACCCCGCTTCCCAGGCCACCGCGCAAGAGCGCAGCGGCCGCAAGGCCGTCATCGCGGCATCGGCAGGCAATGCGCTGGAGTGGTACGACTTCACGGTCTATGCCCTGTTCGCGGTGTACATCGGGCAGAATTTCTTCCACAACGAAGACCCGACCGTGCAGTTGATGGCCTCGTTCCTGGCGTTCGGGCTGGGCTTCGTGGTGCGACCCCTGGGTGCGCTGGTGCTGGGTTCTTATGGCGACCGCGCGGGCCGCAAGGCCGCGCTGACGCTGACCATCATGCTGATGGCCGTCGGCACGCTGCTGATCGCGGCGGCCCCGCCCTACGCCGCCATCGGCGTGGGCGCGCCGCTCTTGATCGTCTGCGGCCGCGTGCTGCAAGGCTTCTCGGCCGGCGGCGAAGTCGGCGGCGCCACCGCCTTTCTCGTCGAGCACGCCCCCGAGGGCAAGCGCGGCCAGTACGCGTCGTGGCTGCAGGCCAGCATGGGTATCTCCAACCTGCTGGGCGCGCTGGTGGCCACGCTGGTCACCACCTTCCTGACCGAGCAGCAGATCGGGGAATGGGGATGGCGTGTTCCGTTCATCATCGGCCTGGCGATCGCGCCGGTCGGCCTGTGGATGCGCCGGGCGCTGGACGAAACGCCGCACTTCCGCGAAGAGCAGGCTCGTCAGGCGCGCCAGAACGACCGCGTCAAGACGCCGCTGCTTGCCGTGGTGCGCGACTATCCGAAGGAACTGCTGACCGGCCTGTGCATGTCGGTGCTGTGGGCGGTCGGTCCGTATGCGCTGATCATCTTCATGCCGATCTACGTGCAGAAATCCCTGGGTTTCTCCAGCTCGCAGGCCTTCGTGGCAGCCTTGGTCGGCAACCTGTTCCTGATCGGCGGCTGCGTGTTCTCGGGCACGCTGTCCGACCGCTACGGCCGGCGCAACGTGCTGCGCGCCGCCGCGCTGCTCCTGCTGATCGCCGTGTATCCACTGATGATGTGGCTGAAGGTGTCGCACACGCAGACCACGCTGATCGTGGTGCAATCCCTGTTTTGCCTGATGGTGGCCATGTACGTGGGCGTGGCGCCGGCAGCGCTGTCCGAAGTCTTTCCCACGGCGGTGCGCTCCTCGGGCATGTCCTTGTCGTACAACACGGCGGTGACGATACTGGGCGGATTCGCGCCCGCCATCCTGACGTGGATCACCTACACCACGGGCGTGGCCTTCGCCCCCGCGCTGTACGTCATGGGCGCATGCGTCGTTGCGCTGGTAGCGTTGACCGTCTTGCCGCAGGGCCGTCATGGATAAGGCGCGCAAGGCAGGAGCCTGCCGCCCCGGCGATTGGAGTCTGCTGGGCGCCGCGGCGGCCGCGCTGACGGTTGCGGCCTTCTGGTCGGTAGCACCGCGGGCAGCCGCCGCCGAACCGCCGCCCGCCGAACTGGTATTGCTGGGCGTGGCGGGCGGCCCCACCTGGTACGGTGAAGAATCACCTCACGGGATTTCGTCCGCGCTGGTGGTCGATGGACAGGCTTACATCGTCGACGTGGGCTCGGGCGCTTACCGCCAGCTTCGCCGTGCCGGCGTCAAGCCCGGCACCGAACAGGCGGTGTTCCTTACGCACCTGCACACCGACCACATCATCGACCTGGCCAACCTGCTGGCCTACGACCCCAGCGCGCGGCGCCGCGCCAAGGCGTCCATGCAGATCATCGGGCCCGGCCCGCGCGGCGTGCTGCCCCCGCTGGCGCCGGGCATGAAGGACGATGTGGTCATCCATGCCGAAAACCCGTCGCCGGGCACGCATGACCTGGTGGCATCGATCGTCGCGGGCATGGCGGCGGACCTGAACATCCGCGTGCGCAGCGAAGGCGTGCCGGACATCCGGCAATTCTTCCAGGCGCACGACATCGTGGTGCCGGCCGGCGTCGTCAAGGATCCGAACACCGATCCGGCGCCGCCCATGGAGCCGTTCGTCGTCTGGCAGGATGCCCGCGTCAAGGTCAGCGCCATCCTGGTGCCGCACGGCCTTGTGTACCCCAACTTCGCCTACCGCTTCGACACGGCGGCCGGCTCGGTCGTGTTTTCTGGCGATACGGCGGTCAGCGACAACCTGGTCAAGCTGGCGCGCGGCGCGGACATCCTGGTGCACGAAGCGATCGACCCGGCCTGGGTCGACCATATCGTCGGCGCCAAGCCCTGGGATGCCCGGCAGCAGGCGCTGGCCACACAGTTGCTGCACGCGCACGCCACGCCGATCGAAGTCGGCGACGTAGCCACCCTCGCGGGCGTGAAGACGCTGGTGCTGTCGCATCTTGTGCCCGGCGACGCCCCCGCCGAGCACTGGCTGCAGGCGAGCCAGACTTTCAAGGGGCCGGTCGTGCTCGGACAGGACCTGATGCGCCTGCCCCTGGGCTCACCCTCGCCACGCTAGCCTTCTCATCCCTTTGAAGCCCCACGATCGCCCTGTCTGGAGCCGCCATGCCCTTGCATCCCGCGCTGCACACCCCTGCCCGTCCCCTTCGCCGCCGCAGCATCGCCCGCCTGCGCGGTCGCCTCGCCGCCCTCTCCTGTGCCCTGCGCCGGGGCACCGCCATGGCGCCCCTGCTGCTGGCGCTATGGCACCCAACGAGCGCGTCCGCGGCCTGCAAGCCGGTCACGCTGGACGGCCGCTCGCTCACCCTGGAGCAGGTCGGCGCCGTCGCGCGGCTGGGCTGCGGCGTCGTGCTGGCCGACGACGCTGCCGCACGCGCCCAGCGCTCCTTCGAACTGCTATTGGCCTACGCCAAGCTTGACCGCCCCGTATACGGATTGAACCGCGGCGTCGGGCTGAACAAGGATCAGACCCTCTTCAAGGGCGGCGACATCTCGCCTGATGTGCGCAAGGTTTCTGAACAGTTCAACCGGAACCTGCTGCATTCGCACAGCGCGGGGTATGGCGCCGAAGCCCCCCAGGACGTGACTCGGGCAGCCATGCTCATCCGGCTGAATTCAGCGCTGTTCGGCGGATCCGGCCTGCAGGTGGAGATATTGCGCCAGTATGCCGAGTTCTTGAATCGCGGCATTACTCCGGTGATGTTCGGCGAAGGCTCCGTTGGACAGGCCGACATCACCATCCTGGCGCAGATCGGCCTGGCGATGATGGGCGAAGGTGAATCCTATTACCAAGGCCGCCGCATGCCTTCGGCCGAAGCGCTGGAACTGGCTGGTCTGAAACCCGTCCGCCCGTTCGGCAAAGACGCCCTGGCCATCGTCAGCGCCAATGCCTACGGCGCCGCCGTCGCCTCGCTGGCGGCGCTGGACGCGGCCCGCCTGCTGGACCAGGCCGATGCCGTAGCCGCCTTGTCGCTTGAAGGACTGGATGGAAACCTGGCGCCCTTGCTGGCCGCAACGCAGGCGCAACGGCCTTATGACGGACAGCGGCGGACGGCTGGGCACATGCTGACGCTGCTGCACGGCAGCGCCCTGTGGCAACCCGACCCCAAGCGCGCGCTGCAAGACCCGTTGAGCTTTCGCACCGTCAGCCAGGTGCATGGCGCGGCGCGGGACATGCTGGGCCTGCTGGAGCGCCAGCTTCAGGTCCAGATCAATAGCTCCGACGACAATCCCACCGTGGCGCTGGACGCGCAGCCGGCTGCAGGCACGCAAGGCTACGCGGCCCAGTTCTACGTCACGGACGGACCCGTGCGCGGCGCCGTCCTGCCATCCGCCGGATTCGACCCCAGCGCCTGGGTACTGCCGCTGCAAAGCCTGGGCGTCGCCCTGTCCCAAACGGCGCAACTGTCGGCCCAGCGCACCCTGCGGCTCACTGACCCGGCGTTCACCGCGTTGCCACGCTTTCTCAGCCCCGGCAACGGCGCGATCGGCTATGGACCGATCCAGAAAACAGTGTCGTCGCTTGCGGCGGACGTGCGGACCCTCTCGCTGCCCATCGTGACCGACGTGCAGGCGCAGGCCGGCAACATCGAAGACGTGGGCACCAATGCGCCCGCCACCGGCCGCAGGGTCTCCGCACAGATCGACCGGCTGACGACGCTGCTGGCGGTTGAGTTGATGCATGCCGCCCAGGCGGTGGATCTGCGGCGCGCACAACGTCCCAGCTATGACCTGGGCACGGGAACGGCGGCGCTGTGGCGCGATTTCCGCAAGCACGTGCCCTATATGGATGCCGACCGCCGCAACGACGTGGACATCGTCCGTGCCAACGACTTCTTGGCACAAGGTCAGGCGGGCCCGGCCAGGCAAGCGTCTTTGCCTTGAACAGCCTGGCGGGGGGGGGGGGGGGGGGGGGGCGGCCCCACCCCCCC
>CAUSDE010000119.1:0-9716 GCA_963530045.1 uncultured Achromobacter sp.
CGCCGCTGGCGCGGTCGACGACTTTCATCGGCAAATCCAGTTCCTTGTAGATCTGCACGCCATGCTGGGCCAGGGCGCGGGACGCCGGGGTGGCCTCCAGCGGCGGCCGGCGCACTTCGAACTTCACCGTGACCTTGGATTCAGGCAGCAGTTTCTTCTGGACGCGCTCCTCCAGCGTGCGCGCCAGGGCGTCGAAGTCGGACACGCGCAGTGCGCGGGCGTCGGCCTGGGCGGTTGCCTGGCCGGGGATGACGTTGCGGTTGGTGCCCGCCTGGGCCACCGTCCAGTTCAGTTTCAGGCCTTCCTCGGGCTTGGACAGCTTGTCCAGCTGCAGCAGCTGATGCGCCAATTCATAAAGGGCATTGACGCCGCCTTCGGGGCGCGCCCCGGCGTGCGAGGTCTTGCCTTGCACGGTCAGGTAGGCCGCGCCGATGCCGCTGGTGGCCAGCGTCAGGCGCGCCTCGGCGCCGCCGCCTTCGAACGAGAAGATGGCGTCCTGGTCGGCGCCCAGGCGGGTGATCGTGCTGCGGGCGCCCGGCGAACTGATCTCTTCGTCGCCGTTGATCAGCACGGTGATGGTGCCGAAATCGCGGAAACCCAGCTTTTGCAGCAGGGTCAGGGTGTGGATGATGGTCGCAACCCCGTGCTTGTCATCGGCGATGCCCAGGCCGTACGCCTTGTCGCCGTCCACGCGGAACGGCTGGTCTTTCAGCATGCCGTTGCGGTAGACCGTGTCCATGTGGGCGATCAGCATGATCTTCTTGGCGCCCGTGCCTTTGAATTCAGCGTGGACCATCGGGCCGACTTTCTCCGGGGTGTCGTCCAGCCGGAAGACGTCGGTGGCCGGCAGGATCTCGACCGTGCCGCCCAGTGCCTTCAGGCGGTCGCGGATCAACTCGGCAATGCGTTCGACGCCTTCGACGTCCTTGCTGCCGGATTCGATGTTGACCAGGTCTCGCATGGTGTCAAGCATGGCCTGCTGCTGGCCTTGCGCGGCTTCGTGGACGGCGGCCACGGGCGCGGCCAGCGCCGCGTGCGCGCCGCCCAGGAACGCCAGGGCGAGACAAGCGCGCAGGACATGCAGGCGGGGAGAGGTAATCGGCATCTAAGGAACCCTTTATGTGGCTGGGAAAGGGGCGCCGGCGGGAAGCTGGCGTCGGGGGCGCGCGGCCGGGTGGCGGGCTTACCCCTGCAGGTCACGATACGAGCGCGCAGGAGGCCCGAGAATGGTGATTTCCCGGGTTGACGGCATCCAGCTTCCATGTATCGGGGACGGGTCGGACGGCTTGCAGGGAACTCGAAGAGAATCTGAAGCTCCCATATGGGCGGGTGATGCTAAAATCCGCCCGCTGATCCGGTAATGACCGGTATGGGAATAGGGCGAATCGAGTTCGCCTTTTTTTATGCGTTTTCGTGCGGCTCTGGGTGGATACCCCTGGAGTGCGGCAACAGGGATTCCATGTTCGAATTTATTCGCAGCCATCGGCGCTGGATGCAGTTCATCCTGCTGCTTCTGATTGTGCCGTCCTTCTTCCTCGTCGGGATTCAAGGCTATGACAGCTTCATGCGCAAAGAGCCTGAGTTGGCGACAGTCGCCGGCCAGCCTATTTCGCGTGCCGAGTTTGATCAGGCGCACCGCAACCAGCTCGAGCAGTTCCGTCAACGTCTGGGCGCGCAGTTCGACCCGGCCGTGATCGATACGCCGGCCATGCGTGAAAGCCTGCTGAACCAGCTGATCAATCAGCGTCTGCTGGCCAACGTTGCCGTCGACAACCGTTTCACGGTTTCCGACGAAACGCTGCGCAACACCATCGCCGCCATTCCGGAAGTGCAGGACAACGGCCGCTTCTCGCCCGAGCGCTATCGCCAGGTGCTGGCTGCCCAGGGCATGTCGCCGACCTCCTTCGAAGCCGGCCTGCGCCGCGACCTCGCGGTTGCCCGCGTGCTGGAGCCCGTCGGTCAGTCCTCGCGCGCGCCCGCTGAAGTGGTGGCCTCGCTGGAAACGGCGTTGACCCAGCAGCGCACGGTGCAGCTGCGCCGTTTCGCCGCCGCCGACTACCGCTCGCAGGTCACCGTCACGCCGGCCGATATCCAGGCCTGGTACGACGCCAACAAGCAGCAGCTGCAAATCCCGGAACAGGTCCAGGTGCAATACCTGGTGCTGGACGAGGCTGCCGCCACGCAAGGCATCCAGGTCAAGGACGAAGACCTGGCTTCGTACTACGAGCAGAACAAGAACCGCTTCGGCCAGCCCGAACGCCGCCGCGCCAGCCACATCATGATCGAGCTGGCCCCGGGCGCCTCGGAAGATGCCCGCAAGGCCGCGCGCGTCAAGGCCGAAGACCTGGCTCGCCAGGCGGCTGCCGATCCGGCGCAGTTCGCCGAGCTGGCCCGCAAGAATTCGCAGGATGCCGGTTCGGCCGCCAACGGTGGCGATCTGGGCTGGCTGGCGCCGGGCATGTTGACCGGCCCGCTGGAAAAGGCGATTTTCGGCCAGGCCAAGGACCAGGTGTCCGGCGTGGTGGAGAGCCCGTCCGGCCTGCATATCGTCAAGGTCACCGAGATCCAGCCCGCTGCCGTCAAGCCGCTGGCCGAGGTCAAGGACCAGATCACGGGCGAAGTCCGCAAGCAGCTTGCCGCCGTGCATTTCTCGGAAATGGCAAGCCAGCTGAACAAGCAGGTCTATGACCAGCGCGACAGCCTCCAACCGGCCGCCGACGCCGTCGGCCTGAAGCTGCGCACCGCTTCGGGCGTGACCCGCGAAGGCCTGCTGCCCGCCGACAAGGCCGGCCCGGGCTCCGCCATCGACAGCCCCGACGCCGAATTGCTGGACAACCCGCGCGTGCGCCAGGTGCTGTTCTCGCCCGACGTCCTGCGTGAAAAGCAGAATTCCGGCGTGATCGAACTGTCGCCCGCCACGATGCTGGCCGTGCGCGTCGCCGCCGTTGAGCCGGCGCATGTGCCGACGCTGGACAAGGTCAGCGATTCCATCCGCGCCAAGCTGCTGGACGAGCGTTCGGCCGAAGCCGCCAAGAAGGCAGGCGAAGCGGCCCTGGCCGCCGACAAGGCCAACCCGTCGGCCGCGCCGGAGGGCTTCTCGCCCGCGGTGACGGTGTCGCGCCAGGATCCGAAGGATGTGCCGCAGCCGGTGGTGGACGCCGCGATGCGCTTGCCGGCGACCCAACTGCCCGGCTACGCCGGCGTGCAATCGGGCGTGGACTACACGCTCGTTCGCCTGGAAAAGGTCGAGGCCGGCACGGTTGACGCGTCCGCCAAGGACCGCCTGGCGCAACAGTTGTCGGGTGGCCTGGGCCAAGCCGAGATCGAAGCGCTGCTGAAGATGCTGCGTGAACAGTACAAGGTGCAGGTGCTGCCCAGCGCCGCCGAAGTCATCCGCGGCGACCAGCCGCAGGCGGCGGGCTGATCAGCCCGCTAGGGGCCCGACGGCCCCTAGTTCAACAGTGGCCGCAGCGTCGGCCACACGTTGTCCAGCAATTGAGGCTGGGCATCCTCGTTCGGATGGATGCCGTCAGCCTGGAACATCGCCCGGTTCGTTGCGATACCTTCCATCAGGAAGGGCACGAGCCGGGCGTTTTCGTCTTTGGCGACCGTGGGAAACAGCTGGGCGAAGCGCTGCGTGTAGTCGCGGCCATAATTGGGCGGGATCTGCATGCCCACGATCAGCACCTGGGCATCCGCGTTGCGCGACGCCTGGGCCATGGCGCGCAGGTTCTGCTCGGTCATGGCCAGCGACAGGCCGCGCAGCGCGTCGTTCGACCCCAGTTCCAGCACGACTACCGCCGGCGCGTGCTGGCGCAGCAGCGCCGGCAGGCGTGCGACACCGCCGCTGGTGGTGTCGCCGCTGATGCTGGCATTGACCACCTGGTACTTCGGGTATTGTTCCGAAACGCGGGCCGACAGCAGGGGCACCCAGCCGGTGCCGCGCTTCAGACCGTATTCGGCGGACAGGCTGTCGCCCACCACCAGTACGGTACGCGACGCGGAACCCTGGGCCGCCGCGGCGGTCTGAGCGTGGGCGGGGGACGCCATGACGGCGGCTGCCAGGGCGGTTGTCGCCAGGGCGGAAGTAAGACGCAGACGGGAAAATAGGCGCATGGATAGCAAGAATTCGATCGTAGTGAAAGGGCTGGGCAAGCGGGTGGCCGATGCCGGCGGGACGCTGTCTATCCTGGAAGGTATTGATTTTACGGTGGCGGCCGGCAGCGCCGTGGCCATCACCGGAAGCTCCGGATCGGGCAAGTCCACCTTATTGGGACTGCTGGCCGGGCTGGATGTTCCCAGCATGGGCAGCGTACACCTGGCCGGCCAGGACCTGTTCGCGCTGGACGAGGACGGCCGCGCCCGGCTGCGGGCCAATCATGTGGGGTTCGTGTTCCAGTCGTTCCAGCTGCTGCCGAACCTGACCGCGCTGGAAAACGTCATGCTGCCGCTGGAGCTGGCTGGGCAGTCCGCCCGCGAGGCGGCGCAGGCCATGCTGGAACGCGTGGGGCTGGGCGCCCGGCTGCACCATTACCCACGGACGCTGTCCGGCGGCGAGCAGCAGCGCGTGTCGCTGGCGCGCGCCTTCGTGGTGCAGCCCGACCTGCTGTTTGCGGACGAGCCCACGGGCAGCCTGGATGCCGCGACGGGCGTGACCGTCATCGACCTGATGTTCGACCTGCACCGCGAGCACGGCACCACGCTGGTGCTGGTGACGCACGACCCGCAACTGGCCGCCCGTTGCGGACGCCAGCTGGTGCTGGCGGCTGGTCGGATGGTCCAGGGCGCCTGAAGCGCCCCGGACGGCCCTAACTGATCACGGCGCTCGCCGGACCGTTCACTTCGCTTGGGCGACGGCCTGGTTCCAGGCCGCGACCACGGCTTCATACTCGGTGGCGGCGGCTTCCTGGCTGACCGGGAAGATTTTGACGGTCGACAGGTCGGGCAGGGTGGTCAGGCTGGCCACCGCCACGTCCGTGCGCGTCGGGCGGCGGAAGTTCTTCACCAGTTGCGCTTCCTGCGACGCCTTGCTCAGCAGGCCGTCGTACAGCGCCTTGGCCGCGTCCAGGTTCTTGGCGCCCTTGATGATGAACATGCCTTCCGGCGCCAGGTAGCTGCCTTCGCTCGGGTAGACGAGCTTGATCTCTTTCTGGCCGCCGGCCACGTATTCCTGCGCCGCGTATTCCAGCGTCATGCCCACGGCGTATTCGCCTGCCGCCACGCCCTTGTAAGTGGTGCCCGACGAGGCCGTCACGACCGCATTGGCGGCGATCTTGTCCAGGCCGGCCTGGCCGAACTGCTTGTACAGGCCGTACACCAGCATGTAGGCCGTGCCGCTCTTGGACGGATCGGTAATGGCGAACTTGTTCTTCCACTGCGGCTGCATCAAGTCCGACCACGTGGCCGGCGCGGGCAAGCCCTTCAACTGGCGCTCGTTGACCATCATCACCATGACGTGCACGTTCGTGCCCACCCACAGGTCGTCCGGGCCGCGGAATTCGGCGGGGATCTTGTCCAGGTCGGCGGGGCGATAGGCCTGCAGGTGCTGGCGGTAGGCGCCGAGCGTGCCAAACCCGCCGCTCCAGAACAGGTCGCCGCGCGGGTTCTGCGATTCGGCCTCGATGCGCTTCATCATCGTGCCGGTGCCGCCCGTGACCGGCTGCACGTTCAGCTTGGGGCTCGTCTTCTTCACGGCTTCCAGGGCGGTCTCGATGGTTTCCGTGTTGTTGGACGAATACAGCACGACGTTCTGGGCGTGCGCGGCGCCCGTCGCCAGGGCGGCGGTCAGGACACTGGTGCGTAACAGGTGCTTGAGTTGCATGGGTAGCCTTTGGATCGAGGGGGTTATTTGCCGGAGAACAGCTTGATGCGGAATGCCTTGACCGACACGATGATGGGCAGCACGATCACCGTGACCAGCGCGGCGCCATAGGCGGACGCCATGCCCAGCCTGCCGCCATCGACCTGGCGGAAGATGGCGATCGGCATGGTTTCCAGGCCGCCGCTGTAGGCGACGATCGAGGCCGACAGCTCGGAGATCGTCGTCAGCCACATCAGGATGGCGGCCGAGATGATCGACGCCTTCATGGCGGGCAGGATCACTTTGAAGAACGTCATCAGCGGCGACACGCCCAGGCTGATCGACGCCTCTTCGATCGAGTCGGGGATGTTGAACAGCACCGAGGAGGCGTTGCGCACCGCGAATGGCAGGCGGCGCACCGTGTAGCACAGCACCATGATGCCGGAGGTGCCCGCCAGCACCAGCCAGCCGGTGTTGAAGGTCTGCACCAGCGCAATGCCCAGCACGGTCCCGGAAATCGTCAGCGGCAGCACCACGATGTAGTCCAGCACCTGCGTGAAGGCGCTGCGCTTCTTGATCGTCAGGTAGCTGACCAGCACGGCGAACGCGACGCCCAGCACCGTCGCCAGCGAGGCGAATTTCAACGAATTCAGGATCGGCTCCGGCGCGCCGTGCACCGCGCGCTGCATGCTGGCCAGCGACCATTGGCCCCACTGCATGACCGGTCCGCTGGTCTTGGTGAAGGCCGCCACGAACACGATGATGAGCGGCAGCATGGACAACAGGATCACGAAGCCGACGCCGCCCGTATAGAGCGCGGCGGTCCAGGAACGCACGCGCACGGCGGCCGGGGCTCGGCCCTGCGTCATGGTGTAGACCTTGCGTTCCACCACGCGTTTCTGCACGAACAGCACGATGGCGACGATGGCGATGGACACCACCGACATGGCGCTTTGCAGGGTGGGGCTGCCGCCCATTTCGCTGACGAAGGTGTTGTACGTCATGACCGACAGCAGCGGCACACGGCTGCCCAGCAGCATCGCCAGCGCGAAGTTGCCCACCACCAGCGTGAACACCACTAGCGCATTGACCAGCACCGCAGGCAGCAGTACGGGCACCAGCACCCGCAGCTTGGTCAGGAACGGCGGCGTGCCCAGGCTGAGCCCGGCTTCTTCCAGCTGCCCGTCAAAGCCGCGCAGCGCGGCCAGCACGCCCAGGTAGATATACGTGTAGTAGACGAGCGTCATGGAAAACACCATGCCCGTCCAGCCGTAGAAAGAGGGCAGCGAGATGCCCGCGTCGCCCAGCAGGTTGGTCAACAGGCCGTTGTTGCCCAGGATCAGCAGCCAGGACTGGCCTACGATGATCTCGGGGATCACGATGGTCAGGACAGGCAGGATCGCCACCAGGTTCTTCAGCGGGAAGTCGTAGCGCGCCACCATATAGGCAAACGGCACGCCCACCAGCACCGTGCAGGCGGTGACCGCCAGGCCCAGGATCAGCGTGTTGCCGAAGGCCTCCAGGTATTGCGAGTCCGCCAGCAAGGCCTTGAAGCCTTCCAGCGAGAAGCCGCCATCCTGCCCGGTGACGCTGTTGCCGAACAGCACGCCCAGCGGGTACAGCACGAAGAACAGCAGGAGGATCAGGCTGATCGCGGTCAGGATGCCCCAGGGCCACCATTTGATTTTCATGGCGTGCGTGTCCTCAGGCGTTGACGACGCGGCTGTCGGCGGGGATCAGCACCTGCACGGCTTCACCCGGCTGGAACTGCGCGACCATGTTGCCCGCATGCAATTCGACGCGGATTTCCGAGCCATTGTCCAAGGCGATGCGATAGGCGGTCTTGAAGCCCAGGTACTGGCGGCGCAGCACCTTGCCCGGCAGCGTGTTCGGCACATAGGGCGCGGGCGCCATCAACGCCAGTTCCTCGGGGCGCGCGATCAGCACGCCGTTGGCGTCCAGACGCGTGCTGCCTTGCATGCCGTCAAAGCCCAGGCCGCAGAGCTCGTAGCGGACATGGCCGTCGGGCGCGCCCGCAAGGCCCGTCTGCGCGGGCACCGGGATCACGTTGGCCGACCCGATGAAGTCGGCCACATAGGCGTTGACCGGCGTGCCGTACAGTTCTTCAGGCGTTCCCAGCTGGGCGATGTTGCCGTGGTCCATGATGGCGATGCGGTCCGACATGGCCAGCGCTTCTTCCTGGTCGTGCGTGACGAATACGGTGGTGATGCCGGCTTCACGCACCAGATCCAGGATGACGTCGCGCATCTGCAGGCGCATCTTGGCATCCAGGTTGGACAGCGGCTCGTCCATCAGCAGCACGCGCGGCCGGATCACCAGCGCACGCGCCAGGGCTACGCGCTGGCGCTGGCCGCCGCTCATCTGCGCGGGGTAGCGGTCGGCCAGCGCAAGCAAGCCCACTTTGTCCAACGCTTCATTGGCGCGCCGCGTGGTCTCGGCGCGCGCCACGCCGCGAGCGCGCAGGCCATAGGCCACGTTGTCGAACGCGGTCTTGTCGGGGAACAGGGCGTAGTCCTGGAACACCATGCCGATGTCGCGGCGGTGCGCGGAGACATGGGTCACATCGTCCTGGTCGAACAGCAGGCGGCCGCCATCGGGCGCATAGAAGCCCGCAATGCAGCGCAGCAAGGTGGTCTTGCCGCAGCCGCTGGGCCCCAGCAGCGTATAGAACGCGCCGTCGGGGATGTGCAGCGACAGATTGCGCAGCACTTGCTGCCCGCCGAATGTCTTGACGATGCCGTCTACCGTGATCGATGCCATTTTTTGGTTCCTGCTTGGGTTCCCGGCATCATAGGAATGCGCCCCGGCGGCGACCAGCAGTGTTTTTTAAGGCGTGGCGTTAGATTTTCTAAGAGGTCGGCGCCGCCACTATCCCCTAGAATGCGGCTGAACAGGGCAGGCGCCCGGCCACGGCCGCGCCGCCGATAAGACCACAACAAGGGAAAACGTGGGAAAGAGCAGCACAGTCATGCGCCTGGCCGGCGCGCGGGCGGGCGTCCGCTGACATGGCGGGGCAGAGCCTGCCGCCATTGAAGGCCTTGCGCGTCTTCGAAGCCGCGGCGCGGCTGCGCAGCTTCACGGCCGCTGCCGACGAGCTCAGCATTACGCACAGCGCAGTCAGCCAGCAGATCCGCATTCTCGAAGAGTATGTGGGCCAGCCGCTGTTTGCGCGCGAAGCGCGCGGCGTGGCGTTGCTGCCTTGCGCGCAGGCGTACTTTCCGGAAGTGCAGGCCAGCCTGGAGCGCATCGCCACGGCAACCGCCAAGCTGAAAGCGCCGGCCTATGGCGGCGTGCTGCGCGTGTGCGCGACGCCGTCGCTGACGATGAAATGGCTGATCCCCCGCCTGTCGACGTTCCAGGCGCAGCATCCGGGGATCGACGTGCAGTTGAGCACGCAGGCGCGCCCGTTCCTGGACCGAGGCGGCGATACCGGCAGTGATGTGTTGATCCGGCACGGCTTCATGGCGCAGTCGGACCTGGCCTGCGTGCATTGCCTGGACGATTTCCATCTGCCGGTCGCGTCTCCGCGCTTCATCGAGCGCAACCGGCTGGCTGCGCCCGTGGACTGCCTCGCGCATCCGCTTTTGAAGATATCGGGCGGCATGGACCATTGGCCGCGCTGGTTCGCGTTGGCGAAGGTGGACGTGCCCGCGCAGTTGCCCGGCCCGGTGTTCGACCATCAATTCCTTTGCATGCAGGCCGCCATGAACGACCTGGGCATCGCCCTGGCGCCGTGGAGCCTGCTGGAAGACGATATCCGCGCCGACCGCCTGCGGCCCTTGTTCGCGCAACCGCAACTGCCAAACGCCGGCATCCACGCGCTGTACCGGCACGACGGCCCGGCCGCGGCGTCGGCGCAAGTTTTCATCGCCTGGCTGTGTGCGCAACAACACGG
>CAUSDE010000120.1:0-9649 GCA_963530045.1 uncultured Achromobacter sp.
CGGCCGGATCGCAATCGCCCCACCGGACTTCCCGGCGGACGACGAACGGCGCCGTCGTCAAGACCATTTCCGTGGCTTTCATGCGCGCTCCCCGGCAGGCGCCGCAACCAGTCCCGCGGCCTCGAAACCCATGATCAGCGCGGGGTATTGTTCACGCAGCCGCTCGATGTCCACGCGACCGGTGCGCGTCATGAACCGCAACACGAATTCCTGAGGCCCGTACTTGTCCATCCATTCCCGGATGTTCTCGTACCAATTGAATGAGGCTTCGGATGCCCCGATCAGCTTCTGCTTTTGCGGCTGCCGTTCGGCGACATACGCTTCCAGCGCACGCGGGATATCGTCGGGCGACCCGTTCAATGCCCTTGCCAACGCGATGGCGTCCTCCATCGCAATGCGCGTGCCTGAACCGATGGAGAAATGCGCGCTGCTCAGGGCGTCGCCGATCAGCACCCGGTTCCCCACATGCCAGTTGCGGGCACGGATGACGGGGAACTGGCGCCAGTTGGAGTGATTGGAAACCAGCTTGCAACCGTCCAGTTCCGGTGCGAAAACGCGCTCGAACACGGCTTTCCGTGCTTCGGCAGTCATCGTTTCCATGCCCAGGGACTGCCAGGTCTGATGATCGCACTCGGCCACGAAGGTGCTCATCGATTCGGAGTAAGGGTAATAGTGCGCCACGAAGTACCCCGCGCCCTGCTTGCGGAACACCAGGCTGGGGGACGGAAAGGCCTTCTCGACGCCAAACCAGGCGAAGTGGTTGGAGAGACTGGCGCGCGCCACGTCGAACGCGTCGGCCTCGCCGTCGCGCACGCGGGAGTGGATGCCGTCCGCGCCCACGACGACGTCCGCATCCAACGTGGTGAAGTCTTCAACGCGCTGCTCATACCGAATGTCGACGCCCAGTCCCCGGGCGCGGTCGCCCAGGATCTGCAGCAGCTTGATGCGCGGGATGGCCCCGCCACTGCCGGGGCGCTTGATCGTGACCGGCGTATCGCGGGACACAATCACCTGCTGGTCGCTAAAGCGCATCGCCGCCACCAGCGCGTCGCACACCTGCGGCTCGGCATTGCGCAGGTGGGCAAGCCCCGTATCGGCCATGACCACGCCGAAGCCGAAGGTGGCATCCGCGGGGTTCTGTTCGTAGACCGTAATGCGAGCCTCAGGCTGAGACTGCTTCAACAAGATGGAGAGGAACAGGCCCGAAGGCCCTCCTCCAATGATGGCGGCTTTCATGCTTGCTCCAGCGGCGCGATCACCAAAGAATCCATATCGAAACGCTCGATGCGGCCTGCCAGACCGCCAGTGAGCGCGCCATACCAAACCGCGGGTTTGAATCCCAGCGCTTTGCGTTGGAAGGTCAGCACGGGCGAACCCTCGATGCGCACGTAACCGTTGCCGGCAGGCTGCACGGCGTAGCCAGGCGTGGCCGCGGCAACCTCGAGCAGCGGTTTGAACTCCAGCACATCCAGCACGAAGATCGCGGCATTTCCGGCGGAGCTTCCACCCAGCGCGGCGCCCTTGGCTTGCCATACCGGCTCAATGGCCGTGAATCCCTGCTCTTCCAGCCGCATCGCGGCCTCCAGCGTGTTCTGGGCATCGTCTGCATCTTCGCTGCTGAACGGACGCATCTGCCAGGTGATCTCAATCGGATAGCCGTTGGGATCGTTGAAGTAGATGGATTCGATCACCTCGTGACGGATCTGATAGCGCAGGGGAATACCGACCGCCTCGACTCGCGCCCGCCATTGCAGCAGTTCTGCTTCACTTTCCACCCGCCACGCCGTATGCGTCGCGCGGTCCTGGTAGTGGTCGGTCGGGACCAGGCGTTCCGGCCGTTGCGTGCCGATGTAATAGAAGAACGCGATCGTGCTGCCATTGCCGCTGTCGAAGAAAAAGTGCAGGAAGTCGGGATGATTCTCGGGACCCCACCCTTTCGCGGAAATCGCGTGCACAAGCGGCAAGCCCAGCAGGTCCCGATAAAAGCGCACCGTTTCCGAGAGCTTCCATGTCGGCCTGGCGGTGTGGTGCACCCCATGCAAACGCACGGAAGGCGCGGCCGAGAAAGGGGATAAGGACGTGTTCATTGGGAATCGACTCCATTCTGGGTGTGGCCGCTCTCGGCCTGCAGCAGGGCGGCGATCTGGCTGCGCAAGGCCTTCTTGCTGAGTTTTCCGGAGGCCGATAGCGGGAACTCGTCCACGACTTCAAGGCGCTCGGGCCATTTGAACTTCGCCAACCCGGCGTCTTGCAGATAGCGGCAGACCGCCGGCAGCGTCAAGGGCGATTCGGCATTCCGGGCGATCACGAAGGCACAGACGCGCTCGCCGTAGACCGGGTCGGGCATCGCCACCACGGCAGAGGTCAAGATTTCCGGATGCCCGTTCAGCACGTTCTCTACTTCCTCGGCGTTGATCTTCTCGCCGCCCCGATCGACGACGTCCTTGATCCTTCCGCAGAAGAAGTAGTAGGCGGCATCCCCGAATACCTGGCGCCGCATCAGGTCGCCCGACCGATAGAAACCATCCGGCGTGAAGCGATGCACGTCTTCGGCTTCGGACTTGTAGTAGCCGCTGATCGTGTAAGGTCCCTTGAACAGCGCCTCGCCGACCTCGCCTTCCGCTACCGGCACGTCCGTGCCGATCTGCACGATCCTGACCTCGTCGTGCGCGGACACCGGCCTGCCCACCGAGTGCTCCAGCACGTCGGCGCAGTCGCCGTCTCTTGCGAACATGATCACCCCTTCGGTCATGCCGAAGATGTGAAAGACAGGCGATCCCGTGGTGCGGCGCATCCCTGCGGCATTGCGCGGGGTGACGAATCGGCGGCGCGCTTTCTCGTCTGGGCTGGCACGCTGCAGTTCGGGCAGGATGCGCGTAAGAATGGGACCGGCCACACCGAACCACGTGGGCCGGTACGTCCGCACCAGGCCTTGCAAGGTGGCGTCGTCCAGGCTGCGGCAGACGGTGACCGTTGCGCCGCTAAGCAGGAACGGGCCGAAAAAGCAGCCCATGTTCAGGTTGTGCATGTACGGCGTGGGAAAGAACAGCACATCGTCAGGCGTGTACCGGTTCCAGGCGGCCACGGCGCGCATGTTGTAGAGATACTCGGCCTGAAAGCGCGGAATGATCTTGGGTACGCCGGTCGTGCCGCCCGACAGCTGGAACACCGCAACCTGGAACGGATGATGGGCAATCCGCCCAAGCCGGGTTCGCGCCGCCGCCAGCGGCATCGACGCGATAAGCTGATCGATGGTCGCCGCCGACCCGCGGGCGGTGCCGCGCGCTTGCACCACGAACGCCAGCGACGGCACGTGTTGCTGCATCTGCTCGGCAAACGCCACGTCGTCGAACTTGGGGTCGTCGCCTTGCACCAGGTGCAGCCGCGCCTCCGCCAAATTCCCCAGATACTCGATCTCCAGCTTGCGGAACGCCTGCAACGAGCAGACCGGAATGATGCCAGCCTTCAGGCAAGCGCAGAACATGACCAGCAGCTCATGGCTGTTGCCGCACTGGAAGATCGCGCGGTCCAGCGGTTGCAGCCCCAGGTCCAGCAGCGCCGCGGCCAGGCGGTCGCTGCGCTCATCCAGTTCGCGGTAGGTGTATTGCGCATCCGGCCCCACCAGGGCAAGACGGTCCGCATGGTCGGTGAAGGCCTGGCGCAGCCCGTCGACCAGCGTTTCCTGCGTCAGGACGCCCTGCTGTAGATAGGCGTTCAGCCGGGCCGCATCCGGGTAGCGCACCCCGGCCAACCGCTGCGCCGGCAGGATATTTTCCAAACTCGACATAGTTTCCTCTTTCGCCCCAGACAGGCGCGTCTCCATTCCTTTATCCGCGAACCGCCTCAACAGCGCGCACGCAGCCACTCCACCAGATGCCGGGCCGCCACGGCCCTGCCCGCCGGTTCGTCCTTGCCCAGCGCCATGCCGTGATGATTGCCACGGACCCGCAGGTGGGTTTTGTCGGCGGAACCGATCTGCTCATGGATGGCCGCGATATCGGCGGGAAACGTGCATTGGTCGCCGGTGTATTCGATCAACAGCGTGGGTTGGACCGTGGCGGGCAAGGTCCGCTCCAGCGATGCATTGGACGACAGGCCCGACCACGTCGACAGCCAGGACTCCGGCGTGACGACGCGCGCGAAACCGACGCTGCCCCAATTCGACACGAACGGGTCCTTGCCCCAGAGGGATCCGATCTTTCGATCCGAAGGATCCAAAGAGGTATCCCAAGCCCGGGGATCCGCATCGGTGCGCCAGACATGGAAGATCGGCGCGAACGCCGCCTGCATCCGATCCGGCGCGAGTTGCGATCCCGCTTTGACCCTCGCGCGGGCCGACTGTTTGTCGGCCAGCAGCGTGCGCGCGTGTTGATCGATACGCTTGACGCGCTCCAGCTGCGCCGCGCGATATCGGTCGAGAAAAGCGGGCTCGTAGTGCGCCCGTCCCGCTTGCGGGTCGAACCCGTTGGCCGGCGAGAAGGGGTCGAGCGCCGGGTCGCTCTGCATCGGATCGCTTTCATCCAGCACCGAGGGGTCCAGGCCTGACATCAGCAGCTTGCCCTGCCCCGGGTGCGGCGACAGCAGCACCAGCCCGTCCACTTGCGGCATGTCCAGTTCAGCCAAGCCGGTGGGCCGGCCCGCCGGGGTCTTGGCGATGCGCTGCGCCGCATCGGCCTGGGATTGCTGGTTGTATAGCGAATACAGGCCCGCCCCGCCCGAGTTCCCGAGAAGGACGATGCGTTCATACCCGAGATTGCGCAGGTGCTGCATGCCGGCAGCGACGTCGAACAAGGCGATCTCATGCTCCAGGCGAAGGTCATTGCCGATCGAGCGCGGGCCCTGCACCCAGCATGCACAACCCGCGTCCAAGACAGCAGGGACCATGTAATGCGTCACCGACATTTCGCGCGGATGCATCAGCGAAACGACGCTGCGCTCTTTACCCGTGGCCGTGAACAGGAAACCAAGCGTGCGCTGGCCATCCGCGGTGCCCAAGGCGTACGGGACCACTTTATACGGCCGCTGCATCAGTTCGGCGTCCCAAGACGCCCCGCGCATGCCTGCCGTCACTGCGGCGTTCTCGATGTCTGCCATGTGCAACCCCAATTAATTAACACCATGGCAATTAATTTATTGTTTATTTGCCCGGGTGTCAATTAAATCGTTGCTGCCCCTGGCGTCGTCCGGCCGACAAGCGTCCGCCGCGCCGGATGAAGCCTCCCGCCATAAGCACATCACTCAGAAGGACATTTCTAATCCGTCGTTTGGCCGCGCCAATCCCTCCCGTACTGTGACGTGTCCGTGCCGACCTTGCCGTTGCCGCAACGCGCAAGGCGCCGCCTTCGCTTCATTTTCGGAGACCTCCATGAATGACCGGCTGCACCGTACCCAGGCATCCCGTTCCACCGCCGTCAAGGCAAATCTTGACTATCCGGTGATCGATACCGATGTCCACGTCAACGACTACGCGCCCGTTCTGGAGGACTACATCCAGCATTACGGCGGGGCCAAACTGGTGGACATCTTGCGCAAGACCCAGGGCTCGCGCTTCGCCACGAAATCCGAGGGCAAGGACTGGTACCAACAGACACCCGACGAAAGGCAATACCACCGCACGCTGCGCGCCCCCTGGTGGGCGCGCGTCACGCGCAACACGCTGGACCTCGCCACCGTCACCTTGCCCGAGCTGCTGTACGAGCGGCTGGAGGAGCAAGGCTCGGACTATTCCATCCTGTTTCCCAACGATGTGCTGGCGCCGCTGGGCGCAGGCAACGAATTCCGCCAGCCGCTGCACCGCGCGATCAACCACTTCCACGCGGACCAGTACCGCAAGTACAGCGACCGCCTGACGCCCGTGGCCGGCATTCCCATGGTCAACCCGCAGGAAGCCATCGAAGAACTGGAGTTCGCGGTCAATACGCTGGGCTTGAAGGTCGCGAACATACCTGGCGGCGTGCGCCGCCCGATCAAGGCCCTCGCCGACAAATACCCGCCTGCGCAATACCCCGACATCGCGCGCCATGCGTCCTACGTGGATTTCTTCGGCCTGGACAGCGAGTACGACTACGACCCGTTCTGGGCCAAGGCGGTGGAACTGGGCGTACCGCTGGCCACACACTATGGCAGCCAGGGCTGGACGGGGCGGCACTCCATCAGCAACTACATGTTCAACCACATCGGCCACTTCGCCGACGGCTCGCAGGCGTTTGCCAAAGCGCTGTTCTTCGGCGGCGTCACCCGCCGCTTTCCGGGCCTGCGCGTGGCGCTGCTGGAAGGCGGCGCCGACTGGGGCGCGCATGTGTACGCGCATCTGGTGGACCGTTGGGAAAAGCGCAACCGCAACGCAGTCCAGCACTACAACCCCGCCAACGCGGATATCGACCTGCTGGCGGACCTGTTCGAACGCTACGGCGCAGACCTGCTCCAAGGACGCCCCGTGGACAAGTCCACCTTGCTGGCGGACAGCCTTGGCGTCTCTGCCCTGCCCCACAGCCGCGATCCGCAGGGCGATGAGCTTGATGATTTCGCCGCCGCCGGCATCGAAAGCGTCGAAGACATCCGCACGCGCTGGGTAGACAGCTTCTACTTCGGTTCCGAGGCTGATGACAGGACGGTTGGCGCCGCCTTCAACGAACGCGTGAATCCGCTGAACGTGAAGCTCAATGCGATCTGGTCGTCCGATGTGGGCCATTGGGACGTGCCGGACCTGACCGAACCATTGGCCGAAAGCTGGGACCTGGTCGAGCAAGGCGTGATCACCGAGGCGGATTTCAAAGCCCTGGTCTTCGACAACCCCTACCGCTTCTACACCCAGGCGCATCCGCAGTTCTTCAAAGGCACCCGCATCGAGAAGACGCTGCAGGCGCAAGCGCCCGCCGCCTGAGCCGTCATTCATCGCCGTCACTTTCCGTCCGCCTCAGGCGGACGGCGGTCTGCCCGTTTCCGGCGCGGACCGGCTTCGTTCATCCCCGCTTTTCATCTTCATACGGAACAACCATGCGCATCCTGCCCTCTGCCCGCTTGATTTCACGCCTGTTGCTGGGCGTCGCCTTGTGCGCCGCCAGTGCCGTCTCGCTGGCTGCGCCCGATGTGATCCGGATCGGCGTGGCGACTGCCGGCGGCGGCGATCCGATCACGTGGGGCGGGTCGCCCGGCGGCGTCGCCCGCGCCAACAACTGGCTGGAGGAAGCCTTCAAGGGCACCGGCATCCAGGTGCAATGGCTGTTCTTCAAGGGCGCCGGCCCCGCCGTGAACGAGGCCCTGTCGAACAAGCAGATCGATTTCGCCTACCAGGGCGACCTGCCCGCGGTGGTGGGCCGGTCCAACGGCCTGAAGACCCGCATCTTGCTGGGCAGCGGCGTGCGCAACAACCTGTATGTGTCCACGCCCAAGGACTCTACGCTCAATGGCCTGGAGGACTTGAAGGACCGCAAGGTCTCGATCTTCCGCGGCACGAACGGGCACCTGGTCGCCATCAATGTGCTGGCCTCGAAGAACCTGACCGAACGCGACATCAAGGGCGTGAACCTGGACGGCGGCAGCGCGCAGGCGGCGCTGGTGTCCAACGGCGTGGACGCGGCGTTCGGCGGCTACGAGTACTTCAAGCTGCGCGACCAGGGCCTGGCGCGCATCATCTATTCCACCAAAGGCCAGGATCCCTCTTTCACGCGGCAGGCGGCGTTGCTGGTCCGCGAAGACTTCGAAAAGGAGAATGCCGATGCGGTGCAACGAGTGGTCGACGTGTTCGTGCGCGCCGCACAGTGGTCGTCGGAAGAACAGAACCGCGACGCCTTGTTCAATATCTGGGCGCGCAGCGGCACGCCATACGCCTCCTGGCAGGCGGAATTCGACGGCGACACGCTGGCCGTCCGCAATTCGCCGCTGCTCGATGAATTCCTGACGGCGCGCTATCAGGCGGTGGCCGACGACGCGCTCAAGTTGAAGCTGATCCGCCGCCCGGTCAGCGTGGACGGCTGGTTCGAACCGCGCTACCTGAATGCCGCGCTGCAGAAGGCCAATCTGACCGGCCGCTGGACCGCCTTCAACGCGCAAGGAAAGCCCGCGGCAGGCGAGCGCCAGGCCGCCGCCGCGCCAGCGCGATAAGGAGGCGCCATGGCAGAAAACACCCTGGACGCCCACGCATCGCCCGCAGCCGTTTCGCCCGCGTCCGCAAGGCGACGTGCCGGCCGCGCCCCCTACGCGCTGCTGCGCCATGCGGGCGGCAGCCTGCTGCCCTGGCTGCTGCCCGTCTCATTGCTTGTTCTATGGCAACTGGGCGCGTCGCAGGGCTGGATATCCGAACAAGTGCTGCCGTCGCCCCACTTCGTCTGGCTGACGTTGCAAGACCTGTACAGCAGCGGCGACCTTTGGCTGAACGTGCACGCCAGCCTGCAGCGGGTGCTGGTCGGCTTCGCGGTGGGCAGCGCCCTGGGCCTGGCGCTGGGCGCCGCGATGGGGCTGTGGCGTCCGCTCGAGGCCTATCTGCTGCCCACCTTCAACGCGCTGGTGCAGATCCCCGTGCTGGCCTGGCTGCCCTTCGTGCTGCTGCTGGTGGGCATCGGCGAACCGCTGAAATACATCCTGATCGCCAAGGCGGCGCTGGTGCCCGTCACGCTCAACACCCTGCAGGGTTTCCGGCAGACGCCGGCGAGCCTGTTGGAAGTGGCGCGCGTCTTCGGCTACACGCGCCGCCAACAGGTATTGGAAGTCGTGCTGCCCTATGCCTTGCCGACGCTCTTCACCGGCCTGCACCTGGGCTTCACCAAGGCCTGGCTGTCGCTGGTCGTGGTTGAACTGGTCGCCTCCAGCGAAGGGCTGGGCTACCTGATCGTCTATGGCCGGCAATTGTTCCAGCTGGATCTGGTCATGGCCGCGGTCATCGTCGTGGGCGCCATCGGCTACGCCATCGACAAACTGCTGGATCTGGCCGAAGCCCGCGTCAGCGCCAACCAGGCGGCCACCCGCCTGGGCGTATCGAACACCGGAGCCCGCCTATGACCCCCGATCAGACCGGCCTTGCCCCGGCGTCGCGCCGGGCACCCGCCTGGCGCGCCTGGCTGGGCGCCCGCTGGCGCGGCCTGGTGTTGCCTGCCCTGGCCATTACGGTGTGGTGGGCGGCGGCGCATCTGGAATGGGTGTCGACGCCGTTGCTGGTGTCTCCGGGCAAGGTGCTGGACACTGCCGCCAGCCAGATCGCCTCGGGCCAATTGTGGCGGGCGCTCAGCGCCAGCCTGACGCGCGAACTGACGGGTTTTGCGATCGGCACCACGCTGGGCCTGGCGCTGGGTGCGCTGCTGGGGTTGCTGCCGTTGTTCAACCGGCTCGTCGGGCCCAGTTTCAACACCTTCAAGCAGATATCGCTGTTTGCGTGGATCCCGCTGATCTCGGTCTGGTTCGGCCTTGGCGACGTCGCCAAGGTGACCTTCCTGTCGCTGGCGGCGCTGGTGCCTGTCGTCGTCAACACCTGCGACGGCATCCGCAGTACGCCGGCCTCGCTGCTGGAAGTGGCCCGCGTATTCGGTTATTCGCGCTGGCAGACGCTGCTGCATGTGGTGCTGCCGGCGGCCGCGCCCTCGATTTTCACCGGCGTCTACCTGGCGCTGATCTATTCCTGGCTGGCCACGATCGGAGCCGAATACCTGCTGGTGGC
>CAUSDE010000121.1:0-9418 GCA_963530045.1 uncultured Achromobacter sp.
GGCTGGGCCTGAGCCTGATCCAGGGCATGCGGGAAGACGCGGCCCGGCGTATCGAGGACGCGCGCGCGCAGTCTCCATTCGCCGACACCGGTGACCTGGCCCGGCGCGCCGCGCTCAACCGCCATGACCTGAACGCGCTGGCCGCGGGCGATGCGCTGCGCGCCCTGGCGGGCCACCGGCGCCAAGCCAGTTGGGAAGCGGCCGCCAGCGTGCACAGCCGCGACTTGCTGCGCGACGCCACCATCGAAGAGACCCAGGCGCCGCAGTTACAGGCGCCGTCGGAAAGCCAGACCGTGGCCGCCGACTACCGCAGCGTGGGCCTGACGCTGCACAGCCACCCCGTGGCGCTGTTGCGGGACCAATTGGCGGCCCGCAACTTCCAGCCCGCCGAGGTCCTGAACCGATACCCCGACAAACGGGTGGCGCGCGCCTGCGGCATCGTCACCGTGCGCCAGCGGCCGCAAACCTCCAAGGGCGTGATTTTCGTGACGCTGGAAGACGAAACCGGCCCCGTCAACGTGGTCGTGCGGCCGGAACTGATCGAACGCCAGCGCCGCGAACTGCTGGGCGCCAAGCTGCTGGGCGTCTACGGCGCCTGGCAAAACGTGGACGGCGTGCGCCACCTGATCGCGCAACGGCTGGTGGACCTGTCCGACCTGCTGGGCGGGCTGGCCACGCAAAGCCGCAACTTCCATTGACGGGCGGCCCCGCCGCCCGGACCCGCTACCGGCCGAACAAGGTGCCGTCGTCCAGCGCCTGCGCCATCGCCTGATACCCCGCGTCGCCAGGATGCAGATGATCGCCCGAATCGTAGGCCGGCAGCAGGCGGGCCGGATGCGACGGATCCCGCAGCACCGCGTCCATATCCACCACGGCATCGAACACGCCGCTGCGGCGGATCCACCGGTTCACCTCGCGCCGCACCGCGTCCTTGGCCGGGCTGTAATGGCCGGCCAGCGGCGTGCCGTGCAACGAGCCCTCGTAGGGCGCGATGGTGGCCCCCACGATGCGCACGTGGCGGGCGCGGGCGGCCTCGGCCAATTGCCGGTAGCCCTCGGTCAGCCGCGCCGCGGTCATGGGCGCGTCGCCCGGCGCAAACCCGCTGTCCGGCCAGCCGATATCGTTGATGCCCATCAGCAGGACCACCGTCCGCACGCCGGGTTGCGACAGCACGTCGGCATCGAAGCGCGCCATCGCATTCGCCCCCATCTTGTCGCCCCACACGCGGGCGCCGGAAATGCCCGCATTGACCACGCCCACGCCCTGCGGCGCCAGCCGGCGGGCCAGGAAGTCGGGCCAGCGGCGGTTGGCGCCGGGTGTTGAGCCGTTACCATCCGTCAACGAGTCCCCGAACGCCACGACGACCGGGGTGCCGGCCGCGTTTTCCACCCATACTCCGGCCAGAAAAGCCCGGCCGTGCAACGCGGCAGCGCCCGCCAGGTCCGGCGCGCCGGTGGCGTCGCCCGGCGCCAGCGCGGCGGTTTGCTGGGCGCCCCAATGGAACGTCGCCACCGGCGTCGGCTGCGGGAAATAAGTGCTGATGGCCAGTTCGCTCAGCGCGGCCACGGGCAAATCCACCGGATCGCTGATCGCCTGCGCGCCGGGCGCTATCGTGACGCCAGGCTGGCCGCCAAAACGCAATGCGCGATCCGACGCGGGGTCGATGGCCGCCCCCGCCCGGGCCCGTGCCACGCGGGCCGCGCCGACCACGAGCGGCTGCGTGCCGTACCGGTTGGACAACAGCACCCGCAGGCGCTTGCCGCCCAGGCTGATCTTGACGGTCTCGCGCAGCGTCTGATCCGCCACCTGTGCCGGCATGCCGGTAGGCAGCACGAACGCGGCGTCCCATGACGGCTGCGGGCTGGCGAACCAGGAACTGACCCAGGACGATTCCGTCGCAGGCGCGGGAGCGGCCGCCTGCGTGGGGGATGGGCGCCAGACCAGGCCCGTGGCGGCCAGGCTGGCGGTGCGGACGAAAGAACGGCGGTTCATGGCGGGGGGCATAACGGCTCCTTGGAAGCGGATAGCGGTTTCAACCGCGACGCCGTCACGATAGGTTCTTCCAAACCATGCCGGTAGACCCGTAAAATGCATACCGCTTCTTCCAAAATGGAATGCTTACCATGGATACCCTGCGCGCCATGCGGGCCTTTGTCCGCGCCGTGGAGCTGGGCACGCTGTCGGCTGCCGCTCGTGAACTGGGCCTGAGCCAACCCGCGCTGAGCAAGATCGTGGCCGCGCTGGAGAAAGACCTGAACGTGCGGTTGCTGGAGCGAAGCACGACCCGCGTCGTCCCCACCGAACAAGGCAAACGCTTCTACGAACGCGCCAACCGCGTGCTGGAGGAATATGCCGAAGCCGTGGCCGACGCCCGCGGCCAGACCGAGCAGCCCGCCGGCTTCCTGCGGGTCAACGCGCCAGTCGCGCTGGGGCAGTTCCGGCTGAATGCGCTGATCCGGGAATTCCTGGATGCCTATCCCGACATCCAGGTCGAATTGATCCTGAACGACCGCTTCGTCGACCTGGTGGAAGAAGGCGTGGACGTGGCCCTGCGGCTGGGCGGCGACCTGCCGCCCAATGCCGTCGCCCGCAAGGCGGCCGCGTCGCCGCGCCATCTGGTGGCGGCGCCTTCCTATCTGGCCCGGCACGGCAAGCCCCGCGCGCCAGAGGACCTGGCCGCCCACGACTACGTCCGGTTCGCATGGCTGCCGGGCGGCGACACCCTGGAACTGCACCAGGGCGCCTTGCGCGCCAGCGTCCAGACCCGGGGACGCTACCGCGTGAACAACGCCCTGGCCATCCGCGAAACGCTGGCGATGGGAGCCGGACTGGGGCTGTGCCCCGACTGGCTCGTAGAGGACCTGGTGGCCGACGGGCAATTGCTGCGCGTCCTGCCCAAATGGAGCGGCGCGCCGCAAGAGGCTTTCCTGATCTACCCCTCGCGCCGTTATCAGGCGTTGCGGGCCCGGTTGCTGATCCAGTTCCTGGCCGACCGGCTGCCCGCGCTGCCCGGCATGCAGCCGCCCGATCGCCCTTGATTACAGGCTGCCCCGGCTGGTCTATCATGGCTTTTTTGTCGCGTAGTTGTAAGGAGCTTTACATGATCCGCAAGCTGATCCCTTTCCTCCTGGTTGCCAGTTTGAGCGCATGCGCCAATACGGGAACGTCGTCCTCGTCCAGCAGCGCGACGGCAGCCTCCAGCTCCTCCAGCGCGTCAAGCTCATCGGGGTCGTCCGGCGGCGCCACCTACGGCGGATCCTCCTATGGATCGTCGTCCAACATCCCCGGCGCCACAGGCGGCAAGACGTGCGACGCCGCCGCCTTGCAATCGCAGATCGGCCAGAAAGCCACCCAATCCGTCATGGAAGACCTGCGCACGCGCAGCGGCAGCTCGACCGCGCGCATCCTGCGCCCCGGCCAGCTGGTCACCATGGAATACAACGCGACGCGCCTGAACCTGATCGTGGACGACAAGGACGTCATGACGGCGATCCGCTGCGGCTAAGGCCGCCTTGGGGGCCGGCGCCCGCCGGCCTGCCGCCTACGCTTCGCGCCGCAAGGCGGCCGGCGGCACGTGGGGCAGGAATGCCCCCGCCACTTCGAACGCGCATTCCTCGCGCGCGATATCGATCACCCGCGACACGATCGGGTTGACGATGTTCTTCTTGTGCACGGCGTAGTAATTGATGGTGGGCAGGTCCGGCTGCACGTGCAACTGGCACAGCGCGCCGCGCTCGACCAGCGGCGCGAAATACGCGCCCGGCAGATAGCTGATGCCCAGGCCCAGCATCGTCAGCTGCGCCATCATCCCCAGGCTGTTGCAGGTCAGCACGCGCTTGACCGGCAGGCCTTGCTCGGCGAACCACGCGTCATACAGATGCGACAAGGCCGAATTCGTGGGCTGCGAAATCACGGGGTACGGCGCCAGGTCCTGCGGCGTCAGGCGCGCCGAGAAATCGATGTCCAGCGCGGGGCTGGCCATCCAGACATTGGTGACGGCGCCCAGATGCGTGCAGTCGTACTGGTAGCTCCAGAACGGCCCCGGCATGATGGCCAGGTCGATCTGGTCCTGCTCCAGCCTTTCGTACAGCGTGATGCCGCCGTCGATCTCGGGCATCAGCTGCACGCGGGGATAGCGTTGGCTGATCTGGTTGATCAACCGCGCCAGCCAGGTCATGCCCACCAGTTCGGTCACGCCCAGCCGAACCACGCCTTCGAAACTGGCGGGGTCCGCCATGTTCTGCACGATGCGGCTGTTCAGGTCCAGCATTTCACGCGCCAGCTCGAACAGCTTGCGCCCTTGCGGCGTCATCACCAGCTTCTTGGCGCGGCGCTCGAACAGGGGCGAACCGGCAAACACTTCAAGTTCGCCCACCCGCTTGGCCACCGCAGACTGCGTGGTGTGCAGTTTGCGGGACGACGCGCTGAAGCTGCCCAATTCGGAGCTCCAGTAAAAAGCCTCTAGCTGTTTAAGGGTGTACATCGCGGCGGTCGATGCGAAACGCATGGAAACCCTCACCTTAACATCGCCGCCGCGCTGCCTGCCGCGACCTCAGCCGCGCGGATGCAGGATGTCGGCCAGGAAGCGCTGCGCGCGCGGATGGGACGGCGCGCTGAAGAAGCGCTCGGGCGTATCCATTTCCAGGATCTCGCCGCCGTCCATGAAAACGACCCGGTCGCAGACGTCGCGCGCGAACCCCATTTCGTGGGTCACGCACACCATCGTCATGCCATCCTTGGCCAGGCCCTTCATCACCTGCAGCACCTCGCCCACCATCTCGGGGTCCAGCGCGCTGGTGGGTTCGTCGAACAGCATCACCGGCGGTTGCAGGGCCAGCGCCCGGGCGATCGCCACGCGCTGCTGCTGCCCGCCCGACAGGGCCCCCGGATAGGCGTCGATCTTGTGTTCCAGGCCCACGCGTTCCAGCAGGCTTTTCGCCAGCGCCACGGATTCCTTTCGGGACTGCTTGCGGATGTTCACCGGCGCGAAGATCACGTTCTCCAGCACGCTCATGTGCGGAAACAGGTTGAACTGCTGGAACACGAAGCCGATCTTCTGGCGCAGCGCGTTCAGGTTCGCGCCCTTGGCGTAGATGTCCGCGCCGTCGATCAGGATGCGGCCCTTTTCGATGGGCTCCAGGCGGTTGATCGTGCGGATCATGGTGGACTTGCCCGACCCCGACGGGCCGCACACCACCAGCACTTCGCCGCGCGCCACCGACAGGTCCACGTCCTTCAGCACGTGATGCGCGCCGTACCACTTGTTCACTTTTTCAAGATTGATCATGTTTTGTCCTTGCTTTAAGCCATGGCGCGCGAGCGGCGGATACGCAGGTCCAGCCAGCTCAAGCCGCGGCTCAGGCTGAAGCACACCAGGAAATAGATGATGGCCAGGATGCCGAACACCTGCAGCGGCTGGGTCAGCACCAGGTTGTTGACCTGGTTGGCCGCGAAGGTCAGTTCGTTGACGCTGATGACGTAGCCCAGCGACGTTTCCTTGATGGTCGACACGAACTGGCTGGTCATGCTGGGCAGTACGTTAAAGAGCGCCTGCGGCAGGACCACCTTGCGCATCGTCGTCCAGTAGCCCACGCCCAGCGAGCGCGACGCCTCGATCTGGCCGCGCGGCACCGCCTCAATGCCCGAACGGATCACTTCCGACAGGTACGCGCTTTCGTAGACCACCAGCGCGAAGATCAGCGTCCAGAAGCCGCTGACGACCTGGCCGGTCAATTTCGGCACCACAAAGTAGGCCCAGAAGATCAGCATCAGGAGCGGCATGCCGCGCACCACGTTGACCAGCGCCTTGCTGGCCACGCGCAGCCAGCCGAACGGGCTGACCCGGGCCAGCGCAATCAACAGCGCCAGCGGCATCGACATCGCCAGGCCAAGCGCCGCCAGAATCAGCGTGAGCACCAGTCCGCCCAGCGGGCCGTTGGGGTATTGGCCCACCAGCAGCGTGGGCCAGTATTGCAGTAGCAGATCAAGCACCGTGGCCTCCGCGGTTCAGACGATAACGGGCGTAGATGCGCGATCCGACCGCCATGATCAGGAACGATCCCAGCAGGTACATGATCGTCGCGGCGCCGAAGGTGGCGAAGGTGCGGTAGGTCTCGTTTTCGATCTCGCGGGCCTGGTAGGTCAGTTCCATCACGCCGATCGCCATGGCCACGCTGGTGTTCTTGAACAGCAGCAGCGCGCGGCCCACCAGCGGCGGAATGGAAATGCGCACGGCCTGCGGCACGATCACGAAGCGCATGCACTGCAGATAGCTGGCGCCCAGCGCCCGGGCCGCTTCGAACTGCGTGCCCGGAATGGCGCGCAGCCCGCTGCGGATGTCTTCGGCGATGTAGGCGGCCGAGCCCAGCGCCAGCGCGATTGCCGCCAGCGACATCTCGGCGTTGTGCTCGTACAGCCACATGCGAAAGCCTTCGGGCAGCAGTTCCGGCATGCCGAAATACCAGAACAGCACCTGCACCAGCAGCGGCACGTTGCGGTGGTATTCCACGTAGGCGTCGACCACCCAGCGGCACGGCGCCAGGTTGGTGGCGCGCACCACGACCAGCGTCACCGCGATCGTGAAGGCCATTACCCAGGCAACCAGGAACAGCTGCACGGTGACCAGCATGCCGCTGGCCAGCAGCTGGTATTGGGAAGCGTCAAGTAGGCTCATAAAGCAATCAATCTCCTGCAATCGCGCGGCCCACGCCAAACGTCACGGGCTCCGGCCGCCCACCTGGGGGGACGCCGGAAACCGTGACGGGGACATGCGGGTCGCGCTGGGGTCAGCGGTCGTTCAGCCGGCGATGGGGCCGATCTTGAAGCCGCGTTCCAGCTTGTACGGCGTTTCAGGGCCGAACCACTTGTCAAACAGCTTGGCGGCCGCGCCCGAGCTTTCCGCTTCGTCCAGCGCCTGGTTCACCGTCTGCAGGAAACGCGGCTCGGACTTGCGCACGCCCAGGCCCCAGGGTTCGTCGAACACCGACTTGGCGATTACGCTGACAGGCGCGGTCGGCGGGCTTTGCAGCACCAGGCGCGCAAGCACCAGTTCAGATGCGAACTGCGCATCCACCTTTTTCTGCTGCAAGGCCAGATAGGTGGCCGAGCTGTCGCCGTAGCCGATGACCTGGGACTTGTTCAGGATGCGCTTGATCTCGCGCTCCGAGCTGGAGCCCTTGGTGGCGCCAACGCGGCGGCCGTTCAGGGCTTCCACGGTGTCCAGCCCCGAGTCCTTGCGCACCAGCAGCTTTTGCGGACTGACGTAGTAGGCGTGGCTGAAGGCGATCTGTTCGGCGCGGTCGGGCGAATAACCCAGGTTGGCCGCCAGGATGTCCACGCGGCCTTCGTTCAGTTCCGGCACGCGCGCCGCCACCGACAGCAGCTTGTAGTTGACCTTCACGCCCAGCTTGTCGGCGACGAGCTTGCACACGTCGACGTCGTAGCCCACCAGTTGGCGCGTGGCGCCGTCCTGGAAGCTGAACGGCTGCGAAGTGCCCAGCGTGCCGCAGACGAGTTCGCCGCGCGCCTTGATGTCGTCGACCTGATCGGCCTGGGCGGCGGCGCCCAGCGCCAGGATAGCCAGGCCCAGGCAGGCGGCGAAGAGAGTGTGGCGTTTCATGGTTGATTCCCCTTGTCTGTTTGTGTGGTGGTCGTACTGGAATGGAATGCGCGGCGCCGGCTCAGGCCAGCTTGGCGCAGGCCTCGCGGATGGCCGCGCATCCCTGCTTGATGTCGTCCAGGGATGCGGCGAACGACAGCCGGAACGTGCCCGGCGCGCCGTAGGCATGGCCGTCGATGACAGCCACGCCGGCCTCGCGCAGCAGATAGTGCGTCAGGTCGGTGTCGGTGGCGATCACGTCGCCGGCAGGCGTCTTCTTGCCCAAGAGCCCGGCGCAGTCCGGAAAGACATAGAACGCGCCTTGCGGCACGACGATCGCCAGGCCCGGCGCGCCAGACAATTCGGCGATCGCCAGGTCGCGGCGTTCGCGGAATACCTGCGCAAACTCAGCCACGCAATCCTGCGGCCCGGACAGCGCTTCCAGCGCCGCCGCCTGGCTGACGGACGAGGCGCCCGACGTGCTTTGGGATTGCAGGATCGCCATCGCCTTGATGAGCTCGTCGGGGCCGGCGCCGTAGCCGATACGCCAACCGGTCATGGCGTAGGCCTTGGACACCCCGTTGACCACCAGCGTGCGGGCGGCCAGTTCCGGCGCGACCTGCAACGGATGCACGGTCGGTTCGCCGGTGAAGTTCAGCCGGGCGTAGATGTCGTCGGTCATCAGCCACACGTGCGGATGGCGCTTGAGCACGTCGGCCAGGCCGCGCAGTTCCTCGGCCGTGTAGACCGAGCCCGTCGGGTTGCTGGGCGCGTTCATCATCAGCCACTTGGTGCGCGGGGTGATGGCGCGCTCCAGCGCTTCTGGGGTGACCTTGTAGTCCGTGGCGGGCGAGGTCTGCACCGCGACCGGCGTGCCGCCATTGACCAGCACCATGTCCGGGTACGACACCCAGAACGGCGCGGGGATCAGCACCTCGTCGCCCTCGTTCAGCGTGGCGGCCAGGCCGTTGAAGATCACCTGCTTGGCGCCGGTAGAGACGATGATCTGCGCCACGGGGTAGTCCACCCCGGTCGCTTCCAGCAGATGGCCGCGCGCAGCGCGGCGCAAGGCCACCGTGCCCTGCGCGGGCGGGTATTTGGTTTCGCCGCGGTTCATGGCGGCGGTGGCCGCCTGGCGGATGTGTTCCGGCGTCGAAAAGTCCGGCTCGCCGATCGTCAGGTCGATGATGCGGCGACCCTGCTCGCGCAGTTCGGCGATGATGGCGCGCGCGGCGACGCTGGGCGACAGCTTGATGCGCTTGATGCGGTCGGCGACGATGCTCATTGGGCGGCTCCCATCTTCTCGGCCAGGGTCTTTTCCAGCCAGGGCTTGGTGTAGGTGCCGGCGCGCAGCTTTTCCTTCGCCACGGCTTCGTCCGCTTCCTTCTTCTGCGCCAGGGCCAGCACGGCCGCGGCGAATTCGGCGGGGATCACCACCACGCCGTCGGCGTCACCCACGACCACGTCACCCGGGTTGACCACTTGGCCGCCCACGGACACCGGCACATTGATTTCGCCCGGGCCGTCCTTGTACGGGCCCTTGTGCGACACGGCGCGCGCGAAGCAGCCGAATTCGCCCTGGGCGAAGACGTCCAGGTCGCGTACCGCGCCGTCGATCACGAAACCCTCGATGCCGCGCGATTGCGCATCCATCATCATCAGTTCGCCGACCAGCGCATTGCTGGCGTCGCCGGCGCCGTCGACGACAATCACGTCGCCCGCGCCGCCCAGCGAAATCGCCTTGTGGATCATCAGGTTATCGCCCGGGCGGGTCTTGACGGTCAGCGCCAGGCCGACGGTGCGGCGCGTGCAGGCATGCAT
>CAUSDE010000122.1:0-9298 GCA_963530045.1 uncultured Achromobacter sp.
AGTTATGGGCAACTTGGCGATGCGAAACCGAAATCAGCTTTTCGAATCACTTGCTCGCAGTCGCAGCCGTTGCATGAATAAGGGTTATCCCTTATTCATGCTCCCCTCCGGTGTTCCGCCCTAATCCTCGCCCGCGCTGCCCCCATTGCGCGCTTCCGACAGCGCGATCGTCAGGTGCATCACCTTCTTTTTCAGCTGGTCGCGTTCGTCCGTCAATCGCGCCAATACGCCGCGCAGGCGCGCCACCTCGGCGGGCAGGTCCGCGATGCTTTCGATCGGCACTTCGGGCGGGGCTTCCCGGGGCGGCGGCGCCTTGGCCTGGCGCACTTCGCGCGCCGCCTGCTGCAGCTCTTTCCTGCCACCGGCCACGGCGGCGGCCTGGCGTTCGACGGGCAAAGACGCCACGGCGGCCGCGGCGTTGATCGAAATCGCGCCCTCTTTCACGGCACGCACCAGTTCCGGCGCGGCGTCTTTCTGGATCTTTTCGATCTGCCCCAGCGTATTGCTGCTGATGCGCGCCGCACGCGCCAGCGCCTGGCGGCTGGGCACGGGCGGCGTCCAGGAGATGTTCGGCGGCAGGCGCGGCGCGCCATCGGCGCCCGGCGCAGCGGCGCCCCCCGCATCCTCGTCCCAAGGCGGCGAACCGTCGGACGATGCGGCGTCAGCCGACCCGGCGTTGGGCGGCGCGCTGCCTTCGGGCGGCGTGCGCGCCAGCAGGATCTCTTTCTTGCGCAGCGCCAGCACGCCCCGCTGGAAGTCCGACACGCTGCGCCGGCCCAGATGGTTTTCGATCATCCACAGGTGCACGTCTTCCATCGACTTGAACGTGGTGTTCTGGCGGGTCTGGAATTCAATGCCATGCTTCTGGCAGATGGCGTAGCGGTTGTGCCCGTCCACCAGCAGGTCGCCCCACAGTACCAGCGCGTCGCGGCAGCCCTCGGCCAGCAGGCTGCGTTCCAGCGCCTCGTGCTCGTCTTCGGTCAAGGGGTCAATATAGGCGCGCAGGCCCTCGTCAATCCTGATATCCATGATGTCCAAAAAGGTTACTCGCCCGGCGTTTCCACCGGCGACCCGCTACGTCAGCCCCTGGCCGCGCAACAAGTCCTGAATGGCCGCCAACCGCGCCACGGGGTCGGTCAGGCCCAGCAGCCGGGCCTTGTCGTCCGGCGGCAGCGGCAGCAGTTCGCACCAGCGGTCCGCCACCCAGCCGCAGTCGTCCAGCCGGTAAGGCGGCGCCAGCGGCATGCGGTCGGCAGGCACGCCGTCCTGCTGCCATTGCGCCACCAGCCGGCCCAGCGCATCGGCGCTGGCCTGCATGATCGCCGGCACAGGCGTGGGCGGGTCGTCGGCGATGGGCTCGGTCTGGCCCATCCAAAGACCGTATTTTGCCACCTCGCTGGAAAGCAGCCGGAATCGGCGGGTGCCGATGCAACGCACCTGCAGCAACGCCGGCATCGGCGCGTCCCAAGACGCGATGCGCGCCATCGTGCCCACGGGGGCCAGCGTCTCGACGCCTTCCGGCGAACGGACTTCGCTGCCCGCCAGCAGGCCCACCACGCCGAACTCGCTGCCGTCCGCGATGCAGCGGCGGATCATATCCAGGTAGCGCACCTCGAAAATGCGCAGATGCAGCACGCCGGCGGGAAACAGCGCGTTGGATAAGGGGAACAGCGGGATCAGCGCCATGGCAGTCTCCTACTTGACCTCGAACGCGGCGTCCACCGGCACCTGCATGGCCGTCACCATCGCATTGGTCTGTGCCGCCATGCCGATGACCGACAGCAGTTCAGCGTGCTGGCCGTCGGTCATGCCCTTCGCCTTGGCCGCCGCCGTGTGCGAATGTATGCAATACGAACACCCGTTGGCCGTGGATACGGCGATGTAGATCATTTCGCGCACCAACGGGGACAGTTCGCCTTCCGACATCATCACCTGCTTCAATTGCGCCCAGACGCGCTGCAGCTGCGGCGGGTCGTTGGCCAGCGCGCGCCAGAAGTTGTTCACGAAATCCGATTTGCGCGTGGCGCGGATGTCTTCGAACACCGCCCACGCCTCGGGGTTTTTGCGGACATCCTCGTCCGACAGCAATTTGACCGTGCTCATGCGCGGATTCCTTTACGTTGTTGAGGGTTCAGGCGCCGGATGTCACACATTGCGGCCATCGTACGGGATACGCGTCAGGGCATTGATGTCCACGCTTTCCAGGCATCGCGCATTCACCGCCGCGGTCTCTTCGCCCTTGGGGCTGACCCCGAAGCCAAACGGCGCGCAACCGCAATTGGCGCAAAAATGGTGTGCGATCACATGCTTGTTGAATTTGTACGTGGACAGGCTTTGCGTGGGCGACGTGATGCGCAGCTGCGCGCGCGGCACGAACCACAGCAAATAGCCTTTGCGGCTACAGTGGGAGCAGTTGCACTCCAGAACCTGCGACACGTCGCCATCGACTTCAAATCTGATCTGTCCGCAGTGGCAGCTACCTTGTTGCATGGCCGGGCTCCTTCAAGTATCACGGGTCGGGCCTTCCATCATAGATCGGCCACGGCTGCCCCGGCACCTGCCCGCCCAACCAGGAAGACTTCATGCCCCAACTCTCCGCCTACCTCAGCTTCGACGGCAACTGCGCCGACGCCCTGCACTTCTACGAGCGCGTGCTGGGCGGCCGGATCGAAGCCATGATCCGCTACGCCGACGCCCCGGCCGACGCCGCCATGCCCGCCCTGTCCGCCGAAGACGCCGAACGCATCATGTACGCGCGGCTGGCGCTGGACGAGCAGACCCTGATGGGCAGCGACGCCACGGCTGGGCACCCCTATCCCGGCAAGAAAGGCATGGCTTTATCGCTGGCCTACCCCACGGTGTCGGACGCGCAGCGCGTGTTCGAACAATTGTCCGACGGCGGCAACGTGACCATGCCGTTGCAGAAGACGTTCTGGGCCGAGGCGTATGGCGCCCTGGTGGACCGGTTCGGCACGCGCTGGATGGTCAGCGGCGGCCGGCAGACCCATTAAGGCGAGTATCGACCGGGCGGGTGGCGCCTCCCCGTCGCGTCCGCGCGACGCCCGGCGCCCCTTTTGAATCATTGACATTGCCCGCCCGCGGCTTGCAGTAATCTGGCAGCGCCCCTACCTAACGGACGCGCCCGCCATGAACTTCCTTGCCAGCGCCACGCTGCTTCGCCGCCGGGACGGCCACGAAGCCCGCGTCACCTATGTGGAACTGTTCTTCGACCTGGTGTACGTCTTTGCCGTGACGCAGCTGTCGCACAACCTGCTGCACGACCTGACGCTGATGGGCGCGGTGCATACGCTGGTGCTGTGGTTCGCGGTCTGGCTGGGGTGGCAGTACACGTGCTGGGTCACCAACTGGTTCGACCCCGACGCCATCCCCATGCGGATCATGCTGTTTGCGGTGATGCTGGTGGGCCTGATCGCCGCGGCGGTCCTGCCCGGCGCGTTTGGCGACAACGGCCTGATCTTTGCCGTCTGCTATGCGCTCATCCAGGTCGGGCGGACGGCGTTCATCGTGCTGCACCTGGGGCCGAACCATCCGCTGGCGGACAACTTCCGGCGCATGCTGGGGTGGCTCGGCATTTCGGCCGTGCTGTGGATCGCGGGCGGCCTGGCCTCGGGCGAAGCGCGGCTGGCGCTGTGGATCCTGGCCGTGGCCTGCGAATACATCTCGCCGATGTTCGGCTTCCGGCTGCCCGGCATGGGGCGGTCTTCTACCCGCGACTGGACGATCGAAGGCGGGCACCTGGCGGAACGGTGCCAGCTGTTCGTGATCGTGGCGCTGGGAGAAACCCTGCTGATCACGGGCGCCACGCTGGGCGAGCACCCGCACTGGGACGCCCCCACGCTGATCGCGCTGCTGGTGGCCTTTCTGGGCACGGCAGCGATGTGGTGGGTGTACTTCGACACCAGCAGCAAGGACGGCAGCGAAGCCATCGTGCACGCCTCGGACCCGGGCCGCATCGGCGCCTATTTCCACTACGTGCACGTGATCCTGATCGCAGGCGTCATCGTGTCGGCCGTGGCCAATGAACTCGTCATCCTGCATCCGGACGGCCGCATCGCGACCCCGGCCGCCGCTGCGCTGATCGGCGGCCCGGCGCTCTACCTGTTGGGCAACGGCATCTACAAGACGGTGGTGTACGCCCGCTTTCCGCTGTCGCACGTAGCCGGACTGGTGTTGCTGGCGGCGCTGGCGCCCGTGTCGTACGTGACCGACAACCTGATGGTGGGCGGCCTGACCACGCTGATCCTGATGCTGGTGGCGGCGTGGGAAAGCGTGTCCCGGCGCCGCGCGGCGCGCGCCACGCGGTAAGCCTGCGCGCCGTCAGCTGCGCCGCTTGCCGAACACGGACTTCGGCGTGCGGCCATGGAAACGCGTGAACGCCGCGCTGAAATTGGCGGGATGCCGGTAGCCCACGCGATAGGCGGCCTGTGCCACCTGGCAGCCGGTTTCCAACAGTTCCCACGCCCGGCGCATCCGCAATTCCGTCAGCAGCCGGTGCGGACTGGTCCCATAGAGCTTGCGGAACCCCTCCTTCAGCTTGAATTCGTTCAGCCCCGTGGCCAGGCACAGGTACTGCACGGTCAGGTCGCGGTCCATCTGCTCGTGCATCAACGCCCGCGCGGCTTCCAGCCGGCCGATGTCGGCCTGGCTGAGCCGGCCCGCTTCCGGTGCCGGCGCCAGGCCGCGTAATTGCCGGGACAGCAACGTCAGCGCGCGGATGTGCGCGTCCAGGGGATCGGCGCCTGACGCCAGTTCCATTGCCATGGCAGCCAGCTCGGGCGTCGTCCTGGCCTGCGACAGGCACCGCAAGCCGCCAGCGCCGAGCAGGCTTTCCGCGCGGTCGTCGCCGGCATAGCGGCGCAGCACCGGTTCGCCCACCAGCAAGCGCAATTGCGACACGGTGGCGCCGCCGGCATAGCGGCGTTCGCCCTGGCTGCGTTGAAACGCGGTGACGGTTGTGTGGCCGCCGCGGAAATCCAGGCCGGCGCCATCCACGCCCCGATAGGCCGACACGCCCTGCATCGCCAGCGTGATCACCAGCGTGCGCGCGCCATACCCGGCGGCGTTCTCTTCGACCAGGTCGCGCTGCGGCGTGTACTGCGAATGCACCAGGGTCAAACCGTCGTCCAGTTCCAGCCTGTCCGCGCGGCAATCGCCCAGCTCCCGGGGCAAGGCAACACGCCGCCAGCCTGGGCGGGGGCTCTTGCCCGGTTGGGCAAGCAAGGACGAAACACGCATGACCATGAGGGCTTTCCTGTGCCGGCGCCGTTTTGCATACGGATGGATCCGGAACGCATATGAATGTGAATGATAGTTGTTCTCATAAAGAAATACCATCTTCGGGACGGCCGCACAAGGATAGCGGCCGCTTGAGTCTGCACAGGAAGCCCGATGATCCCGCCCCGCCCTCTTACGCCCATCGCCTGGGCCTTGCTTTGCCTGGCCGCCGCGCCTGCCGCGCGCGCCCAGCCCCCCGCCGAATTGCCCGCCATCACCGTCACCGCCGACAAGCAGGAACGCGCGCTGGAAGACGTCCCCTCCAGCCTGTCCGTATTCGACGGCGACATGCTCGAGGCGCAAGGCATCCAGAACGTGGAATCCCTGCAAGCCATCACGCCCGGGCTCAGCTTCCAGCCTTTCGGCCAGGCGGGCGTGAACTCGCCCGTCATGCGCGGGCTGTCCGCCAACTTCTTCTCGTTCTCCACATCGACCTTGCTGGTCGTGGACGGCGTGCCCACGTTGACGGCACAGGGGTATGACGACCCGTTGCTGGCGATCGACCGCGTGGAAGTGCTGCGCGGCCCGCAGTCCACGCTGTACGGGCGCAACGCCGAGGCCGGCGTGATCAACATCCACACCCGCCAGCCCGACAACACCTTGCGCGGCCAGGTCTCGGCCGAAATCGGCAGCCGCGACCTGCGTGTGATGCGCTTCGACTTAAGCGGACCCTTGGTCGAAGACAGGCTGTACGCGAGCGTCGCCGGCGCCTGGCGCAGCCAGAACGGCTTCATCGACAACACCTACACGGGCCAGCGCGAAGACGACCGTGAAGTGCGCAACGGCAAGATCGCGCTGCGCTGGACGCCGTCCGCGCGCACCGACGCCACGCTGCGCTACGCGCAAGTGGACTACCGCGACGGCGCGGCCCTGTGGGGGTCGCCTGATGCGCCGCGCGATACGGTGGCCTCGGGCACGCCCAGCTGGAACCGGTCCATCGGCCGCAGCGCATCGCTGGCCGTGAGGCATGATTTCGATGCCGGCTTGCGCCTGTCTTCGGTGACGGCGTGGAACGATTTCCGCGACCGGGTGCAGCAAGACACCGATTTCCAGCCCGCCGACCTGTTGCATATCCAGCGCGACCACCAGTTCAGCAACCTGTCGCAAGAGCTGCGGCTGGAAGGCGATTGGAACCGGGCGCATTGGCTCGTTGGCCTGTACGCGGACGGCGACGACCACGACCTGCGCAATACCCAGAAAATGCCGCGCGGCCTGACGGAAAGCGTGGTCAAGCTGCGCGGCAATTCCACTGCCGCGTTCACCCACTGGACCGTGCCGCTGGCTGAGCGCTGGACGGTCGAGGCCGGCGCGCGCGTCGAACGCGACGAGATCCGCTTCCGCCCCGAAGGCGATACGCAGCGCCGCGCCGACTGGACCCGCGTGACGCCGCGCGTCGCGCTGCAATACGCGTTCGCGCCGCGCCAGCAGGCGTACCTATCCGTGTCGGACGGGTTTCGCGCGGGCGGCTTCAACGTCTTTTCGCCCGCCGCCAATTACGCCCCCTATCAACCCGAAACGCTGCGCGCCTACGAGATCGGCGCCAAGGGCTGGCTGCCCGGCAACCGCCTGCGCTATTCCAGCGCCGTCTACGTGATGACGGTCAAGAACATGCAGGTGCAGCAGATGCCCTTGCCCGGGCTGGTCTACGTGACCAACGCCGCGTCGGCCCGCTCCGTCGGCGCGGAATTCGGACTGGAATACCTGTTGGGCGACGGCTGGTCGGCGCAGGCCGGGCTGGGCCTGAACCGCACACGGTTCTCGCGTTTCATGGACGGCGCCGCGGACTATAGCGGCAACCAGAATCCCTTTGCGCCGCGCATCAACGGCTACGTCAGCGCACGCTATGACGCGCCCGCCGGCTGGTATGCACAGGCGTCGCTGACCGGCACCGGCCGCGTCTATCTGGATGCCGCCAACCGCTATTCCCGCAACGGCTACGGCCTCATCAACCTGGCCGCCGGCGTCACCGTGCGCCAGGTCGAGATCACCGCCTACGTCAACAACCTGGCCAACCGCCGCTACGACGCGGTTGGCTATCAGAACGGCATCGTCACCGTCTACAGCCCGCCGCGCGAAGCCGGCTTGCGATTCACCTGGCGCATCTGACAAGGACCCTCTCTCATGCATACCGACCTTTTCCATCCCATGCAACGCTATTGGAACCTGGCCGCCGCCGCCATCCAGGCCGCGGCGCTGGACGCCGCGCTGGAACGCGGCGTGCTGGATCACCTGACCGAACCTGCCAGCGCCGCGGAGGTGGCCCAGGCTCTATCCTTGCGCCCTGAGCAGATGGCGCATCTGCTGGACATGCTGTGGAGCCTGGATCTGCTGCACCGCATTGACGGCGACCCGGTGCGTTACCGGTGCCAGCCCCTGGCGCAGGCGTATTTCTGCCAAGGCCAGCCGGGATATTGCGCGGATGCCTGGCGCTACCGGCGCCGTTCGCTATCGCACTTCAGCGAACAATTGAACGAACTGCTGGACTTGGACAGCCCGCCGCCCGATCCCTACGTGCAAACCAACGCCACCGGCTGGGCCAACGCAGCACGCGTGCAGATCGGGCAGGAGCAACGCGCCATCGCCGTGGCGGCGGCGTGCGAGGCCATCGCCTGCGTCCCCGGCGCCGCCGACGCCCGCCGCATCCTGGACCTGGGAGGCGGCCCGGGGCTGATCGGCATCGCGCTGGTGCAAACCCGCCCCGACAGCACGGGCGTGGTGTTCGACTGGCCCGAGACCGCCGCGGTGGCGCAGGAGAACATCGCGCAGGCCGGCTTGGCCGGCCGCATGACCGTGATCGGTGGCGACCTGGCGGTGGACCCCATCGGCCAGGGATACGACCTGATCTGGTGCTCGTCGGTCCTGCATTTCCTGCCGGACCCGGCCGCCACGCTGCGCAAGATGCATGACGCGCTGGCGCCGGGCGGGCAACTGGTGATGGCGCACGCCGAGATCCCCGCCGACGCCCGCGCCGCCGCCCGCGTGCTGCCGTACTACCTGCCGATGCTGTTGCTGGGCCGCCGCGTGACCCGTGCGGGCGAACTGGGCCGGATGCTGCAAGACAGCGGCTACCAGGACGTGCGCGGCTTTGACGCCGACCGCTTTCCGATGGCGCCCGTGCATGTGTTGACGGCCCGCAGGACTGCGGCATGAGCCCCGGCGTTCGCAACGGCCTGCGGCAGGCGCTGTTCGGCTGGCTGAACCTGGCGTTGACGGCGCCAGGCGTCTACTTGTGGCTGGGCCTGCCGCTGGTGCTGCGCCAGCACGGCTGGTCGGGCACCGCCATCGGCTTGTTCCAGCTGGCCAGCCTGCCCACCGTCTTCAAATTCCTGTTTGCCCTGCCCCTGGATCGCCCCGGAAGGCGGCGCGGCAGCTATCGCGTCTGGGCGGTCGCCCTGTTGGCGGCCTATGCGGCGGTGCTGTGCGCGTTGGGGTGGCGCGACTTGCTGGACGACGCGCGCGTGCTGTTCGCCTTGGCCACCGCTGCAGCCCTGGCCGGTACGTGGGCCGACGTGCCGGTCAACGCGCTGGCGATCCGCGTCCTGCCCGCGTCCAGCCGCGCCTGGGCAGGCGGCATCCGGTCCATGGCCCTGTGCCTGGGCGCCATCGCCGGCGGCGGCCTGATGCTGGTCGCCCAGGCCCGCTGGGGCTGGCAGGCGCCCTTTGCCATCATGGCCGGCGCGCTGGCGCTGGGCGCGGCGCTGACGGCATTCGTGAAAGAGGACGGCGAGCCCGAGGCGTCTCCCGCCGCCGGCAATGAGCGCCTTGCCCTCGCTCCCATCACTGCCTACTTCCGCCTGGACAGCACCCGCCGCTGGCTGCCCTTGCTGGCACTGTTGTTCCCCTTCATCGGATCCGGCTGGTTCTATCTGAAGCCCCTGCTGCTGGATCAGGGGCTGGCGCCCGAGCGCGTGGCCTGGCTGGTGGGCGTGGCGGGCGGCGCCGTCGGCGCGGTAGCCAGCGCCTTGTCCGCGCGCGGCAGCAAACGCTTGCGCCCCGCCGTGAC
>CAUSDE010000123.1:0-9261 GCA_963530045.1 uncultured Achromobacter sp.
GGCGCATGGTCAGCGCCGCGTGCCGTTGGCGGTCCATCTTGACGGGGCCGCGAGGGCCGTCGAACGACACTTCGCTCAGGGCCTGCACCACCTTCTGCGGATCCATGCCGCCGGCCTTCTCGACCGCCGCCTTGTACAGATAGAAGGCTTCGTACTGCGGGCCCGAGAATTCGTTCGCGGTCTTGGCGTCGTTGCCGAATTTCGCCTTCAGACCGTCCAGGAATTTGCGGTTCTGGGGCGTATCGATGCTGGTCAGGTACGACGCCGACATGTACATGCCCACCGCCGTGTCGCCCATGGTCTTGGCCGTTCCTTCGTCTATCGCCAGGTTGCCGTAGGGCATCGACAGCCCCGCCGCCTTGACCTGCTTGGCCAGGCTGACGTTCGGGCCTCCGCCCGCCGTCGAGCTGATCAGCGCATCCGGGTTGGCCGAACGAATCTTCGACACCACGGGCGTCCAGTCCGAACCGTCGATGGGCAGATATTCCTCGCCCACGACGCGCCCGCCCTGCTTTTCGATGTATTCCCGCGTGAACTTCAGCATGCCGCGGCCGAAGGCGTAGTCGCTGCCGACCAGGAAGAAGGTCTTGGCGCCGCGCTCCTTCATGAAATGGTCCACCACTGGCGCCACCTGCTGCTCGGGCACCCAGCCGTTCACATGCATCCAGCGGTTGCACGAACGGCCTTCATAGAACGAGGTGTAGATATAAGGCACCTTGCCGCGCGACACGATGGGCAGCGCGGCATTGCGCGCCGCGCTGGTTTCCATGGCGATGATGGCATCGACCTTCTTCTGGAAGACCAGCGTGTCATAGGCCTTTTGCGCGCCCACGGCGCCCGAGGCGTCGTCGGCGATCTCCAGCACGATCTGGCGGCCCAGGATGCCGCCGGCCGCGTTGATCTCGTCGGCCGCCAGCTGGGAGGCCTGCACCACGCCGGGCGCCACGACGCTGTTGGCGCCCGACAGGCCGACCGGGACGCCGATGCGCAAAGGCTCCGCCGCGTGCGCGCCGGCGACACCGGCCAGTAACGCGACGATCGACAAGCGGATGCGGAAGCTGCTGAACAGGGGTTTCATGAGGTTGCTCCTTGGGAGTCGGCCATGGGCCATCGCTTAACGTTGCCGCGGGGCGCCGTCAGCGCCCAGTAGCTCGTCGTAGACATCGCAGCGCCTGTCGCGCAGCACGTGGTTGAAATCGTTCAATTGGCGCGACCGGCGCGACGCCTGCACGTCGACGGACGCCAGCAGCACTTCTTCCTGGTCGACGCTGGCAGGGCCCGCAGCCGTCCAGCCCTGCGACCCGACGATCAGGCTGCGGCCCACGAATGGCTGACCGCGTTCGGTGCCCACCCGGTCGGCGCACACGACGGTCAAGCCGTTGCTGTGCGCGCCGCTGATGGTCAGCGCATGGGCCATCACCGGCCCCTCGGGCGTCTGCCCCGGCATGGGCACCCAGTTGGTCGGCACCGCCACGATGTCCGCGCCGCGCACCGCCAGCAGCCGGTAGACCTCGGGGAACCAGCCGTCATAGCAAATGGCCACGCCCAGGCGGCCCAGTTCGGTGTGGAACACCGGCAGGCCCAGGTCTCCGGCCTCGAAATACAGGTTTTCGTCGCCCCACAGATGCAGTTTGCGATACGTGCCGATATAGCCGTCGGGACCCGCGATCACCGCGGCGTTGTACAGGCGGTCTCCACTGCGTTCGGCGATGCCCGCCACCAGGTAGATCCCCAGGCGCTGCGCCAGCGCGATCCAGGCCTGCGAACTCGGGCCGCCGGGCACGGCTTCGGCCAGCGCATAGGCTTCTTCGCGGCTATCGAACACGTAGCCCGTGTTCGCCAATTCGGGCAGCACCACCAGCCGCGCGCCTTGGGCTGCGGCCTGCTCCACCAGTTCGGCCGAGCGGGCCACATTGGCGGCGACTTCGCCGATCAAGGGGGCCATCTGCACACTGGCTACCCAGATGGCCGTGGCCGCGGTACGCTGCGTGTCCGACGCTTGCATGCGATCTCCTAATTTGGAAATTGAAAACGAAAAAGCCCCCGACCACGCATCGCGTGCAAGTCGGGGGCTTCTATAGCCATACTTGATGTTCAAGCAGCAATTATTGCTGCGGGGTACTGCATGCCTTGCTCGAAACGGCCAAAGCCGATTACGGGCCCCGTCAACGGGAGGGAAGGCATTCCGGTCAATCTTGACCGTGGGCAGATAATAGAGATCGCGCCGATGCCGGGACAATAAGTGCTTTCCCGGACGCTGGAACCGCGTGCCGGCCCGCGGCGGCGCAGCGCGTTTTGCGGCGTCGCCGGCGCTGCTGCGTCATTGCGACGCATTGGGGCCGTCAGCCGGGCTTGGCATAATACGCAGCCATGATGAAACCTGCAGCACATCACCCTCCCCTCGCCGCCGGCTGGCTCCCCGTCGCCCCGCCCATCCTGTCGCCGGTCGTTCGCCATTGGCTGTTCCGCCCCGGCGCGCTGACCGCCGGCCTGCGCCAAGTCGGCCAGGTCCGCCTGCGCGTGCTGGCCGAATACGCCGATGGCGCCCCGCAGGATGAAGCGCGCGCCATGGGGATCGCCCCCGGCACGCCGGTGTGGATCCGTGAAGTGCTGATGTCGGTGAACGGCGTGGACAGCGTGCCGGCCCGCAGCCTCACGCCTCTGGGCGCGTCGCACGGCGCCTGGCAAGGCATGCGCCGGCTGCTGACCCGGCCGCTGGCCGACATGCTTTACCACGACAGTACCGTCATCCGGTCGCCCTTCGCCTGCCGCCGCCTGGCGCGGCCGGTGCCGTTTCACGCCACGGCGCGCGACGTCCTGCCGCCTGAACGGCGGGACCACGACGCCGCCCGCATCTGGGCGCGCCGGTCCGTGTTCTGGCGCCAAGGCCAGCCGCTGCTGGTGGCCGAGTGCTTCCTGCCGGGCTTCTGGGAACTGGTCGCGGACCGGCCCGTGCCGCCGCTGGTCCCCCATCAGCGCACGCAGCGCTAAGGCGCGGGCGGCGGACGCCCCCGAGGTTGCCAGGCAGCCCGAGCCGCACAAGGCCGGTTATGCCAGAATAAGGCAATGAGACCCTACCTCGTTCTCGGCCTGCTCCTGCTTGGAACCCTGGCCGCCGTGGGCTACCGCGTCCGGCATCCCAAGCCCGGCGACACCCGACGCCGCATCCTCAGCGACCTTGCCGCCGGCGGCATCATGTACGCTTTCGTCGCGCCGGCCGTCGGCGGCGCCACGCTCATGCTGGCCCTCTCGGCTGTATCACGGGATCCGCAGAACCTGATGTTGACCGTCCTCGGCCTGCCCTGGTTCTATGTCTTCGGCATCGTGCCGGCCCTGTTGTGCGGCATCGTGGCAGGCGCGCTCAAACCGGCTCGTTCGACGTGGCCGGCCTTAGGCATGATGACGGCGGCGGGCGGCCTGTTCGGATTCCTTTTCCTGGCCGCATTCGGCAGCCGCGACTTCACATGGACAGACCTGCTGTTCCCCTTGAGCGTCGGCGCCCTGCCCGGCATCGTCGGGGCGCTGCTTTGCACCTATTGGTTCTTCGGCAGGCCCGGCCGCCCACGCGCGCCGGCAACGGATTCGACGCCTGAGGCGGCGGATCCCCCGCAATGACCGCATCACGTCCCCTTCCCCCCCTTCCTTGGCAGCCCCATCACCGACATGCTCCCTCACATGCTTACCCTAGGGTTGCGGCGCTTCTGCCTGCTGGCAATCGCCAGCCTGATCACGCTGCATGCGGGCGCCAGCCTGGCGCAGACGTTCGACCGGCAGGCGGAAAACCAGCGCTATCAACAATGGCTGCAAGATTTCCAGCAGGATTTCCAGCAATTGCGCCAGTCTCCGGATCGGGCGAACGCGGACGTCGATAAACTTTTCGCCAACACGCTGGTGCCCGGCTCGCGCGCCTCGCAGCTTGTCAAGGAACTGGCCCGCGCCCAAGGCGACAGCACACACGGCGAAATCCGCTTTGTGGGCATCCAGCGCGTGTTCATGGCCGCGCTGTCCCATTCGGTCGTCGCGGGCGACGGCGGCGTCTATCCCGAAACCCAGGCGGCGTTCAAACAGCAGACTTTGCGCGTGCGCTACATGCATGTGGACGGCGGCGGGCGGCTGGAGAACTACTTCAACAACCCGGAAATCTTCAAACCCTACCGGCTGCCGGCCCCTGGCGTGTTGACGCGCGATGCCTACCCCTTCCTGCTGTTTGAAGACGCACAGGGCAAGCTGCGCCTGGGCGGCGTGTCCAAGGAATTCTGGGACCTGGTGAAGTACATGGACGCGCAGCAATATGCGTAAGCTGCCGATCGCCCTTGCTCTGGCATCCGCCCAGGCGCTGCTTGCCGCCCCCGCCCTTGCCGATTGCGGCCCGGCGGTTACCGATTTCTCCGCGCCCTCCAGCCTTTCCGCCGTGCCGGTGTCCGTCGACCTGGCGAACGACCGCGTGCTGCTGGGCAAACAAGGCGAACGCGTGCCGACGAACCGCAAACTGGCCTGGACCAACGAACGCGGCGACCCGGATCCCCAGACCTGGACGGATAAGGTCGACTGGTCGGCCTACCGCGCTCGGGAAATACCGGGCACGGCCGCCCCGACCCGGCTTTACTTCAGCCCGGACGGCAGGCTGTGCCGCGTGGAGCGGTATGGCAAGATCCGCGGCAGGACGGTGCTGGAAGGCGGCTATGTCCTGGCCTACGACACGGCGGGTGCGCTGGCGGCCTACACCGAATACGACATGTCGGGTTCGTCCGATGCCCAGCCCTATGCCGCAACCCGGCGCGCGTGCCTGCAACGCGATGCGCGGGGCGTCCTGACCACCTTCATCGATGACGGCTGCGGCGATCCCAAAGGCCCCGGCGCCAGCCGCCATTATGTGCGTGATGCCTCAGGCCGTTTGCTGCGCGTGATCGACACGCTGTCGCCAGGCCAGCCTTTGGCCGTCCAGACCCTGGACGCGCAGGGCAAGCCGGCGCAGCGCTATGTGCGCCAATACTCCGCATTTATCTCCCCGGGCGATAGCCAAGGGCCTTTTGCCTACCCCGAACCGGCCACACGGCCTGACCGCCTTTACCCGCGCCTGCGCGAACACATCGCGGCGATTCCGGGTGAAATCCCGGGTGTGGAATGGCGCATCGTGCGCATCCCCGACGACGTGCCGATGGACGGCGATGACCAATCATCGTGGGACCCCGCCCTGCAAACCCTGCTGGCCAAGGGCGAAACCGATGCGCAGGGCACCGCGATCGTGGCCCCCCAGGCCCAGGAGCAGATCTGGCAGGCCATGCAGAAGCACCCCGGCCGCGTCCTGTTCTATTTCGACCCGATGGGGCGCGTCGCGCTGGTGCCGGCCATGACGCCCGCGCAATGGAATGCCTGCGGCGATCCGGCCAACCTTGGGCCGGACGCCTGCACGCCATGACGGTCAGCGCTTGCCTGGCCGCGTATCCACCGCCAGGCACAGCAACGCCGTCACCAACGCCAGCGCCACGTGTCCCACATACAGCGGCGAGAAGGCGGCGTGGCTGACCGCGCCATGGCCCAGCATCAGCACCGTGATCGCCACGCCCATCACCCCGCCGATCTGCCGCGTCGCCTGATTGACGGCGCTGCCCACGGCGTAGTGCTGCGCGGGTAGCCGGCTGACGGCCGCGCCTGACAAGGACGGCAGCACCATGCCCACGCCGATCCCGCTCAACAGCAGACCCGGCAGCCATTGCGTCAGATACGCGGGTTGCTCGCCCGGCACCAGCAAGAACCACAATCCGCTGGCCGCGTAGATCAAGGAGCCGCCCACCAGGAACGGACGATGGCCCATGCGCGCGGCCAGGCGCCCGGTCAGAATCGCCGTCGGCATGACCAGCAGCGGCCCCGGCGTCACGGCCAGGCCGGCGCGCGGCAGGCTGTAGTGCCAGACACCCGTCATGTAGAAAAAGAATGCGAAGAACATCATCGCGAACGCGATGCCGAAGCTCAGCGTGGCCAGGTTCACATAGCGATAGGTACGGTGCTTGAAAAGCGACAGGTCGACCAGCGGGTGCGGCGTGGCGCGCGCCCAGGCCACGAAAGCCCCCAGCGACACGACGCCCACGGCGGCCACCACGCCCAACTCCAGCCGGCTCCACGACGGCGACTCCGACTGCACGATCGCCAGCGCCAACGCGCCCACGGCCACCATCAGCAAGGCCATGCCGACGCCGTCCACGCGGCGGCGCGCATCGGCCTTCACGGATTCCTTCAACAGGCCTGCGCCGTACCAGAGCGACAAGGCGCCCAACGGCAGGTTGATGTAGAAGGCCCAGGGCCAGCCCGCCATGTCCACGACGAACGCCCCCAGGCTGGGGCCGACCGCCGCGGCCAATCCGCCCACCGCGCCCCACAGGCTGACCGCCACGGCGCGCTGGGAGGCCGGAAAAGCGGCCAGCACGATGGACAGCGAAGCCGGCGTCAACAGCGCCGCGCCCACGGCCTGCAGCACCCGGGCTGCGATCAGCCACGCCACGCTGCCTGCCAGGCCGCACGCGGCCGAGGCGGCCAGGAACAGCACCACCCCCACCATGAACATGCGCTTGCGGCCATGCGTATCGGCCAGGCCGCCGGACGGGATCAGCATGGCGGCGAACACCACCGTGTAGGCATTGAGCACCCACGACATATCCGCCGCCGAGGCCTCGGGAAAGCCGGCGCGCAGGGCGCCGAACGCCGCGTACAGCATGGTGCTGTCCAGCGACACCAGGAACACGGCGATGCTGGCGACCCAGAAGATGGGCCATGGAGACGCCGCGACGGGCGCGATGGCGGGGTCGTTCGCGGACTCGCTCTTGGATTCGCTTGCGGGTTCGTTTACGGAAATGGCCGGGGTTGATGCCGGCGCGGAGCGGGCGGTAGCGTGCATGATGGATTTATCCCAGCGCCTTCAGATACACCGCCGGCTCGGCGGACAAGCCCTGCTTGACCTGGCGAGTCCGGTCGTCGGCCAGCACTTCTTCCGCGCCCGCCTCCAGCCCGTCGAACGCCTGGCTCACGATGGATTCCGGCGTGGACTTGGGGCCGTCGATGCCCTTGGTCAGATCCGTATCCACAAAGCCCATGTGCAGGCCCAGCACCTGCGTCTTCTGCGCCCGCAAGTCGTTGCGCAGGCCGTTGGTCATGGCCCAGGCGGCCGACTTGCTCATGGCGTAGACGCCCAGCAGCGGGCCGTTGATCCAGCTGGCGATCGACAGCACGTTCAACAGCGCGCCGCCGCCGTTGGCGGCCAGCACCGACGCGAACGCTTGCGCCACGCGCAGCGAACCGAAGAGGTTGGTATCCAGATGACGTTGCGCGGATTCGATGCTGCCCTCCGCCATGAATCCGCCGATGGCTGCAATGCCGGCGTTGTTGATGACGAGCGTCACGTCCGAGGCATACGCCGCGGCGGCCGCCACGTCTTGCGGATTCGTCACGTCCAGCTTGATCGCTTCGACGCCTGCCAAGGTGACGGTCGAGGGATCGCGTGCGCCGGCATAGACCTTGCGCGCACCGCGGGCCAGCGCCTCGCGGGCAAAGGCCAACCCTAAACCGCGGTTGGCGCCGGTAATCAAAACCACTGCATTCTTGAGATCCATGATGGGATGTCCTTGGAGGGTAGATAAAGCAACTGGTGGCGGCTAAATATGATGATCATCATATTTATGGCCGGTAAAAAGACCGCGCAATGCGGCCTTGGGATGCGGGTCGGGTCAGGCAGACGGGGCGCTGGCCTCGCGGTCGTATTGGTCCAGGATGGCGTGGCGGGCAGACGCCAGCACCGCGCGCCCTTCGGGGTTGTCGCCCAGCGCCCGGGCCAGCTGCAAGGCGCCGACGAGCGTACTGGTCACCGCGGCGGCAGCGTGCTCGCCTGCTGTTGCCGGCAGCACCTGCCGCACGGCTTCCATCAAACGTTGCACACGCACGGCCGAGGCTTCACGCACTTCGGACGACTGGCGCGGGATCTCGGAGGCCAATGCCGACACCGGGCAGCCCCCTTCACACCCTTTCAAATGCGCCTCGCCCAGATACGCTTCAACCCAGGCGCGCAAGGGGCTGGCTCCGTCGGCCCGGCGTTGCTCCATGCTCTTGGACATGCGCGCCGCGCCATCGCGACCGGCGCGTTCCATCGCGGCGGCCAGCAGCGCGTCCCGCGACGGGAAATGCGCGTAGAAGCCGCCGTGGGTCAGCCCCGCCTCTTTCATGACGTCGGCCACGCCGACACCCGCATAGCCTTCGCGACGGATCGCCCGCGCCGCCGCGTCGACGATGCGTTCGTGAGACAGCGCTTTACGGGAGGACGGGCGAGGCATGGTCGGGAATCCGAAATATGATGATCATCATATTAATCCCGCAAAAAGACCCCGTGCAAGGAAATTACGGGGTGAATTTGTAACGCTGGAATTCAGGTCGGCAAGGGCAGCGCTTAGCGCCAGGCTTCCGGCTCGACGCTGACTTCGCCCTTGTCGGCCGAAAAGTAGACGATGCCGTCCGAGATGTTGGCGTTCAGCTGCATCGTGCGCTCGGCCAGCTTGGCTAACGCGCGGGTCTGGTCCGACGGCAGGTTGATGACCTTCAGGTTACGGGTGCGCTCCAGCTTGTTGCGCACACCGTCCCACCAGATCTTGCTGGCCGATCCGCCGTAGCAGTACACGATGACTTCGTCGGCGCGGCCACAGGCGCGCAGGATGCGGCGCTCTTCGGGCTGCCCCACTTCGATCCACAGCTTGACCGCGCCAGTCAGGTCCTTGACCCACAAGTCCGGCTCGTCGGTATCGCTCAGGCCCTTGGTGAACGCCAGTTCTTCCTGCGCATGCAGGGCGTAGGCGACCAGACGGACCATCAGGCGTTCGTCGGTTTCCGAGGGATGACGGGCGACCGTCAGCGAATGGCTGCCGTAGTAGTGGCGGTCAGTGTCGGCGACGTTGAGTTCGGCCTTGTAGATGGTGGCGCGCAGGGCCATGGTGAAAAATCCGTTGAAATCGTGCAGATTGCGTGAAGGCCGCCATGATAACGCTTGCGGGAGAGGGCGTGGTTCGCCGTGGGTCTCGTGGGGCGATCTGTGCAGCAGCACTTCGTAGGTCGCTTGTCGGCGTGGGTGGCATGGGCACTCGCGCCCACGATTGCGGTCCGGCGCGCAGGCGCCGGACTCGCCTCGGCGGCCCCCCCCTTCGTCATCGTCGTCCGCCTGCGGCTCCCTTCCGATTCCCTCGGGCGCATCGAGGTTGCTCGCGCCCATGCCACCCACGCCGACAA
>CAUSDE010000124.1:0-9160 GCA_963530045.1 uncultured Achromobacter sp.
AACCGCCGCCCATCATGATGATTTGCGCCCGGGTGCCTCCGCGGGTTTTTTTACGTTTGGGGGCGCCCCCCCCCCCGCGGGGGGGCCCGCGCCAAGACGTTACGGCGGCTAGCCGCCCGAGCCGCGCAACTTGCGCCATAGCGTGCTGCGGCTGACGCCCAATTTCAGCGCCGCGGCGGCGTGATTGCCCCCGCACTCGGCAAGCACCGCTTGCGCGTACTCCCGTTCCCCCGATCGCCGTACGGACGTCAACGTGGCGGCATCTTCCGCGTCCCGCACGTCCGGCCTGTCCAGCAACGCCCGGATTCCGGCCGCGTCCAGCGGCGCATCCTGCTCCGCACACGCCATCGCAATCCGCTGCGCCACGTTTTCCAGCTCGCGCCCGTTGCCTGGCCAGTCATGGTCGGCCAGGCCCGCCGGTAAAGCGTCCAACACCGCCTGTTCGAACGGGTCCAGGCCCGCGTCGCGCATCGCCTGCGACACGAATCGCCGCGACAACGCGTCCACATCGGCCGGCCGCGACTTCAGGGCAGGCACGGCCACGCACAACACCGCAATGCGGTAGTACAGGTCTTCGCGAAACGTGCCGGCGCGGACCATCGCCCTCAGATCGCGGTGCGTCGCCACGATGACACGCACATCCACGGGCGTGGCGGTGACGGCGCCCACGCGCGTGATTTCACGTTCCTGCAACACGCGCAGCAAGCGGGTCTGCAGCGCGAACGGCAACTCCGCGATCTCGTCCAGGAACAAGGTGCCCTGATGCGCGGCTTCAACCAGGCCCGCTTTGCCGGACCGGCGCGCGCCGGTAAAGGCCCCTTCCTCATAGCCGAACAGCTCGCTTTCCAGCAGGCTTTCCGTCAATGCGCCGCAATTGACCGCCACGAACGCATGGTGACGGCGCGGACTGGCGTGGTGCATGCCCTGCGCCACCAACTCCTTGCCGACCCCGCTTGGCCCGGTGATCAGCACCGTCGCCTCGCCGCGCGTGGCATAGATACGGCAGCGCCGGATCACGGCCTGCATCGGCGGCGACGCCTGCACGATCTGGTCCAGCGTATAGCTTGTGCCGGCGCCCTTGCGGCGTTCGTGGCGGCGCAGTTTGTGGAACGTCTGCCGCACGTCGTTGGACTCCCGCAAGGTGTAGAGCGCGCCAGCCACGACGCCGCCTTCGTGCAGCGCCGTGCTGTCCACCACGACCTGCCGCCCCTGGAAGGTGAACACGCCCGAACCGCCTTGCGACGCGTTGCGCAACACGGGGCCGGGATCCAGTTCAGGCACGCCGGCATTCAACGGCGCGCCGACCGCCAATGACGGCGAACTGCCCGTCAGCCTCTGCGCAGCCGGATTGGCCGCCACGACACGGCCACGGGCATCGACCGCGACGACCCCTTCGTGCAAGTGCTCCAGCACGTTCGCCAAGGTAATGCGGCGCGACTTCTCGGCCTGCTGCGCCACCCCGAGGTGGATCGCGTCTTCCAGCGCCGCGTTGACGGAATTGCGCGAATACAGGAACACGCCCGTCATGCCTTGCTGCTGCGCAAGGTGCACCGCCAGGCCTGCGCCGATCACCACTTGCACGCCCTCGGCCTGCAACGCCGCGACCGTATTGCGCGCGTCGTTCTCAGTGTCGTAGGCGCGCACGTCCAGCTGCAGGGCGAATTCCCGGATGAACTGCCGTATCTCCTCGGGCACGCGCCGGTACAACATCAATGCGATGCGGTCTGAAACCTGGCGCGCACGCGCCAAGGCCGCCATGACGTCGTAACCGCCCACGCGCACGGCGACAACCGGAACGTCCAGCTGCGACCGCAGATAGTCGGCGTTCGCGCCTGCCGTCAGGATCACATCGCAAGATTCCACGCGCAGCTTGGCACGGATCCTGTCCACGGCATCGTCGAAATGCGCCTGCAGGACCTGCAGGCGCGCGCGGTCCGAGTACTCCGGCGCGCAGCGCTGCACCAGGGGCAGCAGCTCATACGCGCTGACGGCCCAAATCGAAATCGGACTAGGGGCAGGCGCCGGGTAAGGCGGGTCGATGGGCATGGCAATGTCTCATTTTTGAACGCTTGCGTTTCAAATATAGAGCAAGCCGCCGCCCCGCAAATGCCCGGCGCTTGAAAAAGCCTTTCTTATCAAGGCCCCTTGCCGCGCCGGAACCCTGGCACGGGTTTTGCAAGGTTTGGCTGACGCTGAACGCAGAGCCCAAGACCCGGAGACATCCATGCAACGCAGACAGCGCTCCACCTCCGAACCCAGCAAGACTCGACACCCAGCAGCGGAAACCCTCATGAAAGCCATTTCAATCGAACAATACGGCGGCCCCGACGTCCTTCAATGGCGGCAGGACGCCCCCGTCCCCCGCCCCGGGCCCGACGACGTCCTGGTGCGCATCGCGTATGCCGGCATCAACTTCATGGACATCCACACGCGTCAAGGCAAGTACGCGGCATCGCGCACCTACCCCGTGCGCTTGCCTTGCACGCTGGGCATGGAGGGCGCGGGCCGCGTCATCGCCGTCGGCGCCAACGTGACGACGGTGAAGGCCGGGGATCGCGTGGCCTGGTGCATCGCCTGGGGCAGCTACGCGGACTATGCGTGCATCCCGGCGGCCCGATGCGCGCGCCTGCCCGACACCGTTGCGTACGATGTCGCGGCGGCGGCGATCTTCCAGGGAAGCACCGCCCACTATCTGGTCCAGGACGTCGCGCAACTGCAGGCCGGCGCGACGTGCCTTGTCCACGCGGCGTCCGGCAGCATCGGGCAGCTCCTGGTCCAATGGGCCAGGCATCTGGGCGCGACCGTCTATGCCACCGCCAGCACTGCGGAAAAATGCGGCGTCGCCATGGGGCGCGGCGCGGACGCCGCCTTCCTCTATGGCGACGGTCAGTTCGCCGACGATGTCCGGCAAGCGACGGCGGGCCGGGGCGTGGACGTGGTGTTCGATTCCGTGGGCCGCAAGACGCTGCGCGACAGCTTCCGCGCGACGCGCACGCGCGGACTGGTCGTCAATTACGGATCCGTGTCGGGATCATTGCAGGACTTGGACCCCATCGAACTCGGCGAAAGCGGATCGCTGTTCCTCACCCGGCCCAGGCTGGCCGATCACATGCAGGATGCGCAAACGGTGCAGCGCCGGGCCGACGCGGTGTGGGCCGCCCTGGCCTCCGGCGCGTTGACCGTGGAGATCGCCGGACGCTACACGCTGGAGACGGTCGCGCAAGCGCACGAGCGCATCGAGCAACGCGTGCAGATCGGCAAAGCGGTGGTGGAAATCCATCCCGACGCGTAGCGCCGGCCAAGGCGGATTGCCGTGTCAGACTGCAATTTCAACGCGCGCGGGGCCACGCCGCCTTGCAGCCTTAGGCTGACGGTTAACATTGGCCCGGTCGCCAGATATGGAAATCCGGGAAACCATGGAACGCTCGCTGCCTGCCAGTCTCTTGAAGCCCCTTGAACGCGAAGCCGCCAATGCGCGCCGTGTTGAACGACGCGTCCGTGCATGACAAACGCGCATCCCAGGCAGTTGAATCAGGCGCCGGCCCAGCGCCCATCAGGGCGTCCCAAAGGGCGAAAAAACGCCCCGCGATTGCTATTCGCGGCGGCGTTCGTATTCGCCTATGGACTGGCGGCATTGCTGTGGCGGGTGCCGATCGCGGTAGGACTTGGCTATCTCGTGCTGAGCGCGCTCACGTTCTCGGTCTACGCCGTCGACAAGGCGGCCGCCCGCGCCAACCGGTGGCGGGTTTCCGAGAAGACATTGCATCTGCTGGCGCTGGCCGGAGGCTGGCCCGGTGCGTTGATCGCGCAGGAATGGCTGAGGCACAAGTCGGTGAAACCGGCCTTCCGCGCCGTGTTCTGGATCACGGTGGCGGTCAACATCGCGGCCTTTGTGTTTCTGGCTTCGCCCTACGGCAGATCGCTGCTGGCGCCGTACGTGCCGGCGCTGGCCTGACGGCATCTCGCAGGCGGCAATTTTCAGAAAAATCCTACAAAACCTGATGCGCCATCCGATATGTCGAGGACAGCAAACCCAATACGCTGTGGGCATTTATTGGGTTACGGAAGCGCATGCTCAAACACCTCGACATCCCCAAGGCCGCCTTATTGCTGTTCCTGCTTGTGTTTTGCCGCAGCGCTTTCGCCGTGCAGATCGAAACCACTGAAAGCAGATACGAAACGGGCGGGGTAAGGCATTTCTTTGTCGTGTCCAGCTGGACGGCAGGGGAAGGCACTTTCTGCAACGACATGAGTGCCGTGAGGTGCAACCTTTACCTCTCAGGAGCTCAAAGGCCCGGCGAATACCAAGGCCTGATAATTGGCACCGATTCTTGGCGGATCACACCCACGACATCGATGGATACCGTGTATTCGCAGATGACGGGATTCTCCATCCCCTTCCAAAGCTCTTTATTCGTTCCCAAAGGCACTAAGACGACGAGCACGTTCTGCATTAGCTTTGCCCAGGGATATGCATATCAAGGATCCGGAGGCGTCATTTCCCCCGTGGGCCCATGCGTCAAAGTCAAGACACCCCCGCTGCAATGCGACATCACCGGAAATACGTCGATCAATCATCGTGACGTGCACGAGGACGCCATCAACGGCAACGAGGCGACAACCCGGTTGCAACTGACCTGCACCGGCATCTCCGAAGCGGTGGTTACCGCAGCCAAAGAGGACGCCTTGGGCGTCAAGCTAAGAAGCGACGGCAGCCTGTACTCGGTTCTCACGATCAACGGACAGCCCGCCGCGGCAGGTCTGAAAATCAAAGTCGACGAAAGCCTGCCCGCGAATATCAATCTGAAATCGACCTTGAGCCAGAGGAAGGAAGTCGCGCCTGGCGAATTCTCCGGGTCTACAGTGCTGACGATATCCCTGCCGTAGGCAGTCACATCTGCCGCGCGAGGCATCGGCCCCCACACGCCGATGCGACAAGGGTCGACAGGACGGCAATTCAAACGGGAAGAGACAAGACGGCGCGGCGCGTTGCGCCAGCATCGCCCGAACGCGCGCCTGAGAGGCGGGCCGGGCGGGAACAGAAGTGGCCGTTTTGGCCCAAGGCGGATCCAAACCCAGATCCAAACCCAGACCCAGAACCTGACTCTGCCCTCGAGCGCAGAATTCGCCGGGACGCATTCAAGCAGGCATTCGCCGAAGCCATCGGCCACATCGTCGTTGAAGAAGCACGTTTCCATGCGCTCGCTGCTTGAGCGTCCAGTTAGTTTCCGCCTTTCGGACGCCGCCTACAGACGCTACGAAAGCGCCGCCGCAGAACTGCATTGGATCGCAGGCCGGCCCCAACCGCTTGCACGCGATGTCACCCTGCCGCCGGCGCTGCGCGCCAACGTCAATACGACGCTGTTGTTCGAAAACAGTGCGGCCGACCTCAAAACCCTTGCCGACCGCATCCAAATCGCAACCGGAATTCTGACCCACGTGTCTGCCGACGCTTTGCTGCCGGCGGAGTATTTCCTTCCACGCCTGGCGGTCGACCAGGGCGTTGCAACAGCAAGTGCGAACTTTGCTGCGGCGACGGCGGACACACTGGTTCCAGCCCTTGTACCGGGGATTGCCGTCGACCGAATCGCAGGCCCCGTCCTGCCCCAAGGCGTTGCCCGCACGAAGATGGCCCCCCTGCCCCCGGGCCAAGCGCCCCTCGCCACCGTACTGGACTCGATTGCGCTGCGGTTGGGCGTCTACTGGCGCTACGACGAAAAAATCGGTGCGCTTCGCTTCTATCGCACGGAGACGAAGAGCTACGTCGTGCGCACAGCGATCTGAATAAGCACCGTCGGTGGGCCTGGCCGTCTCGTGCCGAAACTTCGCGATCACCGCGTTGCCTGTGCGCTCCGTGGTCGTAATCCCTTTTTCAGTTTGGCGCGCGCGCAACAGCTCATGTTCCAGAAATTCCAGCGCCTTTGTCACCGCGTAGTCGTGGGCCTCGATGACTGACGGATCCTTGCCGGCCGGCGTGAAATGGTTATGCGGCGATGGCCGGATCTTCGGGCAGGCCGACGTGGGTCCAGGGCTGCGGCTGGAAAACATTCCCGTGCGCGACCTGATGTGCAGTCTTGCGCTTGGCCTCAACAAAGGGTGCATTGCGGATGAACGACGATGAGCGGCGGGAGACGCTTATCGTGACCGGCATGAACGATTCGCGGAATGCCCTAAATGAGGCCACCCACCAAGCACTTGGCCTGGGCGGCCGCGGTTTTGAGTTCAAGATGCTCACCCGCCGCGACACTACGCAGGCAGAACGGCGAGTGGCGAAGTACTTCATCATTGGGGATATCGTGCAGCCGGAGCGGGACTACAAAACAGGGAACTTGCACCAGGGCGAGATATACCGTGTTATTGGCACAGCGGCCGGCAAGCCCAACGACCTGGTGGTTGAGCATGTTGGAAGTAAGGTTCGGACAACTTTCAATCCTGCACGTGCCGCAAAGCTCTCCGTGTACGAACCTGTTGAAGCCGAGTTATCCGCCGGCGATTGGGTTCGGGCCACGAGACACAACGCTGCACTCGATCTGGCCAACGGTGATCGGTTTGAAGTGCTTGCAGTCACGCCCACAACGGTCACTATCGGCGGCAACGGCCGACGAATCACGATGAACGCGGCAGCGGCGCCGCTTCATCTTGACCGCGCCTACGCAACCACAAGCCACAGCGCGCAGGGGCTGACCTGCGATCGCGCACTGATAAATTCCGAGAGTTTTAGCCGCACCACGCAGCGCGATGTCTACTACGTGGCGATTTCCTGGGCGCGCTTTGAGACGGAAATCTATACGGAGAGCGCCGGCAAGCTATACGGTGCCGTGAACCGGCTGGAGGAAAAGACCGCAGCGCTTGATATCGGCCTGGAATCAACACGCCCCTGGCGCCCTCAAAAAAACTCCCGCAACGATGGAATTTAACGCTTGAAAATTTATCTTGTGCACCCTGACGCAGCCCGTCCCGAATGCGTATAGCCCCCGAAAAGAGCGGCACCGAAGGTCCTCCGGGGTCTGCGTCTTCGTACTCAAGGTCTGTATGCAGGCAAATCGATGGGTTCAAGTCGTTACCGCCCATCACTCTGACTTTGGATCCTCAAGCAGTCCGTAATCCGGCGCAAGTCCGATTAGCAGCGAATCTCTCGTTCTACTTACAGCTTCGCGCAGGCCATAGAGCTGACCGAACACGGCGTTGATATCGAGCTTCGACAGATCAAGCAGCGTCCACATTTGCTTGCCCATTGCTTCGCGGAGCCCAGAGTTGAGTTTAGGTGGGAGGTTATTGGCTATCACGCGGCGAATAATCTCGTTGATGACGAACGCAGCGAGTGCGCCCGGAGTGCCAAAATACGACAGGAGCGAAAGCGCGATCACTATGCACTCGACCTTGAAGGGCTCGATGTGGAGGTCGAGAATCTCCGGAATTAGCACGATCTTTCCGTCTGGCTGTAATCTTGGTGTGACGCCGATCGCGACAGATGATGGGCCGCTTAGGCGATTCGTCGCCCAGAGCATACCGACCGTCGACCGGCCAACACATGGAACGTCTACGCTCACGATGCCGCTCCCGGTGACGTAAAACTCTATCGTGAGAACGATTGTCGCCCTGGGATCGGTCAGACTGGGTGTGGCACCCGTAAAGCCGATCGTGTAATCGTACCGCCACCCAATGAACCCATTGTCTTCAGCGAAGTCATTTATGGCGGGATATGGCCCAGATGTAATTTCCTCCACTGCGGGCTGCGGCAGGTACAGCGCGACGTCCGCTTCAGATCCATTCTCTACCGGCCACGCCGGGTTTCGTGGAGGGGGGATATTGATTTGAATGGGAAGCGTACCCGCGGTGTCACTGTCAATGGTTGGTGGAAGAGGTCGCACCACAGCGCCAGGTGGGGAGGCCGCGCATTCGCACCGCTTCGCATCATCCAAGTTCCATCCTTCGCGCGCGATCAGCAATAGCCCGTCTGCGATCGAGGTGATTTCCACTTGCCCGCTAAAAACCACCGTTGGGAAGAGCGAACGGAGATCAATGCGAGGTGCTCCAGCGAAAATTTTCCGAATTGCGGTCGGGGCTATCGATCCTTCGACTAGACCCTCCAGCCTGGCAACATCCAGGTCGCTTAAGCCAAGAGCAGCCGCATTCGCTGCTGCGTCTTTTGCAGCGATCCGGGTTGTTCGAAATTCGATCTCAACATCGCTAATGGCAAGCGCGTTGTAACTAACTGTGCCGACTGCCCTTACGTTGAAGATCTCAAGCTCGACGCTAAAGAGACCCATTGCAGGGTCTCCGGTTTTAGTGACGGCGAACATCACTGAAAACGGATTGGCGCTCACAAGGAAAAACTGCCCCTGCGGCGCCCCAACGGGTGGAAGGCCTATTTTCCATCCCGAGTTGACGTGCTGGTAGCTGCAACCCGTAAGACCGATCTGAACGATGCCGGCTTTATTAGGATAAGTTTGGTAGCGCCCAACAAAGCGGCTTATTGCATCCCGCAAGCGGCGAGTTAGCAGATCGGTAAGCAATCGATGGCTGATAAGAATAGCTGGATCAGTATCAGCAATGCTGGCGACTAGGGTATGGAGAGGGGTGCCCATGCATGCCTCCTACGGCATCGATTGGTATCCAGATGGTCGAAGGTGCCAACTGAGATGTTAATTGACCAGAGGGCTGAATATTCTGTGGGGTGGTTCATCCAAAGGTATATCGGTATATGGGCGACCGCGGTAGGCAGCAAGGCAACTGTTGGAATAATCCCAGGTAGTCTCAAAGATGCTTCATGGAGGTCTCATGGTTGGCTCATATCTGTCTCATATGCGTATCTCAAAGGTCTAACGTGTGTCTCATATTTGTCTTGTTAGATGCAATCGGACTACAGACAATCCACAAAGTGGACGGATGTTTACGGCGGGAGTTCTCACAAAGCCACTATCCACGCGGCCCGCAGCTTTTGTGCGCTGTTCGTTGTCAGACAAAAGAAAACACGTTCCCGCCACAAAAGCCCCAAGAAATCAAGGAGATGCTCTCACCCGAAGGGTGCGTCCTGTGTGGTGGCCTTAAGGGGCCCGGCGCCGCGCCTGGCGCCGGGGACTTTAAGGGCACCTGTGAGCGTCGGGGGGACGCTCACGAAGTCCGAAGGACGGCCCCACCGGCGCAGCCGGTGGGACTG
>CAUSDE010000125.1:0-9093 GCA_963530045.1 uncultured Achromobacter sp.
CGCCGGGCCTGCTTGCGAAGCATGACTTTGGGAAAGCTGACCAGCGTGGTGAACAGGCTGACCATCCAGTAGGCCAGCGGATACCAGATGACCCAGTACAGCGCGCGGGTCAGGCCGGGTTCATAGCGGCGGTCGATCAGGATGCTGACGGCAAATTGCAGCAGGCACACCATCGCCAACATCATGCCGGTGAAGGCGGGCGGCATCAGGCTGGCGATCTGCATCTGGTTGGGCAGGGCGACGAACTGGCTGACAACCCACAGCAGCACCGAAATCGCGAAGGCGAACGCCCAGGCGGTAGACAGGCAGAATTCCGCCACCAGCGGCCACAGCCGGCGATGACGCCAGCTCCAGATCGAGCGCAGGTTCTTCAAGAAAACCTCGGCGCCGCCCTGGGCCCAGCGCAAGCGCTGCTTCCACAATCCGCGCAGGGTCTCGGGCATCAGGATCCAGCACAGTCCGCGCGGTTCGTAGAAAATCGACCAGTGGTCGCGTTGCAGCTTCCAGCTGATGTCGATGTCTTCGGTGATCATGTCCAGGCTCCAGTAGCCCACGCGGTCCAGCGCCGCGCGACGGAACGCGGCCACGACGCCGGACACGGTGAACACCTGCCCGTAGACGCGCTGCGTGCGCTTGATCAGGCCGATGATCGACGAGAACTCGCCCACCTGGATGCGGCCGATCAGCGTCGAGCGCGTGCGGATGCGGGGGTTGCCGGTGACGGCGCCAACGCGCGGATTGTCGATCAGCGGCGCCACCAGATATGCGGCCGCGTCGGGGTCCAGCACCGCGTCGCCGTCGATGCAGACCAGGTATTCGCTGCGCGCGGCCAAGGCGCCCATGCGCAGCGCCATCGCCTTGCCCTGATTCTGGGCCAGGTGCAGCACGCGCAGTTTCGGCTGCGATGCCGCCAGCCGGTCCAGCATGGCGGCGGTGCCGTCGCTGGAGCCGTCATTGATGGCGATGACTTCGATGTGCGGATAGTTCTGGTTCAGCGCGGCCAGCAAGGTTTCTTCGCCGTTGCCGGCTTCGTTGAAGCAGGGCACCAGGATGGACACCAGCGGGTCGCCGGCAAGCAGAGGCGGCTGGCGGTCCTTACCCCATGCCCAATGGCGTTCCCAATGCCACCAGAAGTAGATGCCGCCGGCCATCCACATGCCAGACATGAAAAGGGGGTAGAAGAAGACGAAGCCCAGCAACGCTTCGCCGGTCAGCATCAAGGTGAAGCCGAACGGCGCGCCGAGCACTGCGCAAAGGATTATCAGGGCGAGCAGACGGTCGATCATCGGATGGGATACCACGCTTCGGAGATGGCGGGCCGGATGCCTTGCAACCGGGGCTGGTCCTGCGAGAAGTCGTCGGGGTAGTAGCCGAAGCTGAGCGCGCCGCGCCGTTGCAGGCGCTGCATCCAGCCGGCCAATACCGCGGTGTCCACGGGCGCGCCTTCGGGCTGGCCGGGGCTCGCGCGCCAGTCGCGGCTTTGCAGTTCGAACACGGTCTTGCCCAGCGCGCCCGGACGGCGGGCGACGGCATCCACCATCGAATCCAGCCAGGCGTTTTCGTGGCCTTTCGGCACGTTTTCCATGAAGGGCATCGCCATGGGGGCGGTCCAGTCGTAAGCGCCCAGGAAGTCGTCCAGGTTCTGCGCGAACCAGGTCTCGGATTCCGGATTCAGGACGGGTTGCGCATAGATGTTGCGGGCGGTCTTGATCTGCGGGCCGCGCACCGCTTGCACGCGCTGCGTGAGGCTGGCGGTGAAATCGACCAGCGCACGGCTTTTGAAGCGCGTCCAGCGTTGCAGGGTGTCCGGGTCCGCGCGCAGCTCGGCGATGCTGCCAGGCAGGCCCGCCGCGCGGTACGCGGCAAGTGCTGCGGGGCTGGCGTCTTCGAAGTCGGACAGCAGGGCGTCGTCGTGGAACAGCAGGCCGTCGAAGATCGCGTAGCGCGCCAGGTCTTCGTACAGGTCACCGATGCGGGCGCGCACGGTGGCGTCGAAGGGCGACAGGCGGCGGTATTGGTCGGGGTCGGCTTGCGGCGCGCCTGCCGCCTCGGGGTCCCAGCGGATGACGCGCGGCAGGGACGGGTCCAGGTCAAAGGCCAGCACCGGCATCCAGGCATAGACCATCACGTTGGCGCGGTTGTGCAATTGCCAGGCCGCGCGGTTGAACAGGTCGGCGCGCATGGGCAGCCAGCGGTTGGGGAAGTACACCGACTTCACCAGGCCGTCGCCTTCGGGATCGGCATAGGCTTGCAGGAAAACAGTGTTGATCTGCATGTCCAGGATGCGCTGCACCAGTTCCCCCAGGTTGCGATCGGTCTGCGCCGGATCGGGGTCGTAGACGTAGTCCAGGTCGACGTGCGCCACCCGCATGAAGGGGTTCGCCTCCATGCCGACGACGCTGTTGGCGAAGGGTTTCAGGGCCGGGTCGCTGGACAGCAGCAGCCGGGGCGTGGACATCAGGCGGCCCAGCCGGCCGGCGCCGTCTTCCAGCGTGAGGGCCAACTGATAGCCGTGCTCGCCTGCGATGCGCAACGTGGAGCCGCCTTCGGCGCCATAGGGCCAGACCCAGACGCGGGGCGCGTGGCCGGTGACGCGGCGGATCTTGGCGGTGATGGCAGCCACGTCGCGGCCCATGCGGGCGTTGAACTCGGCTTCGGTTTCGTATTGGCGGGTCTGCGCGTTATAGGCGCGAATGGCCGCGGCCGGTTCGGTGTTGCCCTGGGGATTGGCCAGCGCGCCGTAGTGGGAGGCGTCGGTGTGCGCGGTGATTTCCACCAGGCCGGACTGCGAGATTTCGCGGATCTGGTCCCAGGTCAAAAAGCGATCGCGCGCCTCGGGGCTGCCGCCGAAGTCCACCGGCTTGTCGGCCGGCGTATCCATCCAGACGCCGACGGGAGCCAGCAGCGCGGGCCAGCCATAGGCTTTCAGGATGGGCAGCACCCGGGTGTAGAAACTGCGGTAGCCGTCGTCGAACGAGAGCAGCACGGCGCGTTCGGGCAGCGGCTGGCCGCCCTGGCGTGCCGCCAGGATCTGGTCGACGGACACGGCCTGGTAGCCGTTGGCGCGCAGCCAGGCCAGCTGGTCGACCAGCCGGTCGGTGCGCACGCTCAAGAAACCCTGGTCGGGGTCGTCGTCTTCGACGTCGTGATAGGCCAGCGCCAGGAATTGATCCGGCTTCCAGGCCTGCTCGGCGGGGGCCACGGGGCGCTCGGCCGGCGGCGTGAAGACGGGAATGTCCTTGGCGCAGGCGGTCAGGGCCAGGATGACCAGCAGCAGCAAGCCAGCCAGGATCAAGCGGGTAGGGGTGTTAAGCGGCATGACGGGTTCTGGGTCCAGGTTTGGATGGAGGTTCAGAAGCGATAGGCAAGGTCGAACACGATGCGCAGTTCGCGTTCGCGCACGCCGTCGTAGGGGCGGCTGATGCCGGTGACCATCGCGCCCATGTCCAGCACGTCGTTGGCGCGGTAGCGCTGGCCGTAGCCCAGCGCCAGCACGCCGCCGGTGCCGTAGCCCTGTTGGCTGTAGGTGCCGGCGCCCAGCGTGCCGATCTGTTCCCATGCGGTTTCGTAGCGGCGGTAGAGGGTATGCGTCAGGCGCACGCCCGGCACCGCCATGAAGTCGGCCTTTGGGTTGAAGTAGGGCGCGTCGTCACGCGTGTTGTGCTGGGACGACAGGTCCAGCTCCAGGTCCGCTTTCAGGTGCGGGGCGGTGTAGACGCGCTCGCGGCCGTTCACGCCCAGTTCCCAGCGGCGGTTGCCGTCGCTGAAGCGGGACGGGGCGACCGCCAGCGTCCATTCGCGCCGTTCGTTGGCGCGCCAGCGCACGAATCCCGTCAGGCGGTTGGATGAGATGTCGTTGGTCAGGGCGCGCAGCGGCGTCTCGCGCGACATGATTTCGCCCGAGCCGCCGATCTGCCAGTGGTCGTCCAGGTCGTAGGCGGCCGACAGGCGCACACCCGGTTTCACGCCATGGCCGTAGTCATGGGTGGAGACTTCGCCTTCGACGGTCAGGTCGCGGCCGCGCCATTCCACGCCCGTGCGCAGCCAGCGGTAGTTGCCGCGGCCTTCCTCGAAGTCGCCTGCTGCATAGCCGCCGCCACCGAACACGCGCCAGTTGTAGTCGATGGGCGAGGAATAGAGCACGGCATCGATGCCGAAGTCGCCGTTGCCGGTGACGGGGCTGTCCGAGGCCAGCCCCCGATAACCGCTGAGGCGCAATTCGGCCTTGTTGTGGACTTCCCATTCGCGCGCCAGGCGGCGGCTGGTCAGGTTTTCGGGCGTGCGCGCCAGCGTGTCCGCGGACAGCGCTTCCGCCTGCCGCCATTCCTGCAGGTCCAGCGCGGTGAAGCCCTGGCCGTTTTCCACCCCGACGCTGCGGGGCGCCAGGGTTTCGGCCATTTTCAGTTCGGCTTCCGAGGCGCGCGGCAACGAGCGCGCGCGGTACAGGCCGGCCAGGTCGCTGCGCAGGCTGGAGTTGTTGGGGGCGTTGGCCACCATGTCTTCCAGCCTCGCTTGCGCGGCAACGGTGTCGTCGGCCTGCAGGCGGGCGGCGGCAAGCGTCTGGCTGCTTTCCAGGTTCAGGTCGTTGGGCATGCGGGTGGCCTGGCCCTTGTAGTAAAGCCAGGGGGCATAGCCCGACTGCACGGCTTCGGTCACCGCGCCGGTCTTGTCGTATTGCTCGCCTTCGGCCAGCGCGTAGTAGCGCCCCGTCTGGTTGGCCAGCCGCTGCTCGGGATCGTCATTGTTGAAGGCGTCGTCGGCCGCGACCTGTTGGTAGAGGTCGCGGGCGCGTTCAGGCTGGCGCAGGTACAGATAGGCTGAGGCCACATCGTTCAGGGCATAGCGCGGCACGGTCACGCCTTCGGCGACCAGCGCTTCGTATTCCAGCGTCAGATCGGCCATGCGCACGCGCGCATGCAGGGCGTGCAAGCGGTCGATGCGGGCACGCGTGACGTCGTCGCGCGCCGCGTCGCCCAATTGCCGCCAGGCAGGAATCAGCGTGTCATAGCGGGCCAGCGCGCGGTCTGCGATCACGAAGCGCTCGGCCTCGCTGCGGGTCGGCATCGCCGCCAGACGCACCTGCTGGGCCAGTGCATCGGCCTCGAAGCCGCGCATTTGGGCGGCATTGAACAGGTCCGGATGCCGCCGCGCGCGTTCCAGCGCCGTGTCGGCCATGCGGGCGCGCTGCAGCGCGTAAATGTATTCGCGCTGCACGGCAGGGGAATCGGGGGCAAGGCCTTGCGCCAGATCCGTCTGATGCAGGGCTTCGAAGGGCTGGCCCTGGCGGGCGTGGACATAGGCCAGCGCCAGGCGTGCGTCGGGGTTCCTGGGTTGGCTCGCCACCCATTTCCGGCCGGCGGCCAGGGCCGGGTCGAATTGGCCGGCGTCCGCCAACGTCATGATTTCGCCGGCGGCAAAAGCGGACTGCCCGGGGTGGCGGCGCAGCCCCTCGCGGAAGGCGGCCAGGGCTTGCGGCCAGCGCCGTTCGTCGCGATAGGCGCGAGCCACCGCCAACTGCACGTCGCCGGGCAGCGCGGCGCCGGACGGCAGGGATTCATAGGCCGCGATGGCCTCGGCGGGCTTGCCGGCCCAACCGGCGATGATGATGTGATCTTGGATGGCGCGGGCGCCCGCGGCCGGCCCTTGCTGGCGCAGCATGGCCAGCGCGGGCTCGTAGTCGCCGGCACGGGCGCGGAGGATCAAGGCGTCGTAATCGTCCGCCGGGCCCGCCAGGGCCAAGGCGGGTGCCAGGGCCGCGCAGGCGGCCAATCGGCGCAATGTCGTTCGGGCAACCGGGGGTTGCTTGGGTCCTCTATTTTGCATCTGTTGTACTTCCGCAGTTGCGACTAGGGAGGTTCATGGCTCCGCCGCCCTGCGGGCGCGCTGGCGGCAGAACCGGCGGCGACTCGAGCGGCGCGCGGGGCGCCCTCGGGAAGGGAGGCGAACATGTGGTTTGGACTGCGCGGCGCCCGCTACGGGGACCTTCGCACGCGCGCTGAGGCGGTGCATGGCTAGTACGCGCCACGCCCGTAGGGCGTGGTCGAGGGGCTTCTTGCGGCTCCTGCGACAAATGGGACTGTAGGGGTTTTCCGCAAATTCAACTGTCAATTACTGCAAAGGACGATCCCGGCGCGCTGCCCTTGGCGTATTCTTCGTTGCATACCGTGCAATCGTCCTGGCGCGGCTGGTAAAGGTTCTGGATAAATCGCATTCGCCTCGCGACGGCTCTAGCCCGTCCTGCGTGCCGTGCGTTCATTTGTCCTTCTGGTAACAAAAAGCATCAAAAATGCTGACGTGTAACGCGTCTCCACTTACGAACCCAGTGCAACGGCAATTCCAAGCGACGGCAAGCGCCTGAAGGCGCGACCCGGCAAAAACCATGACGACTTCCTTGTTCTTCCTGATGTGGGGGCTGGCTACGGCGTTGGCGTTGCCGCTGCTGCTGCCGTTCCAGGCGCGCGGCGTGGGCGGCGTCCAGGCGTTCATCGCGGCCAATGCGCTGGCCGTGTTGTCCCTGTTGTCGTACGCGTCGGCGGAGTTCATCGCCGCAGGCATTTATGTCATGGCGTCGAACGCCGCGTGGGTATGCGCGGTGGGCCTGGTCTATGTGGGCCTGCGCCAGTTCTTCGGCCTGCGCCCGCACATCGTGCGTACTTCGGGTATCAGCGCGGCGTGCCTGCTGGCATTGGCCGTGATGCTGTATGGCGAGGACAACCTCGTCGGGCGCATGGTGCTGTTCTCGGCCTATACCTGCGTCTACATGGCGATGGCGGGCTGGGTGATCTACCGGCAGCGCGCCGATATCCAGACGCGCGGCGTGACGCTTTATCTGATGTTGGCGACCTTCGGCCTGGCCGGCCTGCATGCGGCGCGCGCGGTGATCTACGCCGCTGGCCTGGCGCCGCCTGTCTCCCTGCTGCAACCGTCATCCTGGGGGCTGTTCTTCATCGTATGCGGATCGGTCACCGTGCCCGCGCTGTTCCTGGCCCTGTTGCTGCTGATCCAGACCCGCCTGTCGGAACAGATGCAGGCCGCGTTGACGTTCGACAGCCTGACCCGCGCGTATTCCCGGCGCAGCATCCTGGACGAACTGGAGCACGAGCTGCAGCGATGCAGCCGCATGGACGGCCAGTTGGCCGTGCTGGTGCTGGACATCGACCACTTCAAATCCATCAACGACCGTTACGGCCACGCGGCCGGAGACACCGCGTTGCGGCATTACGCGCAGGTGGTGCAGAACGCGGTGCGCGCTTCGGACCGCTTCGGCCGGCTGGGCGGCGAAGAGTTCGTGCTGCTGATGTATGACTGTGATCCGGCGCGGGCGTTGATCCACGCGCAGCGGGTGTGCGACGCATTGCGGGACACGCCGCTGTATTTGCAGGGGGGGGAAGTGCAGATGACCACCAGCGGCGGCCTGGCGTCCTACCAGCCGGGCGACAGCGCCGACGTGATCCTGGCGCGCGCCGATGTGGCGTTGTACCGCGCAAAGGAACAAGGCCGCGACCGCGTGGAGATGGCATTTTCCGGGCGCGGCGCGGGCCGTGTGCAGGTGGGCGGCGTGGCGGCCAACGCGCCGTTGGCTGCCCAGCAAGCCTCGGGGGACTAGGGCCTGTCCGAGGGGTCTTACAGCAAGGGCTAGGGTTTGAGGTGTTCCGTCAGGAACTTCTCCATCGCCTCGTAGAACTCGAACTTGTTCTCGTCGTTGTGGAAGCCGTGGCCTTCGTTGTCCTTCACCATGTATTCCACTTCGATGCCGCGGGCCTTCAGCGCCTTGACCATCTGGTCGCTTTCGTCCTTGTTCACGCGGGGGTCTTTGGCGCCCTGCGCGATGAATAGCGGCGTCTTGATCTTGTCCGCGTGCAGTGCCGGCGACGTGGCCGCCAGGCGGTCGTGGTCGCGCTCCGGATGGCCCACCATGTCCTGCATCTTGTCCAGCATGGGCTTCCAGTACGGCGGAATGGACTTCATGAACGTGAACAGGTTCGACACGCCCACGTAGTCCACCGCGGCGGCATAGAGGTCTGGCGTGTACGTCACGCCGGCCAGGGTGGCGTAGCCGCCGTAGCTGGCGCCGTAGATGCCGATGCGCTTGGGGTCGGCAATGCCTTCCTTGATCAGCCATTGGACGCCGTCAGTGATGTCGTCCTGCATTTTCAGGCCCCATTGCCCGAAGCTGGCTTCCCAGAAGGCGCGGCCGTAGCCGGTCGAGCCGCGGAAGTTCATCTGCAGCACGCAGAAGCCGCGGTTGGCCAGGAACTGCGTTTCCGGGTTGTAGCCCCAACCGTCGCGCGCCCACGGGCCGCCGTGCGGGTTCACGATGCAGGGCAGGTTCTTGGGATCGCGCCCGGCGGGCAGGGTCAGGTAGCCGTGGATGGTCAGGCCGTCGCGGCTTTGATAGCTGATCGGGCGCACGTGCGCCATGTCCGCTTCCGGGATGGCCGGGTTGATGTCGGCAAGCTTGGTCAGCGTGTCGGTGGTGGCGTCGTAGATGTAGCGCGAGCCCGGCGTGCGGTCGTTGTAGGCGGCGACGATGAATTTGTTTTCGTCGCGGTTGGAGCCTTGCAGCGCGATCTCGTAGCCCGACAGCTTTGCCGACAGCGTCTTGAACAGCGCTTCGGACTGGGCGTCGAAGAACTTGAATTGCGGCTTGTCGGTCTGGTAGGCGGCCAAAGTCAGCACGCGGCGCTTGCGGGAGTAGCCCGCGCCATCCAGATCGACCGTGTCGGGGGTGAACACTTCTTCTTCGGCGTCGGGCTTGGCCGGGTCGATGACCACCAGCGACAGCTTGTCGCGGCCGCGGTTGCTGAGCGCGTAGAGCTTTTTGTCGTCGAAGGTGAAGAAGGACGGGCTGACGCTGGTGCGGTAATCGGTCGTGATCAGCGGGCGGAATTCCGACGCTTCGTCGTCGCGGTAGAGCAGGGTGGTGTTCAGACCGTCGCTGGTGACGGCGGCGCGCACCTTGCCCGCGTGATCCGTTTGCCAGCCGACGATGTTGCCCGGGTTTTGCGCCACCAGCACGGCGGCGCCGGTGTGGACGTTGACGCGGTAGACGTCGAAGACTTCGGGGTTGCGCTGGTTGTGGCTGATCAGGAC
>CAUSDE010000126.1:0-8481 GCA_963530045.1 uncultured Achromobacter sp.
CGGATTCGCGCCCGTCGTACGGCAACGGCCCGCGCGGCGACAGCCGTGGCGGCGAACGCGCCTCCTACGGATCGGACCGCCGCGAAGGCCAGGGCCGCCCGGATTCGCGCCCGTCGTACGGCAACGGCCCGCGCGGCGACAGCCGTGGCGGCGAGCGGACGTCGTATGGTTCCGAGCGCCGCGAAGGCCAGAGCCGGCCGTCCTATGATGCGCCGCGCGGTGATGACGCCTCGCACGGCCATCGCGAGCAGGCCCCGCAAAAGCCGCAATTCAACCGTCCGCGCCAATCCTATGCGGCCATCCGCATCGACCAGGTGCAACGCGTGCTGGGTGAAATCCTGCAATGGACCTATCCCGCCGATTCCGCGCTGTCGCACTGGCTGCGCCACCACCCCAACCTGGGCGCGCGCGACCGTTCCGAAGTCGCCGAAGCCGTCTACGACGTGCTGCGCCATCTGCGCCGTTACCGCCAGTTCGGTGAAAGCGGCGTGGGCCCGGCCTCGCGCCGTCTGGCCATCCTGGGCTTGAATGCCACACTGGGCGCCGAAGCGCTGGAAGAGGGCATGGACGCCGCCGAGGCCGAATGGCTCAAGCGCGTGTCGCAGATCGACCTGGCCACCTTGCCCCGCGCGGTGCGCGGCAGCATCCCCGACTGGCTGGACGAGCGCCTGAGCTTGATGGACAGCCCGGAAACGCTGGTCGAGGCGCTGAACCGCCAAGCCAGCCTGGACCTGCGCGTGAACCCGCTGAAAGCCGAGCGCGACGCCATGTTGACCGAACTGCAACAAAGCGCCGGCCGCTACGAACCCGTGGCCATGCCGTTTTCGCCCTGGGGCATCCGCATGGAAGGCCGTCCGGCCATCAACCGCTGGCCGCAGTTCGAAAATGGCAGCATCGAAGTGCAGGACGAAGGCAGCCAATTGCTGGCCTTGCTGGTCGCGCCTCGCCGTGGCGAAATGATCATCGACTTCTGCGCCGGCGCCGGCGGCAAGACGCTGCTGCTGGGCGCGCTGATGCGCTCCACCGGCCGCCTGTACGCCTTCGACGTGTCCGCCGCCCGCCTGGCGCGCGCCAAGCCGCGCTTTGCGCGCAGCGGCCTGTCGAACGTGGTGCCCGTCGTGATCGACAGCGAGAACGACGCCCGTGTGAAGCGCCTGGCCGGCAAGGCCCAGCGTGTGCTGGTCGATGCGCCGTGCAGCGGCATCGGCACGTTGCGCCGTAATCCCGACCTGAAGTGGCGCCAGCATCCCGAAGCGCTGGCCGAATTGGGCCGGCTGCAGGAGCGCATCCTGAACAGCGCTGCGCGCTGCGTGGCCCCGGGCGGCCGCCTGGTGTATGCCACGTGCAGCCTGTTGGCGGAAGAAAACGAGGTTCAGGCCGAGCGTTTCCTGGCCAGCCACCCCGATTTCGAGCGCCTGGATGCGGCCGAGATCCTGGCCGCGCGTTGCGAAACGCTGAAGCTGGAAGGCCCGTACGTGCAACTGCGCCCTGACGTGCACGGCACCGACGGCTTCTTCGCCGCGGTGTTCGAGCGCAAAAAGAAGGGCGCAGCCGACGCAACGGCCGAAGCCGCCGAAGCCGGCGATGCGGATCTGGATGCCGATGGGGAATTGGCTCTGGATGGAGCCGAGGACACGGACGTGCCGGTCACTGCCCAAGCGCCGGCTGGCGACACGGCCGAGACGACCTCGGCGGCCGAGTCCGTAGCCGAAACCCCGGCTGACGCCGTCCCCGAGGCCGACCCGGCCAAGGAAGACAAGCCGGCCTGACGCGCGTCCGGTTCGCGCCGGCTCAGGGAGCCGGCGTGACGCCGACCGTTGCGCTGAACCGGCGGGTGCCCAGCGTCTTGTTCTGGTATTTCACTTCCCAGGCCAGGGTGTCGGCGCCCGGCTGGTCCGCCTGGTAGACCACCTGTGAGACGGCCACCGGCCGATAGGCGCAACGCCCCGAATCGCTGGACTGGCCACGCGTCTGCATGATGCTGGCCTTGCCCAGCTTGGGGCTCTGCGTGATCTGCACGCGCGGCGCTCGCAGCGCCAGGCAATCCGACCCGCGGATCTCGTAATACGAGGCCAGCACGACGACGTCGCCCGACTTCATCGTCTGGGCCGAGGCCGAGATGGGCGCGGACAATGCGAGCGCCACCGCGGACAGGGCTGAAAATAAATAGGGGCGGATTGTTTTCGGCAACATCAGTGGGGCAAAAGAGACAATTTGGTCAGCGGGCAGGGCGGCAAGTGTGCGCCGGGAACGTGGCGTCCTCAAGACGAAATCCCCTTGCTGACAGGAACTTTAGTAGCGAAATGTAGCCAAAACCTAGTGCCATTGCGAATACCCCCCACTTTCATGGGGTAGCCGGCCCCACGCGCCGGATGTCCGCAAGGCTCGGCCTCGCGATTGCCCGAAATGGCCGCGAGAGAGGGTTTTTGTGTTCTAAAATCGGGGCTTAGTCCTTGATTTCGCTCAAAAACTATTTTGAAACTCCCTTGTCATAAGACGACAAAGGTAAGCTAAACTTCAGGCACTTCTCAAGCGAGGCTCATAACAGCTTTATGGATTACATCCTCTCCTTCATTGCCGGCGGTCTGACCCAAGCCACTTGGTGGCAGGTCGTCGTATTCACCCTTGTCGTGACGCACATCACGATTGTTGCGGTCACGGTTTTTCTCCATCGCAGCCAAGCGCACCGCGGTCTGGATTTGCATCCGGCTGTCATGCACTTCTTCCGTTTCTGGCTCTGGATGACGACCGGCATGGTCACCAAGGAATGGGTCGCCATTCACCGCAAGCATCACGCCAAGTGCGAAAAGGAAGGCGATCCTCATTCGCCCATGCTGTTCGGCATCTGGAAGGTGCTGTTCCGCGGCGCGGAGCTGTATCGCGAAGAATCGAACAACAATGAAACCATGGCCAAGTTCGGCCACGGCACGCCGGACGATTGGCTCGAACGCAACGTCTACAGCAAGCACAGCTTGTGGGGCGTGCTGTCCATGCTCGCCATCGACGTCGCCCTGTTCGGCGCCATCGGCGTGACGGTGTGGGCGGTGCAAATGGCCTGGATTCCCTTCTGGGCGGCTGGCGTCGTCAACGGTATCGGCCACTACTGGGGCTACCGCAACTACAACAGCCCGGACACCAGCACCAACGTGTTCCCCTGGGGCATCGTGATTGGCGGCGAAGAGCTGCACAACAACCACCACGCCCACGGCACGTCGGCCAAGTTCTCGGCCAAGTGGTACGAATTCGACATCGGCTGGTGCTACATCAACATCCTGAAGTTCTTCGGCCTGGCCAAGATCAAGAAGGTTGCGCCCAAGCTGAAGCTGGACGACACCCGCACGGGCATCGACCTGCGCACGCTGCAAGGCGTGATCACGCACCGCTACGAAGTCATGGCCCGCTATGCGGACGTGATCAAGAGCGCCGCCCGCGAAGAACTGACCAAGCTGAAGGCCTCGCGCCAGGAAGGCAACGCTGAATGCGGCTATACCAAGCTGCACCAAGTGCGCCGCGCCATCCACCGCAACGAGGACATCCTCCAGCCTGAACAGCTTGCCGCCGTGGACAAGGCCATCGCCCAGAACAAGTCGCTGTCGACCCTGGTGCAAATGCGCCGCGAACTCGGCCGCATCTGGGAAAGCTCCAGCGCCAGCAGCGAACAGCTCCTCCATGACTTGCAGGCCTGGTGCCAGCGCGCCCAGCAAAGCGGCATCGCCGGGCTCGAGCAGTTTGCTCAACATCTGCGCCGCTACGCGGCATGATGCTAGAGAAGCTCAACCCTGAACAACGCGCCGCAGTAACGTTAGAACCGCAGCACGCCCTGGTCTTGGCCGGGGCGGGCAGCGGGAAGACCCGGGTACTCACTACCCGCATGGCCTGGCTGATTCAAACCGGCCAGGCTTCGCCTTTTGGGCTTCTGGCGGTCACGTTCACCAATAAGGCCGCCCGCGAAATGCTGGCGCGCATGTCGGCGATCTTGCCGATCGACACCCGCGGTCTCTGGATCGGGACGTTCCACGGCCTGTGCAATCGCATGCTGCGGGCGCATCACCGCGATGCCGGTTTGCCGCAAAGCTTCCAGATCCTGGACGTTACCGATCAGCTTGCCGCCATCAAGCGCCTGATGAAGGCCAACGGCGTCGACGACGAAAAGTATCCGCCGCGCGATGTGCAACGCTTCATCAATGGCGCCAAGGAAGAAGGCCTGCGTCCGCAGGACGTCGAAGCCTACGACGCCCACCGCCGCCGCCTGATCGAGATCTACCAGCTCTACGAAGCCCAGTGCCAGCGAGAAGGCGTGGTCGACTTCGCCGAGCTGCTGCTGCGCGCCTACGAACTGCTGTCGCGCAACGCGCCGGTTCGCGAACACTACCAACGCCGTTTCCGCCACATCCTGGTCGACGAGTTCCAGGACACCAACACGCTGCAGTACAAGTGGCTGCGCTTGTTGGCCGGCGGTGGCGCGGCCATCTTCGCCGTGGGCGATGATGACCAGTCCATCTACGCGTTCCGCGGCGCCAACGTCGGCAACATGTCCGACTTCGAGCGCGACTACGCGCATGGCACCGTGATCCGGCTGGAGCAGAACTACCGTTCGTTCGGCCACATCCTGGATTCCGCCAATGCGCTGATCGGCCACAACAACGGCCGCTTGGGCAAGAACCTGTGGACCGACCAGGGCGAAGGCGAGCCCGTGCGCGTCATCGAACAGCCTTCGGACGGCATGGAAGCGCAATGGATCGTGGACGAAATCCGATCGTTGATCCATGACGGCAGCCTGCGTCGCGAGATCGCCGTGCTGTATCGCAGCAATGCGCAATCGCGCGTGCTCGAGCACGCGATCTTCTCGGCCGGCATACCCTACAAGGTCTACGGCGGCCTGCGCTTTTTCGAACGCCAGGAAATCAAGCACGCGCTGGCGTACCTGCGGTTGATGGCCAACCCCCACGACGACACGTCGTGGATGCGGGTCGTCAACTTCCCGACGCGGGGCATTGGCGCGCGCACGCTGGAACAACTGGCCGACGCGGCCCGCGCGCACGACACTAGCCTGTACGCAGCGGTGGCGCTGGTCGGCGGCAAGGGCGGGTCCAACCTGGCCCAGTTCGCGCAGCTGATCCATCGCCTGATCGAAGAAACGCGCGATTTGCCGCTGCCGGAAATGGTCGAGCACATGCTCGAGGCCAGCGGCCTGAACGCCCATTACAAGGCCGAGCGCGAAGGCGCCGAACGCCTGGAGAACTTGAACGAACTGATCACGGCCGCGGCCGTGTTCGCTTCAGAAGAGAACTACGATGGCATGCCCGCCGGCGTGGTGCCTGAACAGGCCACCTCGTCGACGCTCATGCCGGGCGTGGTCGACGCGCCCATCGTGGCGTCCGACGGGCTCACGCCGCTGGCGGGATTCCTGTCGCACGCGGCGCTGGAAGCGGGCGACAACCAGGCCCAGCAAGGCCAGGACGCCGTGCAACTGATGACGGTGCACGCCGCCAAGGGCCTGGAATTCGACGCGGTCTTCATCACCGGCCTGGAAGAGGGGCTGTTCCCGCACGAGAACAGCATCCTGGAGCAATCCGGGCTGGAAGAAGAACGCCGCCTGATGTATGTGGCGATCACCCGTGCGCGGCAGCGCCTGTACATCAGTCTGGCCCAAAGCCGGATGCTGCACGGCCAGACGCGCTATGCCATGCGCTCGCGGTTCCTGGACGAGATCCCGGAAGAACACCTGAAGTGGCTGTCGCCCAAGGCCGGGCTGGCGCCGGTCAGCAGCACGGGCGCGGGCTGGGGCGGGGGTAACCGCGGCGACGCGTTCGGACGCAAGGCCACCAACACCATTGCGCCGCGTCAACCGCGTGGCGTGGCAAGCGGTGTCACGGTGGGCGACAAGCAGTATCGTGTGGGTCAGGGCGTGCGTCACGCGCGGTTTGGCGACGGCACGATTATTGGCTTGAGCGGCGCAGGTCAGGACGCGCAGGCAGAGATCCAGTTCCGCGACGTCGGCGCCAAGACCTTGGCGCTGGGCATCGCCAAGCTTGATATTGTTCAGGGTTGAAAAATGGCCAACAACGATTCCCCGAAAGCCGAGTTGGCGTCGCTGCGCGCCGAGGTCGATGAAATCGACCAGCAGATCATGCTGCTGCTGGGCGTGCGCTTCCGTTGCACCGACATGATCGGCGAACTGAAGACCAACCACGGCATGGACCTGGTGGACCCCCAGCGGGAGTCCCAGCAGGTTGAGCGCATCCGCCGGTTGGCCGAAGAGGCGGGTGTGCCGCCTGCCTTGGCCGAAACCATCCTGCGCGAAGTGATCGACACCGTGGTCGACCACCACACCCGCCTGCGCGAGCGTCCGTACTCGTAATGCCAGGCTGGCGGCGCCCTGGCGGCGCCGCCTTCCCCTTTCCCTACAAGACCTTCATGAACGCCAGCAAGGCGTCGATGTCGTCCGCGCTGAGGTCCAGCGGCCGGATGTGTTCGGACTTGCGCGGCGCATAAGGGTCTGGCGGATCGGCGGGCGCGGCCTCCCGGCCCATGCCCCCGTTGTACATCCGCAGCAACCCCTTCAAGTCCGCGAACAATCCGTTGTGCATCCACGGCCCCGCCTGCGAGACATTGCGCAGGCTGGGCGTGCGGAATTTGCCTAGATCAGCCGGGTCGCGGGTGACTTCGAAGCGGCCAAGGTCCTGGTTGCGGCGGCCATAGAACGACAGACCGATATTGTGGAACTGATGGTCCGTCAATAGCGGGCCGCTGTGGCAGTTCATGCAGCGCGCCTGGGTGCGGAATAGATGCATGCCCCGCAGTTCTGTGTCGTTCAAGGCATTCCGATCCCCACCGAGGAACGCGTCGAAGCGCGAGGCCTGCGGACGAAGCGTGGCGACATAGGCGGCCAGCGCGCGCGCCAACCGGTCGCTGTCGACGGCCTCCCGATCTGACGGCGGCGCTCAACCCGAGGCCGAAAGCGACGTCGCTTTCGAGGCTGAATCCGAGAGTGAGAACGACGTCGACGTCGACTCCGCGGCCGAATCCGACGCCGGTCGTGAATCCGAAGCCGCGTTATCCGTGGCGGGGCCGAACGCCTTCAGGAACTGGGCGGGGTAGGGCGGCAGGGCTTGCAGGCGCGCGATGGCGCTGCCCAGGTCGTGGTTCATCTCACGGCTGTCCTGCACCGGACCCAGCACCTGCGCTTTCAGCGTGTCGGCGCGTCCGTCCCAGAACAGGCGCGGCGCGAAGGGGGCGGCCAGCAAGGAGGGCGACCGTCGTCTGCCCATCAGCCGGTCTTCGCCGACCGCCAATGGACGGCCGTCGGTAAAGGCTCGCTGCGGCATATGACAGGACGCGCAGGACACTTGCCCCTTGCGCGACAGGTGCGCATCGAAAAACAGCATTTGTCCCAGCGCCACGATCTCGGGTTTCCGGACATCGCGTGCCAGTTCGGGGCGCCCGGCATTCGCGGCCATCCAGGACAGCGGCGGGGCGTCTGCCGGCGGCACGATGCCCCACTCCGTCCACGTAATGCCAGGGTCGACGGCCGGGGCCGGCCACTGGCTGGGAGGGCCGGCATAGCGGGCCCGCAGGCAAGCCATGTCCCAAGCGCCGCCATCGCGGCACGCAGCGGCCGCGGCCCTCTGCACTGGCTCAGCCTGAGGGGAGGCGCCGGCAGCCAGGGCAAGGGCGGCGGCCGCCCCGGCGAGATTGCGGCGTAGGTGGGCGTGGCGCATCAGAAGCGGTAGCTGGCTTGCACCCAGATCTCGCGGCCGACCTGATACGCGCTGCGGTTGGTCGTCAGATTCGGGTTGGTGGCAGTGATGGCCGGCGTCTTGTTCAACACGTTCAGGACGTCGACCGTGAAGGCGACGTTGCGCGCGAAGGTGGGCTCCCAGATCAGGCGGGTGTCCCAGGTCCAGTAGGATGCCAGCCGCGCGCTACGGTAGCTTTGTAGCGACTCGGGACGCGGGCCATATCCCACGTAGACGGACGCCATGCGTGAACTGCGCCACTGGATGCTGTTGTCCCAGGTCAGACCGCCCTTGGGCCAGATGCCGGTAAGCGAAAGCGAGGCCTTTTGGGGCTGGTAGAACGACGTGGGCGGGCGGTCGATGGCGCGCATGCGCTCGCCGTCGTACAAGATGTATTCGTCCGGGTCGCGCGCATCGCCCTCATAGCCTTCGACCAGATCCGCGTTGACTTTGCGCTTCTGATAGCTCCAGTCGGCGCGCGCGGTCCAGCGGGTGTCCATCAGGCGCCATGGCGTCAACGTCCGCAACGACAGGCTGACGGTGTCCGTCGTTGATTTGCCGTCATTGAGGTATTGGTAGCCCTGGACGCTGTCGCCCCGCTTATTGACCTGATCGCGCCCGTTGCGGTGCACGTACGCCGCCAGCCCTTCCAGGCCGCCCATCCGCTGCCTGACCGACAGCGCCCATTCGTCGTCGTAAGGAGTGCGCAGGCCCTCATAGGAGGCGTAATAGGGCTTGGATC
>CAUSDE010000127.1:0-7908 GCA_963530045.1 uncultured Achromobacter sp.
GTTCCAGAGAGGCCCAAGCGGCGACAATCTTGCCGATGAAGTACGTTTCCTTGTCGGTTAGCTCATCGTTCAGCAGCCTCTTCATTTTGTCATCTTTGCTCATCATTGCGCTCCTTCCCAGACGTCTTTCGTTTGCCGACTTTCGCGTCGGTCTTGCCCTCTCTCCAGATGCTCGGCTACGGAAAATCGCGGGGACAATGATCTCGTTGATGTTCGAATGCCAAGGAGGTTCCAAATTCGGCTGGCTTGGGGATAGCAGCACCGTCGACGTTATCCCCAATAACGTTGACCAAATTCTCGCAGCCGGTGCAATGTGCCAATCCCGTAGATGTGGGCATACTCAAACGGGTGCCCATGTAAATTTGTTAGATCGACCATGATGCGGGCCGTATCGCCTACTCGGTCGACCATGTATGGACGCCGACGCGCTGCGCCACGGATTTCCCAACGGGGCTCAGAAATATCGTGCGCGAATGCATTTCGGATTTGATAGACCAGTTCTGCGAAATGCTCATCCTCAGAGGTCGGCACAGCGCCGTTGGTGGCTAGTAGTGACCTGCCGCTTGCTTGCTCATATTCTTCCCTGCAACGATTGAGGGTTATTGCGGCGGCGCCGAATGCAACCGAGAGTTGGTTTACGCAGGCCAGTCGCAAATCGTCATAAGAGTGGAAGATTTGGTCTGGAAGGACCCAAACGCTAGGTCCGTCCCCAAATGTCAAGGGCTGATCAAGTTCCGCGATGTCGAGCTTTTCCTGCTCGGCGTAGTCATAAAGCTTTGCTGCGAAGGCCAGTTGAGCAAATGCAGAGTCCAAATAGTTCATGATTTGATCGCCACTCGTTCGCGGAGGTCCACAACGTTCTCGGTCCCTGATCCTATCCCGTCGATGGCATAGCCATCAATGGAAATGGCCCATAAGGCGTTGATCATCCCTCACTCCCGAGTGACTCTTCTATGTTGGAACCGGTCGTATATGCCGTCTGGATCGACGGACCGCTTGGGGTCGGAAGCTGCCTGTCGCCCACGACGGCGGACGGCCAGAGCCGGCCATTCATATACAGCGTGTTAGGACGGACGCCCAGCGAAAATTGCGGCATTGAGTGAGGCACAATGATCGAAGCATCGGACGTTTACGGAACACGTGAAATGGAGTATTCCTTGCCCCCTCTGCCTCCTCCCTCAGTCCCTCAATCCTTATGCGACATGCTCAAGGACTATCCGGACTGTGTCGAGCGATTGCAAGACTGCCTGAACAGATATGTAGGCAATCCTTCCTATCGAGACCTGTTTAGAGGCGCCATTTTGGCGCTTCAAGGCACGCTGCAAACCTTATCAGCCGAAGCTGGCAATGAACTCGCTGCTGCCAAAGTCGCCGACGATACGGGAATGATCGCCAGCGCATCCAAGAGGCAACAGCAGCTATTTACTGCGGGGTGGTTCGTCTTCGAGATGGTGGATATGGAGGACCTTTGGGCTCACTTTCGGGCAAACAAGGACGCTTTCAAATGAGCACTCCTGTGTATCGGTTGAGCCAAGGTATGCGGTCAATTAGCGACGCCTCTCACCATACGCGAGCCGTTGAACTTGGCATTCTCCACCGTAAAGTCATTGAACTTGGGCGACGCTTTGTTTCCTGCCCTCGTATGGAGCTTCCATCTCCGGCCGCAATCCGCCGTTGAAGCGGCAATGAGGCGCGATCGGGCGGCACTCGCCGCACAGCAGCCGTTGGTGAGCGCACGTTGAAGCTTCCGCTTCGGGTGGAAGACGTCGGCGGAAAGCGACGGCCTGGGTCAGGATTCGCAGACCCAGGCTATGGGCACATCGTCTACGGCAAACTGCACGGACGGCCAATAGCCATCCATGAACCAGCTCGCGTCGCGCGCCGCCAGGTGCAGCACGTAACCGCCGTCGGTCGAGACGACCAAGTCCGATGGCACGAAGTGTTCGAGGAACGCCGCGGGAGGATCTTCGGGGTCGCCGCTGTCGCGCCCCGCGCGCCAGAGGAAATGCAACGCCGCGTTGCGGTGCGCGGCCAAAGCTTGGGCGATCGAGCGGGCTCGCGCCAGCAACGGCGCCGCCGCCTGCGGATCGGCCGCAAGCAACACCACGCGCAGTCGGCCACCGTCAGCGGTTGCACAGTCCAGCCAAGTTTCCTGAGCAGGAATATCGTCGTGGGTATACGCCTTCAGATCGGGCGGCATATGGGGCTGCGTAGGTTGCTGCATACGACGTTACGCCAGTAGCGCCGCCGTAGCGCGGCCCGCAATCATGTCTTCGAACAGGGCTGCGAGATTCGGGGCGACGTCGCGGGTGTCCTCGAATTCCGGCTCGATGCCGTGCACGATGCGGCCCGAGTCGCGTTCTATCGCCAGGAATTCGTAATCGCCCGCAACGCTCATGTAGATCGGCGTGTGCTGTTGCCAGAAGTCCAGGACCGCCTGCCGGCCGGCGTCGTCCAGCGCGGCTTCCAGGCTGATATCGCGCAGGGTGTGCCAGGGAAAGGCGCTGTCCGCCGTGCAGTCATGGTCGGCTGCGCTCAGGAACCAGCGTGTCTGGTTCGCGTTGTGCAGTTCGGTGAATGTCGCCAGGAAAGCGCCATAGCCGTGCGCTTCGCCCGGCGCGGCCGCTGGCGTCGGGGTGGGCGTGGTCCGCAGCACCGTCCAGCCATGAGCGGCGAGATGATCCAGGAAGCGTTGTGGCTGCGATGTCATGTCAGTTTCCTCTGATGGGGTACCTATGATATTGCAGGCTTCAGGACCGGATGGATGACGAACCGGTCCATCTCGCCTTCAGGCAGGTAGGGCTCGGCCCGCAGGGTCATGGTGCGCCCCGCGAAACGCTCATCGGCCTCATCCAGCATGCGCACGCCGGTAATCGGATCGGCGATGCAGAAGCCCTCCACCGACATGGCAAGATTGTCGAAGGCCGCCTCTGTGACGGCGTAGCGCCCGGGGCCGCCGTTCAAGCGCTCAAGCAACGCTAACGCCTCCAGCGCGCCGGGCGCGTGCCCATGACCGCGAGCAAGCCCAAACCGATAAATGATGTTCCCGCGAACCGGTTACCCCTGCGGCCGCTCCATGCAGCCCGTCTTAGCCGCGGAGCGACGAGACTTGCCATTAGCACGTAGAGGACGTCGGTGCAGCAAGCGATACCAACGAAAACACCCCCGAGCGCAACGGTCTGCATCAGTGGGTTGCCGTGAGCGTCCATGAACTGCGGCAGGAAGGCGGCGAAGAACAAGGTGGATTTCGGGTTCAGCAGCGCGACTATGAAGCCATCTCGAAAGACGCGCCGCAACGGCTGCGCCAGCCGCTGCGGCGTTGCGTCGGCGACTGGCAACGCCGTCCTCCACATCCGGATCCCCAGATACACGAGGTAGGCAGCGCCGGCCCATTTCACTGCGGTAAAAGCGGCTGATGACACGGCAAATACGGCGGTCAGCCCCAGCGCGGCTCCCAATGCATTGGAGCGATTGCCAAGCGCGACGTCCAGTACAGATGCAAGACCGCATGCGCGACCCTGCGCCAAAGTACGGGCCACGATGTAGACGACGGCGGGTCCGGGGGTGTCAGCTTCGAGTCGGATAGCGCCCCTCCGTAGGCGCACCCTAAATCTCCCTTTACTCGAAAGGAGATTGTCATCACCATGGCAGGCGGCTTTCTGCGCTGGCTTTCGTATTGCTGCAAGCGCCCGGCGCCGAGACCTGCCGAGGTGCTGGCCAGCATGGGGCCGGTACTTTCAACCACCGAACTGGCCCAGCTTAAAGTAGCGATGGCTCATCCGAGAAGATTGTGATGGAGTCGCCGCTTTAGTTGGTAAAGGCACAGGCGTCAGCCTGGATCTGGTAAAAACTGAGCCGGGTATTGGAATAAGAATGCTTCTGATGCTTCAGCGACAAGATCACAAGACCAGAGATGTGCATCAGCTCGGTTAAGCTGATTTGACGTGTCACGAGGGAGATGTGTTGTGCTGTACGCAAGACATCATCGACATACAACTTGAGAAGATAGGATCATGACCCAGCCGCATTCAACACGCCCGCCCGCTTACGCACTGAAGATGCGGTATGCACCTGCGATGAAGCTTCTCTTTACGTTGGGCCTTGCAACGCTATGGACTGGTGCCCAAGCCGCTAGTTTTGATTGCAACAAGGCCGTGAGCGCTACGGAAAGGTTGATCTGTAGCGATGCCGAGATATCCGCGCTGGATGGAAAATTGCATGGGGCCTATGAAACAGCACTAGCCGCAACCGATGCCTATGGCAAGAAAGAGCTGGGGAAAGAACAGCGCAACTGGATTAAATACGCTCGTGGCATTTGTCAAGACAGCGCCTGCCTGCAGCAAGCATACACAACCCGCATCGCCCTGCTGGCGCGTAATGAGGAACATATTGCCAATGGCGAGGTGTACTCGGACTGCAAGCTGCCGCGCAACCAAACCGTTAGTGGCGAATGCGTTAATGTTGTGTCGATTCGTGATCCCAACTCCCGTGTTGAATCGTTCAACCAATCGTTGGCGCATCAGAAGCAAAACGGCCGAATCATCGGTTGTAGCCGGCTGATTGATCTACCGGTTGGCGTCGCGGGGAGTAATCACAGTTTTGGCGGCTCCTGCGTATTGCAGGAAGGTGAGCAGCGCAAGAACGTGAGGATCTGCAACGACGATATGTTCGGGCATTTCCAAGTAGAGCCGTCCACGCCACAGGATGCCTCAGACAAGCGCTTGGTCGACTTTACTTACGCGCAATGCTATGGCGGTTGATGGTAAGCGCCCGGGCCTATCCGTGATGTTGTGTGCGAGGCATATCATGAGGACTAAAGATCATGGATATGCCGATGAGGAAGAGATGCACAGCAGCCGCCCAGGCGGCGGCCCGTGGGCCGCTGCCTGAAGTGCCGGCCGAGGTTGCTTGAGAAAACACCGGCTTGGGGCGGGATTCAGGTGAATTGATTAGGCAGAACCCAAGGTCGGTAAGCGCTGCACTGCAGGTGTTGGCATGAGACACGCGAATGGCTGCTCAGGGTCGGGAGCGGGCATCTGTGGGGGTCTGCTACCGACCAAAAACAGACGTTCAATTTCGTGGCAAACTTTGATGATAAATACCTCGCATAGGAAACATCGACATTGTCGCGCGCCCTTCGTTATCTCTCGTCGCCGGCCTTGCGTTGGGCATTGCCGACGCTGGTCCTCCTGGCCGCCGCCGGCTGCGGGTCTAATTACGCCGATAACCAGGCCAAGGCTGACGCCGCATCCGACGCGCGCAAGCCACCGCTGCGCAAGCTGAACCCCGCTCCGACGCAGGCCTATGAGATACGGCTCACACTGGCTAATGCGTCCGATCTCTCAAGCCCAGCCGACGGCAAATCGCCGTTTACGGTAGTAGAAGGCACTGTGCAGTTCGACGCCAGCAACGGTGCCCGCTGTGGAAAATCCAACGCCCTGTCCGGCCACGTGCCGACATTGTCCAGCCACGAAACGTTCCGCCTTTCCCGTATATCCCCCACCGAGTACGTGGGCACCGTGTATGCCGACATGTTGCTCGATGAGGACTATTACGGCCGCGGGTTATGCCATTGGGCATTGACAGAGGCCCGCGTCGCTTTGCGAGCGCGAGCGGACATCGCCGATACGCGATTCGTCGCCGGGCTGCCTGCGAAAAAAGTGCTCGCGGGCGGTACACAGGCGCGCTATTTCTGGAAAGGGTATTACCCTCGATTCGAGAACGGGCAACATTCTGATTATGGAAGGAGCCAGTTGGATGCCGTTCCGGCCGATAAGGTGAACGAGTTTTTTACCGTGACGCTGACGGCGCGGAAGATCGGTGGCGACGCGCAAGGCGCCCCGATTCCGCAGCCGACCCTGTAGGGCGCGCAGCACTCGCCGAGCCATTTGGCCGGAAACTGGCGGCCCTCCGTCGCAACCCGCGCGCCGCTTCGATCTACACACTGTTTACAGGCCGATTGCAGTGAACCAAATCTCAAGTTGAATGAAATTCGACACCTCGCTACGCGGCAACGTCCAGGACCACCTTCCCTTGCGTGTGGCCGGCCATGTTCCTTGCCATCGCCTGGCTGGCGTCCGCCAGCGGAAACACCGAGTCGATGCGGGTGCGCAAATCCCCGGCCGCGAACGCTGCGCTCAACGACGCAAGTTGATGCCCGTCTGACCGGGTGGCGAAGTGCCTGCCCGCCACACGCGACGCTTGCGCGCGCGCCGGCGGGTCCGGCTTGCTGACCGTGGACACCAGGATGCCGCCGGGCTTGAGCACGGCCCAGGAACGCGATTGCGTGTCGCCGCCCACCAGGTCAAGCACCAGGTCGACGCCGGAGACCTGTCGTGCAAAGTCGCCTGCGCGATAGTCGATCACTTCTGTCGCGCCCAGGTCCCGAATGTAGTCATGATTGGCCGCGGAAGCCGTGCCGATCACCCGCGCGCCGGCAAGCTTGGCGATTTGCACCGCAGCACTGCCCACGCCGCCTGCCGCCGCATGGATCAAGACCGTTTGGCCCGCGCGCAATTCGCCGTGCTCATGCAAGGCCTGCCAAGCGGTGAGCGTGGCGGCGGGAATCGCCGCGGCCTGCGTGAAAGTCAGGCTTTCGGGCTTGCGGGCCAGGCGCTGCGGGTCGACAACGATCCGGCTCGCATAAGCGCCGACAATGCCGATGAACCCCATCACCTCGTCGCCCGGCGCAAAGCCGGTGACATTGCGCCCCACGGCGATGATGGTGCCCGCAGCGTCCACCCCGGGCGTGAACGGCAGCGGTAGCGGAATGAACGCCTGCATTGCGCCACTGACAATCTTCCAGTCGATCGGGTTGACCGACGTGGCGGCCACATCGACCAAGACCTCGTCGTCGCCAGGAACGGGATCGTCAAGCTCGGCCAGGATCATGGCGTCGGGGCTGCCGTAGGCAGCAACACGTATGGCTTTCATCAGAGGCTCCCCGCAGCAAAGCCGGCAATCGGCGCGTCGAAGGCCCGCGCGGCCTGGACCGGATCGAAGTATTCGCGCAGGTGAACGATTCGCCCGTCACGCGCGGTCAGGAAGACCACATATTCCTGCCGATAGGTGCGCCCGGTCGACACCGCCTGCCCTTGCCCCCGCACCCGCGCCGCGGCATGGCTCGCGTCCGTCGTCGCGACGATTTCCGCATCGAAGAAGCGGAAATCCTTGACCGCGCCGATGAACCAGTTCGCGTGCCGAAGCACCGCTTCCCGCCCTTCGAGCGTCAGCGGATGACCCAGGCTCGGCCCATAGGGCAAGTCCCAGACGATGTCATCGGCGATCAGGCTTTGCCACTGCCCGTTGTCGTCGACCAGCAGCTTCAGGTGTTGCTGCAAGAGCGTTGTTGCGGTTTGCATGGAATGTCCTTCGGTGAGGGGATGAACGAAGGTTAGGGGCTTGACACCCATCTGAATAGCCTATATTTATAGATTCAATCCATCCACAGGATAGATACATGCTGGACGCCATTTCGCTGGACCAACTGCGCACGTTCATCGCTGCGGCGGAAGAAGGCAGCTTCTCGGCCGCCGGCCGCAAGCTGCGGCGTGCTCAATCCGTCGTCAGCCACACGCTGGCCAACCTGGAAAACCAGACCGGCGTGCAATTGTTCGACCGCAGCGGCCGCTACCCTCGCCTGACTGAGGAAGGCGCCGCGCTACTCGTGCAGGCCCGCCAGGTGGTCAGCGGCATGGACGGCTTCAAGTCGTCTGCGCGGGCAATCGCGGATGGCCTGGAACCCGAGCTCTCGGTCGTGGTGGATGTCATGTACCCGATGGCGTCGCTGACCGACGCAGTCGATGCCTTCCGCAAGCAGTTTCCCCATACCCCGCTGCGGCTGTACGTCGAGGCGCTTGGCGCCGTCATGCAGCCCGTCATCGGGCAGACCTGCCGCCTGGGCATCAG
>CAUSDE010000128.1:0-7614 GCA_963530045.1 uncultured Achromobacter sp.
TGCGCCGCAAGACCTACTTGTTTGTGTGCGGAAAGTAAAGGCGCGTCTGGAAGGGGGATTCACGCGGTTGCCTGACGCGCTTTTTTATTGTCCTTTCGGATCTTGCGCTTACTTCGCCGCCACCGCATCCGGCGGAACCGGGTTTTCCCAGCCGCCGCCGATCGCGCGGATCAGGCCGACTGCCGAGCGTGCTTGCTCGCCGCTCAATTGCACGGCCACGCGTTGTTGCAGCAGGACGCTGCGGTCGGCTTCGATCACGTCCAGGTAGCTGATCGAGCCTTCGCGGTATTGCGTGTGCGACAGCTTGGCGGCGCGGGCCGAGGCTTCGACGGCGGCGTCTTGCGCCTTGGTCTGGTCGGCCAGGATACGCAGGTTGGCCAGGTTGTCTTCCACTTCGCGGAACGCGTTCAGCACGGTCTGGCGATAAACCGCGACGTCTTCCTCGTAGACGGCGCGGGCGCGGTCCAGGCCGGCTTGGCGGCGGCCGCCGTCGAAGATGGGCATCGACAGCGCAGCGCCGACGAGCGGACCCAGCAGGAAGGTGCGGCTGGACCACTGGAACAGGTTGCCCAGGTCGGACGACTCGTAGCCGAAGGCGCCGGTGATGTCCAGGCGCGGGAAGAACGCGGACTTGGCGGCGCCGACGCGGGAGTTGGCGGCGGCCATGGCGCGTTCGGCGGCGGCGATGTCGGGGCGGCGTTCCAGCAGCGTGGACGGCAGGCCGGCGGGAATCGACAGGGCGACCTTCTGGATCGGCTGCGGCGGCATCGTGAAGTCGGACGGGGCGCGGCCCAACAGCACGGCCAGCGCGTGTTCGGTCGTGGCGCGGCGGCGGTCGATGCCCAGCGCTTCCGATTGCGCGGACGCGAGTTCCGCCTTGGCGCGCGCCAGGTCCAGTTCGCTGATGTCGCCGGCGTCGTAACGGCGCTGGATCAATTGCAGCGTGTCGGTGCGCAGCTTGACCGTCTGGTTGTACAGCTGCGATTCCGCGTCCTGCTCACGCACCAGGAAGTACGTGGTGGCCACGTCGGCCTGCAAGGCCAGCAGCACCGAACGGTACAGCGCTTCGCTTTGCTGGGCGTCGGCGGTGGCGGCGTCGGCGGTGGACGCCACGCGGCCGAACAGGTCGGCTTCATACGACACCGCGCCTTGGGCGCGCCACGTCGTCACCGGGGTGGTGGACGTGCCGTCCGGCAGGCCTTGCGACACGGCCGAGGGGCGTTGCCGGTTGGGGCCGAAGGCCGCGTCCAGCGTGGGGAAGAAGCCGGCGCGGGCCTCGCGCTGCAGGGCGCGCGATTGCGCCAGGCGGGCGGCGGCGGCCTGCAGGTTCTGGTTGGCCTGTTGCGCTTCGTCTTCCAGCTGGTTCAGGCCTTCGTCGCCGAACACCTTCCACCAGGCGCCGCGCAGCGCGTCTTCAGACGGCTCCGCAGGCTTCCAGGTGCCGGCTTCGGAGGCGGGCAGGGCGGCTTCCTTGAATGCCGCCGGCGCGGCGGCAGACGGCTTTTCGTAAGTGGGGCCCACCGCGCAGCCGGCCAGCACAAGCAGGACGGCAAGCAAGGCGGAACCGCGGGTCAGTCTTTGGATCATGATGAATTCTCTTTGGCGCGCGCCCCGCCGGCTTGGGCGGGACGCGCTGGCTTCTCTTTCGTCTGCCGGCTTTACGCGTGAGTCTGCGTGGCGGGCGGCGCGTTCGTGTCGATGTGCGGGGCGCACTCCGGCGCTTCATGCGGGGCCGCCGAGTGCAGCGGCTTGCCGCCCAGCGAACGCAGCAGCACATAGAACACCGGCGTCAGGAACAGGCCGAACAAGGTCACGCCCAACATCCCGAAGAACACGGCCACCCCCATGGCATGGCGCATCTCCGAACCGGCGCCGGACGACAGCACCAGCGGCACCACACCCATGATGAACGCGATGGACGTCATCAGAATCGGGCGCAGACGCAGGCGGCTGGCTTCGATGGCGGCTTCCAGCGGCGAGCGGCCGCTCATTTCAAGTTCGCGGGCGAATTCCACGATCAGAATCGCGTTCTTCGCCGACAAGCCCACCAGCACCATCAAGCCGATCTGCGTGAAGATGTTGTTGTCGTTGCCCGTCAGGTAGACGCCCGTCAGCGCGGCCAGGATGCTCATCGGCACGATCAGGATCACGGCCAGCGGCAGCGTCAGGCTTTCATACAGCGCGGCCAGCACCAGGAACACCAGCAGCACGCTGATGGGGAATACCCACAAGCCGGCATTGCCCGCCAGGATCTGCTGATACGTCAGGTCGGTCCATTCGAACTTCACCCCGCGCGGCAGCGTTTCGGCGGCGACGCGTTCGGCTGCCGCTTGCGCCTGATCGGACGAGAAGCCGGGCGCCGGGCCGCCGTTGATGTCGGCGGCGGTGTAGCCGTTGTAGCGCACCACCATTTCAGGCCCGAAGGTCTGCTTGACCGTCACCAGCGACGACAGCGGCACCATGTCGCCCGCGGCGTTGCGGGTCTTCAGCTGCAGGATGTCGTCGGCGTGCGCCCGGAATGGCGCATCGGCTTGCGCACGCACCTGGAACACCCGGCCGAAGCGGTTGAAGTCGTTCACGTACATCGAGCCCAGGTAGATCTGCATGGTGTCGAAGACTTCGGTCACCGGCACGCCCAGCTGCTTGGCCTTCACGCGGTCCAGGTCCACATCCAGCTGCGGCACGTTGATCTCGTAGCTGGAGAACGACGGGCCCAGTTCAGGCGTCTGGCGCGCTTTTTCCAGGAAGGCCTGCTTGGCCTTGTCCAGTTCGGCATAGCCGAGTGCGGCGCGGTCTTCCAGTTGCAGCTTGAAGCCGCCCAGCGTGCCCAGGCCCATCACGGGCGGGGGCGGGAACACGGCGATGAACGAGTCCTGGATGGCCGCGAACTTCTGGTTCAGCGACGCGGCGATGGCGTTGCCCGAGAGCGCGGCGCCCTTGCGTTCGCCAAAGGGCTTGAGCGTCACGAACACGATGCCGGCGCTGGAGCTGTTGGTGAAGCCGTTGATCGACAGGCCCGGGAAGGCGATGGCGGATTGCACGCCGGGTTCCTTCAGGGCGATGTCGCTCATGCGGCGGATCACCGCTTCCGTGCGGTCCAGCGAGGCGCCGTTGGGCAGCTGCGTGAAGCCGATCAGGTACTGCTTGTCTTGCGCCGGCACGAAGCCGCCGGGCACCAGGTACGACACGCCGATGGTGGCGGCCACCAGCACCGCGTACACGCCCATCGCGCCGGCCTTGCGGCGGATCACGCCGGACACGCCCGAGCCGTAGGACTCGGAGGCGCGGCCGAACATGTTGTTGAACCAGTTGAAGAAGCGGCCGAAGACGCGGTTCATGCCACGGGTCAGCCAGTCCTGCTTGTCGTGATGGCTCTTGAGCAGCAGGGCCGACAGGGCGGGCGACAGGGTCAGCGAGTTGAAGGCCGAGATCACCGTCGAGATGGCGATGGTCATGGCGAACTGCTTGTAGAACTGGCCGGTCAGGCCCGTCATGAAGGCCAGCGGAACGAACACGGCGCACAGCGTCAGCGCGATGGCGATGATGGGGCCGCTGACTTCACGCATGGCGCGGTAGGTCGCGTCGCGTGGACTCAAGCCCGCCGCGATGTTGCGCTCGACGTTCTCCACCACCACGATCGCATCGTCCACCACGATCCCGATGGCAAGCACCATCCCGAACAGCGACAAGGCGTTGATGGAATAGCCGAACACCAGCAGCAGCGCGAACGTGCCGACGATGGACACCGGCACGGCCAAAAGCGGGATGATCGACGCGCGCCACGTTTGCAGGAACAGAATCACGACCAGCACGACCAGCGCGATGGCTTCCAGCAGCGTGTGCACCACGGCTTCGATACTGGAACGCACGAACTGCGTGGGGTCGTATTCGATGCGGTATTCCACGCCCGGGGGGAAGTCCTGCTCCAGTTCGGCCATCGCGGCGCGCACTTTGCTGGAGACATCCAGCGCGTTCGCGCCCGGCGATTGCATGATCCCCATGCCCACCGCCTGCTTGTTGTCCAGGAGCGAACGCAAGCCGTATTCCTGGGCGTCCAGCTCCACGCGGGCGACGTCGGACAGGTGCGTCACGGCGCCGTCGGGCGAGGTCTTCAGGATGATGTCGCGGAATTCTTCTTCGCTTTGCAGGCGGCCGCGCGCATTCACGTTCAGTTGCAGCGGCACGTCGCCTTGCGTGGGCGATGCGCCGATCACGCCGGCGGCGACCTGCACGTTCTGTTCGCGGATGGCGGCAACCACTTCAGACGCGGTCATGCCGCGTTGGGCGACTTTTTGCGGGTCCAGCCAGACGCGCATCGAGTAGTTGCCCGAGCCCCACACCGTCACTTCGCCCACGCCCGTGATGCGGGCCAGGCGGTCCTTGACGTTCAGGATCGCATAGTTGCGCAGGTAGGTGATGTCGTAGCGGTCATTGGGCGAGATCAAGTGCACGACCAGCGTCAGCGTGGGCGAGCTCTTGGCGGTGGTCACGCCCAGGCGCTGCACGTCCGGCGGCAGGCGCGGAAGCGCCTGCGACACGCGGTTCTGCACCAGCTGCTGCGCCTTGTCCGGGTCCACGCCCAGCTTGAAGTTGACCGTCAGCGTCAGGTTGCCGTCGCTGTTGGCCTGCGACTGCATGTACAGCATGTCTTCCACGCCGTTGATGGATTCTTCCAGCGGCGAGGCGACGGTTTCGGCGATGACCTTGGGGTTGGCGCCCGGATACTGCGCGCGCACCACCACCGACGGCGGCACGACTTCCGGGTATTCGGAAATGGGCAGCTGGAACATGGCCAACAGGCCCGCCAGCAGCACCAGGATGGACAACACGCCGGCGAAAATCGGCCGGTCGATGAAGAACTTTGAGATATTCATGAACGTTCTCTGTAGACGCGCAGGCCTTACTTCAGTTCGGCTGCGGCGGTCTTGACCGGAGCGGCCTTGGCGGCAACCATGGGCACGACGGTCGGAGCCACGGCGTCGCCGGGGCGGATGCGTTGCAGGCCGTTGACGACGATGCGCTCACCGGCGGCAAGCCCCGAGTCGACGACGCGCAGGCCTTCCTGGTTTGCGCCCAGCTTCACCTGGCGGTAGACGGCGTGGTTCTTGTCGTCCAGCACCAGCACGTAGCGCTTGTCCTGGTCGGTGCCGATGGCGCGTTCGTCGATCAGCACGGCCGAACGCGGGTCGCTGCCGCCCAGGCGGACGCGGGCGTACAGGCCGGGCAGGAGCGAACCGTCGGTGTTATCGAATTCGGCGCGCACGCGGATCGTGCCGGAGGTGGCGTCCAGGCGGTTGTCGACCGACTGCACGTAGCCGGTGCGCGAATAGCCGTCCTCGTTGGCCAGGCCCAGTTCGACCGGGACCGAGCCTGCGCGGCCGTTGCGCGCCGGATTCACGTACTTGAGGAAGGTTTGTTCGTCCACGTCGAACGATGCGTACATCTTCGACACCGACACCAGCGTCGTCAGCGGCACCGATGTGGCGCCGGCGGCGACCACGTTGCCCACGGTGACTTCGGCGCGCGACACGCGGCCGGCCACCGGCGCTTCGATGCGCGTATAGCCCAGGTTCAGCTTGGCGTAGTCCAGGGCGGCTTGCGCGCCCTGCAGATTGGCGGCGGCTTCGCGCGAGGCGTTCTGCTTTTCCTCGAAGTCGCGGCGGGCGATGGCGTTGTCCGTCAGCAGGCGCTGGCCGCGGGCCAGTTCCGTGGCGGTGTACGACGCGCGGGCCTTGGCGGCCGTCAGGGCGGCGGCGGCGCGGTCGACTTCGGCCGCGTACGGGCGAGGGTCGATGGTGAAGAGCACGTCGCCCTTCTTGACGATGCTGCCGTCCTGGAAGTGCACGGCCGTCAGGGTGCCGGACACCAGCGGGCGGATGTCGACGCGGTCGATCGCTTCCAGACGGCCGGAATAGCGCTGCCAGTCCACGATGGTCTTGCTGACGACTTCAGCCACCTCGACGGGCGTGGCGGCGGGGGCGCCTTGCGCCATGGCGACATTGCCGCCGGCGGGGCCCCGGGTCAGGGCATAGCCGCCTCCGGCCGCGAGTACGGCTGCAAAGACGACGAGCATAGCGATACGATTGCGCGAAACCATGATGTTTCCTTGAGTGGTATAGGGGCGAAAGCGCGCTTGTTTGAGCCTGGGGCGGAGGCGGCTCCGGCAGTCCGGGGCATGGCAGTCCTTAGCGTCCGCTGGATATATGCATATGCTGCAATGCAACATGCAACAGGGTTGCGGTTCCTGAGCAGGGCGCCTTGGCGGGGCGGGATCACTGCGGTGTCGGAAGCTGAGGATTGACATGCCCTGTGGAGGCGCCGGGAGGCAAGGGCACTTCAAGATGGTTTGCATTCTGAGTGTTTTGTGGGGCCGGATAAACCTTTCTATTCCGGCAACACTGTTCGACAGAAATGACTAATCGGCGGCGAAATCGGGTTATGCTCCGTTCACCCCGACTTATTTGCCCAAAAGGACACCGTCGCCATGGACCGTTTTCAGGCTATGCAGGTGTTTGTGCGCGTCGTGGACGCCAATAGCTTCACCCGGGCGGCCGACAGCCTCTCGCTTCCGCGCACCACCGTCACCACCATCATCCAGAACCTCGAACGCCTTCTGGGCGTGCGCCTGCTCAACCGCACCACGCGCCGTATCGGCCTGACGCCGGACGGCGCGGGCTATTACCAGCATTGCGTGCGCATCCTGGCGGACGTCGAAGAGACCGAGGCCTGTTTCCAGGAAGCGGCGCTGCGCCTGAAGGGGCGGCTGCGCATCGACGTCCCGACCTGCATCGGGCGGCTGATCCTGATCCCCTCATTGTGTGATTTCCACGACAAATACCCCGACGTCGAGCTGGTGCTGGGCCTGGGCGACCGCCCCGTGGATATGGTGCAAGAGGCCGTGGACTGCGTGATCCGCGCCGGCGAGCTGGAAGATTCCAGCCTGGTCGCGCGCCGCATCGGCACCCTGCAGACGGTCACCTGCGCCTCGCCCACCTATATTGCCCGCCACGGCATGCCGCAGACGATCGAATCGTTGCGCGACCACCACGCGGTGCACTATTTCATGAGCCGCACGGGCCGCAACTGCGCCTGGGACTTCAAGGTGGACGGCAAGCACCAGGAAGTGGACATGAAGGGCACGGTGGCGGTGAATGAGGCCGGCGCCTACCTGGACTGCGGCCTGAAGGGATTCGGCCTGATACAGGTTGCCCGCTATATGGCCTTGCCGCACTTGCAATCCGGTGAACTGATCGAAATCCTGCCGCAGTGGAAGCCCAGCTCCACGGCGATTTCGGTGCTGTATCCGCAAAGCCGCCAGTTGTCGCCCAAGGTCCGGGCGTTCACCGACTGGGTGGCGGAATTGTTCGCCGGCTGCCCGCTGCTCAGCGGCCGTGACGAAACCGATCCCGCTGCCGGCACCTGCGGCGTGTATCAGCGCCAGTTGGGCATGCCCAGCGCGATGACCCTGGGGCAGCCCCAGCCCCGCACCGAACCCGCCGTGCTCCAGACGACGCCGCCGCGCCGCCGCAGCGCGCGCGAAGAGGCGGCCGAATACGCCTTGTAAGCGGAAGAGGTGGCGGGCCAACCGGCCCGCCACGCCGGGAAACCACCGGA
>CAUSDE010000129.1:0-7044 GCA_963530045.1 uncultured Achromobacter sp.
CCGGCGGCGGGCAGCGCCTGGTGGCCTATGTTGCGCCGACAGTCGATACCAATGCTGTGCGCGACAGCTTAGCCCGCGAGCTTCCGGAATACATGGTGCCGTCCCACCTCGTCGCACTGGACGCGTTGCCGCTCAGCGCCAACGGCAAGATCGACCGCAAGGCCTTGCCGGCGCCTGTGTTCGACGACCAAGCGGATGCCGCGCCGCCCCAAGGCCCGAAGGAAACCACGATCGCTGCCATCTGGGCCGACGTGCTGGGCTGCACCACCGTCGGACGCGATGCCAATTTCTTCGAACTGGGCGGGGACTCGATCCTTAGCCTGCAGATCGTGGCGCGACTGCGCCAGGAAGGATGGGCCATCAATCCCCGCGACGTCTTTGAGCATCAGACGGTCGCCCGCCTGGCTGCGGCAGTACCGCCGTTGACTCGCCAGGATGACGTGATCCGCATGCCGGCAACGGGGGAATCGCCGTTGCTGCCGATCCAGGCGGAATTCTTCCGGCAAGACATGCCGGTGCGCAGCCACTGGAACCAGGCCGTGCTGTTGAAGGCGTCCGAACCGCTGGACGAAGCGGCATTGCGGGCGGCGCTGGCGCAACTGGTCACGCATCACGACAGCTTGCGCTTGCGCTTCTACGAGGCGTGCCAGGGCTGGACGCAGCGATATGCCGAGGCCGAGCCGCCAGCCGATCTGCTGTGGACCGTGCAGGCTGCTGATGACGCTGAGCTGACCGCCCGCTGCGACGACGCCCAGCGCAGCCTGACGCTCTCGCAAGGGCCGCTGTTGCGGGCGTTGGCGGTACGCATGGCGGACGGCACGGAGCGTTTGCTGCTGGTGGTTCACCACTTGGCGGTGGACGGCGTGTCGTGGCGCATTCTGCTGGAAGACCTGCAAGCGGCGTACCACGCGGCGCAGCAGGGGGGGCAGGCGCAACTGCCGGCCCAAACGGCGCACTATGGCGAATGGACGCGACATGTGGCCGGGTTGCCGGGACGGCTTGACGACGCCGAACGTGAATATTGGAAAAGGGTGGCGCTGGACGGCGCCGCAGGCGCCGGCCCGGCCTGGTTGGCCGACGCCATGCGTCTTCCCGGGCACGAAGGCGATCGGGAGCAACTGGAATTCACGCTGGATCCCGCCGCCACGCAGGCTTTGCTGCGCCAGGCGCCATTGGCATACCGCACGCAGATCAACGACATGCTGCTGACCGCGCTGGCGCAAGCCCTGGCGCAACAGGCGGGCGCGGATGCCCCTGAACGGATCCGGATCGATATCGAGGGCCATGGTCGCGAGGCGGCGCCTGATGCGCCCGACATTTCGCGCACGGTCGGCTGGTTCACGACGCTGTACCCGGTGGCGCTGGATGCCCGCGGCGATTCGGGGCAAGCGCTCAAGCGCGTGAAGGAGACGTTGCGGGCCGTGCCGCGTAACGGTCTGGCCTACGGCCCTTTGCATGGGGCATCGCACCAGGCGGCGGGTGTGCTCTTCAACTATCTGGGCCAGTTCGACGGCAGCTTCAATGCCGGCGGCTGGCAACCGGCAGGCCAGGCGCCGGGCGCGACGATGGATGCCGGCGCGCCGTTGTGGCATGCCTTGTCGGTGGAAGGCCAGGTGTACGACGGCCGTCTGGCGATCAGTTTCGGCTTCAGCGGGCGGCGCATTGACCGGGCGCGTGTGCAGGCGCTGGCGGACGCGTACCAGGCGGCGCTCACCGCCTTGATCGCGCATTGCGCGGCGGGGCCGCAAGGCGTGACGCCTTCGGATGTGCCACAAGCGCGTCTGACGCAACACCAATTGGACGCCTTGCCCATTCCGGCCGCACGCCTGGAGGACTTGCTGGGCCTGTCTCCCATGCAAGCCGGGATGTTGTTCCATACGCAATTCGACCCGCGCAGGCAAGCGTATGTCATGCAACTGCGCGCCGAGATCGGCGGATTGAACCCGGAACGCTTCCGTGCGGCCTGGACGCAAGCGCTGGCTTGCCATGCGGCATTGCGCAGCGGCTTTGTCGCCCATGGCGGCGATTGGCTGCAATGGGTGGCGCGTGATGCGGCGCTTCCCTGGTCGGCGCACGACGGCCGCGTCTTGCGGCAAGCAGAGCGGGGCGCCTGGATCGACGGCATCGCGCAGGCCGAGCGCGACGCGGGATTCGACCTGTCCCAACCGCCGTTGATGCGCTGCGCGCTGCTGCGCACGTCGGAAAACGGGTGGACTTTCCTGTGGACTTGCCACCATTTGCTGCTTGACGGCTGGAGCGCATCGCGGCTGCTGGGTGACGTGCTGCGCGCGTACCAGGGCGTCCCGCTGACGGCGCCTGTGGTGCGCTACCGCGACTACCTGGCTTGGCGCGAGACCCGTGACGACGCGGCAACGCAAGCTTTCTGGGAACACGAAACGCGCGCCTTGGAGGCGCCGACGCATCTGGCGCCCGCGCTGGGCGGCGGCGACGCCGATGCTGCCGATCGCGGCCATGCCGAATGGGTCGACCTGCTGGACAATGCAAAAACTGCCGCGTTGACCCGCCTGGCGCGTGACGCGCGCGTTACCGTGAACACGGTGTTGCAGACGGGCTGGGCGCTGGTGCTGCGCCGGCTGCTGGGCCGGGAGGTGGTGGCGTTCGGCGCGACGACGGCAGGCCGGCCCGCTTCCTTGCCCGGCGCGCAGGACATGCTGGGCCTGTTCATCAACACATTGCCCGTCGTCGTTGAATTGCCGCCGGGCGAACGGGTGGCCGACAGCCTGCGCGCCCAGCAGGCCCGGCATGCGGCCGCGCGCGAGCACGAGCATGCGCCGCTGCATCAGGTGCAACGGTGGGCGGGCGTTGGCGGCCAGGCATTATTCGATACGCTGCTGGTGTTCGAAAACTTCCCCATCGATGCGGCGCTGCGCGATGCCGAACCAGCCGGCCTGCGGCTGGGCGAAGTCGCGATGCACAGCGGAAACCACTACCCATTGACCGTGCGCGCGTTGCTGGAGGCGGCGCCTGGCCAGACGCCGGCGCTGCGGCTGGAGTACCTGTATGACCCGCGCCGCGTCTCGGTGGAGGCCGTAGCGGGGGTGGCCAAGGCGTACGCCCACGTGCTGCAGGCACTGGCGGCCAATCCCGAATCGGCGCTGGTCGAGATCGGCCTGACGGCGGCGGACACCCCTTGGCGACAGGCCAGCGGCGTGACGGATGCCGCGGCTCGGGCGGCCGCGCCGGTGATGATCCGCTACCTGGACCAGGTGCGCAGCCGTCCGGACGCGCCGGCGGTGCGTGACGGCGTACAGGCCTGGACCTATGGCGAACTGGACGGCCGCGCCTGGGCGCTCGCGCAGGCGCTGCGGGCGCTTGGCGTGGGACGCGAGTCGCGTGTGGCGGTGCTGGCCGAGCGATCGTGCGCCAGCGTTTTGGGCCTGCTGGCATCCTGGCACGCGGGCGCCGCCTTTGTCCCGCTGGATCCCCAGTTGCCCGTCGAGCGGCTGGCCTTCCAACTGCGCGACAGCGGCGCCGTGGCGCTGCTGTCGCACGCCGCGCCCGATTGGGCGCAAGGCGTGCCGGTGCTGACGTTCGATGAGGCGGCGGCGACGCAAGCGCCTGCCGAGCAACCCGACGCGCCGCACCCGGACCAGGCGGCGTATCTGATCTATACCTCGGGCTCGACCGGGCAGCCCAAGGGCGTCGTCGTGTCGCACGGGGCGCTGGCCAACTACGCCATCGCGGTAGAGCAGCGCTTTGGCGCCGAGCCGGCGGCCAACATGGCGATGGTGTCCACGGTTGCGGCCGACCTCGGCCATACCGTGCTGTTCGGCGCCTTGTGCCAGGGCAGCGAGCTGCATCTGCTGGATGCGCGCCTGGCGTTCGATCCCGACGGCTTCGCTGCCTATATGGATGCGAACCGGATCGAAGCGCTGAAGATCGTGCCGGGGCATTTGCAGGCGCTGCTGGCGGCGGAGAACCCTCAGCGCGTCTTGCCCCGGCGCTGGTTGGCGTGCGGCGGCGAAAGCCTGAGCGCGGCCTTGCTCGAACAGGTGCACGCGCTGCGGCCGGAATGCCAAGTATTCAACCACTATGGCCCGACGGAAACGACCGTAGGCGCGGTGGCGGGGCGGGCCGAGGCGCTGGCTGACGGCCGGGTGCCGCTGGGCCAGCCGCTGGCCGGCCTGCGCGCCTATGTGCTGGACGAGGCATTGCAGCCGGTGCCTCCGGGCCTGGCGGGCGAGCTCTATCTGGCGGGCGCCGGCGTTGCGCGCGGCTACCAAAACCGTCCCGGTCTGACCGCCGATCGTTATGTGGCCGACCCGTTCGTGGCCGGCGCGCGCATGTACCGAAGCGGGGACCGTGTGTCGCGGCTGGCGGACGGCCGTCTGCTGTTCCTGGGGCGTGGCGATGATCAGGTCAAGATCCGGGGCTATCGCGTCGAGCCCGGCGAGGTGGCGGCGGCGCTGCGCCGGATCAGTGGCGTGTCGCAGGCCGAGGTCATGGCTGTGGCGGCGCTCGATGGCCGCTTGCAGCTACACGCTTACGTGGCAGGCGCGGCTTGCCCCGACGGCGCAGGCCTGCGCGACGCGTTGGCGGCCATGGTGCCCGATTACATGGTGCCTGCCGGGTTTACGCAGTTGGCGAGTTTGCCGTTGACGGCCAATGGCAAAGTGGACCGCCGGGCCCTGCCCGAGCCGGGTGCCTCGCCGATCGGGGCGGCGGCCGCGGAAGCGCCGCAGGGCGACGTGGAACACAAGCTGGCATCGATCTGGTCGGAATTGCTGGGCGGCGTGGCGGTTGGCCGTGAGGCCAATTTCTTCGAGCTGGGCGGCGATTCCATCCTGGGCCTGAAGATGATCGCCCGCGCGCGCAAGCAGGGCTTGCGCATCGCGCCGCGCCAACTGTTCGATACGCCGACACTGGGTGCGCTGGCCAGTGCAATCGACCGCCCTGACGGCGCGGCAGAACTGGCGCTGGCGGGGATCTGGTCCGAATTGCTGGGCGGCGTCCCGGTTGGCCGCAGCGCGGATTTCTTTGCGCTGGGCGGGGATTCGATCCTGAGTTTGAAAATGATTGCGCGTGCCCGCAAGCAAGGGCTGCGCATCACCGCCAAGCAAGTGTTTGAACAAACGACGCTGCAGGCGTTGGCCGCAGTGGCCGCTATGGAAGGACAAACGCCGCCGAAGGCGGCTGGCTTGCAGACGGCAGGGTTGCAACAGGGTGGTGCGCAGGCAAATCCGCCGCAAGCGATCTCGGCGCTGGACGACGCCGCGCGCGGCCAACCCCAAGCGCTGTCGCACGCGCAGCAACGGCTATGGTTCCTGTGGAAGCTCGACCCCGAAGGCAGCGCGTACCACATCGCGGGCGCGCAGCGCCTGCGCGGCGCGCTGTCCGTGGATGCCTTGCAGGCCGCGCTGGACAGTCTGATCGTGCGTCACGGCGCGTTGCGCACGGTCTATCGCGAGGGCGCCGACGGCGAGGTGCGCCAGCAGGTCATGCCTGTGAAGGCGATGGCCTTGGCATGCTTGGACGTGGGGCCGGACGACGCGCGGCTGCATCGCGAGGCCGCCGCCCTGGCGGCACAACCCTTTGACCTGGCGCAGGGGCCGGTCGTGCGGGCAGCCTTGCTGCGCCGCAAGACAGACGACCATGTGCTGGTCATCGCGATGCATCATATCGCCGCCGATGGCTGGTCCCTGCAGCGCTTGCAGGATGAATTGGCGCACTGCTATGACGCGTTTTCACGCGCCGAGACGCCTGCGCTGCCGCCTTTGCCATTGGCTTATGCGGACTACGCCATCTGGCAGCGCCAGTCGCTGGCGCAGGGCGAGGGCGCGCGCCAACTGGCGTATTGGCGCGCGGCGCTGGCCGACGACGATCCCGGTTTGGGGTTGCCTGGCCGCCGCCCGGGTGCGGCCGGAGGGGTCCAAGCCGGCAGCTTGCGGGCGACGCTGGCACCGGCGCAGGTGCACGCCCTAAAGGCAGCCGCGCGGTCCGCTGGCGCGACGTTCTTTGCCGCCATGTTGGCGGGCCTGCAGGCGACGCTGCATCGGCAGACGGGACAAGATGCAGTGCGGATCGGGGTGGCGACCGCCAACCGGCATTGGCCGGGCGCGGAGGATCTGGTGGGCGTATTCGTCAATACCCAGGTCATCCCCAGCCGCATTTCCGCCGGCCGCACGTTGGGCGGGATGCTGCGCGTGGCGGCCGAACAGGTGCGCGAGGCCCAGTTGCATCAGGACCTGCCGTTCGAGCAGTTGGTCGAAGCCCTGCAACCGGCGCGCGACAGCGGCCGGCACCCGTTGTTCCAGATCCTCTTCAATCACCAGCGGGTCGACCGGCGTATGCCGGATCGGTTGGGTACGTTGGAGGTCAGCGAATTTCCTCTGGGCGATGGCGCGCCGCAGCTTGAACTGGCGCTGCACAGTACCGAATGGGAAGACGGCCGCGTGGATCTGGCGTGGGTGTATGACGCGGATTGCTACCCGCCTGAAGCCATTGAGCGGCTGGCGCAGGACTATCTGGCCACGTTGGCTCGGCTGGCGCAACGGCCGGACGAGTTATTGGGCGACGGTGAAGCTGCCTCGCCGGGCGGCGCCGCCGTGTTGTCGCAAGGCGATGGCGGCGCGGCCCGCGCGGTGGCAAGCGTGCCGGAGCGGCTGGCGGCGCAAGCCGCGGCTACGCCGGACGCGCCCGCGCTGGTGAGGGGCGACGCCAGCCTGCGTTACACGGAACTGGACGCTCGCACGAATCAATTGGCGCACGCGCTGCGGGCGGCGGGCGCAGGTCCGGAAAGCCGGGTCGGCGTGCTGATGACACGTTCGATCGACATGGTCGTGGCGCTGCTGGGTGTGATGAAGGCCGGTGCCGCCTATGTGCCGATCGATCCCGAGTTGCCGGCGGAACGTCTGAGCTATCTGTTTGAAGACAGCCAAGCGGCGTTGTTGTTGACTCAGTCCGTCTGGAAACAGCAATTGCCGGCGGGCGCGCCGGAGGTGTGGGCGTTGGACGAGAGAGACCTGTCTGCCTATCCGTCCACACCCGTCGGCCACGTGCCGGACCCCGAGCAAGCCGCTTATG
>CAUSDE010000130.1:0-7036 GCA_963530045.1 uncultured Achromobacter sp.
GGGACATGTTGTGTCTCCTGAAAGTGAAGAAAGCGAGACCATTGTGCGATCCGCCCGGTTTCAACCGGGTTTCGTCCCCGCCGTCCATGTTTCAGTCGATTGCGCATCCGCCAGACGTGAAGACGGGGCCTTGGCGGCCCCGTGCTTCGTCCCTGCCGGGCCCTGCGCAACGGGTCAGGTCGCGTCCCAGGCCGCCATGTATTCCTTCCAGTGCGGCGCGTCGCTGGCGGACAGCGTGTCGCGCACCAACGCGATTTCAGCGTCGTAGGCGGTACGGTCCAGTTCGCCGCGCAGGAAGCGGAAGCGGCAGTACACCAGCCATGTGTTGACGACATCGGTTTCGCAATAGGCGCGGACTTCGTCGGCGCGTCCCGTGCTCCAGGCCTCCCAGACCTTGCTGCCGTCCATCCCGAGCTTGCCGGGAAAGCCGCACAGCTTGGCCAGGTCGTCCAGCGGCGCGTTGGCGCGGCCGTTGTACTTGGCCAGCACGTCCATCAAGTCCAGATGGCGCGTGTGGTAGCGGGCGATGTAGTTGTTGAATTTGAAGTCGCGGTCTTCTTCGCCCATGTCCCAGTAGCGCGGCGCAGGCACACCCAGGATCAGGCTGCGGTAATGCAGGACGGGCAGGTCGAAACCCGATCCGTTCCAGCTCACCAGCTTGGGCGTGTAGCGCTCGATGGTCTTGAAGAAGCCCGCCAGCAAGGCGGCTTCGGGATCATCGGGCTGGCCCAGCGTCTTGACGCGGAACCCCTGGTCATCGCGGAACACGCAGCCCACCACCGCGACCTTGTGCAGGTGCAGCGGCAGGAAATCGTGGCCGACGGCTTCGCGGCGCGCGGTCAGCGCGCGTTCGACCACTTCCTGGTCGGAGACCTCGGCGCCCCAGCCGTTGAGCTTGCGCAGCCCATCGGCGTCGGGGATCGTTTCAAGGTCGAATACCAGGGTTGGCGTCATTTGGCGGGCAGGTACTGCATCGGGTCGACCGGCGTGCCTTGGCGACGGATTTCGAAGTGCAGGCGCGGCGACGTGGTGTCGCTTTGGCCCAGCTCGGCGATCTTGGCGCCGCGCTTGACGTTCTGGCCCGTCTTCACCAGCAAGGCGCGGTTATGCGCGTAAGCGGTGATGAAGCCATTCTGGTGTTCGACGATGATCAGGTTGCCCAGGCCGCGCACCCCATTGCCGCTGTACTTGACCAGGCCATCCGCCGCGGCGGTGATCGGGTCGCCCAGCGCGCCGGAAATGTCGATGCCCTTGCTGCTGGCATTGAAGGTCTGCACGATCGCGCCGTTGGCGGGCCATGCCCAGTTGATGACGCTGGCATCCGCTGCGCGCGGCGAGGGCTTGACCTCGACCGGGGCGGGCGCCGGCGTCGCCGACGAATCAGGCGGAGGCAGAGACGCGACCGGCGCTTCGGGCTGGTCCAGCGGCGGGGGTGGCGGGTGGGTGCGGGCGATGGGCGCGGGTTGCGCGCCCCCGCCCGACCCGCCGGACATCTTCAGGACCTGGCCGACCGAGATCTGGTTGGGATCGCTGAGGTTGTTCCAGCGCTTGACGCTTTCGATGTCCACATTGTTGGCACGGGCGATCTTGTAGAGCGTGTCGCCCGGCTTGACCACATAGCTGCCGCCCGGCTGAGCCGCCGCTGCGGGTTGCCCGCCGGTCATGTCGACCACCGGTGCACGAGTTCCTTTCGATGCGCAGCCGGCCAAAATGGCCAGGCTGAGCGCCCCCGCGATAAAGAGCGGGCGGCGCAGGCGCGTCATGGACGCGCCCATAGTCATATCGGTCAGTTGCAACTGCCCGTTGAGCATACGTTTCTCCTGTTTGCTCAAGATTGTATTCCGGCGCGTAGCGGCACAAAGCGCACGGCCTCTAATTCAGTTCGTTTCCAGCTGGCTGCGCCGGTGCGTTCGATCAGCACCAGGCGCTGGTTCGAGCCCCCTTCGGGAGCGATGAGGCGTCCACCCGGCGCAAGCTGCGTCAGCAGCGCCTGCGGAATGGCCAGGCCAGCGGCAGCCACAACGATAGCATCGAACGGGGCCACGCCGGGCAGGCCCAAGGTGCCGTCGCCATAGATCAGTCGAATCCGAGTGGTCAGCCGCAAGGCGCGCAGATGCTCGCGCGCCAGCTCGTAGAGCCCGCGGATGCGTTCGATCGAATGGACCTCGCGCACGAACTGCGCAAGCACCGCCGCCTGATAGCCGCAACCCGCGCCCACTTCGAGCACGCGAGTCGGCGTGCGGTCTTCGCACACGGCGGCGATCATGCGCGCCACGACCCAGGGCTGCGAGATGGTCTGCGAATGGCCGATGGGCAACGCGGCGTCTTCATAGGCACGGCTGGCCAGCGCTTCGTCGACGAAAAGATGGCGCGGCACGGCGGACATGGCGTTCAGGACGCGCTCGTCGGTGACGCCCTGGCCACGCAGGCGCTGCACCATCGCCTGGCGCAGGCGGTCGGAGTTCAGGCCCAGGTTGCTGCCGGCTGCCGCCACGGGCGCCTGCGGCTGGCGCGGCAAGGTGGCCGCCGAAATGCGGGTATTGCTGTTGGCGGGCGTGACGCCGGGGCTGAGCCGGCCGGAGTCATAGCGGACCGGGCTGGGCCGGCCCGGCACCGGCTGGGACACGTCGGGTTGGCTTACGCGTTTGCGCATAGCGGCTCTGCCCAAGTGCGGATTTCATCCAATTGGCTGTGCTGGGTCAGGTCCAGGCGCAGGGGCGTGACCGACACCGTGCCCTGCTCCACCGCATGGAAATCCGTGCCCGGGGCGGCATCGGCGGCCAGGCCGACCGGCCCGATCCAATAGACCGTGTCGCCGTAGGGCGTCGTGGTACGCACCACGGGCTGGGACGGGTGCCGCTTGCCCAGGCGCGTGACCGCGAAACCATGCATATCTTCGAAACGCCGGTTGGGGATGTTGACGTTGAGCAGCACCGGCGCCGCCAGGGGCTTTGCCAGATGCCGTTCGACGACCACCCGGGCGGCGCGCGCCGCGGAATCGATGTGCTCCCAGCCTTTTTCGGCCAGCGAGAACGCAATGGCGGGAATGCCGAACAGATAGCCCTCGCTGGCTGCGGCGACTGTGCCGGAATACAGCGTGTCGTCGCCCATGTTGGCGCCGTTGTTGATGCCGGACACGACCAGGTCCGGACGGGTGTCCATCAGCCCCGTCAGCGCCACGTGGACGCAGTCCGACGGCGTGCCGTTCACGGCGATGAAGCCGTTGGAGGCGGTGCGCACCGACAGCGGCCGGTTCAGCGTCAGGGAGTTGGAGGCGCCGCTATGGTTGGTCTCGGGCGCGACGACGGTTAAATCGCCCAAGCCTTGCAGCGCCGCTACCAGCGCTTCGAGCCCAGGGGCCGAGTAACCATCATCGTTCGAAACCAGAATTCGCATTGTGCATCCGAAAGAAAATAAAACGCGGGTGGACGTGTCGGATTGTACCGTCCGCAGCCCTACCCTGTATGTCCGTCTTGCCACCGCCTGCCGGCCGAGGCGCCGGCGCCACGCTCGATAACCCGTAGCCAGGGGTGGCGCCCGGCGCGGTAGAATCCGCGCCATTACGACAACAACGGACTCCCTCTCCATGGCGATTACCGAACCCTCCCTGGTGTTCACCGCTGCGCTCATCGTGCTGGCCTACCTGATCGGCTCCGTGCCGTTCGCAGTGGTCGTCAGCAAGCTGATGGGGCTGCAAGACCCCCGTAGCTACGGGTCCAAGAACCCCGGCGCCACCAATGTGCTGCGCACCGGCAACAAGACGGCCGCCGCGCTGACCTTGCTGGGCGACGCCGCAAAGGGATGGTTCGCGATCTGGCTGGCCGAAAAGCTGGCTCCCGGCATGGCCCCCACGGGCCTCGCCCTGGTGGCCCTGGCGGCATTCGTCGGTCACCTGTACCCCATTTTCCTGGGATTCAAGGGCGGCAAGGGCGTGGCGACGGCGCTGGGCGTGCTGGTGGCCATTCAACCCTGGCTGGCCGTGGCAACCGCGGCCACCTGGTTGATCATCGCGGTGTTCTTCCGCTATTCGTCCCTGGCCTCGCTGGTGGCGGCATTCTTCGCCCCGGTCTATTACGTGTTCGGCTCGGGGCTGGCCTGGTACGCGCAACCGGCGATGGGCGTGGCGCTGGCCGTGATCGGCGTGCTGCTGTTCTACCGCCACCGCGCCAACATCACCCGCCTGATCCAGGGCACCGAAAGCAAGATCGGCGGCAAGAAGAAGTAAGCCTTGCCCCCGACGAAAATGGGCGGCCCGGCCGCCCATTTTCATGTCCGGAGACCCGTTCAAGCGATATCGGCCAGGTCCCAGCGCGGCTTGACGGTAAAGCTGTGCGCATCGGGATCCAGCGTCACAAGCCCGGCTTTCACCCGCTCTGCGGCCGCGAAAGCGATCATCGCGCCATTGTCGGTGCACAGTTCCAGCGGCGGGAAATAGGCTTGCGCGCGCAGCGGTTTCAACGCCGCGGCCAGCTTGGCGCGCAGCAGCTGGTTCGCCCCCACGCCGCCGGCCACGACCAGCCGGCGCAGGCCGGTCTGCTTCAAGGCCTTGATGGCTTTGGCCGCCAGCACGTCGACGATCGCGCCCTGGGTGGCCGCCGCCAGGTCGGCGCGGGTCTGGTCGTCCAGTCCGCCGTCCTTTTCCGCGGCCTTGACCCGGGTCAGCACGGCGGTCTTCAGGCCGCTGAAGCTGAAATCCAGGTCGCCGCTGTGCAGCATGGGGCGTGGCAGTTCAAAGCGCGACGCGTCGCCTTGGCCCGCCAGCTTGGCCAAGGCCGGGCCGCCGGGATAGCCCAGCCCCATCAGCTTGGCCGACTTGTCGAAGGCTTCGCCTGCGGCGTCGTCCAGCGTTTCGCCCAGCAGTTCGTAGCGTCCCACGCCATCCACGCGCATCAGCTGCGTATGGCCGCCGGACACGAGCAGCGCCACGAAGGGGAAATCGGGCCGGGGGTCGGCTAGCATGGGCGACAGCAGGTGGCCTTCAAGGTGATGGATGCCGATGGCCGGCAAATGGCGCGACCACGCGAACGACTGCGCCACGCTGGCGCCGACGAGCAAGGCGCCCGCCAGGCCCGGGCCAGCCGTATAGGCCACGGCGCCGATGTCGGACATCTGCAGCCCCGCCTCTTCCAGCACCTGGCGGGTCAAGGGCACGACGCGGCGGATATGGTCCCGCGAGGCGAGTTCCGGCACCACGCCACCGTATTCCTGGTGCATGGCGATCTGGGTATGCAGCGCGTGCGCGAGCAGTCCCCGTTCCGTACAGACGGCTGCGACGCCGGTTTCGTCGCAGGAGCTTTCAAAGCCGAGAATAATCATGGCGGCAGAGTTTACAACTGATGCGAAAATACGCCTGTTTTTGAAATCGCGGGGCCACCCGGCGCCCGCCCCACAACAACCTACAAGCCTGCAAACACACTGGGGACTCGAATGCTGGAGAAGCTATTCAAGCTGCGTGAACACGGGACGACCGCGCGTACCGAGATCGTGGCCGGTCTGACGACCTTCCTGACGATGTCATACATCATCTTCGTCAACCCGGACATCCTGTCGTCCACCGGCATGGACCGCGACGCCGTTTTCGTGGCCACCTGCCTGGCGGCCGCGCTGGGCTCGCTGGTGATGGCCCTGATCGCCAACTGGCCGATCGGCATGGCCCCCGGCATGGGCCTGAACGCGTTCTTCGCCTTCACGGTCGTCAAGACGATGGGCTACACCTGGGAGCAAGCGCTGGGCGCCGTGTTCATCTCGGGCGTGATCTTCCTGATCCTGACGATCTCGGGCATCCGGGTCTGGCTGGTGAAGGGCATTCCGCATTCGCTGCGCAGCGCCATCGCCGCGGGCATCGGGCTGTTCCTTGCCATTATCGCGCTATCGAGCGCCGGCATCGTCGTCGCCCACCCGGCCACCAAGGTCTCTTTGGGCAACCTGACGACGCACGGCCCGCTGTTCGCGATCCTGGGCTTCTTCATCATCGCGTCGCTGGACGCGCTGCGCGTGCGCGGTGCGATCCTGATCGGCATCATCGTCGTCACGGTGTTGTCGATGGCGCTGGGCTACAACGAATTCAAGGGCATATTCTCGGCGCCGCCCAGCCTGGCCCCCACGTTCCTGAAGCTGGACATCCTGGGCGCGCTGCATAGCGGCTTCGTGCACGTCATCCTGGTGTTCGTGCTGGTCGAGGTGTTCGACGCGACCGGCACGCTGGTGGGCGTGGCCAAACGCGCCGGCCTGGTGCCGGAAGGCCGCCCCAACCGCCTGGGCCGCGCGTTGTTCGCCGACAGCACCGCCATCGTCGCCGGTTCCGCGCTGGGCACCAGCAGCACCACCGCCTTCGTGGAAAGCGCCTCGGGCGTGCAGGCCGGCGGCCGCACGGGCATGACGGCGCTGGTCGTGGCCCTGCTGTTCCTGGCCGCGCTGTTCATTTCGCCGCTGGCCGGCGCCGTGCCCGCCTACGCCACCGCGCCCGCCCTGCTCTACGTGGCCGGCCTGATGATGCGCGAACTGATCGACATCGACTGGAATGAAGTCACCGAAGCCACGCCGGCCGCCCTGACCGCGCTGGTCATGCCCTTCACGTACTCGATCGCCAACGGCATCGCGTTCGGTTTCATCAGCTATGTGGTGCTGAAGACGGCCACCGGCAAGGTCCGCGACGTGCATCCGGCCACGTGGCTGGTGGCGGTTCTGTTCGTGATCCGCTACGCGTTCTTCCCCGAATAAACCGTTCGGGCGCAACCCGCCCGAAAAGCCGCCCGGCGCCTCGCCGCGGCGGCTTTTTTTGTGCCGGGGCAAGCACGCAAAGCGTGCGCAGCGTGGGGGTCCCTTTTGCCGCCGGGCCGCCCCAAGGCAAAAGACGCCCCCTCGGGGGGCAGCAAGCACGCAAAGCGTGCGCAGCGTGGGGGTCCCTTTTACCGCCGGGCCGCCCCAAGGCAAAAGACGCCCCCTCGGGGGGCAGCAAGCACGCAAAGCGTGCGCAGCGTGGGGGTCCCTTTTACCGCCGGGCCGCCCCAAGGCAAAAGACGCCCCCTCGGGGGGC
>CAUSDE010000131.1:0-6994 GCA_963530045.1 uncultured Achromobacter sp.
GTCCTGGTTCATCTTCCCGTCGCGGGTAAGAATATGCAGGGCTTTTAGCAGTTCGACGGACTGGCCGGGGCGGATGTCGTGGGTTTTTTCTGACATGGGGAAAGGCAAAGCGCCCCGCACGGAGCGGGGCGCGTAGTGGCGCGGAAAGCGTCAGTTTAACGAAAACGCTGACGCGGCCGTTGGGCGGCGCAAAAGCGGGTTTTAGCCTACGGTGGCAAAAACCGGTTCGCCCAGGTTCAGCATCAGGCGGTTCGCCCAGGCGAAGATCGCGTCGGAGTGCAGCAGGTCCAGCACTTCGCCTTCGCTCAAGCCCGCGTTCTTCAATGCCTGGATGCTGTTGGCGTTGACGTCGGCTTGGGCTTCGGTGATCTGGATCGAGAATTGCCCAATCGCCAGTTCACGCGCGGTGGTGCCGGCGGTGTAGGGGTCTTCGAAGACTTGCGCGATGACTTCGTTGCGCTTGGCCAGTTGCTCAAAGCGCTGCGCGTGGACGGATGCGCAGTAGACGCAACCGTTTACGCGGGACACCACCGTCGAACCCAGTTCGCGTTCGGCGCGCGACAGGCCGCCCGGGGCGTACATGATGGCGTTGAAGGCCGTGGAGCGTTGGCGCAGGATTTCCGGTTGGTGGACCAGGAACAGGTAGTAGTCCGAGACCTTGGCCTTGGGGTGGCTTTCTTCCAGGACGGCGACTTGTTCCGGGGTGGCGGTGTCGACGTTGACGACGTCGAGCCATGCCTTCCACTCCAGCACTTCGTTGGTGAAGCCGTGGGCCTTGATGACGGCGCCGGGTTCGGTGGCGGCGGTGTTGGGTTCGAAGGGGGCGGGCGGCGTAGCCAACGCGCGGGGCGCTTCGGCTTCCAGGTCTTTCATCGCGACCAGGCCGGCGACCAGACGGGTCTGGTACGACAGGAAGGCGATGAGTTGCGACAGGGTGACCACGGCGGGCGTGGAGACGCCTGCGGCGGGCAGGGTCTTCAGCGCGGCTTCGTCGCCTTCGACAGGGTTTTCGATCAGCTTGCGCGTGAATTCCAGCACGGCAGCCAGGCGCGGGGTGGAGGCGTCGGACGGCTTGCCGGATTCGGCGGCGGCGATGTCGGCGGGGGCAGCGTCGGTTTCCGCCAGGCGGGCGCGGTAGTGCGACGCCAGCAGCGGCGACGGGCTGATGCGGGTGGCGTACAGCGCGACCAGCAGGCGTTCGGCCAGCGACAGGCCGGGCAGGGCGGGGTCGAACAGGGCGTCGTAGCTGCCTTGGGTGGCGGCGGCGACTTTTTCGCGTTGGTGACGGACGGCGTAGGTGTTGCTGTCGGCGGTCAGGCCGACCAGGCGGTCTACGAGGTCGTTCGCGGCGTCATAGACGATGGGTTGTTGTGCCATGGGGATGTTCTCCTTGGTGTCTGATCAGCCGGCGTTGCCGGGCTTGCTTGCGGTCGTGTTTGCGGAATCCGATCCCGAAGAAGCTGCCCGCGCCTTCACCGCCGCGTCCAAGAACGTCTTCACGCCTTCCCAGGATTCCTGATCGGCGCGTGCATTGTCTTTCGGGTTCCCGCCACTCGTGCTGATCTTCCCAGACACGGGGTGGGCGTAGACGAGCTGGGTGGTGGGCACGTACGGGAACAGAATCGAATGCCCGCCGTTCTCGTAGTCCAGCCATTGCACCGGGTACGGGTGTTTCACTTCCGCCAGCTTGTCCTGCACCATCTTCGAGTACAGGCTGGACGGCCAGGAACCATCGTCGGTGGCCGACAGCAGCATGACCGGGCCTTCGATGTCTTCCACGCGAATGCGCGCGCGGGCGACGGCGTCGGGGTCTTGCAGCGCGGTCAGGATGGCTTTTTCGTGGCGGTGCGGCGAGGGGCCTTCATCAAACGGCGCCCACGTTGCCGTGCGGTTGTTTTCCCAGACGTGGGGCAGGGGCTTGCCGCCCAACAGCCACGTGGGGCCTTCGCGGCCAATCTTGGGGTCGCAGGCGTTCTGGCCGCTGTGGACGACGGCGCCGGGTACGTAGGCGACGACGGCCGACACTTCCTTGGGGAAGGTGGCGCCCAGCAGCAACACGAGTTCGCCGCCGCGCGACTGGCCGCTGATGGCGACGAAGTCGTTCTTGGGCTGGACCTTGTTGCGCAGCCAGCGCAGGCCGGTCTGGAAGTATTCCAGCGGGGTGTTCGAGATGTAGTCGGACAGGCCCGGGGCCTTGAAGTAGGCCAGCGCAAACGCGGCGTAGCCGCGCGAGGCATACAGCGCCGCGCGCGGTTCGTTGATGCCGCCGCCCGAGCCGTTCAGGATCATGACGGCGGGGTGCGAGCCCGGCTTGCTGCCGGCCGGCAGGTACAGGGTGCCGACCAGACCGTCTTCGCGAACGTCGTGGCGCGTGACGCCATCCAAAGCCAAGCGCTGCGTGAACGTGGCTTGCGCTTGCGCGCCCGCCACGCGGGCGACCACGTCGTTGACCAGGGCGTCGGTCACCGGGTGGTTGAAGTGTTCGCGGCTGTTCGAGTCCACGGGAGACTGCGACCAGACCAGGCCCATCGGGGCCACGCCGGTGTAGTCGCCGGAGACGGGCGCGTCGCGGGTCAGGTCGACCACGCCGTCTTCGCCCGCCGTGAACGCGGCCTGCGCTTGCCAGAGCACGCCGTTGCGGCGGGTCAGGGCGGTGATTTCCACCGTCTGGCCCGGCGCGACGTGCTCGACCCGGATCTGGCGCGGCACGTCGATCAGGGCGTCCGCGGGGGTGATGGTTAAGGTCGGCACCATGGCTTACTTACCAGCGGGTTCTTTGGTGACCATCATGGCGGCCGTGCGGTCGCTGGTCATCGGGGTGACCTTCAAGCCCTTCTTGGTGGCCCAGATGTTCTTGTAGTGGAACAGCGGGAAGATGGCGACGTCGTCCGACACCAGCTTGACCGAGTCGCGCAGGATGGCTTCACGCTTGGGCACGTCGAATTCCGACGTGGATTGTTCCAGCGCGGCGTCCACCTTGGGGTTGGAGTAGTGGCCCCAGTTGGACGCGCCCAGGCCCTTCTTGGCGTCGACGGTGGCCAGGATGTTGACCAGCGCGTAGCTGGCTTCACCCGTGCCGTTGCCCCATGCCAGCATGCTGACGGCGAATTCGTTCTTGTTGGCGCGGCCCGAGTACACGGCCCATGGCACCACTTCCACTTGCGTCTTCACGCCGATGCGGGTCCAGAACTGCGCCACGGCCTGGGCCGTTTCGGGGCCTTGCGGGTAGCGGTCGTTGGGCACGTGCATGGTCAGCTTGAAGCCGTCGGGAAAGCCCGCTTCGGCCAGCAGCTTCTTGGCTTGTTCGACATCGTTGGGGATGTTCTTAACGTCGGGGTTGTAGCCGAAGGTGTCCTTGGGCATCCACTGGTTGGCTTCGGTGGCCGCGCCTTGCAGGATGCGGTCGGAAATCGCCTTGCGGTTGATGGCCAGGTTCAGCGCTTGGCGCACGCGCAGGTCAAGCAGCGGGTTCTTGTCCAGCGGCTTGCCGTTGTTGTCGGTGATGTACTGGTTCGGCGCGGGGTTGAAGCTGGGTTGCAGGATCATGACGCGCAGGCCGTCGTACGGGTACACCGACACGTTCGGGGCCTTTTGCAGCTTGGCCAGGTCAGACACCGACACCTTGTCGATCACGTCCACGTCGCCGGCCAGCAGGGCGGCGGTGCGCGAGGCGGCGTTGTTGATGTAGCGGTAGTTGACCTTGTCCCAAGTGGCTTTTTCGCCCCAGTAGCCGTCGTTGCGTTCCATGATGACGCGGTCGCCCGGCGTGTAGGACACGAACTTGTACGGGCCGGTGCCAACCATGGCCTTGCCCGAGTTGTAGTCTTCGGTGGTCGACTTTTCACCGACGTGCTTGCTGACGACGTGGACAGACGCCAGGTTCAGCGGCAGGTCGGGGTTGGGGGCCTTGGTCTTGACGATGAGGGTCAGCGGGTCCTTGGCGGTCATCGTGTCGATGGTGCGCAGGTAGCCGGCGTAAGTCGCCACGCTGCCCGGCACGGCGCGCGCGCGGGTGTAGGAATAGATCAGGTCGTCGGCGGTGAACGGCGTGCCGTCTTGCCACTTCACGCCTTCACGCAGCTTGAATTCCCAGGTGGTGGGGTCCAGCGCCTTCCAGCTGACGGCCAAGCCCGGCTGCAGCTTGTTCCACTTGTTCTCGATCAGCAGGTCCCAGAAGTGCAGGGCCACCGAGCGGTCACCGGCGTGGTTGTTCAGCTGCGGGTCCAGGGACGACAGCGGGTCCGCGAAACCGATGGACAGGTTGTCGGCCGACGCGGCGGCAGAGGCGCCGAGGATGGCGGCGGTCAGGGTCGAAAGAATCAGGCGTTTCATGTTCGGGGTCCTTGGTAGGGGGGGAACGAGCGTTGTGTTCCAAAGGCTGCGTGGCGTGTGACGGCAACGCGGCCGATCAGGGTTCAGGCCATGTCGTTCAGATGACAGGCGCTTAAATGGTTGATGGCGATTCCCTTCAAGGTGGGAACCTCGGTCTTGCAGCGCGGCATCGCATGCGGACATCGCGGGTGGAAGTGGCAGCCGGTGGGCGGGTTCAGCGGGCTGGGAATCTCGCCTTTGATCGCGGTGAAAATCTTGTGGCGCGATTTCAGGGTGGGGATTTCGGCCAGCAGCGCTTGTGTGTACGGGTGGTTGGGGCGCTGGAACACTTCGTCCACGGTGGCCGTTTCCACGACGCGGCCCAGGTACATGATGACGACGCGGTCCGACAAGTGCTCCACCACGCCCAGGTCATGGCTGATGAACAGGTACGTCAGGTTCAGCTCTTCGCGCAGGTCCATGAACAGGTTCAGGATCTGCGCCTGGATCGACACGTCCAGCGCGGCCACGGCTTCGTCGCAGACCAGCATGGACGGCTGCACGGCCAGCGCGCGGGCGATGCCGATGCGCTGGCGCTGGCCGCCGCTGAATTGGTGCGGGTAGCGTTGGCGCAGCGCCGGGTCGAGACCCGCGCGTTCCATTTGTGCGCTGACGTAGTCGTCAAAGCCCGCGTTGTCCACCAGGCCGTGAATGCGGGCCGCTTCGCCGACGATCTCATCCACGCGCAGGCGCGGGTTGAGGCTGGCGTAGGGGTCCTGGAAAATCATCTGCACGGACAGGCGCGCGGCGTGGGCGGCGGCCGATGTCATGTCTTCGCGGCGCACGCCGTTGACGCGCACTTCGCCGCCCGAGGGCGTGAGCAGGCCCGCCGCGATGCGGCCCAGCGTGGACTTGCCGCAGCCGGATTCGCCCACCAGGCCGACCACTTCGCCGGGGTTCACGATCAGGTCCACGTTGTCGACCGCGCGCGTGATGGTGGGCGGCTTGGACAGGCCCAGCGATTGCATGGCACGGCCGGCCGCGCCGACCTTGCGTTCACCAAAGCGTTTGCTGACTTGCGCCAGGTCAATAAGCGGAACGGGGGCAGCAGATACAGTCATGCCGTCACCTCGTTGTGGATCTGGATAGTCGGATGGAAACAGCGCACGTCGTGTTCGGGCAAGGCTTGAGTGATGCCGGGTTGCTGGCCACAGGCGGCGGTCGCGCGCGAGCAGCGCGCGGAAAACGCACAGCCCGCGGGCAGGTGCAGCAGGTTGGGCGTCATGCCGGGAATCTGGCGCAGGCGCTGGCCCCGCTGGTTGTTGCTGGGCAGGCTGTCGATCAGGCCCACCGTGTAGGGGTGCTGCGGACGGTCCAGCACGTCATCGACCTTGCCGTGTTCGACGATGCGGCCGGCGTACATCACGGCGACGTCATCGGCCAAGCCCGCGACGACGGACAGGTCGTGCGTGATCCAGATCAGGCTGGTGCCGTGCTGCTGCGCCAGCTTCTGCACTTCGGACAAAATCTGCGCCTGGATGGTGACGTCCAGCGCGGTGGTGGGCTCGTCGGCAATGATGAGGTCGGGGCGGTGCAGCATGGCAATCGCAATGGCTACGCGCTGGCGCATGCCGCCCGACAGCTGATGCGGGTAGGCCAAGAGGCGTTCTTCCGGGCTGGGAATGCCCATCATGCCGAGCGTGTCGCGCGCCAGGATGCGGGCCTGGGCCTTGCTCATCTTGTTGTGGGCGCGCACGGTCTCGATCATCTGCACGTCCACGCGCAGGACCGGGTTCAGCGTCATCATCGGATCTTGGAAGATCATGGCGATGCGGTTGCCTTGCAGGCGGCGCAGTTCGCGCGGGGCCAGCTTGGTCAGGTCGCGGCCCTGGAACAGGACTTCGCCGCCGACGATGCGGCCGGGGGCGTCGACCAGGCCCATGATGGAAAAACCCGTCACGGATTTGCCCGAGCCGGACTCGCCGACCAGGCCCAGGATCTTGCCGCGCGCAAGCGTGAACGACACGTCGTCCACGGCGGGCAGCACGCCCGCGCGGGTGTGGAAGTGCGTGCGCAGGTTGCGCACTTCAAGCGTGGCCGGCGCGCCGGTGGCGGTGCGGTCGGTCATTTGTGGGTCCTCGGGTTCAGCACGTCGCGCAGGCGGTCGCCCACCAGGTTGATGGCCACGATGGTGATCAACAGCGCGATGCCGGGGTAGAAGCTGATCCAGTATTCGCCGGACAGCATGTATTGAAAGCCGTTGGAAATCAGCAGGCCCAGCGACGGTTCGGTCACCGGCACGCCCAGGCCCAGAAAGCTCAAGGTGGCTTCCAGCGTGATGGCGCGCGCAATCTGCAAGGTGCCGATCACGATCAGCGGCGGCAGGCAGTTGGGCAGAATGTGCTTCAACATGATGCGCCAGTTGGGGATGTCCAGGCAGCGGGCGGCTTCGACGTATTCACGGCGGCGCTCGACCAGGGCCTGGCCGCGCGCGGTGCGGGCGTAGTAGGCCCATTCCAGGATCACCAGCGTCAGCACCACGTTGCCCACGCCCTTGCCCAGATAGGCCAGGATCATCATGGCGACGAGGATGGACGGGAACGACAGGATCAGGTCGACCAGCCGCATGATGAAGGCATCGACCTTGCCGCCCGCGTAGGCGGCCAGCAGGCCCAGCAGCGTG
>CAUSDE010000132.1:0-6860 GCA_963530045.1 uncultured Achromobacter sp.
GACCTGGAAGCCGCCGTAGACGATTTCGATGCAGGCCTGGCCGGGCGGGTTGCCGACCAGCCGGTTGGCGGCGCGCAGCGCGCCGCGGTCCATGGCGCCGGAGGCGGCCACGCCCTGGCGGGCCTGGCCGGGGCGGCCCAGGTCCTGGAAAAGCGCTTGCAGGCCGGGCGCCACGACTTCCAGCGAAGGCGTGGCGGTGCCAGCCCGGCGGGACGCGGCGGGATCCGTGCCGGTGGCGGCAGTCGGCGACGCCGCGGCGGCAGCCGCGGGGCCGGCGTCGATGAAGCGGACGCGATAGCCCGGCTGGAGCAAAGCCGGCGTGTCGCGGGACAGGTCCCACATGGGGGTCGGCGTCACGCCAAGGATCTGCCAACCGCCGGGGCTGGCTTGCGGATAAACGCCGCTGAATGTGCCCGCCAGCGCCACGGCGCCCGCCGGGATGCGGGTGCGAGGCGTCTTGCGGCGCGGCACGTCCAGGGTGGGATCGCCGCCGCTCAGGTACGCAAAGCCCGGGGCGAAGCCGGTGAACGCGACGCTATAGGTGCTGCCGGTGTGGCGGCGCACCACTTCTTCAGGCGAGATGCCGAGCAGCGTGGCGACTTCGCCCAGGTCTTCGCCGTTGTAATGGACGGGAATTTCGATCAGCGTGCCGTCCCGCGCAACGCGACCCGACGTGTCGCGGGCGCCGATATCGGCGATCAATGCCTCGCGCGTCACGCAGTCCGGGCGGAACACCACCAGCACGGTACGCGCAGCCGGCACCAGTTCGGTCACGCCGGCGATCGGCCGGGCCTGCAGCGCATCAAACAGCGCCAGCGTCTGCTCCAGATCGTCCAGTTCAACGAGCAGGGCATCGGTATTCACGGGCAGAAAGCGCACGTGTTCTCCTAGGCGGGAAATTCCCGGGGGTTCAACGTCGATGGGGCAAGGTGGCGTTACGTGGCGGCGCCGGCAAACGAGCGAATGGTAACGCCAGACTGCTCCAGGCGGCGGCGCACTTCGCGCGCCATGTCCACCGCGCCCGGGCTGTCGCCGTGCACGCAGAGGGAATCCGCCTGCACCCGGGTCAGCGAGCCGTCGATGGCTTGGACCACGCCTTCCTCGACCAGGCGCACCATACGCTCGGCCACCGCTTTCGCATCATGCAGCACGGCGCCTTTTTCGCGGCGCGAGACCAAGGCGCCTTGCGGGGTATAGGCCCGGTCGGCGAACGCCTCGGACACGACGCGCAAGCCGCGCTCCCGAGCCAGCGTCAGCAGGGGCGAACCGGCCAGGCAGACCAGCGCCAGCGCCGGATCGATCTCAAGGATGGCGGTGATGACGTCGTTGCCCTGGCGCGCGTCATGCGCGATGGTGTTGTACAGCGCGCCGTGCGGCTTGACGTAGCTGACCTGCGTACCCGCGGCAGCTGCCAGGCCCTTGAGCGCGCCGATCTGATAGATCACGTCGGCAATCAGGTCGGCGCTGGCCACGTCCATGTTGCGCCGGCCGAAACCCGTCAGGTCCGGGTAGGACACGTGCGCACCCACCGCGACGCCGTTGGCGGCCGCGTTTTTCAGCGTGGCCAGGATGCCGGCCGGGTCGCCGGCATGGAAGCCGCAGGCCACGTTGGCGCTGGAGACCAGCGCCAGCATTGCGGCGTCGTCGCCCATGTTCCAGGCCCCCAGGCTTTCGCCCAGGTCGCTGTTCAGATCTATCGTGGCCATTGCTTGTTCGCCATTTGCTGTCAGGTCCAGAGTGTAGAACGTACGTTACACGATTGTTCTACACTTTTTATGAATAGTAGATCAGATAAAAGGAAATTGCCTATCAGTACTTGCCCCAAGTCAGCACAAAATTGCTCACTATGAGGGGCAATCTGGCGGGCGCTCAGATACACTCGGCAGCAAGCAGCCTATTCGCCTGCGCCACTTTTCCGCCTATGACTGATCCCACCGCGCACCAGACCCTGACCGACAAAGTCACCGAACAGATCCGCCGCCGGCTGATCAACGGCGAATTCGCGCCCGGCCAACGGCTGTCCGAGGCGACGTTGACGCAAAGTATGGATGTATCGCGCAACACGTTGCGCGAAGCGTTCCGCAACCTGACCAAGGAAGGCTTGCTGACCCATTCGCCTAACCGCGGCGTGGCGGTGGCCGTGCCCAGCATGGCGTCCATCATCGATCTTTACCGCGTGCGGCGCATGATCGAATGCCAGGCGCTGGCCCAGGCTTACCCGCACCATCCCGCGCACCAGCGCATGCGCCAGGCGGTGGATGACGCGGTGGCCTGCCGGCAAAGCCAGGACTGGCCGGGCGTGGGAACGGCCAACATGGCCTTCCACATGGCCATCGTGCAACTGGCCGACAGCGAACGGCTGAATGCCATGTTTTCGCTGCTGCTGGCCGAGCTGCGCCTGGTCTTCGGCCTGCTGCAGGACCCGGAATTCCTGCACGCGCCGTACGCCGAAATGAACAAGCGGATACTGGAACTCGTCGAAGCCGGCGAATTCCAGAAAGCCGCCGATGCGCTCAAGGACTACCTGGCCCAATCCGAGCGCATCGTGCTGGCGAGCTATACGCGGCGCGTCAGCGCCGCAGGCGGCTGAGCCCGCCACGTCCGCAGCACGTCCACCAACAGGAACGCCAGCAGGCTGACGCCCATCACGGGCAGGCACCACCCCAGCGCTACCGCCACCCCGGCCGCCAGGATGCGCGCCGGCCAGGACAATTCGCGCCACGCCTGCGTCAGCGTCTGCCCCGATGCACCCGCCGCCGGACGGCGCAACCACCACATGCGGTAGCCCAGGACGATCATCGAAGTAAGGGCCACGCCAATCGCGGCCATGAGCAACTGGTTGGGCCAGCCGAACAGGATCCCCATGTGCATGTCCACGCCCCAACGGATCAGCTTGGCGATCAGCGGAAACGTGGCGAAGTCCGCACGGCTGGTGATGGCGTTGGTGGTCGGATCGATGGCGACGGTGTCCACCTGCGTGGGCCACGACCGGTCCACTTCGCGCACCGTCCAGGCCTGGTCGGCAGTGCGCGGCGGGCGGATCTCCAATTGGTCGCTGTCGATGCCGCCGGCGCGGGCGGCATCCAGGATGCTGTCGATATCGCCCGCCGGCGACGCCGCGGGCGTCATGGCCATGCCGGCCATTGCCCCATGATGATGCGCGTGTTCGCCCTCGCCCTGCCCCGCCGGCATGCCGGCGGCCGGCAGCTTCAGCGACACCGATGGCGTGATCCAGCCCAGTTGCGCCCGCAGTTGATCCACGCGCCCGCCCGCCCAGTTCGACCAGGTCAGGCCGGTCGCGGACAAAAACAACAGCCCCACCGCCAGCCACAAACCCAAGATCGTGTGCAGGCGGCGCGTGCGCAGGCGCGGGCTGCGCGCCTCTGCCGCCGGATTGCGGCGGCGTCCCGCCAGCCACATGACCAGCCCGCCCAGCGTGGCCAACCACATCCACGAGGCGGCCAGTTCGCTGTAGTTGCGCCCCAGTTCGCCCAGCATCAAGTTGCGGTGCAGATAGTCCAGCGCCGTGCGGAACGGCAACGTGCCGCTGGTGCCGTAGACGATCATGTCGCCCTTGATGTCCAGCGTGACGGGGTCCACGAACAAGGCCCGGCTTTCCGAATCGCCCAGGCCCGCGTACGTGAACATCACGCGCGTGGTGTCGCCCGGACCGGGCGCCGGACGCACGGCGAACAGCCGCGATCCGGCGCCGATGCGGGCTTGGGCCGCCTGGACCTGACTGGCCAATGGCTGCGCGGGGCCGGTCGATGCGGTGCGCAGCTGATCGGCGTAAAGCAGGTTTTCGATCTGCGGGGTCAGCACGAACAACGTGCCGGTGACCGCCGCCACCAGGATGAAGGGGCCGACGAACAGCCCGATATAGAAATGCAGGCGGGTGATCAGCGCCAGCCAGGCGCTGCGCCCCGCGGCCCGCTCGCGCGCAGGCGTCGCGGGGGAATCCAGGGTTTGGGTGGACATGGGGTCCTCGAATACGAACGACGCCGCCCTGCCCGGGCGGCATTCATGCGCGCAGCGCGCGCACGCCAATTGCGGTCATTCGAAGACGGAGGGTGGCGCGCGTGGCCCCACCGGCGGCCCGGCGGCCGGCATGGGCGGCCGCGGGCTGTCGGCCTGGAGCGGCATCTGCGCCAGCCAGCGCAGCAGCACGGGCGCCGCCGCCAGCATCGGCGGCAAATCCAGCACTTGATGAGCGCTTAGCCCGAATGGGCATTCCTGCCCAGCCCCGCCGGGCTCGTCGGGCGCGCCGTGGCCATGATGGCCGAGGTGGGGATCCGGCTGCGCGGTCAGCAGGCGCAGCGCCGACAACGACCCGCCGCCCGCCGCGCAGAATCCCAGGGCCAGCCGGCCCTGGCGCAGCGCGTCGGCGTCCGGCATATAGCCGACCGGCACCCAGGCCCGCGCCACCAGCAACAGCAGCAGCAATAGCCGCCCGAAATCGGCGGCCGTGGCAATGCGGAGGAGTCGACAGGAAAGACCGGTGCGCATGCGCCCCATCCAGCGCGCCGGCGGATTCCGGCGCCATGCCGGAATTCTACTCGCGCCCCAGGGCAAGCCGGTCAACGCATTCTGCTTGCGAATGCCTTCTTTCGGGCATAAATTGAGCAGACCCGTTTCTGGCCCGGGCCCACCAGTCCGCGCCATGGACGGCGTCGAAAGGTCGTTTTTTATCTTTTAAGCCCGCGAGGAGCGTTGCGATGAAAGTGAAACACCTGTTAGGCCCGGCAGCCCTTGCGCTGTCCCTGCTGTTCACCACGCCTGGCGTGGCCCAAACCGCCGATCCAGCCCCCATCATCACCGGGAAGCAATGGACGGAATCCGATGCCAGCCATAAGAAAGCCTACCTGCTGGGAATCGCCAACCTGCTGCAAGTCGAACGCGCCTACCAGGAACGGCGCAAGCTCAACGACACCCAGACGCTGGTGCCCAGATTCATGACCGGCCTGCAATCCCATACACTCGATTCGGTGCGCGAAGGGCTGGACAGCTGGTATGCCGCGAACCCCACCAAGCTGGACCGCCCCGTGATCGAGACCTTGTGGTTCGAGATCGTCGTCCCCGGCGCGAAGCGCAAGCCTTGAAGGAACCGTCATGAAGCTCATTCGATCGATTGTCATCAGCGTCGCGATAGGGTCGCTTGCGGCCTGCACGAACATGACGCCCAAGCAGCAAGGCACCGTGTCCGGTGCCGCCATCGGCGCTGCCGCGGGCGCAGGTATTGCGGCCATCGCGGGCGGCAGCGCATGGACGGGAGCCGCCATCGGCGGCGTGGCGGGCGGCGTCGCGGGCAATATCCGCGGCGGCAAATCCTACTGACCCCGCACCTGGCCCCGGGGCGTGGCGCTTGCGCAGCCGCCGCCCGGGGCCTCCAGCAGGCCAATCACCTCAGCCTGCCCACAGGTCCCCTAGCCCTGTTTGGCGCGCCAGGCTTGGTACTTGGCCTGGTTTTCCTGGTTGGGCGGATACAGTCCGGGCAGCTTCTCGCCCGCTTCCACCTGCTGCATGATCCAGCCTTCCAGGCGCTCCTGCTCGATGGCGATCTCGACGACCTCGTCCAGCAAGGCCGCCGGAATCAGCACCGCGCCGTCGCGGTCCAGCACGATCACGTCATTCGGAAACACCGCGACGCCGCCGCAGCCGACCGGTTCCTGCCAGCCCACGAAGGTCAGGCCGGCAACCGATGGCGGCGCAGCCGCGCCGCTGCACCACACCGGCAGGCCGGTGCCCTCAACGCCCTCCAGATCGCGGACTACACCGTCCGTCACCAGTGCGGCCACGCCGCGCTTTTGCATCCGGGCGCACAGGATGTCGCCGAAGATGCCGGCATCCGTCACGCCCATCGCGTCCACCACGGCAATGCAGCCTTCTGGCATGTCTTCAATCGCCGCGCGCGTGGAAATGGGCGACGCCCACGAGGCCGGCGTGGCCAGGTCCTCGCGGGCCGGCACGAAGCGCAGCGTAAACGCGCGCCCCACGATCCGCTTGGCGCCCGGCGCCAACGGCCGCGCGCCGCGCAGCCATACGTTGCGCAGCCCCTTCTTGAGCAGCACGGTGGTCAGCGTGGCGGTGGTGATGCCGGCCAAGGCCTGGACGACGCGGGCGTCCAAAGGCTGAGGTGCAATCGTCATGATGCAGGTTCTCCTTGAATGGACTTCGATTGTGACCCTGCGCAAAACGCAACACAACACGGTTTTTGCAGATTCAGAATCCGTTTTTTATACCTGCGTCTTCGGTCTCGCCCTTGCCGCGCACGCCGCCCCGGCCCCTTACGCTTACCAGCGGTGCTGATACGTCAGCGTCAACACGGTGCCGGCCGCGGGCAGGCGGCTGGTATTCGTGCCGCTGCGCATCAACTGGCTATATAGCGGGTAGTACTCGCGGTTGAACAGGTTTTCGATGCCGACCGTCACCGTGTCCTTCTTGGTGAACTGGTAGCGGCTCATGACGTCCACCGTGAAATAGCTGTTGACCTCGCGCCGCCCGAAGCTGGCCACGCCGTCCAGCCGATAGTCCTTGCTGGCGTAGTAGTTGGCCTGGATGCGGTTGCTCCAGCGCTCGTTCGGCCGGTACTGCACGTAACCCGTCAACTTCACTGGCGGAATGCGGTATCCGGTCATGTTGCGCCATTCGCCGCCATCGGGCTGCTCCTGACCCTTCATCCAGGTGAACGTGCCGCCCGCGCCCCAGATTTCGTCGTCGGTCAGGTAATCCGCAGCGGCTTCCACGCCGTACACGCGTTCCTTGGTGCGGGTCAGGATGAGGCCGTTGTTGAAGCTCTGCACGTCGCCCAGTTTCGACGTGGTGTAGAACACCGCCACCGACGCCGTGGTGTTGTTGCCCAC
>CAUSDE010000133.1:0-6385 GCA_963530045.1 uncultured Achromobacter sp.
GGCGGGAGCGCGCTGGCGCCGGCCCGCATCGGGGCCGGCTCCTCATCCAGCCCCCATGCCGTCCAAGGTCGCACAAGGGACTGGCCGCTTCAATGGCCCGGGCGGCCAAGCAGATAGCGCGAAACGGCAAGGGCGGGCATGCGCCGGTCCCCGGATGCCTGCCGCCTTAGACGGTCAGGCTGATCCACGTGGTCTTCAGGTCCGAGTACTTGTCCAGCGCGTGCAGGGACTTGTCGCGGCCGAAGCCCGACTGCTTGACGCCGCCAAAGGGCACCGTGATGTCGCCGTCGGCGTAGCAGTTGACCCAGACGAGGCCCGCGCGCAGGCGGCGCGACAGCCGGTGCGCCCGCGACAGGTTCGACGTCCACAGGCCGGCTCCCAGTCCGTAGACGGAGTCGTTGGCCAGGCGCACGGCATCGTCTTCAGTGGCAAAGCGCTGGGCCGCCAGCACAGGGCCGAAGATCTCTTCGCGCACCAGCGCGGAGTCCTGGCTGGCGCAATCGAAGATAGTGGGTTCGATGTAGTAGCCGCCCGTGGCGGTGCGGGCCTGATTGCCGCCGATCCGCAGGCTGGCGCCGTCGGCCCGGCCCGCCGCGATGCGCGCCAGCACGCCTTGCATCTGGCGTTCGTCCACCATGGCGCCCATGGCGGTGGCCGGGTCCAGCGGGTCGCCGGGCTGCAGGCCGGTGGCGTAGGCGGCCACCTTGTCCATGAAGGCGTCATAGATGCCGTCTTGCACATACAGGCGCGATCCCGCGATGCAGACTTCTCCCTGGTTCGAAAAGATGCCCAGCGCGGCGGCCTGGGCCGCGCGGTCCAGGTCGGGGCAGTCGTCGAACACGATGTGGGGCGACTTGCCGCCGCACTCCAGCCAGACGCGCTTCAAGTTCGATTCGCCGGAGTAGGTCATGAACCGCTTGCCCGTGGCTGTGGATCCCGTGAAGGCCACGCAATCCACGTCCGGGTGCAGGCCCAGGGCCTGGCCGGCCACCGCGCCCAGGCCGGGCACGACGCTGAAGACGCCCGCGGGGATGCCGGCCTCTTCGGCCAGCGCCGCCAGCCGGATGGACGACAGCGAGGCTTGTTCGGCCGGTTTCAGGATGACGCAGTTGCCGGCGGCCAGCGCAGGCGCGACCTTCCAGGCGGCCATCATCAGCGGGTAGTTCCAAGGCACCACGGCCGCCACCACGCCCAGCGGTTCGCGGGTGATGGTGGCCAGCGCGTCGGGGCCGGTCGGCGCGATCTCGTCGTAGATCTTGTCGATGGCCTCGGCGTACCAGGCGTAGCAGCGGGCGGTTTCCGGCACGTCGAAGGCCAGCGCGTCGCGGATGGGCTTGCCCATGTCCAGCGTTTCCAGCAGCGCGAGTTCTTCCGTGTGCTGGCCGATCAGGGCGGCCAGGCGCAGCAGGCGTTCCTTGCGCTGGCGGGGCGACAGGCCGCTCCAGACGCCGGCCTCGAAGGCGCGGCGCGCGGCCTGCACGGCGCGGTCCACGTCGGCCTGGCCGCAGGCGGCCACGTCCGCCAGCTTGCGGCCGTCGATGGGGCTGGACGCGGGAAACGTCGCGCCGTCGGCGGCGTCGCAATAGGCGCCGTCGATGTAGGCCTGCCCATTGAAGCGCAGTTCGGCGGCGCGGGCGTGCCAGTAGGCTGAATCGTGGTGGCTCATGCTTGCTCTCCGGGGTGGTTGGCGCGCGCGACCATGGCGTCCAGCAGCACGTTGCAGCCGGCTTCCAGGTCCGTGGGCTTGGCGTCTTCGATCTCGTTGTGGCTCACGCCGTCCTTGCACGGCACGAAGATCATGGCGGTGGGCGTGACGCTGGCCATGTAGACGGCGTCATGGCCGGCGCCCGTCACGATATCCATGGCGGCCAGCCCGCGGCGCACGGCGCCGTCGCGCACCTTGCCGATCAGGTCCGGGTCGAACGGGGTGGGCGGGAAGTACTGCACCTGCTTGACGTCCACCGTCACGCCGTGGCGCGCGGCCACGTCCGTGCAGGTGGCGAGCCAGCGCGCATCCATTTGCGTCAGGGTGGCCTCGTCTTCATGGCGCAGGTCGACGGTGAAGCGCACCTGGCCGGGGATGACGTTGCGCGAGCCCGGGTGCGCGTGGATCTCGCCGACGGTGCCGCGGCCGTGGGGCTGATGGTCGTTGGCGATGCCCACGACCGATTGCAGCAGGAACGTGGCGGCGTACAGGGCGTCCTTGCGGATCGGCATCGGGGTCGGGCCGGCGTGCATTTCCATGCCGGTCACGACCACGTCGTACCAGCGCACGCCCAGCGAACCCGTCACGACGCCGACCACTTTTTCTTCATGCTCCAGGATCGGGCCTTGTTCGATATGCGCTTCGAAGTAGGCGCCGATCGGGCGTCCGCCCACGGCGTCCGGGCCGGCGTAGCCGATGGCGGCCAGCTCGTCGGCGACCGACTTGCCGTCGTGGTCGCGGGCGGCGAGCGCCACTTCCAGCGGGAATTTGCCGGCGAAGACGCCCGAGCCCATCATCACCGGCAGAAAGCGGGAGCCTTCCTCGTTGGTCCAGATGGCCACTTCCAGCGGCGCCTCGGTGACGACGCCGTGGTCGTTCAGGCTGCGCATGACTTCCAGCCCGGCCAGCACGCCGTAGCAGCCGTCGAACTTGCCGCCGGTGGGCTGGGTGTCGATGTGGCTGCCGGTCATGACGGGCGGCAGATCGTTGTTGCGGCCGGCGCGGCGGGCGAAGATATTGCCCACCTGGTCCACGCGCAGCGTCATGCCTGCCTCGCGCATCCAGCCGGTGACCAGATCGCGGCCCTGGCCGTCCAGCGCGGTCAGCGCCAGGCGGCAGTTGCCGCCCTTGGGGGTGGCGCCGATCTGCGCCAGATCCATCAGCGACTGCCACAGCCGCTGCCCGTTGATTGATATCGTCGTCGTCATCGTCGTCTGTCCTGGTTCAATGTCCGCTGCGGGCGATGCGGGCCTGGGCGGCTTCGCGGATGCCCATCAGCGTTTCGCCCGGCGCGATGCCGTTGGCGTCGTAGCGGATTTCAAGCAGCGCGGGCAAGCTGTGTTCCTGGGCGAAGGCCAGCGCGCGTTCGAAGGCGGGACCGAAGTCCGCCGTGTTCTCGACGGCTTCGCCATAGCCGCCGTAGCCGCGGATGATCTGCGTGAAGTCCGGGTTCTCGAAGCCCAGCGCGATCGTGCGCGCGGGGAATTCGCGTTCCTGGTGGGCGCGGATGGTGCCCCAGATGCCGTTGTTGAACACCAGCACCACCACGCCCAGCTTGTACTGCAGGGCCACGCCGAGCTCCTGCATGTTCATCTGGAAGCAGCCGTCGCCGGCATAGCAGACGACGGTGCGCGCGCGGTCTTCCAGCTTGGCGGAAATGGCGGCCGGCAGGCCGTAGCCCATCGAGCCGACGGTGGGGGTCAGGCTGGTGCCCGGGCCCGCGTAGCGGCGGTAGCGGTGCGGGTAGAGCGCGTAGTTGCCCGCGCCCACGGTGATGCAGGCGTCGGCGGGAATGTGCGCGTCGACATAGGCGGCGGCCGCGTCCAGGCTCATGGGGCCGGGCGAGGGCAGCGGCGCCAGGCTGTCGGTGAGTTCCTGGTGCGCGGCGCGCACGGTGTCGCCGCGCGGCGCGGCGTGGCCAGGGGCCAGCGCGGCGACGCTGGCGGCAAAGCTGGCGACGTCGGCCACGATGGCCTGCGTGGGCGAGAACACGCGGCCCAGCTCGGCGGCGTCGGGGTAGACGTGAATCAGCTTCTGGCGCGGCAGCGGGCTTTCAATGACGGTATAGCCCTCGGTGGTGGCTTCGCCCAGGCGGGTGCCCACGGCCAGCACCAGATCGGCGTCGCGCAGGCGTTGGCGCAGCGCGGGCGTCATGGCCCAGCCCACGTGGCCGGCGGCGTTGGGATGGCGCTGGTCAAAACATTCGAGGCGGCGCCAGGCGGTGCCGACCGGCAGTTCGAAGCGCTCGGCGAAGCCGGCGATCTGGTCGATGGCGGTCTGATGCCAGCCGTTGCCGCCCAGCAGCAGGAAGGGGCGTTGGGCCGCATCCAGCAACTGCGTCATGCGGGCCAGGTCGGCGGCGCCGGGGTGGCTGTGCACGCGCGGGTAGCGCGGCAGGTCCGCCACGCGGGCGGTGCCCCACAGCGTGTCTTCCGGCAGCGCCAGCACGACCGGGCCGGGGCGGCCGCTGGTGGCCACCGCGAAGGCGCGGGAAATGTATTCGGGGATGCGGTCGGTGCGGTCGATCTGCGCGACCCACTTGGCCATCTGGCCGAACATGCGGCGGTAGTCGATTTCCTGGAACGCTTCGCGCTCCATGAAGTCGTTGCCGACCTGGCCCACGAACAGGATCATCGGCGTGGAGTCCTGGTAGGCGGTGTGCACGCCGATGCTGGCGTTGGTGGCGCCCGGGCCGCGCGTCACGAAGCAGATGCCGGGCTCGCCGGTCAGCTTGCCATAGGCTTCGGCCATATAGGCCGCGCCGCTCTCCTGGCGGCAGACGATCGGCTCGATGGCATCGGTGTGCTCGTTCAGCGCGTCGATGCAGGGCAGATAGCTTTCGCCGGGAATCATGAATACGCGGCGCGCGCCATGGATGCGCAATTGCTGCATCAGGATCTGACCGCCATTGCGTTCGGGTAAAGCGGCTGACGTCATGCGGAGTCTCCTTGTTGCGGGACGGCCTGCGCACGGCGCTCGGCGGCCCATCGTTCGAATTGGTCATGGCGCGCCAGCAGGCGGCGCGCGGTGTTGTAAACGGGGGGATCGATGCGTTCGGCATCGTGGCGCCCGGCGCGCTGGGCGTCGAAACGAGCCACGCAGTCGCGGGCGGCGTCGATCTCGGCGGCGGCCGGCGTGAACACCGCATGGATCAACGGCACCTGTTCAGCCACGGTCGCGCACTTGGACTTCAGGCCCAGGCGGCGCGCCCAGCGCAGGTCGGTTTCCAGCGCGGGCAGGTCGCGGTAATTGAACGGGCAGTCGATCGGCACGCAGCCGGCAGCGGTGCAGTCCACCAGGAAGCGGGCGCGTACCGCGTGCAGTTCGATGCCGTCCTTGCCGCGTTCGGCGCCCAGGCTGGCCGTCAGGTCTTCGGCCGCCAGCAGGCAGGCGGACACGCGCGGGCTGGCGGTCAGGATGTCGTAGGCGCGCACCAGGCCCAGCGCCGACTCCAGCGTGGGCACGATCTCGGTGCTGCCGGACGGCAGACCCAGTTCGGCCTCAAGGGCGGTGATGGCCTGGTCCAGCGCGGCGATCTGGGCGGCGCTTTCGGCATGCGGCAGGAACACCGCATCCGGTGCGCCCGGCATCACACCGCGCAGGTCGGCCATGCCATCGTCTTCCAGCTTGTTGATACGCACGGCCGCCACCACGCCCTGGGCGCGGCATTCGGCGAACAGGGCGGCGATGCGCGGGCGCGCCGCCGGGCGTTCGACCTTGGCGGTGAATTCTTCCAGGTCGGCGACCAGCGCATCGGTGCCGCTGGCCAGGCCCGCGGCCTGGGCGGCGGCGTCCAGGCCCGGCACGAACATCCAGCTGCGGCGCAGCGCCGCGGGGCGGCGGCAAGAGGGGGAGTGGGTCATTGCACGTGCCTCGGCAGGAACAGCACCAGTTCAGGGACAAAGGTCAGCAGCAGCATGACGGCGGTCATCGCCAGCATCATCCACGACAGCGGACGCAAGGTCTGCATCATGTTGATGCCGCCGATCTTGCATGCGGCCATCAGGTCGACGCCGACCGGCGGCGTATTGGCGCCGATCGCCATGTTGATGGACAGCAGGATGCCGAAATGCACCGGGTCGATGTTGTAGTGTGCCAGCACGGGCATCACGACGGGGGCCACGATGATGATGACCGGAATCGCCTCCATGAACGTGCCCAGCAGCAGCAGGACCACCGTCAGCACCAGCAGCACGGCGGTCTTGCTGTCGGTCCATTCCACCAGCAGGGTCGACAGCGCCTGCGGCACCTGTTCGGCCACCAGCACCCAGGCGAACAGGCCCGAGGCGCCGATGATCAGCAGGATGGACGCGCTGCTTTCGCCGGTGGACTTCAGGTTGTCCCACAGTGACTTCAGGCTGAGCGTGCGGTACCAGAAGAAGCCGATCAGCAAGGCGTAGACGATGGCGCTGGAGGCGGCTTCGGTGGCGGTGAAGATGCCGAAGCGGATGCCGCCGATGATCAGCACCGGCACCATCAGCGCCGGCAGGGCGTCGATGGCCGCGACGCGCAGCTCGCCCCACGAGAACGGCTGGCCGCCGGCCCAGTTGTGCTTGCGCGACTGCCAGATGGCCACGCCGATCAGCGACAGGCCCAGCAGGATGCCGGGGATGATGCCGGCCACGAACAGCTTGCCCACCGAGGTGTCGGTGATGGTGCCGTACACGATCAGCACGATGC
>CAUSDE010000134.1:0-6265 GCA_963530045.1 uncultured Achromobacter sp.
TGACGAAGATGACAAGGGGGAAGTCCGGAGCGAAGGCTCCGGACCGCAATCGTTGACCCGCACGCCCCGGGCGACCGCCGCGACGGGCGTCTCAAGAACTCAACCTCCCGGCCACTAAAACACCCCACCCCTCACTGCCACCCCCCAGAAAACTCACAACAACTCTCCGCCAACTCCGCCACGCTTTCACAAAACGCCACATCCGCGTCTCGCCGGAACATCGCGCTGTACATGGATTGCGGGGGCGCCGTGCTGGTTCTTGCAATCACCAGCTGCCGCTTGCTCACCATGTCCGCGAAGTAGTCCCTAGGCAGGCAACTCACTCCGAAGCCTGCGGCGGTCAGGCCTGCCATTGCGATCAGGCTGTTGATCGTGAAGATGTTGCTGGCCGGCGTATGCGGGCGCAGCCAGCCGTCGTAGATCATGTTCAGGCCGGACTCGCGGCTTTGGCGCAGCAGCGGCAGGCGGGCGATGTCGGCGGGGGTGTAGATGCGGCTGGCGTCGATCATGTCGGGGCTGCCCATCCAGGCGAATTCCAGGCGCTGCAGCGCCACCACCTGCAAGTTCGGTTCGGCGAATTCGCCGTGCAGGAACGCCATGTCCAACTGGCCGGCCTGCAGGCGCTTGAGCAGGTCGGCGCCCAGGTCGATGTGCGGCTCCAGCGTGATGCGCGGGTAGTGGGCGCGCAGCAGGCGGATCAGGGCGGGCAGCCACGTCATCGCCGTGATCTCGGTGATGCCGAAACGGAACGTGCCGGTCAGCGTGTGCTGGCCTTTCAGGCGGACCAGCAGGCGGTCGCGGTGCCCCAGCATCTCTTCGGCCAGGGCGTAGACCTCGTGGCCACGCGCGGTCAGTTCGGCGCGGTGGCCGGAGCGGTCGAAGAGGGCCACGTCGAAGTCCGCCTCCAGTTCCTGGATGCGCTTGGTGATGGCCGATTGCGTGGTGTGCAGCTTCTGTGCGGACGCCGAAAACGTGCCCAGCCGGACGGTCCAGTACAGGGCTTCGATTTGTTTGAAAGTCAGCATGCGGCGGGTCCGCCCAAGGTCAGGTTCATTCCGAAATTTCGCTAAGGGCTAACCCTTATATTCCTAAAAGCGATGAGGTTCGTGGAAATTTAATCCCTTTTTCCCAAACCGAAAAGCTCGCACCATGCGATCTGATTCATCTCCCGGCTGACCGGGGCCTGGAAAGCGTTCCGGGCTTGCGGCGGCTTTCGACTCAGGAATTTGCAGATCGTCATGGCCACTATCCTCACCGGCGCACGCCAATTGCCGGCATCCCCCGTTGCTCCCGCCGCCATCCTTGAAGCGCTGGCCGGTATCGTCACGCCGCACCTCAGCGACAACCTCGCGCGCCGCGAAGGCATCTCGGGCCTGCGCCGCTACAACGGGCGCGGCAAGCTGGTGGGCACCGCGCTGACGGTCAAGACCCGTCCCGGCGACAACCTGATGATCTACAAGGCGATGATGCAGATCCAGCCCGGCCACGTGCTGGTGGTGGATGCGGGCGGGGACCTGTCCAACGCTGTGCTGGGCGAAATCATGAAGCGCTACCTGCAGGTCCACGGCTGCGCGGGCGTCGTCGTCGACGGCGCGATCCGCGACGTGGCCGCCTTCGAGGCCGACAGCTTCCCCTGCTATGCGCGCGGGCACATCCACCGCGGGCCCTACAAGGACGGACCGGGCGAGGTCAACGTCCCTGTGTCCATCGGCGGCCAGGTCATCCAGCCCGGCGACATCCTGGTGGGCGACGAAGACGGCCTGGTCAGCTTTCCCGCCAGCGACGCGGAAAGCCTGATCGCCGCGGCGCACGCGCATGCGGCCAAGGAAGAACGCATCATGGCCGAGATCGCGGGCGGCGACCGGACGCAAAGCTGGATGCAAGCCGCGTTCGCCGCCAAGGGGCTGGCATGAGCGCCGTCGACACCGAATTCCTGGCCGACCGCGCCCGGGCCATCAAGCCGTCGCCCAGCATGGCGGCCAAGACGCGCGTCGACCAGTTGCGCGCCGAGGGCCGCGACATCATTGACTTCACGGTGGGCGAACCCGACCTGCCCACGCCCGCCCACATCGTGCAGGCCGGCATCGACACGCTCAACAGCGGTGACATCCGCTATACGGCCTCCGCCGGCGCCAAGCCGCTGCTGCAAGCCGTGCGCGCCAAGTTCCAGCGCGAAAACGGTCTGGACTATGGGCTGGACGAGCTGATCGTCGGCGTGGGCGCCAAGCAATTGATCTTCACCGCGTTGGCCGCCACGGTGCAGGCCGGCGATGAAGTCATCATCCCCGCGCCGTACTGGGTGTCGTACCCGGACATGGTGCTGGTCAACGACGGCACCCCCGTGGTGGTGGCCTGCCCGGAGGCCGACGGCTTCAAGCTCACGCCGCAGGCGCTGGAAGCCGCCATCACGCCGCGCACGAAATGGGTGCTGCTGAACACGCCCAGCAATCCCACCGGCGCGATGTACGGCGCGGACGAACTGCGCGCGTTGGGCGAGGTGCTGGCGCGCCATCCGCAGGTCTGGCTGATGACCGACGAGATCTACGAGCATCTGGCCTACGGCCAGGCGCGCCACGCATCGCCCGCCGCCGTAGTGCCGGCGCTGGCCGCCCGCACGCTTACGATCAACGGCGTGTCCAAGGCCTACGCGATGACGGGCTGGCGCCTGGGCTACGCCGGCGGCCCCAAGGCGCTGATCAAGGCCATGGCGACGCTGATCTCGCAAAGCACCAGTTGCGTCAGCGCCATCAGCCAGTCGGCCGCGCGCGTGGCGCTGACCGCCGACCAGCGTTGCGTCAGCGATGCCGCCGCCGTGTTCCACCAGCGCCGCGACCGCATCGTCGCGTTGCTGAACGCCGTGCCGGGCATCCGTTGCCCGCAGCCGCAGGGCGCGTTCTACGTCTATCCGTCGGTGGAAGGCTTGCTGGGCAAGCGCACGCCGGCCGGTCGCGTGCTGGCCAACGACCTGGACGTCGTGATGTTCCTGCTGGACGAAGCGGGCGTCGCGGTGCTGGACGGCGCGGCCTACGGCCTGTCGCCCTATCTGCGGCTGAGCTTCGCCACGTCCATGGAAAACATTGAAGAAGGCTGCCGCCGCATCCATGAGGCGTGCGCGGCCTTGCGTTGAAACGCAGGTTTTGCAGGCCGTACCCATACCTATATTCCAAGGGGAAATACCATGAAGACCACCATCGCCACTTTCGTCGCCGCCGTCGGCCTTGCCGCCACGCTGGCGCCCGCCGCGCATGCGGACACCGTGCAGGACATCAAGGCGCGCGGCAAGTTCATCTGCGGCACCATGGGCACGGCCGAGCCCTTCAGCTTCCAGGACCCCAAGACCCGCGCCATCGTGGGCTATGAGGTCGACATGTGCCAGGCCATCGCCGACAGCCTGGGCGTGCCGCTCGAACTGAAGCTGATCGCCGTCGAAGCCCGCATTCCCGAACTGATCGCGGGCCGCGTCGACGTGGTGGCGGCCAACCTGGGCTGGAGCCCGGAGCGCGCGCAGCAGATCGACTATTCGCACCAGCACTTCGTGAGCCTGCAGAAGATCCTGGCGCGCGATTCGGAAAAGGACTTGAAGGCGCCCGCCGACCTGGCCGGCAAGCGCGTCAGCGCGGTGCGCGGCTCGTCGTCGGAGCAGGGGGCGCGCAAGAACATCCCCAATGTCGAGCCCGTGACGTTCAAGGATCCCAGCGGCGCGTTCCTGGCGCTGCAACAGGGCAAGGTCAGCGGCTTCGTGGGGTCTGAGCTGATGCTGGTGAAGCTGCAGCAACAGGCGTCGGCCAGCGCGGTGCCGGTCAAGATCCTGGAGCCGGCGCTGTTCGTCGAACCCTGGGGGATGGGTGTGCGCAAGGGCGACACCGCCATGCTGGCCCAGGTGAACAAGGTGCTGGACGGCATGGAAGCGTCGGGCCAGGCCACCAAGACGTTCGACAAATGGTTCGGCGCGGGCACGCAATTCAACATGAAGCGCGATTTCCGCATCGAAGCCATCAAGGGTTGACGCGCCGCGCGCGCTGGAGCCTGTCTCGATGCATTACGTTTTCGACTTCAGCGCCATTTTCCAGGGCGAGTATCCGGCGTGGCTGCTCAGGGGGTTCATCACCACCCTGGCGCTGGCCGGACTGGCCTGGATCCTGGCGTTCTTCGTGGGCAGCCTGCTGGCGGTGATCCGCCTGACGGGCTCGCCCGTGGCCAACGCGGTGATCGCGGTGTATGTCGCCTTCCACCGCAATGTGCCCATGCTGGTGCACATCCTCTTCTGGTATTTCGGCGTGCCGGCGCTGCTGCCGCAATTCGCGACCGACTGGCTCAACAGCCACGGCAGCGAATTCATCATGTCGTGCATCGCGATCTCGCTGGTGATGTCGGCCTATATCTGCGAAGACCTGCGCAGCGCCGTGCGCGGCATCCCGCCGGGGCAGGTCGAGGCGTCGCGGGCGCTGGGCCTGAGCTTTCTGCAGACCATGCGCAAAGTCATCCTGCCGCAGGCGTTCCGCATCGCCATTCCCCCGCTGCTGAACCAGACCCTGCTGCTGTTGAAGAACACCAGCCTGGCGATGGCGATCGGCGTGACGGAACTGACCGCGGCAGGCCGCGAAGTCGAGAACTACACGTTCCGCACCTTCGAGGCCTATGCCGTGGTGACGGTGATCTATCTGGTGCTGTCGTTCATCATCATGGGGGGCGGGGCGCTCTTGCAACGACGGTACCGTCCGCTGGGGGCGCGCTGACATGTGGGACATACTGAAAGACAACTGGCTGCTGCTGCTGATCGGGCAGTACCCGCACGGCCCGGTGGGCGGTTTGGTCGCCACGTTGGGCCTGGCCGCGATCAGCCTGGCCCTGGCGCTGCCGTGCGGCGTGCTGCTGGCGCTGGGCCGCATCAGCCCGTACCGCATCTTCTACTGGCCGTCTTCGGCCGTGGTCTATCTGGTGCGCGGCCTGCCGCTCCTGATGTTCATCTTCTGGGCGTACTTCTTCGTGCCGCTCATCATCGGCCGCCCCGTCGCGGGCACCACGACGATGGTGGTGGCGCTGGTCTGCTACGAAAGCGCGTACCTGGCCGAGATCATTCGCGCCGGCATCCAGGCGCTGCCTCCCGGCCAGCAGGAAGCCAGCCGCGCGCTGGGCCTGTCGTACCTGCAGACGATGCGGCGCGTGATCCTGCCGCAGGCGCTCTACAACATGCTGCCCAGCATGCTGAGCCAGTTCGTGTCGACGGTGAAGGAGACGTCGCTGGCCTACGTGATCAGCGTGCAGGAACTGACCTATGCCGCGAACCAGATCAACAGCGTGCTGCTGACCAAGCCGTTCGAAGTGTTTGGCTTGCTGGCGATGACCTATTTCATCCTGAATTTTGGCCTGAGTTCATTGGTGCACCTGACCGAACGACGTATCGGCAGACGGCGCGCCGGGCTCACGGCTGCCCCTAAAGTGGTGCCGACATGATCCGATTTTCCCAAGTGCAGAAGTGGTATGGCGATTACCAGGCGCTGGCCGACGTGACCGAGCAAGTGACGCAAGGCGAGGTCGTGGTGGTGTGCGGCCCGTCCGGTTCCGGCAAGTCCACCCTGATCCGCACCGTGAACCGCCTGGAGCCGATCCAGAAGGGCGTGATCGAGGTGAACGGCCAGGACATCTACGGCCCCAAGGTCCACCTGGACCAGTTGCGCAGCCACATCGGTTTCGTGTTCCAGCAGTTCAATCTGTTTCCGCACCTGTCGGTGCTGGAAAACCTGATGCTGGCCCCGCTGCAACTCAAACGCGCCCGCCGCCCCGAAGCCCGCGACCGGGCGATGCAGCTCTTGGAACGCGTCGGGCTTGCCCACAAGGCCGACGCCTACCCCGCCCAGCTCTCAGGCGGCCAGCAGCAACGCGTCGCTATCGCCCGCGCCCTGGCGATGAATCCGCCGGTGATGCTGTTCGACGAACCCACAAGCGCGCTGGACCCGGAGATGGTGGGGGAAGTGCTTCAGGTGATGAAGGGCCTGGCGAAAGATGGAATGACGATGGTGTGCGTGACGCACGAAATGGGATTTGCTCGTGAAGTCGCGGACAGAGTGTGGTTCATGGATGCCGGGAGGATTGTGGAGACGGGGACGCCGGAGGGATTCTTTACTCGGCCGGGGACGGGGCGGGCGCAGAAGTTTTTGGCTGAGATTCGGCATTAAGGGGTGGGGGGATTGGTTTCGTGCCGGGCGGGTTCTTAATACGCCCGTCGGGTCGGGGGCCGGTGGGGCGCGGGTCAACGATTGCGGTC
>CAUSDE010000135.1:0-6081 GCA_963530045.1 uncultured Achromobacter sp.
ACTCCAGTTCCCGCGCGTGCGGCAGGCCTTCGGGGTAGAACGGGCCGCGCCAGGGCGCGTAGGTCCAGCCTCCTATGCCAACGCGGATACTGGGGGGACTTCCCACCACGGACGGGTGACGCTGCGGCATGTCCAGGTGCTCCCATGCAATCGGACGAACCTGACCACTGTATCGCCGCGCGCATGCCGGCGTAAAGTGCGCGGGCCCGGAACAGGAAGTAACACCGGCGCGGCTGTCGTATCCGCGATACGGCAATCCGACCCTTTGCGAACTTCGAGGATTTGCCCCCATGCCGCACACGCTTCGCGCGGATACCTGCGACAAAAAATCCCTGTTCCGGTACAGTTTTGCGATAACGTGTAGGCCTTCAATCCGACTTCGCCCGGCGCCCGCCGGCTCATCATGCCTGACCTGACTCATCTGCTGACGTTCGCCCTGGTTGCGCTGGGCATGGTGCTTACGCCCGGGCCCAATATGATCTACCTGGTGTCCCGCTCCATTTCCCAAGGCCCCCAGGCAGGTCTGATTTCACTGGGCGGCGTGGCGGTCGGGTTCATCTTCTATGTGCTGTGCGCCGCGTTCGGCATCACCGCCTTGCTGCTGACGGTGCCGCTGGCCTACGACGCGCTGCGCATCGGCGGCGCCCTGTACCTGCTGTACATGGCGTGGCAGGCGATCCGACCGGGTGGCCGTTCTCCGTTCCAGGTGCGCGAACTGCCCAAGAGCAGCCCGCGGACGCTGTTCACCATGGGGCTGGTGACCAATCTGCTGAATCCCAAGATCGCAGTGATGTATGTGTCGCTGCTGCCGCAATTCATCCAGCCCGACCACGGCAGCGTGTTCACGCAGTCGCTGGCGCTGGGCATGACGCAGGTGGCGGTCAGCCTGTCGGTCAATGCCGTCATCGCCATCATGGCGGGGTCGATCGCCGGCTTCCTGGCGGGCCGCCCGCTGTGGATGGTCGTGCAACGCTGGCTGATGGGTACGGTACTGGCGGGCCTGGCCGTGCGCATGATCATGGATACCCGCCGCTGATGGAGCACGATAGCGGCTTTTTCGCGTCGCTGGGCGGCATGCTCGGCGAAGCGCTGCGCGGCATCGTCGCAGGCATCAAGTGGTTGCTGGGCGGCCTGGGCGGCGCCCTGGGCGACTTTTATTCCGGACTGGCCGGCGCGATGGGCATGAGCCCGTCGATCTTCAACTTCGTCCTGCTTGTGCTGGGCCTGATGTTCCTGTGGGCGGCGGTCAAGTCCTTGCTGCGCCGCTCCATCATCGGATTCCTCTTCTGGCTGGTGCTGGCGGTGCTGGTGCTGGGCGGGCTGGTGGACTAGGGCCTGTAACGCCGCCGGGCGCTTGGCGCAGGCCGGGGCGCCTTGCCATCACCGGCTGGCTTTCAGCGCGATATCCCGCAGCCGGCCCACCAGCGCCGGGAACCGCTCGGCCCCTGTGTTGCCGTATCCGATCACCAGCCCGTTGTCTTCCGGGCGGGGCGTGATCGCGAATGAGGACAGCGCGCCGGGGTTCATCCCCAGCTTGCGCGCCTGCTCCACGATCGCCACATCGGAGAACGCCGGCGGCAGCCGCACGGTCAGGTGCAAGCCGCTGTGGCCGCCCAGCACTTCATGATCGATCTCCAGATGCGCGGCCAGCGCGTCGCGCAGCGCCGCCTGGCGCTCGCGGTACAGCCTCCGCATGCGGCCCAGATGGCGCGAGAACTGGCCGTTGTCGATGAAGGCCGCCATGGTCAGTTGTTCCAGCCGATGGCCGCCGCGCAGCATTTCGATGACGGACGGCATGGCTTGCGTGGCGATGGTTTCGGGCAGCACCAGGAAGCCCAGGCGCAGGGCGGGGAACATGGTCTTGCTGAAGGTGCCCACATACAGCACGGGCGAATCGGGCAGCAGGCCCTGCATGGCCGCGATGGGCTCGCCCTGATGGCGGAATTCGCTGTCGTAATCGTCTTCGATGATCCACGCGCCTGCGCGGCGCGCACGTTCCAGCAGGTCCAGCCGGCGCGCCACCGACAGCACGGCGCCGGTGGGGTATTGGTGCGACGGCGTGGTCTGGATCAGCCGCGGCGGGCGCGTCTGCCACGCGTCTTCGGGGATCACCATGCCGTCGGCGTCCACGCGCATCGCCACGACGTCCAGGTCGCCCGCATGGAACGCAGACTTGGCGCCGCGGTAGCCGGGATCTTCCAGCCACGCGGTGTCGCCGGGGTTGGTCAGTAGTTGCACGCATAGCGCCAGCGCGCCCTGCGCGCCTTCGGTGATGACGATGCGCGACGCCTCGCAGCGCACGCCGCGCGAGACGCGCAGATACTGGGCGATGGCTTCGCGTAGCGCGGGTTCGCCCACGGGGTGCCCGTACCCCAGCGTGGTGGCGGGGGCGGCCTGCAGCGCGCGGTCCTGCGCGCGGCGCCACGCATTGACCGGGAACTGGGTCAGCGCAGGGGTGCCGGGCGTCATCGGCAGCGAACCGTCGTGCAGGTAGCGCGAGGACACGATGCGCGAGAGGCGCTTGGCGGTGAAGGAGGATTCGGCGGGCGGCGGCGCGGCCTGCCGGGCGGCGTTGCTGGCGGCGGCCGACAGGGGCGCCACGCGGGTGCCTTGGCGGTCGGCGATGACATAGCCTTCGGCCGTCAGTTGCTCGTAGGCGATCAGCACCGTGTTGCGCGAAATATCCAGGTCTTCGGACAGCGCGCGCGAGGACGGCAGCTTGCCGCCGGCGGGCAATTGCCCGGCCAGGATGGCCTGCTTGAGCCGCTGGATCAGCTGGCGCTGGCGGGGCAGCGCCCCGGGGCCGCGCGCCAGCGGGCTGGACAGCAGGGCGGCGTCCGCGGGATCGCCCAGAGATGGCAGGGGATTCATGGCCCTATTAAATTAAAGGATCGTGGTGCTTTTTATGATGCCACGATTCCGATATCGTGAGGTCATGCGTGTTGCGTCCGCCACCGCCGGCGACGCGCGCTAACCAGGATGAGGTCCGTAGCATGCAACCCCGCGTCAACGCTTTCCAACAACCCATCGGCCCCGATGTTCCCGGCTGGACCCCGCGCGCGCGTCCGCCCCTGACCCCGGCCGTTGGCCGCTATTGCCGGTTGGAGCCCTTGTCCGCCGAGCGCCACGCAGCGGACTTGTATCAGGCGTTCAGCCAGGCGCCGGACGACAGCGACTGGACTTACATGGGCGTCGGGCCTTTTGCCGACGAGGCCGCCTACCGGACATTCGCCGAGGCCGCGCAGGCAGGCAGCGACCCCTTGCACCACACCATCATCGATCTGGCGACGGGCCGCGCGATCGGCACGCTGGCGCTGATGCGGATCGACCCGCCCAACGGCGTGATCGAGGTGGGCTTCGTGTCGTTCTCGCGCCAGCTCAAGCGCACCCGCATCGCGACCGAGGCGCAGTTCCTGCTGATGCGCCGCGCTTTCGACGAACTGGGTTATCGCCGCTATGAATGGAAGTGCGACAGCCTGAACGCGCCGTCGCGCAAGGCCGCCGCCCGCTTGGGATTCCAATTCGAAGGCATCTTCCGCCAGGCCACGGTCTACAAGGGCCGCAGCCGCGACACGGCATGGTTTTCGATCATCGACAGCGAATGGCCGGCGCTGCGCGCCGCCTACGAGCGCTGGCTGGACCCCGAGAACTTCGACGCCGAAGGCAACCAGCGCAAAGGCCTGGCCGAACTGGCCGCCCAGGAAAAGGCCGCGTGCGCCTGATCCCGGTCGCGCTCGCCCTGTTCTGGGGGCTGAACTGGCCGGCCGTGAAGATCATCCTGTCGATCTTCCCGCCGTTCACGCTGCGCGTGATGGGCCTGGGCAGCGGCGCGGTGCTGCTGTTGCTGCTGGCGCTGGCCAAGCGCGTGGCCCTGCTGCCGCCGCGCGCGTCGTGGCCCGGCATCGTTGTGGGCGGCCTGTTGGCGGTGGCGGTGTTCAACCTGGCAGTGGCGTGGGCGCAGCTCAGCACCAGCACGTCGCGCGCCGCGGTGTTGACCTTCACGATGCCAATGATGTCGGCGGTGCTGGCCTGGGCCGTGCTGGGCGAACGGCCCGACCGGCGCCGGGCCGTGGCGCTGGGGCTGGGCGCGCTGGGCGTGGCGATCCTGGCCTGGCCGGTGCTGCATGCCGTCTTCGTCGACCACGACATCGCCGCGACCAAAGGCCTGGCCTTTCCGCTGATCGCCGCTTTCGGATGGGCCGCCGGCACGGTCTATCTGAAGCGCTGGCCCGTGGCGGGCAACCGCATCGTGGTGACGGCCTGGCAACTGGTGGTGGGTGCGGCTTGCGCCTTGACGGGCATGCTGATCGCGGGCGAATCGTTTCCCACGCAGGGCTGGAATGCGCGAGTGGCCGGCGCGCTGGCGTTTCACATCATCCTGGGCACGGCGGTGGCGTACTGGCTGTGGTTCGTGCTGAGCGAAAAGGTCAGCGCCACGGTCGCGGCATTGACGACGCTGATGGTGCCCGTGGTGGGGGTGCTGGGCGCGATGGCGCTGGTGGGCGACCGGCCCGGCGCGGCGGACTGGCTGGGATTCGCCTTCGTGCTGGCCGGGGCGGCGCTGATCGTGTTGAACTTGGGCAAAGCGCGGGGGTGACCGGAGCGGCTCACCCCCGTTTGCGCAACAGGTTCCTGATCACTTCCGCACCGCTGACCAGCGTGATGCCCGACAGCACCAGTACCGCGCCGATGACAAAGCCGGCGTCCAGCGGCTCGTTCAGGATCAGCACGCCGAAGCTCACGCCGAATAGCGGCGTCATGAAAGACAGGATCGACAGCCGCGACGCCAGGTAGCGGCGCAGCAGCCAGAACCAGGCCAGGTAGCTGGACAACGCCACCACCACCGACTGGAAGGCCACGCTCAGCACGGCGGCCTGCGTATAGCGGATGGCGTCTTGGCCGGTGGCGGCGGCATAGGCCAGCAGCCCGACTGCGGCTATCGCCATCTGATAGAACAGCGTCTTGGAGGGCGCGGCTTCCGATAGCGAGGTCTTGCGGATGGCGACCGTAGTGGCGCCCCACAGCAAGCCCGCGGCAAGGCCCATGGCATCGCCCAGCAGCATGTTCGAGGATCCCACCTGCGCCGGCTTGCCCAGGAACGCCACCCCGATGCCGCCGAACGCGATCGCCACGCCCAGCCACTGCAGCGGCCGCATGCGTTCTTCAGGCAGCAGCCAGTGCAGGCCCAGCGCGGCGAAGATGGGGGCGGTGTACAGGAACACCGACATGTGCGAGGCCGTGGTGTAGAGCAGGCCCTGCGCCACGAACAGGAATTCTCCCGCGAACAGCAAGCCGACGATCAGGCCGGGCAGGGCGGTGCCGTCGCGCCATGCGCGCATGCCCTCGGCGCGCCACACCACCACCGCCAGCACCAGCGCCGCGAAGGTCGAGCGCAGGCCGATCTGCATGATCGGCGCAATATCGCCCGCGACCAGTTTGATGGCGATCTGCTGGAAACCCCAGCACACGCACAGGACCAGCATGCCGCCGGTCGCCAGCGCGTCCAGCGGCAAGCGTTGCGGTTTGGCGGCGGGCGCGCTCACGGCAGTTCGGCGGGGTAGCTGTCCAGCGCCAGGCCGATCTGTTGGCGCAGGTCCCATTCGGCCAGGGTGGATTGCACCGGCCCGAAGAAGGCGCCGTCGCGCGTGACGAACATGGCGGGCAGGTGAAAGACCTCGTAGCGTTCGACCAGGCCGCGGTTGTCGCCCGCATCCACCCAGCACACGCGTTCCACGGGCAATTCCAGCGCCGGCAGCTGTTCGCGCGCGATGCGGCAGGTGCCGCAGGTGCGGCTGTGAAAGACCAGCAGCGTCAGGCCGCGCGCATCCAGCAGGAAGCGGTCGGCGGTGCTGTCATTGAGTTCTATCTGTTCCATGGGCGGCGGGGGGCGAGTCGTGGGCGCCGGATGAACCGGCGCAAGGCGTCCATTATGGCAGCGCGCCGCCCACGGGCCGGGGATACCCGCGGGCGCCGAATGGGTGTGCCGATTGGGTGCGCCGATTGGGTGTGCCGATTTACGCGCCGCCCAGCACCCGGTCCAGCTCCAGCACCGACTGGTACAGGACCCGGGTGCCGTCCAGC
>CAUSDE010000136.1:0-5796 GCA_963530045.1 uncultured Achromobacter sp.
AGCTGGAAGAGGTCAAGTCAAAAGAGGAAGAAGACGAAGAAGAGCGCAACCGCTAGGTTTGCCTTTCTTGATCAATGCTTGGGCATCACGAATTCCACCCGCCGGTTCTGCGCGCGCCCCTTCGGATTGTCGGCGCCATTGGCCAAGGCATTGGGCTGCACGGGCCGGGTGTCCCCGTAGCCCTTGGCGGCCAAGCGCGCGGGATCCACGCCGTGGTTCGCCAGCCATTTCATTACGGCTTCGGCCCGTTTGACTGACAGCGCCTGGTTATACGAGGCCTTGCCCTTGGAATCCGTGTGGCCCTCAATGGCGACGCGGCCGGTAGCGGCCGCCTGGATCGCTTGCGCAATATCCTGCAGGGCGGGTTCGGCGGTTGGCCGGATATCGGCTTTGTCGAAATCGAACAGCACGTCCCCCAGCATCGATACCGTGACCGCGTCCTTGTCCTGACGTACCGACAAGCCGTCGTGGCGGCCCGCCAGATCGCTGATCTGCGCGGACAGGTCCGAAACCCCTGCGCCCGCGTCGGACGGGAATCCCTTCAAGTCCAATATCGTTGCCTGCAAGTCCAGGACTTCCGCCTTATAGGGCGGCTCTTGCGCGTGGGCCACGTTGAACGCGGTCAGCAGGAGGGCGGCCAGCGCGGCTGGAACCTTCGGGGCGACGGCCATGATCAGCGATCGGTGATCTTGATGGCGTCGAAGGTCTCGACACCCGGTATCGTCAAGGAAACTTCGGTGATGTCTTTGGGCGGCGCGGGAAATTTGCCCTGCCAGGCGCCCGCGATCGGCGCGTCCTTAGACGTTTTCAGCACCAGTTTCGGATTGGTCAGCGGCTTGTCGTTGCTGTCCTTCAGCAGCAGGTGCTTTTTATTGCCGGCAATGACGTAGAAGCTGTCTTCGTAATCGTTTTTCGTGATCTGCGAATACACCATTTCGGTTTTGCCGGGCACGAGCGGCTTGAACCGGACCTTAAGGGTCAGGATATCGCCGCTGCGCACCGCTTCAACGACCTGGCCTTCCGCCGTGCCGGTTTCCGTCAAGCCCGTCGCCAGCGGTTTGGCGGCCGTGGCGTCGGTTGCGGCCTGGGCATGCGCGGTCTGGGTGAAACTGGCCAACGTCAGCACTGCGCCCAACGCGCAGGCCGCCATGGCGGGTCTGATCGGATTCACGATAAGCCTCCTTGATGGGTCCGGTTTGTCGGCGAATGCATCCCGCTTGAACGGTCAACAAGGAATCGCCAACGGATCAGACTCAACCTATCGGCCTAATCCAATGGGCGATGGTCTGCTTTCGTGCCGCATATTTCAATGCGATTATTTTCCAAATAGTTACCGTGATAAGGAATGCGCGACGGCCCTAAGAAGCGGGCGTGCAAGGGGAAGCGGGGGGCGCTACGGGCGACAACGGCAATAGGACGGCCGGCGGCGCAAGAAACATGTCGTTGTATTCTTTCGCCGGCTGTCCATCGCCGTGCCCGCCGATTAACAGGGCTTAACCGCCGCGATGGCCGCCGTGATAGCGGGGCGCCGACATATTGCGCGGGCTTTCTTTATGCTGGGCGTTGGCCAGCGCCTTGCGCCGGGCCTCTTCTTGCAGATGATCCGCTTTGGCGCGGTCTTTTTCGGCGTGCGGGGAAACCGGTGCGTCGGGCGCGGCGGGCGCCTGCGGAGAGCGAGGGGTATGGGACGTCATGATGCGTACCTGTCCAGGTGACGCGGCATATGCCGTTCAAATACCTTACACCCGGGGCGGTGGGGATTCCAGCGGTCAATCGCAACCGCCCGCCTCTGGCCGAATTCGTGTTTTGTCCCAACCCGGTAGACTGACGGGGCTTAGCCGTGCAACGCGACACGCGGCGGCGATCCGGCACCGGTTGGCGGCCGGCTTGATAACCATAATCGGGGGATCCGAATTCATGAAAATAAAAAAACTCATCGAAGAACGACGCCAGGGCGAACGGGCCGCAGTCAGTGAGCGCGCCGACCCCTCGGATGCGGAGTTGCTGGCTGCGCTGGACCAATTGGATGGGGCGGAATTCAGCTCCATTGCGCTGGTGACGGAAGACGAAACCGTCATGGCGATCGGCGGCGGCGAGGGCTCCTATGTCGTGTCCATCACGCTGGACGACGACGCCCGCATCTACACGCTGGTCGATCCCGACAAATCCGAGGACCACGACCAGGACGTCGTAGTCGGCGGCCAGTCCGGCAGCTACCAGCAATATCAGTGCGTGGACCGTGAGCTCGCTCTGGCGGCGGTCAAGCATTTCCAGCAGGCCGGCGAGCCCTCGCCCGCGCTGCAGTGGGTCAGCGAATAGGCGCGTCGCGTCGATTCCAAGCACGCCTCCAATCTCCGCAATCCGCTCCCCCTTGCACTGCCTGCCCGCTATCCGTGGGCGGGCCTCCGCGCCGGCTACGACTAAAGTCCGATGCGCGGGCCATGCCGCCGGAGTAACTTCCGGTCGGAATCTGCGCGTCGAAAAGTGGGTCAATCGGTAACCAGCTGCGGTTTCATCATCGCAAGCGGGCCATCGCAGGCGACACGTCCTCCCATTTCCGTATTCCGGAAAAATGGGGCCGTTGTCTGCGCGTGAAATATATCGATTTATGTCGCCCGTTGCCCGAAATACGCCGCAATTCCGGGTTTTCAGCAGTGCATATGCCTAGTTTCAGGGATAGACGAAATCTGTCAAAACCCGTCTAATTCTTGCGATCGGTCATCCCAATGACGTATGGATTTTCGCAAAAAGGCGTGGTTCTGCGGACGCATCAGCCTTGCCGAAAACATGAACAAGTAACAAACACCGGGTAAGGAGATTTTAATAATGTCAGCGACTGTGTTTTACGAACGGGCTGTTGCACTGGACCGTGCGGCGCACCAGAACACCAAAATCCAAATCCAGCCGGATCATTACGCCTTCGCGCTGGACACCAATGCGCTGCCCATCGCGGCCAGCGAATTCGCCGACGCCGGCCGTCATTACCCCATCGTTTTCGTGGGCGACGAAGCCGGCAATTTCCATGTGGCCGTGCTGCTGGGCCTGGAAGACAAGTCCAACCTGTTCGTGACCGAACTGGGCACCTGGAAGGCCGATACGTACGTGCCCGCCTTCGCGCGCCGCTATCCCTTCGTGCTGGGCACCACGTCCGAGGCCGACCGCCTGGCCGTGTGCATCGATGAGTCCTATCCCGGCATCAACACCGCCGACGGCGTGGCCTTGTTCGAAGACGGCAAGGAAACGGGCTACCTGACGCAGATGATGGAATTCCTGCGCGTGTTCCAGGGCGAAATGGAACTGACCAAGAACATGGCCAAGCGGCTGAACGAGCTGGGCCTGCTGGCTGCCAAGACGATCACCATCTCGCAAGCCGATGGCGACCGCTATCTGAGCGGCTTCTGGGTCGTGGACGAGCAGAAGTTCGCCGGCATCGACGACGCCCGCGTGGTCGAATTGCAACGCACCGGCATGCTGCGCCTGATCGAACTGCATCGCGCGTCGCTGGGCAACATCCAGCGCCTGGCCATGCAGCTGGACGAGCAGCGCCGCGTGAAGGCGCAGCAGCAAAAGGACGTGGCGTCCAGCACCGACGCTGCGCCCGTCGAGTCCGCGGCCTGATCCGCCGTCGGGGCCATGCTGACCGCCACCTTGACTCCCGCGATCGGTACGGCCCCCAGCCAGGCTGGCGCCGAGCCCGAGATCCATATCCCCCTGCACACGCTGCACGGAGAACCCCGGATCTGGGCGGACCGCCTGCTGTCCGTATTCAAGGGCAGGCAGATCGACGGGGTCGAGTGGTCGATGAAGTTCTCGGCCGCCGGCCTGGTGGGCAACCGGTTCATGCTGGGCATCCAGCGTGAGCACTGGCACCAGCTGGACCTGGCCACGCTGTCGCAGGCGCTAGCCATCCCGCAGTCGCTGTGGATGCGCGTGGTGCAAGACATGGAGCACGCACGCGCCATGTTCTTCGCCTACGAGCCCGACGGCGCGGCCGGCACCTACCGTGTGTATCTGGAATTCATGCCGACGCCCGAAGCGTTGCGCCAGCATGGCGTCTTGCCGCTGGGCTGTGGCTACAAATGGCATCCGGCCACGCAGCGCGAAGCCGCCGTGACCGGCTATCGGATGCGCTATCTGGAAGACCGCGCGGCGTTCGACGCCCATCTGGCGCCGTACCTGGCCAAGCTTGCCAATCCGGTGCTGCGGCAGGTGGCGCAGGGCATCGTGGCGCAGGCTTGCGCGCAGGCCGATCCCGCGGGTTTCATGTTCTTGGAAGTGGACGAAGCCGACACCCGGCGCGATTCGTTCACGCTCACCTTCCGTGGGGCGGATCTGCCCTTGCGGGCCTTCATCCCCGATCTCTTGCGACTGGCCGCCAGCCTGGCTTTGGCTGAAAGCGAGGTCCTGGGTTTTCTTTTGCCCGACGAACCGCGCAGCCTCTATAGCCTGGCTGCCGGCGCCGCGCGGGACGGACACGAGTTTCTGACTGTCTACTATGACTGACAACGACAAGCTTCTCTTCCGCCCGGCGCATGCGCGCAAGGGCCTGTTGGCGGTAGCCGTGCTGGCCGCGCTGAGCGTGGCGGGTTGCGCGTCGCGGGACCGGGCAGCCTCTGCGCCTGCCCCGGCGGCGCCAGCCTCGACCGGCGCCGCGTCTTCGGGCGTGCAGACGGAAAACGGCTCGCTCAAGATCGGCCAGCACACGCCGCAAGAGGATTCCGGCTTCGGCAAGGCCACCCCCAGCGCGCAGATGGACGAAGTGCCGCCCACGCCCGCGCCGCGTTTCGACGAGAACACCGTGCTGCCCGCGCCTGCGTCATACCTGGCGGAGAACATGCCGGCGTACAACGGCGCGCAGTTGCCCGATCAGTCCGACCCGATGACGCTGGACCAGGTCTACATGATGGCGCTGCAAAACGATCCGCAGCTGCAAGGCGCGTATCAGGAACTGCAGGCGGTGGGCTATGGCGTGATGTCCGCGCGCGCCGGCCTCTTGCCCAGCGTCAGCGGCGAGGTCAACCGCAGCCGGGTTCGACAGAACGTGGTCGACAGCGAAAACGCCGTCTATCAGACAGGCCGCGCCAACTGGGCCGAGAACGGCTGGGCGCTGACCCTGAACCAGCCGATCTTCGAACTGGGCGCCTATCACAAATGGCGTCAGTCGCAGGATGCCGAACGCAAGGAAGTGGCCAGCTACGCCTATGCGCAGCAAGACCTGATGCTGCGCACCGCCACCGCCTATCTGAGCGTGCTGGCCGCTCAGGATCAGATCGAACTGACCGAGGCTGAGCGCCGCACGACCCAGAAGCAAAAGGAATTGGTCCAGGCCCGCTTTCATAGCGGCCAGGAAACCCGCGTGGGCCTGAGCGAAGTGCAGGCCCGCCTGGACATCCAGGACGCCAACACCTTGCTGGCCAGGAACGATTACCTGGACAAGCAGCAAGCGGTCCAGGAAATCGTCGGCTACGGCAACCTGAAGCTGCGCCCGGTGCGCAAAGACCTGCCGATGACGCTGCCCGTGCCCAACGACCCCCAAGCCTGGCTGCGCACGGCGCTGGACCAGAACTGGTCGATCCGCGCGGCATCGGCCGGCGTGGCCGTGGCCGAGAAAGAAGTGTCGGTGCAAAAGGCCGGCTACTACCCCAGCGTGAACCTGCGCGCCTCCACCGGCCGCAACGAAACCGGCGGCAGCCTGTTCGGCGGCGGCAGCACGGTGGCCGACACCCGCTTCACCGTGAACCGGTCCGTGCCGATCTTCCAGAGCGGCTACACGTACGGCATGAGCCATGCGGCGGC
>CAUSDE010000137.1:0-5127 GCA_963530045.1 uncultured Achromobacter sp.
CGTGCCGACAATGCCGGCGATGACGGCCGAGCCCACGCCCACCATCAGGCTGATGCGCAGGCCATACAGAATGCCCGACAGCAGGTCGCGGCCCTGGCCGTCGGTGCCCAGCCAGTAGTGGAAGGTGTCCAGGCCGTTCATCGAGCCGGGCGGCAGGCGCGAATCCAGCACGTCGATTTGCAGCAGGTCATACGGGTTCTGCGGCGAGATCCAGGGCGCGAAGATCGCGGCCAGGATCAGCAGCGTGGCGATGACCAGGCCAAACACCGCCGTCTTGGACGACAGGAATTCGGTCAGGTTGCGGCGCCAGGGGGATTCCCGGCGCAGGGCGGGAATCTTCTCGGGAGTTGCAGTGGTGCTCATGCCGAGCCCTCCAGCCGTACCCGGGGGTCCAGCACTTTATAAAGAATGTCCACAATCAGGTTCAACGTGACGAACAGGCACACGACCACGATCAGGTAGGCGACGATGACGGGGCGGTCCAGCGCGTTCAGGCTGTCCAGGATCAGCTTGCCGGCGCCGGGCCACGAGAAAATGCTTTCCGTGATGACGGCGAACGCAATGGTCGAACCCAGCTCCAGGCCCAGCACGGTCACCAGCGGGATCATCGTGTTGCGCAGCACGTGCACACAGACCACGCGAAACGGCGACAGGCCCTTGGCGCGCGCAAACTTCACGAAGTCCAGCGGCAGCACGTCGCGCACGCCGGCGCGCGTCAGACGGATGACCAGCGAAATCTTGAACAGCGACAGGTTCAGCGCGGGCAGGATCAGGTGGCGCCAGCCATCGGCCGTGAGCCACGACCACTGAAAGCCCAGGAACTCCACCGTCTGCCCGCGGCCGCTGGCGGGCAGCCAGCCGAGCGACACGCTGAACGTCATGATGAGCATCAGCGCCACCCAGAAGGTGGGCAGCGAGAAGCCGACGATGCTGCCGGCCATGATCATCTTCGAGAAGCGGCTGTCGGGGTACAGGCCGGCGATCAAGCCCAGCGGCAGGCCGATGATGACGGCCAGCGACAACGCGCTGATCGCCAGCTCCAGCGTGGCGGGCAGGCGCTGGATGACGAGTTCAATGGCGGGGATGTTGTAGACGAAGCTGTTGCCCAGATTGCCGTGCAGCGCTCCGTTCAAAAAGCCCAGGTACTGCTGCCACAGCGGCTTGTCCAGGCCGAGTTCGGCAATGATGCGGGCGCGGTCGACCTGGTCGACGTCCTGGCCGATCAGGATGTCCACCGGGTTGCCGATGGCGTGCAGGCCCACGAAGACGATCAAGGTCATCAAGAACACAACCACCGCGGCTTGCGCGATGCGGCGTAGCAACCAACCGGTCATTGCGTGGTCTCCGCCTGCGAGGCCGCGCTGTTTGCCGCAACGGGAGCCGGGGGCGGGGCGGGGACCCATTCATCGCCAAACACTTCCGGCTCGGAAAACGCTTCCATGTTGGCGTAATACGTTTCCACGTCTTCGCGGTAGAACAGGCCCGCGATGCCTTGCGCCAGGCGCTTGGCGCCGTCGCTGATGGCGGGGATGTCGCCCGAGATCGTGCCTTGCGTCAGCGCGGCGGGGTATGAGAAACAGTGCACGCGGTCCAGGCCCGGGCAGGCGCCGGGCACTTTTTCTTGTAGCTCGAAGACGGCGCCCAGGTCGGGCGAGTCATGCAGTTCCTGGTCTTCATCGCCTGCGGGCGGGGTAAAGCGGTCGCCCCAGTTGCGCACGTGAGGCGCCAGCGGCGCGAATTCCGGACGTACGGTCCAGTCGATGCGGAAGCCCGTCGAGAAGATCAGGAAGTCCAAGACGAACACGCCCTTGGGCGTGGTGACGTGGATCTCGTCGCCGACCATCGCCAGGTCCTGCACGCCACAGCCCAGGTTGAAGCGGGCGTTCGGAAAGCGTGACACGCGCAAGGTGCTGCCACGCGGGGGCGGCACTTGGGCGGCGTTGATGTAGTGGCGGATCTTCCACTTCCATTCGTCGGGCAGCGTCAGGTGACCGTGGGTCAGGCCGGGGTTGCCCGCGCCCTTGCCCTTGTTGACGCGGGGAATGTCGTTGCGGCGGATCAGCAGGTCGACGCTGGCGGCGCCGGCTTCCAGCGCGGTGCCCGCGCTGTCCATGGCGGACGCGCCCGCGCCCACGACGCCGACGCGCTTGCCGGCCAGCGTGGCGTAGTCCATCACGTCGGACGAGTGCGCCCAGCGGTTGCGCGGCAACTTGTTTGCAAAATCAGGCACATAGGCGCCGCCCAGGCCGTCGCGGCCGGTCGCCAGCACGACGCGGCGCGCCAGCACCGTGCTGCGGCCAGCGGGGGATTCGATGTCCAGCTGCACCAGGCGGTCGGCGCGCGGTTGCACGGACAGCACGCGGTGGTTGTTGCGCACGTCCAGGTTCAGTACACGGCGGTACCAGCGCAGGTAGTCCATCCATTGCAGGCGCGGGATCTTGTCCAGCGCGTCCCATTCCGCCGAGCCGAATTGGGCTTCGAACCAGGCTCGGAACGTCAGCGCCGGCAAGCCCAGGGCAGGGCCCGTCAATTGCTTGGGGCTGCGCAGGGTTTCCATGCGGGCAGTCGTGGCCCAGGGGCCTTCATAGCCTTCGGGCGCTTGGTCGAAGATGGGGGCGGTGATGCCCAGATGCGTCAGGGACGCCGCGGCAGCCAAACCGGCCATGCCGCCGCCGATGACGACCACGTCCAGGACTTGCTGGCCGTCCACCAGGCGCGGCGCGACCCAGCTCTTGGCGGGAATTTCCAGCCAGGACAGGTCTTGCCGCAGGCGCGCTTCCAGCGCGGCTAAGCCTTGCGGCGGGGTGGCGATGGGCAGATTCATAGTGCGGGGGTTTCCATAGCAGGGGCGTCATCACCGTAGATCGACTGCAACAGCGCCGAGTGCTCGCAAGCGTCATGCTTCACAAAGCCGGGCAGCAGGGCGGCGGCGGCATCGGCCAGCGCGTCCGCCATGGCCTGGCAGGCGGGCGTCATGGGTTGCGATTGCGGGGTGATGACCCCAAAGAAAAAGGGGATGTCCAGGTCGATGGGGCGTATCGCCACGCCCGGCATCGGAACGCCGTAAGCGGTGATCGGTTCCAGTACCGACACGCCAAGTCCAGCGCGCACGGCAGCCAGGGCGTTGACGGACGAATTGGTTTCGATGGTGCCGGGCGCATTGCCGTCCGGGGCCAGCGCGGCATCCAGCCGGCGGCGCAGGCGGTAGGGGTTGGCCATGGTGATCAGCCGGCGTCCGGCAAGCGCCGTAACGGGCACCACATCCTGGGCGGCCAAAGCGTCGTCTTCCGGCAACGCGACCACACAGGGCGCTTGCCCGATCCAATGCACATTCAGGCCGCGATGCTCCAGCGGCAAGCTGGTGGCGCCCAACTGCGCGGCGCCGCTCAAGACCGCGTGCACCACGCGTTCGGGCGATGCGCTGCGCACCTGGATGCGTGTGCCAGTGGTCTGGGATTCAATGCGTTTGAGCGCGTCGGGCAATAGCCCAGCAGCCAGGGCAGAGGTGGCCGCCAGCAGCAACGGCTTGGCTTGCCCGCGGGCGATCTCTTCAGCCCGGCCGCGAATCTGCTGCAGGCTGGCCAGCGCGCGTTCCACGTCGTCATACAGCAGGAAGCCTTGCTCGGTCGGCGTCACGCGGGGGCCGCTGCGGCTGAAGAGCGCGTAGCCGATCTCGGCTTCCAGCTCTTGCAGCAGGCGGCTGATGGCCGGCTGCGAACGCCCAAGCAAACGCCCGGCAGCGGTGACGCTGCCTGTAGACATGACGGCCGCGAAGGCCTCGAGTTGACGTAGTTCCATCTGTCTTGCTTTATGCTCAGAGCGAATTCTTGCCCGGCAAGTATGCGCGCTGCAAATAGTTAAAAGGCATAAGCAAATTCCCTAATAGGGGATTTCCGGATGCCTTTTCATTACTTTCAGTTATTTCAAGGGCTTAGCGGGTTTTCCCTAGGCGGCCAATTTCTGGCGCGGGGGAATTTCAGGTCGCGGTAGACGGCTGCAGCCGGTCCGCCGGCATGCAAAGGGAGGCCCGTGGGGCCTCGGGACCTGAGGTAGCGTCCTGCCGGCTAGATAATAAGAAAGGGCAGAAGGATGATGCCGTGCAGCAGTACGAATGCGCCGAATATGGCCATGTGGGGTCTCCTGGTTCAGGCGTGTCGCCGACAGCTCAACGGGTCAGGGGGCGCGCGGGATTGCCCGCCACGGTCGCGCCGGCCGCCACATCGCGGGTGACCACGCTGCCCGCGCCGATGATTGCGTCGTCTCCGACGGTTATGCCGGGCAAGATCAGCGCGCCGGCGCCGATCCACACATTGGCACCGATGCGGACCGGGCGGCCGAACTCCAGCCCCGCCTTGCGGGTGGCGGCAACGCGCGGATGGTCCGCGGCCAGGATCTGCACGCCGGGCCCGATCTGGGTCCGATCGCCGATGGTCACCTCGACCACGTCCAATATTACGCAGTTGAAGTTCAGGAACACCCCGGCGCCCAGGCGGATATTGAAGCCGTAGTCGCAATGGAACGGCGGCCGCACGACGGCGCCTTCTCCCACCGCTCCCAGCCGTTCCCGCAAGAGCGCGAAGCGCTGCGCGGACGGCTGCGCTAGGGCGGCGTTGTATCGGGCCAGCCATGCCATCGTGGCGGCCTGTTCCTGCTGGATTTCTGCCGCGGTGGGGTCGTACAGGGCGCCCGAGCGCATTTTCTCGATCTCGCCGCTTGGGTGCATGGGGGGCATGGAACTCCTTTGCCGAATCGGCCTGTGTGCTGTGTGGGGTGAAGGGCTTGTTTGCGAACCCTTACATCGCTGTTACGACTCCGAAGATAGGATTCTCATAATCAAAAATAGGAACGCATAATGAATAACGAAAATCCCCCACCCGAACCCAAGAAGCGACGCTGGCCTTTTGGCTATTGGGAAGACCAGTCATAAAAGGTGCTGCCGCCGCCGCGTTCGAAAACCACAAATCAATAGCATCGGGAGGCTTGATGGACTGCTCAGTCGAAGGAAAAGTGGCTTTTGCCAACGGCCATTCATACCACTTCGCCACTGTGGATGATGCCTTGGCTTTTGCAGAGTGCGTGAAAAGTTCGCAGCAACCCGACCAGTGTGCGGCCACGCATGGCAGCACG
>CAUSDE010000138.1:0-4927 GCA_963530045.1 uncultured Achromobacter sp.
AGGGAACCCTCCGCGCGCGGCCTAGCGGTCGACGGGCAGGTACAGGGTTTCCTTGATTTCCTCCATGACCACATAGCTGCGCGATTCCGCGGAAGCCGGCAGTCGTTTGAGGATTTCTCCCAGCAGGCGACGGTATTCGTTCATTTCCGTCAGGCGGGCCTTCACCAGATAGTCGAAATCACCGGACACCAGATGGCATTCCATGACCTCGGGAACGTAGAGCAGCTCTTTCTTGACCTTGTCGAAGACGTCGCCGGACTTGGCGGACAGCTTGATTTCCAGGAAGACGAGCAGGTTCTTGCCCAACGCGGCCGGGTTGACGCGCGCATGGTAACCCGTGATGACGCCTTCGCGCTCCATGCGCTTGACGCGGTCCGAGCACGGGGTGGCGGACAGGCTCACCCGATCGGCCAATTCGGTCACCGAAATGCGGCCTTCGCGCTGCAGGATTTCCAGGATTTTCAGGTCGATTCGGTCTAGGTCGCGCATTTCACTTTTGGTGATCGAAAAACAGGGCCGTGCCCGGGAAAAGCACTGGCAAAGGAAAATAATCAGTGCTTTTCACTGCGAATAGGCTCATAGACTACCGAAAATACTGACTAAATCCAAATACGGAAAGAATCATGCATGTGATCGTCCTCGGCAGCGGCGTTATCGGCACCACCACCGCCTATTACCTGGCCCGTCAGGGCGCCAAGGTGACGGTCCTGGACCGCCAGCCCGCCGCCGCCCAGGAAACCAGCTACGCGAACGCCGGCCAGGTGTCGCCGGGCTATTCCACGCCCTGGGCCGCGCCCGGGATCCCGTTGAAGGCCATCAAGTGGCTGTTCCAGAAGCACGCGCCCCTGGCGATCCGCCTGGACGGCAGCGTGTACCAGCTGAAGTGGATGGCGGCGATGCTGGCCAACTGCTCGGCCGACCGCTATTCGGTCAACAAGGAACGCATGCTGCGCTTGGCCGAATACAGCCGCGACTGCCTGCGCGAGTTGCGCGCGTCCACGGGCATCCATTATGAAGAGCGCACGCGCGGCACCTTGCAGCTGTTCCGCACCGAGGCCCAGCTGGAAGCCGCCCGCCGCGACATCGCCGTGCTGGAAGAAGTGGGCGTGCCCTACGAACTGCTGGACCGCAACCGCCTGGTGACGGCCGAGCCCGCCCTGGCGCGCTCGATCCACAAGCTGGCTGGCGGCCTGCGCCTGCCCAACGACGAAACCGGCGACTGCCGCCTGTTCACCACGCGGCTGGCCGAGATGGCGGCGGCCCTGGGCGTGGACTTCCGCTACAACCAGACCGTCTCCGGCCTGAACACCGCGGGGGGGCAGATCACCGGCGTGCGCGTGGGCAGCGAAGTCCTGACGGCCGATCGCTACGTGGCCGCCTTCGGCAGCTACACGCGCGGCTTCCTGGAACCGCTGGGCCTGGACCTGCCGGTCTACCCGGTCAAAGGCTATTCGCTGACCATTCCGCTCAAGGACGAGACCGCCGCGCCGGTGTCGACCATCCTGGATGAAACGTACAAGATCGCCGTGACGCGCTTTGACGAACGCATCCGCGTGGGCGGCATGGCCGAACTGTCCGGGTTCGACCTGCGCTTGAAGGACGCCCGCAGAAAGACGCTGGAGCTTGTCGTCAACGACTTGTTCCCCGACAGCGGGCACATCGCCCAGGCCGAGTTCTGGACGGGCCTGCGTCCGATGACGCCGGACAGCACGCCCGTCGTCGGTCCCACCCGCTATGGCAACCTCTTCCTGAACACCGGCCACGGCACGCTGGGTTGGACGATGGCTTGCGGCTCGGGCAAGCTGGTCGCCGACCAGGTCATGGGGCAGCGCCCGGCAATCCGTACCGACGGGCTGAGCCTGTCGCGCTATGACCGCCGCGCATCGTCGAATCCGCCGCTGGTGCTGGACGGCAAGCGCGCCTGAGCCGGCGCGCCCGCCACCACCGCATCGCTTATCGGGCAGCGGCCAAAAGCCATGCCCCCGACGGCCCTGCCTCGCGCAAAATGCGGGGAGGGCCGTTGTCTGTTTTGAATGACGCGGCTTGTGCCAAAATCGGCCCATGACCCATTTCCTGCACACTGCCGATTGGCAGATCGGCCGTCAGTACGGCCAGTTCGAAACCGACGACGCCGCCATGCTGGCCGAGGCGCGCTTTGACGTGGTGGCGCGCGTTGCCACGCTTGCCGCGGAGCGTGGCGTGGACGCGGTGCTGGTGGCCGGCGACGTGTTCGATACGCAAGGCGTGTCGGACCGCACGATCCGCCGGCTGTTCGCCGCCATGGCTGCCTACGCCGGCCCCTGGGTGATGATCGCCGGCAACCATGATGCGGCATTGGCCGACAGCGTCTGGAGCCGCGCGATGCAGCTGGGCTGCATCCCCGGCAACGTGCATGTGCCGTTGCGCACCGGCGTCGTCGACTTGCCCGCCATCAACCTTGCCGTGCTGGCCGCGCCGCTGACGCAACGCCACACCTATGACGACGTGACGCAGGCTTTCGACACGCTGGAAACGGAAGCGGGGCGCGTGCGGGTGGGCCTGGCCCACGGCAGCGTCGCGGGCCGTCTGCCCGACACGATCGACGCCACCAATCCCATCGCGCCGGACCGCAGCGCCCGCGCGCGCCTGGACTACCTGGCGCTGGGCGATTGGCACGGCTGCCTGTCCATCGACGCGCGCACCTGGTATGCCGGCACGCCCGAGCAGGACCGTTTCCGCGGCAATGAACCCGGTTATGTGCTGGACGTGCGCATCGAAGCCCCGGGCGCCGAGCCCGCGGTGGAACGCGTGGCCACCGGCAAGTACCGCTGGTCCGCCTGGACAGAGACCGTCAGCCTGCCCACCGACGCGCAGGCGCTTGCCGAACGGTTGGCGGCCCTGCGCGCGGAAGACGTGCTGCGGCTGGACGTGCAGGGCCACGTCAACATGGAGACCTGGGACGCGCTGCAACGCGCCGTGGATCAGGCCACCGCCCAAGTGCGGGCAATGCTGCCGGACCTGTCCGGCTTGCTGCTCGAACCCGATCAGGCCGACCTGGCCGAGCTGGGCGCCAGCGGCTACGTCGGCGAAGTGGCTGCGCAATTGCAGGCCTTGCAGGCGGATGGCGAGCAAGCCCCGGTGGCGGGCGAAGCCTTGAGGCTGCTGTTGCGGTTCCAGCGCGAAAGCGCCCCGCAGGGGGCGGCCAAATGAAACTCTCCCGGATTGCGCTTGAAGAATTCCGCAAGTTCCGCCAGCCGATGGTGCTGGACGGCCTGCAAGACGGCTTGAACCTTTTCGTGGGCGCGAACGAGGCCGGCAAGAGCACCGTCGCATCCGCCATCCGCGCGGCGTTCCTGGAACGCTACAGCACCAGCAAGGTCGCCGATCTGGCCCCGCGCGGCGAATCCGGCGCGCGGCCCAGCGTCGAACTGGCGTTCACGCACGCGGATCATTCCTATGTGTTGAAGAAGCAGTTCCTGTCGCGTGCCCGGTGCGAATTGCTGATCGACGACGGCGCCCGACGCCTGGACGGCGAGGAAGCCGAGAACGCGCTGGCTGCCTTGCTGGGGTTCGAATTGCCGGGGCGCGGCCAAAGCAAGCCGGATCTGGCCGGCATCCCCGGCCTGTTGTGGATCCAGCAGGGCGATGGCCACAATCTGCAAGAGGCGGCCGGCCATGCCGGCGTGCATTTGCGTGACGCGTTAACGCAGTTGTCCGGCGAACTGGCCGCCAGCGACGGCGACCGCCTGTTCGAGCGGGTGTCGGCCGAACGCGCTGCGTTGCTGGATGCGCGCAACGGGCGTCCCAAGGGCGCCTACAAGGACGCCGAGGACGCCTTGGCGCGTGCCACCGCCGAACGTGACGAATGCGCGCAGGCGATGGCGCAACTGAACACCGACGTGGACCGCCTGGCGGAACTGCGCCGCGATCACGAACGCGCCCAAGCCGGCCAGCCGTGGAAGGACTTCGAGGCCAAGGCCGTCGAGGCCCGGGCCCGGTTGGCCGCGCTGGCGAAGGAGCGCGAAGCCTTTGACGGGCTGCGCCGTGAACAGACCCAGGCCGCGCAGACGTTGACCTTGCTGCAGGACCAGGTCCGCCGCGACCAGCAGGACGAGACGGACTACCAGGGGCTCGTCAAGGAGTCTCAGGCGGCACGGGCCCGGGTCGAGGCGGCGCAAGCCCCGCTGGCCCGGGCGCAGCAGCAGCGTCAAGCGCACGCCGCGGCGGTCGATGCCGCCCGCTTGCGCGTGGCCGCGGTCCAGGCCGTCGCCGACCGCCGCGACCTGGAACACCAGCTGGCGCAACTGAATGCCGAAGTCGAACGCCTGGACGGCGCGCTGCAAGCCGTTACCGCGCTGATCGAACAAGGCTCAGCGCTGAAGGCCGAAGCCGTCCGCATCGAAATCGCGGACGGCGATATCGATGCGTTGCGCAAGAGCGAGCGTGAACTGGCCAATTTGCAGTTGCGCCAGCAAGCCCTCGCCACGCGGCTGTCGTACCAGCTTGAAGCGGGGCGCCAGGTCACGCTGGACGGCCGGTCGTTGACTGGCGACGGCCAGGTGCTGCTGACGTCTGCCGCCGATCTGGATCTGCCGGGAGTCGGGCGCTTGCGCATCGAACCGGGCGGCCAGGACCTGCCGGCGCTGCAGCGCGAACGCGCCGCTTTGCAGACGGCCTGGAGCGCGCTGCTGGAACGGTTGGGGGTGACGGCATTGGCCGATGCCGAACAGCGCCACGCGCGCTACACGGCGTTGCTGCGCGAACTGGACGGCATGCGCAAGACGCTCGCCATCCATGCGCCCAAGGGCGTGGACGTGCTGCGCGGGCAACGCGATGACGCGTTGGCGCGGCGCGTGCCCTTGCAGGAGCGGCTGGCCAAGCTGCCCGCGCCGGCCGCGGGGCAGGGGTCGGACCAGGACGACCTGCCCGCTGCGGTTCAGGCACTGCG
>CAUSDE010000139.1:0-4905 GCA_963530045.1 uncultured Achromobacter sp.
GCAGTACACCGCGCGCGAACGCCTGACGCATGCGCTGTGGTATTGGCTGGTGTTGCGCGCCTTGCAGAACTTCATCGGCCTGCGGCGCGTGCGGGTGGCGATGACGGGCGCGGCGCCGATTCCCGCTGACGTGGTGCGCTACTTCCGCAATCTTGGCGTGCCCCTGCTGGAGGTCTATGGGCTGACGGAGTCGGCCGGCATGATCTTCGGCCAGCATCCCGACCGCGTGAAAGTCGGCACGGTGGGCGAGCCGATCCTGGGCGTGGACTGGAAGATGGGGGATGCCGGCGAACTGCTGGTGCGCGGCGACATGGTGTTCCAGGGCTATTACAAGCACGCCGAGGCGACCGCCGACACGGTCCGCGACGGTTGGCTGCATACGGGCGACGTGGTGGCTGAGCAGGACGGCTGCGTCCGAATCGTCGACCGCTTGAAGGACATCATGATCACGGCTGGCGGCAAGAACCTGACGCCGTCCGAGATCGAGAACGCGGTCAAGGGCAGCCCCTATGTGAAGGAGTGCATCGTGATCGCCGATGGCCGCAAGTACGTGTCGGCGCTGATCCAGCTGGAGTTCGACACGGTGGGCAAGTGGGCGGAATCGCGCCGCATCGCGTTTACGCATTTCCGGTCGCTGGCCGAATGCGCGCAGGTGCGGGAGCTGGTCCAGCAGGAAGTGTCGCGCGCCAATGCGGGCCTGGCGCCCGTGGCGCAGATCAAGCGCTTCCATCTGCTGACCAAGGAACTGGACCACGACGACGGCGAGGTGACGGCGACGATGAAGGTCAGGCGCGCCAGCATCTACCGCACCTACGCGAACGAAATCGAAACGCTCTACGTTGAGGAGACGCTGGCATGAACGAAGCCGTGATCGTGGAAGCGGTGCGCACGCCCTTTGGCCGCCGCGGCGGGTGGTGGGCGGATACGCGGCCGGATACGTTGCTGGCCCAGACGGTGGCGGGGCTGCTTGCGCGCGCCGGACTGCCGGGCGCCAAGGTCGAGGACGTCATCGCGGGCTGCGTCAGCCAGGCGGGCGAGCAGGGCGCCAACATCGGGCGCCTGGCCGCCATGTTGGCGAGCCTGCCGGAAAGCGTGCCCGGCGTGGCGCTGAACCGCATGTGCGGGTCCAGCCAGCAGGCGGTGCACTTCGGTGCGCAGGCCATTGCCGCCGGCGACATGCGGTATGTGGTGGCCGGTGGGGTCGAAAGCATGAGCCGGGTGCCCATGTTCCTGGACGTGACGTTGGGGCAGGGCGAGTTCCGCGGCTTTGAGTCGCTGAATCCCGCGTTGCTGGAACGCTATCCGTTGATCCATCAGATCGAAAGCGCGGAGCGCATTGCCGACCATTGGCAGCTGTCGCAGGCGGCGATGGACGAATGGGCGCGGGAAAGCCACGCGCGCGCCTGGGCGGCCGCGAAAGCGGGGCTGCATGCGGAATTGCTGTCGGGTCCGCAAGGGACCGGGCTGCGGGATGAAGGGATACGCGAGATAACCGACCCGGCCCGCATGGCGGCCATGGCGCCTGCGATGCGTGCCCCGGGACAAGGCGGCGTGACTGCCGCCAATGCCAGTCAGCTGGCGGACGGCGCGGCGGCGGTCCTGCTGGCCGACCGCGACACCGCGCTGGCCGACGGGCTGCGGCCGCGTGCGCGTTTCCTGGCGCGGGTAGTGGTGGGATCGGATCCCGTGATGCAGCTGACGGGCGTGATTCCGGCCACCCGGCTCGCGCTGGCCCGCGCGGGCCTGACGCTCGAGGACATCGACTGGATCGAGATCAACGAGGCCTTCGCCAGCGTGGTGCTGGCCTGGCAACGTGAGCTGGACGCCAAGCTCTCGCGTGTGAATCCGTGGGGCGGCGCGATCGCGCATGGGCACCCGCTGGGCGCGACCGGCGCAGGGCTGATGGCCAAGATGCTGGCCGGGCTGGAGGCGACGGAAGGCGAGTTCGGGCTGCAACTCATGTGCATCGGCCATGGCATGGCGACGGCGACCCTCATCCAGAGGCTGTGAGCGCACATGGAAAAGACCGAAGTCGCCGCGCCGCGGGAAGAAGGCGCAGATTCCGACCGCCGCCGCGAACTGGTGCTGGCAGCGGGCCGGCTGTTCTGCAAGCACGGCTACGAGCGCACGACGGTGCGCGAACTGGCGCGCGCCGTCGGCCTGCAGTCCGGCAGCCTGTTCCACCATTTCCGCAGCAAGGAAGAGATTCTGGTGGCGGTCATGAACAACGGTATCCAGGAGGTGATCGACGATGGCGAACGGGCGCTCGCGCGGTACGACGCGCCGGCCGACCGCCTGGCGGCGCTGTTCCGGGTCCATATGTGGAGCATGCTGCACGGCGCCGGCGGCGATGCGATGAATGCGCTGGTGTATGAATGGCGCAGCCTCTCGGCGCCCAGTCAGTCTGCCGTGAAGGCGCTGAGCGACCGCTACGAGGCCATGTGGCAATCCGTGGTGTCGGGCGCCGTGGACGCCGGGCTGGTCAAGGGCGATGCGCGCGTCGTGAAGCGCTGCGTGCTGGGAGCGATGAACCTGACGGTGCAGTGGTACAAGCCCGGCGGGCGGCTGGCGCCCGCCGAATTCATTGATGCGATGTTGCTGGCGGCCTTGCCGACCCTGCCCCCGGGCGTGGGGACGTGGCCGGTGGTAGCGGTCAGCCGCGGCGCTTGAGGAAAGCGCCCATGGCGCAGGCGATGCCCAGCGCCAGCAGCGAACCCGCAACGGGAAGCAGGAAGTCCGCTTCGCCGTGATAGCCGCCGCCGGTGACGCCGCCCGCCACGCCACCCATCCACAACAGGGCGGTCAGCAGTGACGCCACGACGGCGATCGCTGCGGCGATGCACAGCGCGATGAAGATCGGGCGGCGCGGCCGCACGGGTTGGTAGGGCGCGCCCGGCTGGACGCGGCGGGGTTGCTTGATCCAGTAGACCAGCCCCGCCACGACCAGCAGCAGCATCAGGATCTTGAAGATCATGACGCCGCCTGCTGCTTAGTCTTCACGGCGCAGGTGCGGGAAGAGAATGACGTCGCGGATGCTGGGGCTGTCGGTCAGCAGCATGACCAGGCGGTCGATGCCGATGCCGCAGCCGCCCGTCGGAGGCATGCCGTATTCCAGGGCGCGGATGTAGTCCGCGTCGTAGAACATGGCTTCTTCGTCGCCGGCGTCCTTGGCTTCGACCTGCGAGCGGAAGCGTTCGGCCTGGTCTTCGGGGTCATTCAGCTCGGAGAAGCCGTTGGCGATTTCGCGGCCCGTCATGAACAGCTCGAAACGCTCGGTGATGCCTTCGCGCGTGTCGGACGCGCGCGCCAGCGGCGACACTTCGACCGGGTAGTCGATGATGTAGGTCGGGTTCCAGAGCTTGGCTTCGGCGGTCTCTTCGAACAGCGCCAACTGCAGCGCGCCCAGGCCGGCGCGCGACAGCACGGGGCCGTCGGCGTCCGCGCCCAGCTTTTTCAATTCGGCGCGCACGAAGGCGGCATCGTCCAGCTGCGCCTGGGTGTAGCCAGGGGCGTACTTGAGGATGGCTTCGCAGATCGTCAGGCGGTCGAACGGTTTGGACAGGTCCAGTTCGCGTTCGCCATACGTGAGGACGGCGCTGCCGGTGGCCGAAATGGCGGCCTGGCGGATCAGCTCTTCCGTGAAGTCCATGAGCCAGCGGTATTCCGCAAAGGCCGCATAGAACTCCATCATCGTGAATTCAGGGTTGTGACGCGGGCTGACGCCTTCATTGCGGAAGTTGCGGTTGACTTCGAACACGCGTTCGAAGCCGCCGACGATCAGGCGCTTCAGGTAGAGCTCGGGCGCAATGCGCAGGTACATTTCCATGTCCAGCGCGTTGTGGTGCGTCACGAAGGGCTTGGCCGCCGCGCCGCCCGGAATCGGGTGCAGCATGGGGGTTTCCACTTCGAGGAAGCCGGCGTTCAGCATGAACTGGCGGATGCTGCCCACGGCCTTGCTGCGCGCTTCGAACGTGCGGCGCGTGGCGTCCGTCATGATCAGGTCGACGTAGCGCTGGCGGTAGCGCAGTTCCTGGTCGGCCACGCCGTGGAACTTGTCCGGCAGCGGGCGCAGCGACTTCGACAGCAGGCGGGCAGTGGCGGCATGCACCGACAGTTCGCCCTTGTTGGTCTTGAAGACCGACCCTTCGATCGCGATGATGTCGCCGATGTCCCATTGCTTGAACGCGGCGTAGTTGTCTTCGCCCAGCGTGCCTCGGTCCAGGTAGATCTGGATGCGGCCGGTGCTGTCTTGCAGCGTGGCGAAGCTGGCCTTGCCCATGACGCGCTTGAGCATCATGCGGCCGGCGACCTTGACGGTGACGGGGGCGGCGGCCAGGGCTTCCTGCTCTTGGCCGTCGTATTTGTCATGCAGGGCCGCGGCGCGGGCGTCCGGAACGAAATCGTTGGGGTACGCGACCCCGGTTTCGCGCAGTTTGGCCAGCTTGGCGCGCCGTTCGGCGATCAAGCGGTTTTCATCCTGGGCGGGGGCCGGAGTGGTCGAGTGGTCGGTCATGGTCGGGGGATCAGTCGTAATTGCGGATGTCGTCGATTTCAGTCGTGCCGAAATCTTCGCGATCCAGGTAGGCGAGGATGCGGGTGGCCACGTTGGCGGGCGAAGCCAGCTTGCCGGTGGCGTGGAAGTCCTGGAACTTGGCCAGCGCCGGGAAACTTTCCGGGTCGCTGGAGCGGATGGCGACCTGCATGTCGGTGTCGACGATGCCGGGGGCCAGCGCGACGATGCGCGCGCCGGCATCGCCTTGTTCCTGCTTGACCACGCGCGAGTACATGTCGAGGGCGGCCTTCGTGGCGCAGTACACGCCCCAGCCGGCATTCGGGTTGCGGCCCGCGCCGGAGGAGATGTTCAGCACGCGGCGGTCGGCCGCGAGGTCTTCGACGGCAGCCAGG
>CAUSDE010000140.1:0-4895 GCA_963530045.1 uncultured Achromobacter sp.
GGACAGGGCCAGCCGCAGGGGCCAAGGAGGCGGCGGGGGCGCTCGCGCGGCCGGGCGTGTGGGCGCGGGCCAGCGCCTGCTGCACGCTGCTGGGCCCGACCGCCAGCAGCGGCACGCACGCGGCGGCGCGCCAGATCAGGCGGCCGATGATGGGTAATTGCTCGTCGTCGATCACGTCGAACAGCACCGGGCCGTCGGACGTGTCGATGATGTGGTCGATCCAGTCGTCCACGCCGGGGGCGTCGGCGGCTTGCCGCAGACGCGGGTAGGCGGTGTGTGGCACCGAGCGGATGTCGGCCACCCCTTGGGCCGCCAGATGCCGGCGCAGATCGGCCTCGTGCATCGGCGTGACGGGGTGCTGGCTCATGACCGGATGGCGGTCGATGCGGTGGATCTCGGGCGCGGCGCCGGCGCGGGCGAACAGCTGGGCGAAGCTGCAATAGCGCCCGATGCCGGGTTGTCCGCCGACGATGGGCACCAGCGGGTTCGGCATGTGGCGGCGCAATTCGCGGATGGCGGCACCGATACTGCCGACGTGCGGCGCGCTGTCGAAGGTGGAACAGCATTTGTAGTGCAGCACGCGCGCGCCGGTGCCGGCCATGAAGCGGCCAACGGCGCGCAGCTCCGTTTCCATCTGATCGGGCGACATGGCGCGCGCGGCGCCCGCGATGCCCAAGGCGTCCAACGGACCCGCGCGGCGCAGTTGCTCGGGCGTGGGCACGCCCAGGAACAGCAGGCTGCGCAGGCCGGCGCGGGCCACTTCGGCGAGCGTGTCGGTGGCGCCCGTGAAGTCGTCGCCGTACCAGCAGACGCGCGGCGCGGGCGTGACGTCTTCGGCGCCAGTCATGCGCGGTTTCCGAAGAAGGCCAGGGCGCGTTGCAGTTCGGGGGCTTTTCGTGCGAAGTCTTCCAGCGACTGCCCGTCGCGCACGGCCTGCCAGGCCTGGCGGATGCTCTGCACGCCGGCGGCGGGGCCGTCGGGATGGGCCAGGATCCCGCCGCCCGACATGAACATCAGGTCGTCGGTGCGCACTGCCGACCACGTGGCGGGGACGGTGCCGGCCCATTGGCCGGAAGAAAACGCCGGCATGACGGGGTCGTCGATGCCCAGCGTCAGCGATGCCAGGCAATCGCGCGCGGAGTCGACGACTTCGCGGTCGTCCTGCGCGAACTTGCCCTGCAAGCCATGCACGTGCATATGGTCCACGCCCGCCAGGCGCCACAGCGTCTGGTAAGCCTGGAAATCCATGCCCAGGAGCGGTGCGCGCGACAGGGCGCCATAGCCGTTGCGATGACCGTGCAAGGCCAGCGGCGTGCTGCGGCGCAGAGTCTGGATTGCCGAGAAGCCGCACCAGTTCAGGCTGGCCATGACGCAAGTGCCTTCTTCGCGTTCGATCAGGTCAGCATGGCGGCGCATGGCGTCGGTCTCGTCGCTGATGTTGAAGGCCACCATGACTTGCCGGCCCGTGCGTTCGCGGTGCGCCCGCACCACCGCCATGACGGCGGCGACGCGCTGCGCCAGCGGGGCGTGCGCGGGGTTGGCGCAGACCTCATCGTCCTTGATGAAGTCCACGCCTGCCGCGCACAGCTGCGCCACCAGATGCGCAGTTTGTTCGGGCGACAGCCCGACATTGGGCTTGATGATGGTGCCCACCAGCGGCCCGGTCGCGACGCCGGTCAGTTGGCGCGTGCCGGCGATGCCGACTTGCGGCATGTCGAACTGGGCGCGGTAGTTGGCCGGCAGCTCCAGGCTTTCCAGACGCAGGCCGGTGACTTCGCCCAGGTCGTACAGGTTGCCGCCGACGGTTGCCGCCAAGGTCGCCAGGTTGGCGCCCACGTTGGCGACGGGGAAGGCGATGCGGACGCGGGCCCGCTGGTACTTTCCGGGCATGCCGCCCGCCTGCCGCGCCAGCCAGGCGTTGGGCAGGCTGGGCGTGGCGACGGATTCCAACTGTTCGACGGACTCCACGCGCGCTCTTGCGCGGGCGCGCAATTCGTCGGTTTCGCCCTGCACGCGGGTGAAGGTGCCGCAGGACTGCTCGCCTGCCATGACCTCCGCGACCCGGGCGGGGTCCATCGGCGTTTCGATCAGATAGGTGGCGCTAAACGTTTGGGAATTCATGGTGGCGGGCGGCAAGCGGAGTCGGGGCGGGGGCTTTTACAGGCGGCTCAGGTCGGGGAACGGGCGGACGGGGTCCTTGCCGTCCCAGTCAGTGGCGCTGTTGCGGATCAGGTCGAACAGGCGGCCTTTGGGGCCGGCCACCTCGGACAGTTCGATCACGGTGCCGGGGTGGTATTCGGTGTCGAAGTAGATGAAGCGGCCTTTCTCGCCCACTTCTCCGCTCATCTTGGGCTTGAAGCCCTGGGCCAGCAGGCGTTCCAGATCGGCGTCGTAGCTTTCAGTCCAGTAGGCCACGTGCTGCAGGCCGGTGCGGCCGGCTTGCAGGAAGTCGCGATACATGGACGGCACGTCGTTGCGCGTCTGGATCAGCTCCACCTGCACGAAACCCGAGTTGGCCAGCGCCACCGAGTTGTGCGGCTCGTGGCGGGCGCCGTCGTACTGGTAATTCACGATCGGCACGCGCGGGTTGTAGTACCAGGGGCCCACGCCCAGCGTGGTGCTCCAGTAGTCCATGGCAGCTTCGATGTCGTGCACCACATAACCGAGTTGGCGGATTTCGCCCAGGAAACGACTCATGATGGATCTTTATGAAAAAGTTGGCTGAATAGGCGAGGCGCTCGCGGCAGGCATTGGGCGCCCGCCGCGTCGCATCACAGGAAACCGATCGAGAACCAGGGGAAGGCGGCGACGACAATCAGCCCGACCAGCAGCGCGGCGATGTAGCCCCAGATCGGGCCGATGCCCTCGTTGGGGTCGACGCGGCTGATGGCGCAGGCGCCGTAATAGCCCACGCCGAAGGGCGGCGCGAACAGGCCGATGCCCATGGCGAAGATGACGACCATCGCGTAGTGCACTTCGTGCACGCCGGCCTGCACCGCGATCGGGAACAGCAGCGGCCCGAACAGCACGATGGCGGGAATGCCTTCCAGCACGCTGCCCAGGATGATGAAGGCGACGATGGACACGGCCAGGAAACCGTAGCTGCCGCCGGGCATGCCGGCCATCAGGCGGGCCAGGTCGCCCGAGAAGCCCGATTGCGTCAGCGCCCAGGCCATGGCGGTGGCGCAGCCCACGATCAGCATGATGGCGCCGGACAGCGAGGCCGTTTCGATCAGCATGGGCCGCAGGCGCGCCCAGTCGAAACGCCGGTAGATCAGGATGCCGATCACGGCGGAATACACGATGCCGATGGTCGATACCTCGGTGGCCGTGGCCACCCCTTCGACGACGGCGGCGCGGATCACGAAGGGCAGGGCGACGGCGGGCAGGGCGATGACGAAGAAGCGGCCGATTTCCTTCGCGCTGAAACGTTGCGCCAGGCTCAGGTCTTCCTTGCGGTAGCGCCACCACACCACTGAACACAGCGCCAGGCCGAGCACCACCGCGGGCAAGAGGCCGCCCGTGAACAGCGCGGCGATCGATACGCCGGTGACTGACCCGATCGTGATCAGCACGATGGACGGCGGGATGGTTTCGGTCTGCGCGCCGGTGGCCGACAACAGCGCCACCAGGTCGCCCGGCTTGGCGCCGCGCTTCTGCATTTCCGGGAACAGCACGGGCGCGATGGCCGCCATGTCGGCGATCTTCGACCCCGAGATGCCCGACACCAGGTACATGGCGCCGATCAACACATAGGACAGGCCGCCGCGCACGTGGCCCAGCATGCTGGCCAGGAACTGGATCATGGCGCGCGCCATGCCCGTCATTTCGATCAGCGACCCCAGGAAGATGAAGAGCGGCACCGCCAGCAGCATCAGGTGCGACATGCCTTCGTCCAGCCGGCCGACCATGACTTCCATCGGCGTGTTGGTGGTCAGCGCCAGATAGGAGAACGTCGCCAGCGCGAATGAGAACGCGATGGGCACGCCCGAGAACACGGTGGCGGCCACGATGACGACGAAAAAGATCACCAGGTTGATCTTGCCCAGCCCCTTGAAGAGCGGCTGCGCCAGCCAGAAAAGGGCCACGACCACGGCTACTCCCACCAGCGCCATCAGCACTTGCGGCAGCGGCTGGGTGCGCAGCAGGCGCAGCACGGCCACCACGGCCATCAGGCCCATGCCCACCGGAATGGCTGACGCGCGCCATGCATTGCTGAGTTCCAGCGCCGGGGTGATGATGAAGTGTTCTTCGTGGGCGTACTCGATGGCAGGAGCCAGGATCAGGATCAGGAACGCCAGCGACGCGGCTAGCGCCACGGTTTCCAGCTGCGCGCGGCGCGCCGGGCTGACGTTGTTGACCAGCGCCGTCATGCGCATGTGCTCGCCGCGCCGCAAGGCCACGACGGCGCCCAGCATCGACAGCCACAGGAACAGGATGGAGGCGAGCTCGTCGGACCAGACCAGCGGGCTATGGAACGCGTAGCGTGCGACCACGCCGGCGAACAGCACGAAGATCTCGATCAGGACGATGGCGGCGGCGGCGTGCTCGACCACACAGCCCAGCGCGCTGTCCAGCGCGCTGGCGGCCCGGCGCAGGGGATTGGCCGGCAGCACCGGGGCCGCGGCGTGGGGGGCGGACAGGGAGGACATGGCGCGACCTCAGGCCAGCTTGCCGACGCTTTGTTCCAGCAGCGACCAGGCCTCGTTGCCGAAGCGGCCTTGCCATTCCTTGTAGAAGCCGGCGGTGCGCAACTGTTCGCGGAAGCTGTCGGCGGCCGGCTGGTTGAAAAGCAGCCCCTTGGCTTCCAGGTCGGACTGCACCGAGGCGTTGAGCTTCTTGATGTCTTCGCGTTGCGCCAGGCCGGCTTCGTTGATGCCGCGCGCGACGACGGT
>CAUSDE010000141.1:0-4524 GCA_963530045.1 uncultured Achromobacter sp.
AAATGCACGGCGGCGGCCACGAGCGCGGTTTCCGCTCGGGCACGCTGGCTACGCACCAGATCGTCGGCATGGGCGAAGCATTCCGCCTGGCCCGTGAAGAAATGGGCACCGAGAACGAGCGCATCCGCATGTTGCGCGACCGTCTCTGGAATGGCCTGTCGCAGATCGAAGAGGTCTACCTCAACGGCGACATGGATCAGCGCGTGCCGCACAACCTGAATGTCAGCTTCAACTACGTCGAAGGCGAGTCCCTGATCATGGCGATCAAGGAACTGGCCGTGTCCAGCGGTTCGGCCTGCACCTCGGCCAGCCTGGAGCCGTCCTACGTGCTGCGCGCACTGGGCCGCAACGACGAGTTGGCGCACAGCTCTATCCGTTTCACCCTGGGCCGCTTCACGACCGAAAAGGAAGTGGACTTCGCCATTGAATTGCTCAAGAGCCGCGTGGGCAAGCTGCGCGACATGTCGCCGCTTTGGGAAATGGCCAAGGAAGGCATTGACTTGAACACCGTGCAGTGGGCCGCGCACTAAGCGCCCGCGCCAAGAAATACGTGGAGAAATAACATGTCTTACAGCACCAAAGTTCTGGATCACTACGAAAACCCGCGCAACGTCGGTTCGTTCGACAAGTCGGACGAGTCGGTCGGTACCGGCATGGTCGGCGCACCGGCCTGTGGCGACGTCATGAAGCTGCAGATCAAGGTGAATGAAGCCGGCGTGATCGAAGACGCGCGCTTCAAGACCTACGGCTGCGGTTCGGCCATCGCTTCCAGCTCGCTCGTGACCGAATGGGTCAAGGGCAAGACGCTTGACCAAGCGATGAACATCCGCAACACGCAGATCGCCGAAGAACTGGCATTGCCGCCGGTGAAGGTCCACTGTTCCATCCTGGCCGAAGACGCGATCAAGGCCGCGGTGCAGAACTACAAAGAAAAGCATTCGGTTCCGGCCGAAGCGGTGGCAGGCTGATCATGTCCGTTACCCTGACCCAACAGGCTGCCACCCATATCGGGCGCTACTTGCAGAAGCGCGGAAAGGGTATCGGCTTGCGGCTCGGCGTTAGGACGACGGGCTGCTCCGGCATGGCCTACAAGTTGGAATACGTGGACGACTCGGCGCCGGAAGACGCCGTGTTCGAGAGCTTTGGCGTGAAGGTCTTCATCGACCCGAAGAGCCTGGCTTACCTGGATGGCACCGAGCTGGACTACGCCCGCGAAGGCCTGAACGAAGGTTTCAAGTTCCGCAACCCCAACGAGAAGGCGACCTGCGGCTGCGGCGAGTCGTTCACGGTGTAAGTCTTGGCTGGAGACGACCACTTCAGCCTGTTCGGCTTGCCGGCACGCTTCGACCTGGACGCGCAAGCGTTGGAAAACGCGTGGCGCGCCGTCGCCGCGCAAGTGCATCCCGACCGTTACGCCACGGCCAGCCCTGCGGAGCGCCGCGTGGCCATGCAGTGGGCGGCGCGCGCGAACGAGGCGTACCGCGTGCTGCGGGATCCCTTGCTGCGCGCACGTTACCTGTGTGAGCAGGCGGGCATCGATCTGCAGACCGAGAGCAATACGTCCATGGACACGGCTTTCCTGATGCAGCAGATGACCTGGCGCGAGATGCTGGACGATGCGCGCGACGACGCCGATGCCCTGGCCGCCTTACAGACGGAGTTGGAAGCCGCGCGCGTTGAGATGCGCGCCACGCTGACCCGTCTGCTGGACAACGAGCGCGACTACGCGACTGCCGGGCTGAAGGTCCGGGAATGGATGTTCGTGGAAAAGCTGGCGGAAGAGCTGGCGCACGCACAACCCGCCGGATAGCCCAAGCCGTGTCCGGGGCGCCCGAAGCAGGCGCCCGGATTTCGCCGCCTACTGAGCAGAAAAATACAATCATGGCCTTATTGCAGATATCCGAGCCCGGCGAGTCGCCCGCGCCGCACCAGCGCAAGCTGGCGGTGGGGATCGATCTGGGCACTACCAATTCTCTGGTCGCGGCCGTGCGCAGCAGCGTCGCCGAAGTGCTGCCTGATGCAGAAGGCCATGCCTTGCTGCCGTCGGCGGTGCGTTATTACCCCGGTGGCAAAGTCACCACCGGCCGCGAGCCGCTGGCTCAGCAGGCCGAAGACCCGTTGAACACCGTCGTGTCCGTGAAGCGCTTCATGGGCCGTTCGCTGGAAGAGGCGCGCGCCACGCGTGCGCCGTATGAATTCGTGGACGCGCCCGGCATGGTGCGCATCCGCACGGCGCAGGGCGACCTGAGCCCGGTTGAGGTGTCGGCGCAGATCCTGGCGGTGTTGCGCCAGCGTGCCGAAGACGTCCTGGGCGACGACCTGGTGGGCGCGGTCATCACCGTGCCGGCGTATTTTGACGACGCCCAGCGCCAAGCCACCCGTGATGCCGCCCGCTTGGCCGGCCTGAATGTCTTGCGTCTGCTGAACGAGCCCACGGCCGCGGCGATCGCCTATGGCCTGGACCACGCCTCGGAAGGCGTGTACGCCGTGTACGACCTGGGCGGCGGCACCTTCGATATTTCCATTCTGCGCCTGACCCAAGGCGTGTTCGAAGTGATCTCCACCGGCGGCGATACCGCGCTGGGCGGCGACGACTTCGATGCCTTGATTGCGGACCACGCCGTGGCCAAGCTTGCCGCTGGCGAGTTTTCGCCGGCCGACCGCCGCGGGTTGTTGATGGCGGCGCGGGCCGCGCGCGAAGCGCTGTCCGATGCCGAATCGGCCGACCTGAAGCTGACGCTGGCGGACGGGCGCGATGTCGACGTCGTGTTGACCCGCGCGGAGTTCGAGGCGCTGGCGCAGCCGTTGGTGGAACGCACGCTGGATTGCGCTCGCCGCGCGTTGCGCGATGCCTCGCTGAAGGCGGCCGATGTGCGCGGTGTGGTGATGGTGGGCGGCGCAACGCGCATGCCTGTCGTACGCGCGGCCGTTGGCCGGGTATTCGGCACGGAACCGTTGATCGATCTGGATCCGGACCAGGTAGTGGCGCTGGGCGCCGCCTTGCAGGCCAACTTGTTGGCGGGCAATCGCGCGCCGGGCGAGGACTGGCTACTGCTGGATGTGATTCCGCTGTCGCTGGGGCTGGAAACCATGGGTGGGCTGGTCGAGCGCGTGATTCCGCGCAACAGCACCATTCCTGTCGCTCGCGCCCAGGAATTCACGACGTTCAAGGACGGCCAGACGGCCATGAGCATCCACGTGGTGCAGGGTGAGCGCGACCTGGTGGCGGATTCGCGTTCGCTGGCTCGGTTCGAACTGCGCGGCATCCCTCCGATGGTGGCGGGCGCCGCGCGCATCCGCGTGACCTTCCAGGTGGATGCGGACGGCCTGCTGAGCGTGACGGCCCGCGAACAAAGCACGGGCGTCGAGGCCGCCGTCTCGGTCAAGCCGTCGTACGGGCTGACCGACGATGAGATTGCGCAGATGCTGGCTGATAGCGTGGCGCAAGCCGATACGGACGCACGCGCCCGCATGCTGCGCGAGCAGCAGGTGGATGCACGCCAGTTGGTGGAATCTGTGCAGGCGGCGCTGGCCGTCGACGGCGATCTGCTGGATGCCGAAGAGCGCAAGCACGTCGACGAATGCCTGCAAGCCGCCATCGCCGCACAGTCCGCGCAAGACACGGATACCGTGAAAGACGCAGTGCAAGCGCTGTCGGCCGCGACGGACGACTTTGCCGCGCGGCGGATGGACCGCAGCATCCGCGCCGCACTCGCGGGCCGCAAACTTGATGAGATCGCCTGATTAGACGTATGCCGAAACTGACTGTATTGCCTCATCCCGATTACTGCCCCGAGGGCGCCGTGATCGAAGACGCGCCCAAGGGCGTGTCGATCTGCCGTGTCCTGCTGGACAATCACATCGACATCGAACACGCCTGCGAGCTGTCGTGTGCGTGCACGACCTGTCACGTGGTGATCAAGCAAGGTTATTCCGCGCTGGAAGACGCGACGGATGATGAAGAGGACTTGCTCGACAAGGCCTGGGGCCTGACCCCGACGTCGCGCCTGTCGTGCCAGGCGTTGGTGACCGATACCGACCTGACGGTCGAGATTCCCAAGTACACCATCAACCACGCGAAAGAGGGCCATTGATGAAGTGGACCGACACCTACGACATTGCCGCCGCGCTGGTCGACGCGCACCCGGACGTGGACCCCAAGACGCTGCGTTTCACGCAACTGCGCGAATGGGTCATGGCCTTGCCTGAATTTAGCGACGATCCCGCCCATTGCGGCGAGAAGATCCTGGAGGCCATCCAGATGGCCTGGATCGACGAAGCGGACTGACCGACGCCAACGAAACGCTCCCCCTGGGAGCGTTTTTGCTGAAGGGCCGCCCCAACGTAAAAAGCACCCCCTTGGGGGGCAGCAAGCATGCGGAACGTGCGCAGCGTGGGGGCATTTTTTTGCCGCCGGGCCGCCCCAAGGCAAAAAGCGCCCCCTTGGGGGGCAGCAAGCATGCGGAGCATGCGCAGCGTGGGGGCATTTTTTTGCCGCCGGGCCGCCCCAAGGCAAAAAGCGCC
>CAUSDE010000142.1:0-4222 GCA_963530045.1 uncultured Achromobacter sp.
GGGGGGGGGCCCCCCCCCCCTTACGCCGTCCGATGCACTTCCATGTACTGGGTCGGTGTTTGGCCGAGGGTCCGGCGGAACGCGGAGGCGAACGCGCTCGGGCTGGCATAGCCCAGGTCCAGCGCGACCCGGGTCACGGCCTGGCCCCGGCTTAAGCGTTCGATGGCGGCGAGCAGGCAAACCTGCTGGCGCCATGCGGCAACGCTCACGCCGGTCTGCTCACGGAAAAGGCGGGTGAAGGTGCGCCGGCTCATGCCAGCGTGGTCGGCCAGCGCATCCAGGCCGACCGCCACCGAGGGCGCATCGAACAACTGCCGGCATGCCCGGGCCAGGCGAGGGTCCTGGGGCAGCGGCGCATGCAGCGAAAGGCGCGGCATGAACGCGATTTCCGCCACCAGCATCGCCATCAGCTTGCCGGCCCGCCCCTGGACGTCGTACATCGCCGGCAGATCGATGGCCTCTTGCAGCAAATGCCTGAGCAGCGGCGAAACTCCGTAAACACAGCAATGGGCGGGCATTTGCGCCGCATCCGCGTCGCCCGGCGACACGAACGCATTGAGCATCGTGACTTGCCCCGACATGGTCATTTCGTGTGCCATGCCGGCGGGCAGCCAGCACGCCCGCTGGGGGGGCACGAGCCACCGGCCTTCAGGCGTGGCAACGCTGATCGCGCCACGGGAAGCAAAAGCGAACTGGCCGCGCCGATGCGCGTGCATTGGAAACGTCGAGCCGGCCGCGTAGTCGTTCGCGGTTACGACCACGCCGCGCGGGATGTCTTCGAGAGGGTCAAGCAGCGTGTTGCGCATGGCCCAAATTCTACAACTTATAGCCTGATAGCGAAGGCGGGCCGCCTCAAGCGCGCTTACGATCCCGGCCAGCCGTCGTCCAACGCACGGCGGCTTTCAACAGCACCGGAGGCGCCATGCGCAAACCCTTTCATCGCGTGGGGACAGGCCCTCACGCCGTCCTCGTCTTGCACGGCTGGTTCGGCGACGCCCACGCGTTCGAGCCGATCGAGCCCTGGCTGTCCGGCGACGCCTACAGCTACGTGTTCATGAATTACCGGGGCTACGGCGCCAGGCGGGATGTGCCCGGGGCCTACACGATCGACGAGATCGCCCTGGACGCGCTGGCGCTGGCCGACGAACTGGGATGGCGCACCTTCAGCCTGGTGGGCCATTCGATGGGCGGCATGGCGATCGAACGCATCGCCGCTTTGGCTCCCGCCCGGGTGCGGGGCCTGGTCGCGATCGCACCCGTCCCTTGTGGCGGCATACGCTACGACACGGCCACGCGGCAGTTGCTCGAAGGCGCCGCCGATCGCGCCGATCTTCGCCGCGCCATCATCGACCGCAGCACCGGCGGCCGATTGCCGCCGGCCTGGGTCGAATGGAAGGCCGCCTACTCGGCGGGGTGTGCTTTGCCCAACGCCTTTGGCGCGTACCTGCGCGCGTGGGCCGATACGGACTTCAGCGGCGAGATCGCGGGCAAGCATCCCGTGAAGGTGCTGGTGGGCAAGCACGACCCCACGTTCAACGCGGCGTTGATGGCCGACACCTATCTGCGCCGCTATCGGCTTGCCAGTCTTGAGGTGCTGGAGGCGGCCGGCCACTACCCCATGAACGAGACGCCGCTTGCCCTGGCCGCCGCGATCGAGACGTTCCTGGCCGCCCTTGAGGAACGCGCCGATGCGCGTGTCCCAAGCGCGTCATGACGATGCACGACAGGCTTGCGGCGGTTCAGGCGGCTTGCGCTTCCCGGGCCAGCAGGGCGCGTTTGCGGTCGATGCCCCACCGATAACCGGCCAGCGACCCGTCGGTGCGCACCACGCGATGGCAGGGAATGGCAAGCGCGATGTTGTTGGTGGCGCAGGCACGGGCCACGGCGCGCACGGCGCGTGGTGAACCGATGCGTTCGGCAATATCGGTGTAGGTAGCGGTCGTGCCGGCCGGAATGTCGCGCAGGGCCTCCCAGACGCGGCGCTGGAATGCGGTGCCGCGCACGTCCAGCGGCAGGTCCAGGCCGCGGGACGGGTCTTCCACAAAACCCACCACAGCGGCCACCCACGTTTCGAACTCCGTATCCGCGCCGATCAGCCGGGCGGCCTTGAAGCGATCTTGCAGGTTGTGGACCAGTTGTTCGGGATCGGCGTCCAGCGCGATCTCGCAGATGCCGGTGCTGCTGGCCGCGACCAGCAGCGCGCCGAGCGAACATTGGGCCACCGCGAAGCGGATCTCCACGCCTTCGCCGTCCTTGCGGAAGGCCGTGGGCGTCATGCCCAGGATGGCCGGCGCGGCTTCGTAGAACCGGCCGCTGGAATTGAAGCCGGCGTCATACATGGCGTCGGTGACGCTGGCGCTTTGCTTGAGCTGCTGGCGTGCGCGGCTGGCGCGCAAAGCATTGGCGTAGGCCTTGGGCGTGATGCCCGTGGCGGCCTTGAAGACGCGGTGGAAATGAAAGCGGCTCATGCCGGCCTGTTCGGCCAGCGTGGACAGGTCGGGCGGCTGCTCGGCCTCCAGGGCGCGGCAGGCGCGCTCGACGGCGGCGGCGTGCTGTTTGCTCAAGGGGGCGGCGGCTGGGCTCATTCGGGACTCCTGACGTGCGCATGATCAGATGCGCGATGACCCCATGGTCTCAAAGGCGCCGGGACGCCGCACTCCGGATGTTGCGCGCGGGAAGGCGTTGCTCAGGCAGGCGCGTACACATCCAGGAACCGGCGCAGCAACCCGCCCGCCACGGGGGTCGCGCGGACGTTGGCCGACAGGTCGGGAATGTCGAGGTTTTCGGCGGCGTAGCGGCGGCCGTAGCGCTCAAGATGGGCGCGCACGAAGTCCGGGCCGAATTCGGGGTGGAACTGGGTCGAAAACACATTGCGGCCGATGCGGATCATCTGGTGCTCGTCCAGATCCGACCGCGCCAGCACGGCCGAGCCCGGCGGCGGCTGCAAGACGGTCTGGGCGTGCAGCATCTGCGCGGGGAAGGTGGGCGGCAGGCCGGCCAGCAATTTGTCGCCGGCGGCGGGGGGCAGCAGTTCGACCGTTTGCGTGCCGACTTCGCGTCCCGCGGGGTTGTAGCCCACCTTGCCGCCCAGCGCGTGCGCCAGCAACTGGTGGCCGTAGCACACGCCGAACATCGGCAGGTCCGCGGCCGCGGCGTCGCGCAGCCAGGCGGCGGTGTCCTCGCTCCAGGGTTCCTTGTCCGTCACCATGGCGGGCGATCCGGTGATCAGCGCGGCACGGTAGCGGGCGGGGGCTTGCGGGCGCTGGCCCTCGTGCACGGCCACGACTTCGATGGCGTCGGCGGGCAGGCCAGCCGCTTTCGCCAATTGTTCGGCATAGCCGCCGAACTGGCTTTTAAGCGTGTCGTCCGGATCGCCGGTGTGCAGGATCAGGACGGGTAGGGCAGAGGATATTGCAGCGGTCATGGAAGCTTGTGCGTGGTAAGGGCGGACGCCGGCGATCCGGATGGGATCAGGGCATCAATGCGCATCATAATCCAGTGCAAATATTCGTGAGCGCGGCATCCCACCCCGCTGCGTCCCGGAAATACGTACAATCCGCTCACGACTCATCCTTTCAGGCGACCTTAAGACTATGTGGATCTGGCTGGGACTGGCCGCGCTGGCCCTTATCGGGGAACTGGCGACGGGTACCTTCTATTTGCTGCTGGTCGCCCTGGGATTGGCGGCCGGGGGCGTCGCCGCCTGGCTGGGCTCGGGCCTGGAATGGCAGCTCGTGGCTTGCGGCGTCGTGCTGCTGCTGGGCCTGTTGCTGCTGCGCAAGACGCGTGTCCTGAAAAAGCGCGAGGTCAATTCGGCCCGCAATGCCGACGTCAATCTGGACATCGGGCAGACGGTGACCGTGGAAGCCTGGTCCGAACAGGGCACGGCGCGCGTCTGGTACCGCGGCGCCCACTGGCAGGCCGAGCTTGCCCGCGGCCAAGCCCCGCGCGCCGGCGAACACATCATTACCGAACTGCGCGGTTCGACTCTGGTGCTGACCCCGCGGGGCACGCCGGGTTCGGCACAGTAGAACCGGCTTGCGCCACGCGCAGCCCGCAGCAGGCGCCGTTGCCGCCAGGCAGGGACGCCCTCGCACTTACTCCAGGAGAGGCTTTACATCATGATCGATACTTCCACTATCGTCCTGCTCGTCGTCGTCGCGCTGGCGATCCTGATCGTCATCAAGTCGATCGCCATCGTGCCCCAGCAGCACGCCTGGGT
>CAUSDE010000143.1:0-4176 GCA_963530045.1 uncultured Achromobacter sp.
GGACAGGGCCACCCGGGACATGGCAATCCGGTCAGCCGCTTCGGCGACGGACAGCCCGAGTGGGGCAATAATGTCCTGCCGGAGAATTTCGCCGGGATGCGGAGGGTTGTGGATCACGGCTATCTGGCCTCCATATGCTCAGTCCCACCGGCCTGAGTAGACAGGTCGGAAAAGTTGCTGATCCGCACCGATCCATCCGGAAAACGGGCGACCACATCAAGCTGACCACCCATCGCCTCGATGTGGCTGCGCAGCGTCGAAATGTACATGTCCGTCCGCTTCTCCATCTTGGCGATGGACGGTTGCTGTACGTGCAATATCTCGGCCAGGACCTTCTGCGACAGGCCCCGAGCTTGACGCAATTCTTGGAGCGGCATGTCTCGGAGCATTTCGGCCGTGGCGGCCTGGGCGCGAGCCTGAGATTCCGGCGACATGGCCGAGCGGAGCGTTGAGAATTTCTTAGCCATTGATCTGCCCTTCCTTTCGCAATTGTTCCAAATGATCGTCGTACAGCTTGTCTGCTCGCGGCACGAATTCTTCATACCAGCGGTCCTTCCCGGTTTTGTCACCGCCTATGAGCAAAATGGCGGTTCTCCTGGGATCAAACGCATAGAGCGTGCGCAGCGGATGGCCGCCCGCCTGTGTCCGAAGCTCGCGCATGTGTTCGTGTTTCGAGCCGTTTATCCCACTCGAATGAGGAAACCCAAGCGACGTGCCTCTTTCCTCCAGAAGGCCGACCGTAGCGGCCACTGATTCCTGCTCGCTGACCGACAAGGTGTTCCACCAGTCTTCGAACTCGTCCGTGAACTCAACTTCCCAAACCATCAGTTCCCCGCCTCGGTTGTTTGCTCGATTATAACCTAGAGGGAATATTCCATCAAGGGAATACCCAGGAGAAAATCGATGGTCATACGACCGACGGGCGGGCAATGCCCGCCCGTCCGCACTCGCTTCTAAGTTCCCCATCCGCCCGGGTGCCCGAGTGGGACTTACGGCTCCATTTCTCCCATCGGGTGTTCCACCGCCATTGCGACCTGAAGGGGTTGGACGCGCATCAGTTCAGGCACCCAGCCCTTCCCTTCCAGCAATTGCTCGGCTGCTGCGGCGGCCTGGGCCTTCTTCATCGCCAGCAGCGGCTTCGCCTGCTCGGCATCCATCGCCTCGGTGACCACTGCCGCTATTCGATCCTTCGACACATGGGCAAGGTAGGACTGCGCGGTCGGCTTCCACCACTTGCTCATGTCCAGGCCAATCACTTCGCCCAAGCGGTCAAGGTGCCGGGGTTCCTTCCCATAAGAATGGCTTTGGCTGCGGTATATCGAAACGCTGGACAGTACGGCCAGCAAGTCGAGTAGGTCCGTGAGCGACTGCTCCAACAGCCAGGGCAGTACAGCCGCACCGTCCTCGGGAATCTGATTCGTGACGGCCTCAATCTGCGCCTGCACTGCTGCCCACGCCGGACTGTCCTTGATGCTCTCGTCCGTCTTCGCCAGCTCGTAATGCGCTGTCCGCATCGAAACATCGAACGAGTCTCCGGCGCTGCTTCGGCGGCTGCTGTCGAAGTCGCCAAGCATCTGCTCGATGAGCAGGCAAAGCGCCAGGGTGGGACGCATCATGATTTCGGCCTGTAGGGCAATGACGCGCTGTGCCTGGAGTCGGTTGGTCAGCGCCTCGGAATGCACGGGGCGCGTCAGGACCGGGGGCAGGTCCACGCCCGCCGTCGTCTGGCCGTGGCCCTCGTCGCTGCGCATGACCTGGGCCACGGCCTCGCGCTCGTCCTGGCGGATCAGGCCACGGGTGACGGTCAAGTCGCCGTGATAGTCCAGGTGCACAATCGCTCCGCACAGGGCTTTCAGTTCAACCGGGTAGTCGAAAAGCTCCGCCCGGATCTCCCGAATTTGTCCTTCGTAGCCGCGAATGACGCCGCGACGCTTGTCCAGGTCGGCGACGTCGTAGCCCTCAATTTCTTGCAGTTCAGCAAGCTTCGTTCGCGCAGCGTCGATCTTCTTTTGCAGCCCGTCGAGTTGCTTGGCTTGGGCCTTGTCCGGCTCTTGGTAGGAACGCTGAATCTCGCCAAAGGGCTTCTTGTCGGGGTGCTCGAACGACAGGCGGCACTCCACCCACAACCAACCCTCGGCCTGCACCGCCTTGAAAAGTTTGGAACGCTGCATCTTGGCGTCGGCCATGCTGCGCACCTTTTCCGGGTCGGCCAAATAGGCGTCGTCCTCGAAGAGGTCGCGGCGGACTTCTCCGCCCGCCTTCTCGTAGGCTGCGACGGTCACGTACCGCGCCACGGGCGAATCGCCGCGCATTTCGGTTTCGGCCAGCAACCGGCGGATGCAGTAGTCCCGGTTCCAGGTTTGGCCGGCCGAAGCCTTCCATGCCGCCTCCTGGCGGGCGTGGTCCGAAACCGACGCGAGCGCCTGCATTTCGTCCATCTTGATCTTGCCATCGCGGAACAGTTGCATGAGCGTGGGCGACACGCTGCCCAGCGCCAGCAGCTTCTTTACGGCCGATTCCGATGCGCCATGCGCGGCGGCGATTGCCGCGACCGTCCAGTTGTCGGCGCGCAGGCGCGCATATGCTGTGTACACGTCGGCCGGGTGCATCGCCTTGCGCCCGATGTTCTCGATCAGACTGGCGTGGTGCGCATATTCGCCTGGGATCACGAGGCACGGGACCGCGTAGTCGGCGGGAAAAACGCCGTCTTCGATCAGCAGGCCGAGGGCCGTCCAGCGCCGTCCGCCCGCGCACACCTCATAGGAGCCATCCGGCGCTGCGACGACAACGAGGTTTTGCAGCAGCCCGCCCATCGCCTGGATGGTGGCTTTCAGTTCCAGAATTTCTGCGTCTTGTTTGCGGTCCTGCGGGCTACGCGCTTGATACGCTTCGCTCAAACGCAATTGCGAATGAGGGATATCCATGCGCGTGGCGGCGGCGTGGACGGCGGCGAGTTCGTTGGAATCGAGTTTCATGATTGGGGTTCCGGTCGATATCGAGATCAGTGCAATTGGGCGGGGACTTCGGGCGCGTCGAGCGCGGCGATGAGGGCGGTAAGCTGGCGCATCGTCATCGCGGGGATGCGAAAGCTCAGGCCCAGCCGGTGGGCGCGGCGCATGTCATGCGCCAATCTGATAAAGTCGTGGTTCATCACGGTTCTCCTTTTGACGGGTGGGTCGAGGTGCAAGCCCCTATCGGTTGCAGCCGAGTAGGGGCTTTTCGTTTAGTAGCCGAGCCAGTTCAGCAGGTCGCGCCCGCGATACAGCGGCTGATCGCCATGGTCGGCAAAGAAGTCTTGGGCGTTTGCTTGGTGGTCGCGCAGTTGCAGCACTACCTGCAACCGCGTCAAAACGGCTTCCTCGGCCGTCTCTCTGTCGCGCAACCCGTCCGCGTCGACCACGCCGGTATCCAACAGGTCGGCCAAGAGTTCGATGAGGTCGGGGCGATGGCCAGTCCAAGCAACGAACTCGTTTTCAACTGCGACAGTCACGACGGGCGCAAAATCAAAGCCATTACGAGCCAGCGCGGTCCCGTAATCCATGGCGCTGCGTTCGGCGTACTGAACGCCGCGCTGCGCCAGGGCGGCTTTGGTCAAGGCGCATTCAGCGCCTCCCAGGACGGTGTAAAGGACGATAGTCGTATCGGTCGTGTCCTGTTCTTGGGGTGCGTTCATGGAAAGCCTCCTTTCGTTGCGCGGATGGGTTGTCGAGGGGTTACTTGGCAGCGAGCGCCAGGACGTGCCCGCCGCTCAACTTCTTGGCGAAGTTCCAGCCGCTTGTCCAAGCTCCGACCAGAACGGGCACGTCTGCCAACAGCGCGGGCATGTCGGTCTGTTCGTGGCCTGCCTTGCATTCTTCTTCGCCCAGGCTGAAGGCCATGTCCATTGCCCGCGTCCACAGCAGCTTGCGGACCTCTTCGCGGTGCCGATCTTGCGACCGAATCCACATATCCAGCACGTCCACGCCGCGCCGGTCTTGACGCGCCTGCGCACCGAGCAATTTCTCTATCGCCAAGGCCACAATGTTGGTATTCAGCGTCGCGTGGTCGTTCATGTTCGTTTGCTCCAAAAAGAGAGGTCGCACGCCACCCGATCCTGAAGAAGTCGTCCGAGCGTGGGTTTGTTGGATTTGGTTGTTCATGGTCTTTCCCTCCGCGTTGTTCGCATCCGTTCCTGTG
>CAUSDE010000144.1:0-4164 GCA_963530045.1 uncultured Achromobacter sp.
CATGACGGGGTAGTCCTTGTACGTGATGCTCTGGTAGGCCAGGTAGCCCAGCCCGTCCAGCGCGTAGATGGTTTCGATGACGACGGAGCCCCCCAGCAGGTAGCCCAGCTGCACGGCGGCCAGGGCCACCACCGGCACGATGGCGTTGCGCAGCGCATGCTTGAAGATGATCTTGCGTGCCGGCAGGCCTTTGGCCCGGGCGGTGCGGATGTAGTCCGCGCCCAGCACTTCGATCATGCCGGCGCGGATCAGCCGCATGAAGGCGGGCGCTACGTAATAGCCCAGGGCGATGGCCGGCATCACGAAATGCTGCCACGTCCCGCTGCCCGACACGGGCAGGATGCGCAGCGAGATCGAGAACAGCATGATCAGGATCAGCGCGAAGAAGAAATTGGGCAGCGCCTGGCCCAGCACCGCGATCGCCAGACAGATGCGGTCGATCAGGCTGCCCTTGTAGAGGGCGGCCAGCACGCCCAGCGGAATGGAGATCAGCAGGGCGAAGCCGAGCGCGCCCATGCCCAGCAGCAGCGTGGTCTTGAGCTTGGACAGGATCAACGGGCCGGCTTCGGTCTTGAAATACACCGAGGTGCCGAAATCGCCTTGCAGGATGTGCCAGAGCCAGTCGGCGTACTGCACCGCCAGCGGCCGGTCCAGCCCGTAGGTCTTGCGGATCATGTCGATGTCCGCCTGGCGCGCGCCTTCGCCCGCCAGGGCCAGGGCCGGATCGCCCGACAGGTGCAGCAGCAGGAACGCCAGGATCGAAACGGTCAGCGCCACCAGCGCCGCCAGGCCCAGGCGCCTGATCGTGAAATAAAGCATAGGACTTCCTCTATCGTTTCGCGGCGCCGGGCGGCGCGATGCCTGCCCGGCGCAACCCTGCGCCTTACTTCCAGCTCATGTCCCAGAAGCGCACCAGCTCATCCGAGTAGGGCTTGAAGTTCACGTCCTTGGTGGCGACGTAGTAGGCGGGCAGCGTCCACAGCGGCACCGCATAGGCCTTCTGCGCGATCAGGTCCAGCGCTTCCTTGTAGGCCGCGTTGCGCGGCGCGGGGTCGATTGTGTGGTCGCCCTTGTTGAGCAGGTCCCGCACCTGGGCGTCGCGCGTGACGTCGTCGTTGCCGAAGGCGAAGTACACGGGCGTGGACGCCGAGACGTCGTTGACCAGGTTGGAGCCCCAGGTCTGGTGGGTCAGCGACGCCTTGTTGGCGCGGATCATGTCGCGCATGGCGGCGTACTGCAGGTAGTTCAGCTTGGCGCGGATGCCGACGGCCTGCAGGTAGTTGATGATGGCTTCGGTCTGGTTGCGTTCGCGGTACGCCACGATGTCGATGTCGAAGCCGTTGGCGTAGCCGGCGTCGGCCAGCAGCTTCTTGGCCAGCGCCGGGTCGTACTTGTAGGTGGGCGCCCCGTCCTGCGTGCAGCCTACCTGCGACGGGGTGCAGATGGTGTTGATGAGGCCGCCGCCTTCGCCCACGATGTTCTTCAGCATGGCGTCGCGGTCGATCGCGTGGATGATGGCTTTCCGCACGCGTTCGTCTTTCAGCTGGGGCGCCGGGGTGCCGTCCTGGATGTTCATCTGCATGAACACGATGCGCATCGTGTTGCCGGTGACCATCTGCAGGTTGGGCATCTGGCCCAGTTGTTCGGCCTGGTCCTTGGGCACGCTCATGATCAGGTCTTCGCCGCCCGAGATCACCTCGGCCATCTGGGTCTGGCGGTCGGGGATGAAGCGGATGACGACGCGGCCGATCTTCGGCTGCGCCTTGGGCGAGTCCTTGAAGTAATCGGCGTTGCGCTCCAGCGTGATGGACTTGCCGGGCTGGTAGTCGGTGACCTTGTACGGGCCCGACCCCACGGGTTTGGCGTTCATGCCCTTGGGACCCACTTCCTGGTAGTACTTGGCCGGATGGATGGCGGCGGTGGTGGACAGGTATTCCTTGGCGCCGGGGAAGGGCTCCTTGGTGGTGAGGCGCACCTTGTACTTGTCGATCTTCTCGACCTTGTCGATCCAGGCCACGTTCTGCTGCGTGACGGCCTTGTTCTTGGGGTCGGCCACGTAGTTCAGCGTGTACACCACCGAATCCGCGTCGAACTCCTCGCCGTTATGGAATTTCACGCCTTCGCGCAACTCGAATTCCATCGTCTTGTCGTCGACCTGCTTCCAGCTCTTGGCCAACTGGCCCTTGTACTCGTTGGTGACGGGGTCGCGGTACAGCAGCGTGTCCCAGACGTTGGCAGCGATGATGACGCCGATCCGCACGTTGTTGAAATACGGGTCCACGCTTTCCGGCGCCTGGTCGTAGGCCATGCGCAGGGTGTCGTCCTTCTTGCCGGCCAGCGCAGGCTGGGAGGCAAGCGTGGCGCAGGCCAGCAAGGCGGCGGCAAGCGCGTGCAGGGCAGGGGTGCGGCGGGAGGGCAAGGCGGGTGAGACGGGTGTGAAGCGACAATCAGCCATGGTGAAGGCTCCTCTGGAAGGCACTACATGTACTGCGTATCCATCATCTCGCTCCGGGCCGCGCCACCCTGGTTCTTATCGTTGTCGTCCGTGGGCAGGGAAGGGCTTCAACCCGATCCGGACGACTGCGCGGTCGCGGGGGCCTGCCCTGCGTTCAACGTCTTCAGCGCGGCCTCGCACTTGCGCTGCAAGTGCTGCCGCATGATGCCCGCCAGCCGGTCCGCGTCGCGCGCGTGCAGGGCGTCGGCCATTTCGATGTGTTCCCGCATCGCCAGATCCCATTTCTGGCGGTTTTCGTTCGACACGAAGCGCAGGTTCTGGATGCGCGCGTTCTGGGCGTCGTAGAGCTGCTTGAGCAGGCTGTTGTGCGAGGCCAGGCTGATGCGTTCGTGGATTTCGCGGTTGGTGCGGAAGTAGGTGGGCAGGTCGTGACGGGCGTGGCTGGCCATCATTTCGTAAGTCAGCGCGCGGATTTCCGCGACCTCGACATCCGTCGCCCGTTCGCATGCCAGCCGGCACGACATGGCCTCCAGTCCGCCGATCACTTCGAAGGCTTCGCGGATGTTCGCTTCCGACAGCGCCACCACCTGCGCGCCGCGGTTCGGTTCAATCTGCACCAGCCCTTCGGCCGCCAGCACGCGGAACGCTTCGCGCATCGGCGTGCGCGAGACGCCCAGCAGGTCGCATAGCGCACGTTCGTTCAGGCGGGAGCCGGGCGGGAATTCGCCCTGGATGATGCGTTCGCGCAGTTGGCCGGCGACCGCGCCGGGCAGCGTGCGGCCGTTGCCGGCGGCGCGCGGCGCCGAAGGCTGGGCCCCGGCGTTTGGCGTCGCATCGGAATCGGCGCGGCCGGCATCTGCCGGCCCGGCCAGATCCGGCATCAGGCTAGGATTGCTGCTCATTGGTATACCAACATTTCCCCGTATTTTTCTAGACTATAAACCTGCGGCCGGCGGTTCAATCATGGGTGTATACCCTAGGTTATCGATGTAAAAACAATGGGATAGAGTGGCGCATGCCGCAAGTCCGCATGCGAGACAAACGCCGTTTACGCGTCGCGCATCTTTCGTTGGTATACAAAAAATTCCACTCTGGGGCTACGCATGCTTACCCTGAACTCCCATCCGTCCGGCCGGCATTTCCTGCAGATTCCGGGGCCGACGAATGTGCCTGACCGCGTGCTGCGGGCCATCGATCAGCCCACCATCGACCATCGGGGGCCGGAGTTCGGCGCGCTGGGGCTGGCCGTGCTGGGGGGAGTGAAGCAGGTTTTCCAGACGCAATCCCCCGTGGTCATTTTTCCGTCGTCGGGCACCGGCGCGTGGGAAGCGGCGCTGGTCAACACGCTGTCGCCTGGCGACCGGGTGCTGATGGTGGAAACCGGCCACTTCGCCAGCCTGTGGAAGAAGCTGGCGGGGCGCCTGGGGCTTGAGGTCGACTACATCGAAGGCGACTGGCGCCACCCGGTGGACGCCGCCGTCATCGGCGCGCGCCTGGCCGAAGACACGCAACACCGCATCAAGGCCGTGTGCGTGGTGCACAACGAAACGTCGACGGGCGTCACCAGCGACATCGCCGCCGTGGGGGCCCCGCACCCCCCCCCCCCGCCCCCCCCCGGGGAGGGTGTGGGGCCCATATCGAAGCAGGGGGCCCTGGCCGACCCCCACCCCCCAACGGGGGGGGGGAGGAACCCCGCCCGCGCCCACCAC
>CAUSDE010000145.1:0-4080 GCA_963530045.1 uncultured Achromobacter sp.
ACGGCAGCCTTGCCGTGCCTCATGTCCACCTCGCCTGTACGCGTGCTGTCGGTCATCCCGCCGATGACGCAGTTGAATACCCCATACCCGTCCACCGCCTACCTGACGGGCTTCCTGCGCTCGCGCGATGTCACCGCGTATCAGGAGGACCTGGCGCTGGCGCTGGTGCTGCGCCTGCTGTCCACTGACGGACTGCGCGCCGTCGCGGAGCGCATCGACGCGATGCCGATCGCCAAGCACACGCCCGCCATCCAGGCGTTCGTGGCGATGCAATCGCGCTACCTGTCCACGATCGGCCCCACGATCGCCTTCCTGCAAGGCCGGGATTCCACCTTGGCGCACCGCATCGTCGGCCGCCATTTCCTGCCCGAAGGCCCGCGGTTCAGTTCGCTGGACGTCTACCTGGACGAAGAGGGCGGCGACCCCCTGGGCTGGGCATTCGGCGCACTGGGCCTGCACGACCGCGCCAAGCACCTGGCCACCCTGTACCTGAACGACCTGGCCGACGTGCTGCGCGACGCCATCGACCCGCGCTTCGAATTCGTGCGCTACGCCGAATCGCTGGCGGGCAGCCAGCCCACCTTCGACCCGCTGGCCGACGCCCTGGCGTCCCCGCCGACGCTGGTGGATGAAACGCTGCGTGAACTGACGGTTGAAGCCCTGGCCCGCCACACGCCCACGATGGTGCTGCTGTCGGTGCCGTTCCCCGGCGCCGTCTACGCCGCATTCCGCATCGCCCAGACCATCAAGGCGCAAGACCCCAGCATCATCACCGTGCTGGGCGGGGGCTTCGTCAACACCGAACTACGCGAACTGAAAGATCCGCGCGTCTTCGACTACTTCGACTTCGTCTGCCTGGACGCCGGCGAACGCCCCTTGCTGGCCCTGTTGGAACACGTGCAAGGCAAACGCTCGCGTCAACGCCTGGTTCGAACCTTCTTGCGCGACAAGGACTCGGGCGCCGTCCAGTACGTGAACCTGGTCGAACCCGACGTGGCGTTTGCCGAAGTGGGCACGCCCACCTGGGACGGCCTGCCGCTGGACCGCTACCTGTCGCTGCTGGACATGCTGAACCCCATGAACCGCCTGTGGAGCGACGGCCGCTGGAACAAGCTGACCGTGGCGCATGGCTGTTATTGGAAGAAATGCAGCTTCTGCGACGTCAGCCTGGACTACATCGGCCGCTACGAAGGCGCATCGGCCTCCGTGCTGGCCGACCGCATCGAAGCCATCGTCCGCGAAACCGGGCAGACCGGTTTCCACTTCGTCGACGAAGCCGCACCACCCAAATCGCTGAAAGCGCTGGCCACCGAACTGATCGACCGCAACGCCGGGATTTCCTGGTGGGGCAACATCCGATTCGAAAAGACCTTCAGCCCGGAGCTATGCGAACTGCTGGCCGATAGCGGCTGTATCGCCGTGTCCGGCGGCTTGGAAGTCGCGTCGGACCGTCTGCTGAACCTGATGAAGAAAGGCGTGTCGGTGGACCAAGTGGCCCGCGTCACGCGCGCCTTCACCGACGCCGGCATCCTGGTGCACGCGTATCTGATGTACGGCTTTCCCACGCAAACGGTGCAAGACACCGTGGACGCGCTGGAATATGTGCGGCAGCTGTTTGAGAACGGCTGTATTCAAAGCGGGTTCTTCCACCGTTTCGCCTGTACCGTGCATTCCCCGGTGGGGAAGAACCCCGAGGAATACGGGGTGACGCTCAAGCCGCTGCCCGATGTGACGTTCGCCAAGAACGATATTGGGTTTCATGACCCGACCGGGGTGGACCATGATGCATTGGGTCGCGCGCTGAAGAAGGCGATTTATAACTACATGCATGGGATCGGGCTGGAAGAAGACGTGCGGACGTGGTTCCCGTTCAAGGTGCCGAAGACGACGGTGTCGCGGAACAAGATTGCGCGGGCGTTGAGTCAGCAGGGATAGTTCAGAACGCCACCTTCAAGCCGACCTTGCCGTTCAGGTTGTAGCCATCACCCTTCAGGCTGATTTCCGACCCGACGCTGCCGTAGACGGAAACATTGCGTTTGACGCCGACGTCGGTGCCTAGATTGAGCTGCAGGGACGTGCCTTTCGCGTCGGCTTGGAACGGTACGTAGCCGTTTTGCGAAGAGAACCGCGTGGTCGGGTTGGTCAGGAATTCGTTGATGAGGCTGACGCGTACCCAAGTCGTCGCAACCCGTTTTTCGGTGCCCGCCGGCTCCAGGTCAACGGTGCGGGCCAGGCGAACGCCCAGGCGGCCCCGCAAGCTGTCCACGTCGTCGAAGCGGATATTCGCGGTGCCGTCGTTGGCGTCATTGAGGTTGATCTTCTGATAGACGAGCTGCGCTTGGGGCTCGATCACCCATTCATCGTTCAGGCGGAACGGATAGCCGCTCTCGAGCGATGTGGCGAACCCGAACCCATGGGTATCAAGGTTGAGGCCGGCCGGCGAGCGGCCATTGTCGACGTCGTAGCGGGTGCCTTGAAGAACGGCGTCGACGTACCAGCCTTCCTTGGCGATATGCGTCCAATAGCTGCCCAGCGTCACGCCGTTCATGGCCGCCTGGCCTGCCGCGTGGCCGTCCAGGTGATCGACGTCGGCGGTGGCGCGGCCGAACGCGGCGTACACGCCGGCGTGGTCCATGCTGCCATTGGCATTCGTCCGCCGGTAAATGTCCACGCCGGACTGCAGGCCATAGATCTTGTAATCGTAGTCCGGACCTCTCGAACCCAGGATGCCGGAGTTGCTGCCATTGCGCTCGCCAGTAACGCCGACCAAGCGGCCCCACACGCGGGAGTCGGCGCCCTGGTCAGCGGACGGCTGCGGGAAGCGTTCTTCTCCGATGCGCTCATGCAGCGAGTCCAGGAAGGCCGATCCGTAGCGCAACGCCAGCTCGGGAGTCGCCACCGCGGTCGACACCTCGGGCCGATAATTCGGCGGCGCGGGTGGTCCTGGGGGAGTGGGAGGATTGGGGGGGCCGGGAGGCGGCTCCGGATTCTTGCACGCCGGATTGCTCGGCGCCGCCGTACAGTCCACGGTCGAACGCAGGTACCAATTCTGTTGTCCGCTGCTGTCGACGCTTGAGCGATAAAGCGTATAGGCGTAGGGGCCCGCGGCCACGTAGCCGCCAGGATTACCCAGCGCGAACACGCCCGAAGCGGTAGTCGCGCCGTTAACGGCGTCGACGAGCAGGATGCCGTTGCCTGTGGTCACGGCGCCTGCCCCGCCGGCATTGCTGACAACCAGCAGAGATGCGCCAGACACCGCGCCGCCATCGACCACCAGCCGATCCGATGGGGATCCGTCGGCGCCGAGATAGGTGTTCATGGCGATGCTGCCGCTCAGGCCGACGTAATTCGGCGTCGTCAGCGTCGTGCCGGGAGCGGTGCCCGTCCCCATGTTGATCAACCCGGCGTTGCTTATCCCGCCAACGCTCTGGCTGTGGCCGTCGAGGTCGAGCGTACCGGCGGCCGCCACATTCACGGCCGAGTTCGGGCTTAGCGTGGATGCGGTTCCCGCCCTCAGTATCCCTGTATTGATATTGGTGGGCCCGCTGTAGGTATTTTGCGCGGTCAAGACCGTCGCGCCCGTTCCATTCTGATTGACCGTGCCGTTGCCGGAGATCAGCCCCGCGAACCCGAGGGTGTCGGAGCGATTGAAAGTCAGCGCGCCGTTGTTCGTCACCTCGCCCAGGATGGCGCCTGTGACGCCGCCGTTGCCCAACTGCAAGGTGCCGGCGGATATCGTGGTCCCGCCCGTGTAGGTGTTGTTGGAGGTCAGGATCGTGGTGCCCGTGCCGACCTGGTTGAGCACGCCGCTGCCGGACACGAGGCCCGAGAACGTCGAGGCGTCCGAACGATTGAACGCCAGTGCGCCGTTGTTCGTCACATTGCCGACAATGGCGCCCGTGACGCCGCTGTTGCCCAGCTGCAAGGTCCCAGCCGATATGGTGGTGCCACCCGTGTAGGTGTTGTTGGCGGTCAGGATCGTGGTGCCCGTGCCGACCTGGTTGACCACGCCGCTGCCGGACACAAGGCCCGAGAACGTCGAGGCGTCCGAGCGATTGAACGCCAACGCGCCGTTGTTCG
>CAUSDE010000146.1:0-4058 GCA_963530045.1 uncultured Achromobacter sp.
CATCGATGTCGACCCGTCCCTGAAGGCACTGGAGCGTCACCACCCCCTGGACTTGATGCGAGGGCATCCGGTGCCCCGCGGGCAGCACGAGCCGGATGATCTGCAATTCTGCCGTGCGCAGCAGACTGACGCTGACCGGCGGGGCGGGCTCCAGGCCGGGCCGATGAAACAGGTCGATGACTTCCAGCGGATTCGCGTGCTTCAGTGCCATACGGGACTCCGGTGGCGTGAACGACCTTGCGGTCGAGGGGGCGTCAAGTGCTCTGATGCGGCGACGGGCGGGGAACGGCTGTTCCTTGGCCCGCCCGAATCGCCGCGTACATCCAGTAGTCGCGCGCCTGGCCGCGCACCTTGCGGTACTGGCGCAGTATTCCTTCGCGCTGCATGCCGATGCGCTCCAGGACGGCAACGGAGGATGCGTTGCTGTCCAGGACGGTGGCCTGGACGCGTTGCAGGCCCAGGCCATCGTGCGCCCAATTCATGATGGCAAGCGCGGCGTGCGTCGCCAAGCCGCGGCCATGGTGAAGGGGATCAAGATCATAGGCTAGTTCAGCGCGTCCATGCGCGCGAGCGATTTCGTTTAACCCCACCGTGCCCAACAGCTTGCCGCTTGTGTCCACGATGGCCCAGCGCAGCGCATCGCGGTTTTCGGCGTAGCCGTTGATAAGGGTCGTGAGGGCGGCCGGGCTGATATCGCCCCAGCTTGTGTGTTCAATGACGCCTGGGCGGTTCAGATATGCCGACCACGCCGCCGCGTCATGGGGCTGAAGCGGGCGCAGGGAGGCCGCGAGGGCGTTGGGCAATGCTGTCGGCGATGCGGTCATGGCGTGTCTTGCTGCTGGCGGACGGGGCGGAGTTTTCAGGTGCTTGCGGTGAACGTTATCACCCCGCGTCCGAGGCCGGGCGGTGCCGGTCCGGGCGCGCCATAAGCAAACCCTTATTCGGCCATCAAGAAAGGGAATTTTTCTCTTATGGGTATGAACCACAATGCATACCGTCCGCCCCAAACCCTGGGCGTGGCCAGAAACAGAAAACAAGAGGATGACAATGGAATCGGTGTATCTGGTGGTGGCGCTGGGCGCGGTAGTCGCCGGTTTCGTGCAGGGCTTGTCGGGTTTCGCGTTCGGGTTGGTGGCGATGTCGTTCTGGGCCTGGGCGCTGGAGCCGCGCCTGGCGGCCACATTGGCGGTGTTCGGCGCACTGGTGGGGCAGGTGCTGGCGGCCATTACCGTTCGGCGCGGGTTCGATTTCAAGCAATTGCTGCCGTTCGTGCTGGGCGGCCTGGCCGGCATTCCGATCGGCGTGGCGGTGTTGCCGACCTTGGATATGGATTGGTTCAAGGCGCTCTTGGGCGCGTTGCTGATCGTCTGGTGCCCGGCCATGCTGCTGGCCAAGAACATGCCGAAGATCACCGCCGGTGGCCGTCTGGCTGACGGAACCGCGGGCTTTGCTGGCGGTGTGCTGGGCGGCATCGGCGGCTTTTCCGGCACATTGCCCACGCTTTGGTGCACGCTGCGCGGCTTCGAAAAGGATAAGCAGCGCGCCATCATCCAGAACTTCAATCTGTCGATGTTGGCGGTGACGATGGGCACGTACCTGGCGACGGGCATCGTGACGCGCGACATGCTGCCGATGTTCGCCATCGTGGCGCCGGCCATGCTGGTGCCCACGCTGCTGGGCGCCAAGCTGTACATCGGCATCAGCGAGGCGCGCTTCCGGCAGATCGTGCTGGGTTTGCTGACCGCGTCGGGGGTGGCCTTGCTGGCGTCTTCCGTTCCGCGTTTGCTGGAACGCGTGGCATAGGGCCAGGCTTCCTACGCGCCGCCGAACCAACGCGATAGCGCTTGCGCCGCGCCCGGCGCGTCCGCGTGCGTATCGGCGGCCCACGCGACGATGCCGTCAGGCCGCACCAGGACTGCGCGCAGGCCCAGCCGTTCACGGGCGTCACCCGCGACATAACTGACTTCCTGCCGCCAGCGACGGGTCAGCGCATCCAATGACGCATCCCACGGCGCATCCAACGAGGCAGCAGGTGCGAAGTCCAGGAACAGGCCTTTGCCCTGGCGCAGCAGGGTGCCCGCTCTTGTTCCGTCGGCCAGTTCGAAATCGGGCATGCTGCGGCCGACCAGCGGATGGCTGCCGCCCAAGTCGTAGCGTTGCGATACGCCCCAGACACGTTCGGCGAAATACGTCGCGCCGTCGCGGGTGCCGATCAGGTCGCGGACGATGGCTTCGAGCGCGCGCGTGCTTGGGGTAGGGCGCATCAGCGTGACTTGCGCGCGCGACCAGTCGAGGATACGCGCGCCCACCGGGTGCCGTTCCGCGTGATAGGTGTCCAGCAACCCGGCAGGCGCGTCGCCGCGGATCGTTGACGCCAGCTTCCAGCCCAGGTTCATCGCGTCACCCAGTCCAAGATTCAGGCCCTGGCCGCCCAAGGGGGAGTGGACGTGGGCGGCGTCGCCGGCCAGCAGCACCCGGCCTTTACGGTACGCGTTGGCTTGATAGGCCCGGTCGGTCCAGGTGGCTGCAAGCCGCAGCGCGGTGAGCGTGGCGTTCGTCCCGCAGACGCGGCGCAGCACCGCCTGCACGTGCGCCAGCGTGATGGGCTGGACGCGATGGCAGGCGCCGCCATCGAAGTCGACCATGGCAAGGGTGCCGGGTGGCGCAAACGTGTACATGCCGTTGGGCGTGTAGTGGCGGCCTGGGCGAAGCGCGGCCAGGTCGGCCAGTTCTACCTCCGCGGAATAGCCCGTGAACTCGGGATCGGTGCCGGTGAATGCGAAGCCGCCTGCCTTGCGCACGGTGCTGCGGCCACCATCGCAGCCCACGAGCCAGCCCCCGCGAATGGTTTCCGTGCCGGACTGAACCGTCACGTCGTCGTCCGAGGCAAGGAATCCGTCGACCTGGACGCCACGCCGGATCTCGGCGCCCATCGTGCGGACGCGGTCGGCCAGGACGGATTCAAGCGTCTCCATGTCGACGGCCATGCCCGTGCCGGCCGGGCTTTGCAGGCGGTACGGCCACTTCGAGGTGTCGATGTCGTCGTGAAAGAACTGAATGCCTGCGAAATGGCCGGCAGGCTGGCGTGGCTGGCGGGTCCAATGGGCGGCGGCCGCAATCTTGCTTGCGCCTTGATTCGCTGCTTGCGCCGCAGTCAGCGCGTCCAGTATTCCGCGGCGGTAGAGAGCTTCAAGGGTGGGCGCGGACAGGCCGCGCATGCCGAACGGCAGGCGCTTTAACGCGGCGTGCGGATCATGCGCCTGTTCCAGCACCAGGACCGACAGGTCCGACAGGCGCAGTTCGCAAGCAAGCAGCAGGCCGACGGGGCCGGCGCCGACGATGATGACGTCATGGATGGGGGAGGGACGGTCGTGCATGAAAGACTCCTGTGTCGAGGTTCGACCGGAGCGTTTCTCAAGCTGACACCCGCGCCGACGAACGACTGGACGCTGGGATAGCGCCGATGTTCGTCGCGGGGATCTCATGCACGAGGCCAAAGACCAGAGCTTTCGTTACCGAAAGGACTTGGGCTTACCAGACCAAGTCTGCCTTTTCCGACACGGCTTTATAGCACCGCGGCGATGGGGCCGCAACGCTCACGACGTGCCGTGCGCGTCTTTGAGCCGGCTGAGGAACCATCGGCCGGCGGGGCCGGGGGGGGTGTCCCTGCGGTAGACGGCGAACATTGCGATGGGCGGCGTGTGGGGTTGGAAGTGCTCGATCCGCAAGGTGACGAGGCGGCCGGCGTCCAGGTCGTCCTGCACCATGTCGGCAGGCATGTGGCCCCATCCGAAGCCGGCACGTAGGAAGGCATGCTTGGCGCCCAGGTCGGCCAGGCGCCAGATCTGCGGCGAGAACACGCCGAAGCTCGCACCGTCGGTCAACGTCGTGCGGTCCGTCAGCACCAACTGCACGTGCTGCTTCAATTCAGGCGCCCGGATGATCCCGTCGTTCAACGCCAGCGCATGCGTCGACGCTGCCACGGTGACCATCCGCACGTCCAGCAACTTTTCCGCGGCCAGGCCGTCGGGAACCGATGGCATCGAGCCGCTGATGCC
>CAUSDE010000147.1:0-3811 GCA_963530045.1 uncultured Achromobacter sp.
TGTTCGACCGCGCGCAATTGGCCGGCGACACCAAGGCGGGGGAACTGGCCGTGGTGGCCAGCGCGGCCACCAGCATCGCAGAGCGCAATCGCCATCAGGTGATCGAAGCCTTGATCGATCAAGTGGCCGAACAGGCGGCGCGCCATCCCGCGCGCCTGCCGGCCATGCCGGAAGTGTCCGCGGCTGAGCTCCTGATTGAAAAGCGCGCCACCTTCGCGGCGGTGCCTGGACTGACGCGGCCGTTGAATTCCACGCCCTGGCCCACGTTGGCGCTGGCCGGCGACTGGACCGACACGGGCTATCCCGGCGTATTGGAAGGCGCGGTGCAAAGCGGGCTGCAGGCCGCGCGCGTCCTGAACCCCCGCGCGGATTGAGGGCGGAGGGCCCCGCTGGCGATGCGGCGCGAGGGATGCACCGCCCGCCGGCCGGGGTCCGGCAACCCTTCCTAGCGCAGCAGATGCGCCGTGGCGATGCCTGCGGCCGTCAACACCAGCGACCCCGCCAGGCTGAGGCCCGCATAGCCCAGTGCGCTGCCGTAGGCGCCGCGTTCCAGCATGGCCACGGTTTCGGCCGAGAAGGTCGAAAAGGTGGTCAGGCCGCCCATGAAGCCGGTGATGGCGCCCAGGCGCACCCAGGCCGGCCATTCGGGATGCCCCGCCACCATCGCCAGCACCAGCCCCACCAGATATCCCCCCGCCAGGTTCACGACGAACGTGCCCCACGGCCAGGATTCGACATTCAGCCACAGGCTGACCAGCCAGCGGGTCCAGGCGCCCAGGATGGCGCCCAGGCCCACGGCCAGGAAATTCAGGGGGATCAGGGTTTGGTACGCGGTCATGGACGTCAGGGGGCCCGGTGCTGCTTGAGCCGCAAAGAAAAGATCAGCAGGAGTATGCCAAAAAACACGGCGTAGATGCCGATGACCCACACCAGCGCCAGTGCGCCCGCACCGGGCTGCACGACCAGCATGGCGCCGAACAGGATGGACACCACGCCCGACAGTCCCAGCAGCCATTCGTTGCGGATTTCCTTGCGAAAGCGGATGGCCGCGATCACCTGGAATACGCCTGCGGCCAGCGCCCAGAAGGCAATGATGTAGAGCAGCACCAGCGCGGTCAGCCCGGGCCACAGGAAGGTCGCGATGCCCGCAGCCACGCCCAGCAGGCCGACGATGATCAACGCCCACAGCGGTTTGCCGTTGTCGCGGATGCGTACGCCGGCGATCAGCGCGAGCACGCCGTCGACCAGCGCAAACGCCCCCCAGACCAGCACCAGCGCCGACAAGGTGATGGCCGGCATAAACAGCGCCATCAATCCGAACAGGATGGCGATGACGCCGCGCAAGGCGACCCACCCCCAATGACGACCGATATGATCCACCAATTGCGGTTCCAGCATGACGCCCTCCGGTGTTGGTAACGGGTGGCCTATCTTATCCCCGCAGGGCGGCAGCCGCCACGCCAGAGGCCTCAAGGGCGAGGCGGCGCTTCGAAACGGATTGAAATCCCCATCTACGCTCAGCACGGTGTTTTATAAGAGTAATTCTCATTAAATGTTAGAATCCGCGCCTTCAAATCGAATCCCGCATGGACAGTCAACCTACCCCCCGGCGCAGGGCCTATTGGCTCAAAACGCTGCATCAATGGCACTGGATCAGCTCGGCGCTTTGCCTGCTGGGGATGCTGCTGTTCGCCATCACCGGCCTGACGCTGAACAACGCGTCGCACATCGAATCGAAAGCCGTGGTGACCAGCCGCCAGGCGCAATTGCCCGAACCCGTGTTGAAGCAATTGTCCGCGCCTGCCGGGCAGAAGAAGGCCCCCCTGCCCGCCCCCGTGGCGCAATGGCTGGATGAAGCGCTGGACGCCGCCACCGCCGGCAAGACGGCCGAATGGTCTGCCGACGAGGTGTATTTGTCTCTGCCGCGCGCCGGCGGCGACGCCTGGCTGTCCATCGACTTGGCCAGCGGCGACGTCGAATACGAACGCACGGACCGCGGCTGGATTTCCTATCTGAACGACTTGCACAAGGGCCGCAATACAGGCCTGGCCTGGAGCTGGTTCCTGGACATTTTCGCTGTCGCCTGTCTGGTCTTTTCGCTGACCGGGCTGGTGCTGCTGAAGATGCACGCCGGCAACCGCAGCGCGACCTGGCCCATGGTGGGCCTGGGCGTGGTCATCCCCGTGGTCCTGGCCCTGCTCTTCATCCACTGATTCCATCGATCCGCCCCTGGAGAATTCCATGCGCAAACTGCTCTTGTCGGCCCTCTTGGCCGGCCTGATCGCCCGAACGGCCCAAGCGGCCGATATCGGCCTGAACATCGAGGTGCCGCGCCTGGACGTGGCCGAATACCACCGCCCCTACGTGGCGATCTGGATCGAAAACCCCGATCAGAGCGTGGCGGCCGACCTGGCCGTCTGGTACGACGTGGCCAAGAAGAACAACGAAGGCACCGAGTGGCTCAAAGACATGCGCCAGTGGTGGCGCCGCAGCGGCCGCAACCAGCAATTCCCGGTGGACGGCGTGAGCGGCGCGACCAAGCCGGTCGGCAAGCATGCGCTGAGCTTCGACGCCGCCAGCAAGCCCTTGTCGGGCCTCAAGCCTGGCCAGTACGCCGTGGTGGTCGAAGCCGCCCGCGAGGTGGGCGGCCGCGAACTGCTGCGCATCCCCTTCCAGTGGCCGCCGCAGAAAGCCGAGCAATTGACCGCTCGCGGCGAACATGAATTGGGCGCCATCGCGCTCGACCTGAAACCCTGATCCCATCGAACCGCCTTCAAGGAGCGCAACCATGAAATCCGCCGCCAAACTGGCCGCCGCCCTGGCGCTGTGCCTGCCCTTCGCCTCGCAGGCGCATGACGTCTGGATCGTGCCGTCCTCCACCGTGCTGTCGGGCACCGACAGCTGGATCACGGTCGACGCGGCCGTGGGCAACGACAAGTTCTATTTCAACCATGCCCCGCTGCGCCTGGACGGCCTGACCGTCACCGCCCCGGACGGCAATGCCGCCGAAGCCGAGAACCTGAACCGCGGCAAGCTGCGCAGCACCTTCGACCTGCAGTTAAAGCAAAGCGGCACCTATCGCGTGGCGGTCGTCAATGACGGCGTGTTCGCGCGCTGGAAGGAAGACGGCAAGAACAAGCGCTACTTCGGCAAGGTGGAAGGCATGGCCCAGGCCGTGCCCGCCAACGCGCAGGAACTGGAAGTGTCGCAAAGCCTGGGCCGCATCGAAACGTTCGTCACTGCGGGCAAGCCCACGACCGTCAAGCCGGTAGGCCGCGGCCTGGAGCTGGCGCCCGTCACGCATCCCAACGACCTGTTCACGGGCGAGGAAGCCACCTTCCAGATGCTGGTAGACGGCAAGCCCGCCGCGGAACTGGAAGTGAACGTGGTGCCCGGCGGCAGCCGCTATCGCGACAAGGTCGGCGAAATCAAGCTGAAGACGGACAAGGACGGCAAGTTCTCGGTGAAGTGGGCGCAACCCGGCTTGTACTGGATCGAAGCCGGCATGGAAGACGCCAAGGTCACCGTGCCGCAAGCCAAGAAGCGCCGCCTGTCGTACGCCGGCACCGTCGAAGTGCTGCAGCCCTAAGCGGCAGCGCGCGCGTGGCGACCTCTCCTTCCTATGCGCCGCGCGGCGCGGCGGCCCCCGCCGTACGCGTCGCCTATGGCGCGATGCCGGCCGCGCTTGCGGCGCCGGCTGCGCTGGCTGGCGCGACCATGGGCACGACCTGGTCGGCGCGCCTGGCGTTGCCCGCCGGTTGCAGCGACCAGGCGGCGCGGCTGGCGGTGCAGGCCGCGCTGGATGAGGTCG
>CAUSDE010000148.1:0-3462 GCA_963530045.1 uncultured Achromobacter sp.
GCAGACGCAGGTGCTGCTGTCTTTCGACCCCGCGCTGGCCGAGGGCATGGAGGCTGCCGGCCTGCAGGGCGGCTATGGCGTGGACCAGGGCTTTGCCGCCCTGCTGGCCGGCACCGGGCTTGAGGCGGTGCGCCGGGCGGAGGGCGATTACCTCGTGCAGCGCGTGGATGGCCAGCAGGCGACCCAGCTGGCGCCGGTGGTGGTGCTGGGGGCGGGCGCCACGACCGAAGGCACCGGTTTGTACACCGCCGACTGGATGCGTTCGGCCAACGGCCTGGTGCTGTCGCAGCGCGAGACGCCGCAATCGACCAGCGTGCTGACCCGCCAGCAGATGGACGATCGGTCCATCACGTCGGTGCGCGATGTCATGGAAAACGCCACCGGCATGAACGTGCAGCAGGCGGAGTCCGAGCGGTTGAGCTATTACTCGCGCGGCTTTTCCATGGATACCTTCCAGTTCGACGGCGTGGTCAAGCCGTTGAACGGCATCTACCAGTTCGGCGACGGCAACCTGGATCCGGTCATCTACGACCATGTGGAGATCATCCGCGGCGCGACCGGCCTGATGAGCGGCACCGGCAACCCCGGCGGATCGGTGAACTTCATCCGCAAGCGCCCCACGCGCGAATTCCAGGGAGACATCAAGCTGTCGGCCGGCACCGAAGACACCTATCGCGGCGAAGTGGACCTGTCCACGCCGTTCAATGAATCCGGTTCGGTGCGCGGGCGCATCGTCGGCGCCAAGGAACGGCGCGGCGACACCATGGACCTCTACAAGAAAAAGCGCGATGTGCTCTACGGCATCATCGAGGCGGACGTGGCTGACGCCACCACGATCAGCGTCGGCGGCTCGGTGCAGCGCACACGTCCCAGCGGCATCAGCTGGGGCGGCTTGCCGGCCCTGGACGCCAACGGCAAGCCCATCGACTGGCCCAAGGGGCAGGCCATGGGCGCCAAGTGGTCGCGCTGGGACACGGATTCGCACGAGTACTTCGCCCAGATCGACCACGGCTTCGCCAACGGCTGGAACGCGCGCCTGTCCTACACGCGCCTGGAAAACAAGTTCGACGCGCCGCTGCTGTTCACGTCCGACGTGCCGGTGACCATCGACGGCTTCTCGACGCCGCCGCTGCTGCGCAAGTTCGTGGGCGGCAGCGATCAGGACGTGGTCGGAGGCTCCATGGACGGCGACTTCAACGCTTTCGGCCGGCGCCACCAGTTCAACCTGGGCTTTTCGCATTCGGTCATCAAGGCGTGGAACCAAAGCTGGGACACGTCCGACCAGGCGACCTATCCGATTCCCGACGTCAAGAACTGGACGGGCGACTGGCCCGCGCCGAACTGGGACATCCTGGCGCTGTCGCAGACCAACCGCAACGAGCAGACGGGCGTCTACGGCACGCTGCGCCTGGGCTTGACTGACCGCCTGCACCTGTTGACCGGTGCGCGCTGGACGCGTTGGGAATCCACGGAGACAAGCTGGGGCGTGACGGGCTATTCCCACACGTATTCCGAGGTCACGCCGTATGTGGGCGTGACTTATGACCTGAACGACACCTACACCGCCTACGCCAGCTACACCAACATCTTCCAGCCGCAGATGGTGAAGACGCAGACGTGGGACATGGCGGGGCCGGCGTATGGCCACAACTACGAAGCGGGCCTGAAAGCATCGTACCTGGACGGCCGCCTGAACGCGTCCGTGGCGGTGTTCCAGACCGACCAGAAGGACGTCGCCGAGTACGGCGGCTACGACTATGCCCACGATGACGGCTGGTACTACATCCTGGACGGGACCCGCACGCGCGGCTTCGAGGCCGAGGTGGCCGGCGAGGTGATGCCGGGCTGGAACATCTTCCTGGGCTATACGTACCGCCAGTCCAAGGACAACACCGGCAAGAAGGTGCAGACCACCCAGCCCGAACAGCTGTTGAAACTGAGCACGGCGTACCGCTTGCCGGGCGCTTGGAACAAGCTGACGGTGGGCGGCGGCGTGCGGTGGCAGAGCCAGACCAGCGCGCAGACCTATTACGGCCTGCAATCCGGCTCGATCGTGCAGAAGCCCTATGCGCTGTTCGACGTCATGGCGCAGTACAACTTCTCGGACAAGACGCAGCTGCAACTGAACGTGCGCAACCTGGCCGACAAGAAGTACTACCGCTCCATGGGCTTTTACAACTCGGTCTTCTATGGCGAAGGCCGTGCCGCGCTGGTCACGCTGACCCAGCGCTTCTGATGCCTAGCGCCACTCGCTGGCCTGGCTGAGCTTGGCCAACTGGTCATGCGTCAGCGTCAGGCTGGCGGCCTTGACCAGTTCGTCCAGCTGGGCGATCGAGGTGGCGCTGACGATGGGCGAGGTAATGCCGGGCTGCGCGATCTGCCAGGCCAGCGCGGCCTGCGCGGGCGTGCAGCCGGCGTCCTCGGAAACCTCGTCCAGCGCCTTCAGGATGCGCAGCCCCCGGTCGTTCAGGTACGTATCGACGATCTTCCGGCCGCGTGCGCTTTTGCCCACGTCGGCCGCGCTGCGGTACTTGCCGCTAAGAAAGCCGCTGGCGAGCGCGTAGTAGTTGATCGTGCCCATCTGCTGGGTTTTCACCAGGCTCTGCAGCCCGGATTCGAAGGGTTCGCGGCTGTACAGGTTGTATTCGGGCTGGATGCTTTCATAGCGCGGCAGGTCGTGCCGTTCCGCCGTGATCAGCGCTTCGGACAAGCGCACGGCCGTGTAGTTCGAGGCCCCGATGGCGCGCACCTTGCCGGATTCGATGTGCTTGGCGTATTCCGCCAGCGTGTCGGTCAGCGGGGTGTCGGGATCGTCTTTGTGGGATTGGTACAGGTCCACATGGTCAGTCTGCAGGCGGGCCAGCGACGCTTCCAGCGAACGGCGGATGTAGGCGGGCGCCAGGCCGCGGGCGTCGGGCCCCATCTCCATGCCGACCTTGGTGGCGATCAACACGCGGTCGCGTTTGCCGGAGCGCTTGAGCCATTTTCCGATCAGTGTCTCGGATTCGCCGCCCTGGTTGCCCGGGACCCAGCGCGAATAGACGTCGGCGGTGTCGATGAAGTTCAGGCCCGCGTCGACCAGGGCGTCCAGCAGCGAGTATGTGCCGGCTTCGTCGACGGTCCAGCCGAAGACGTTGCCGCCAAAGGTGAGCGGGGGGATTTGCAGGCCGGAACGGCCTAGAGCGCGTTTGATCATGGTGTGGGCCTTTGGATGCGGCGGCGGCTTGCCGGGAAGGGGCGGCCGCGCCGGTTTAGTATATTGGCGCCGCGTGCCCCGGCGTGGGGCATCCGGGTCGCGGCATGCACCATTTCAGGGATTCCCCCCAAGTTATTTTGCGTGGCGGCAAGTTAGACTATACGGCTTTATGGCTGGCCAAACAGGCGGGAAGCCGCCGATGCGGCCATAACCACAAAAACCCCCACAAAAACGGGCCGGGGGGGGGGGGGGGCGGGCGGCGGGGG
>CAUSDE010000149.1:0-3365 GCA_963530045.1 uncultured Achromobacter sp.
CCCCCCCCCCCCCCCCCCCCCCCCGCCCCGCCCCCCCCCCCCCCCGCCCCCGGGGGCGGGGGGGGGGGGGGGGGCCCGGGGGGGGGGGGGGGGGCGGGGGGGGGGCCCCCCCCCCCCCCCCCCCCCACGCCGGGAAACCACGGGAAACCCCGTAGTAAATACAGGGCTTGTGTCCCTCGTATTTCTTGAAACGTCTGTATAGTCCGACAGTCAAAGCCTACAACGCCCTTACTGTCGATCCGCTCTATGCAGCCTGTTCTACCCGCTTACCTGATCGCCCGTTGGCTGCTGCTGCTTGTCTTGTTGGCAGGGGTTTACTTCCTTAGCGGCTTCCTCGTCCCCGCGCTTGCGGCGCTGATCATCGGCTTGGCCAGCTGGCCTTTGTACCAGCGCCTGGTCGTGCGCTGCGGCGGCCGCACGGCGGTGGCCGCGTCGCTGGCGCTGCTGGTGGTGATCGTCGTGCTGATCGTGCCGATGAGCCTGGCGCTGTCGTACGCCATCAAGGAAGCCAGCACCTTCTTCGCCTGGGCCATCGCGGCCAACCGCCACGGCGTGGCCGTGCCCAACTGGATCACGTCGATGCCGGTCGTGGGCGAGCGGCTGGGGCAGTACTGGGAATCGTATATCGGCCAGCCCCACGCGCTGGGCGCGCTGGTCGAAGCCGTCAGCGGCGAACATCTGGGCAATATCTATCGCATGGTGCTGGCGGCCACGGGCAATGTGTTCCAGCTGCTGCTGACCGTGCTGTTCATGCTGATCACGCTGTTCTTCGTCTATAAGGACGGCATCCGCATGGTGGCCCAGCTGGACGTGCTGGGCGAACGCATCCTGCCGGCCCGCTGGCAGCGCTTTTCGCGCGTGGTGCCGGCCACCATCAATTCCACCGTCACCGGCATGGGCCTCATCGCCCTGGGCGAAGGCCTGGTGCTGGGCATCGCGTACTGGGTGGCGGGCGTGCCGTCGCCGGTGCTGCTGGGCGTGGTCACGGGCTTCATGGCGCTGATCCCCGGCGGGGCGCCGCTATCGTTCACGCTGGTGTCGCTGTACCTGGTGGGCTCCGGTCATCTGGTTGCCGGCATCGCGCTGATGGTCTGGGGTAGCGTCGAACTCTTCATCGTCGACAAGACCCTGCGCCCGCGATTGGTGGGCGGCCCCGTCAAGCTGCCTTTCCTGCCGACCTTCTTCGGCCTGGTGGGCGGCGTGAAGACCATGGGTATCGTGGGGTTGTTCGTCGGCCCCGTGCTGATGGCCTTGCTGGTGGCGGTGTGGCGTGAATGGGTGCACCACGAAGTGCAGGAGCGCGACGCCGCACGCCTGCATCCCCCCATTGTCCCTCCGGTTGAAAAAACACCCTCCACCTGACGCCGGCGTGCCCGGCGCTTTGGTAATCTAGCCATCCCCGCGTATACCGGTGTTTGACCGGTACGCGCCTGCCCCGCACGCAGACGCTTCGCAACCGCCGCGGGGTGTGAGGATTGAGATGTCCGGGTTACTGCCTGATGATCAGATAGCCGTCCTGCGCAAGCAGGGGTTTGTGGTGGCGCGCCAATTCGCCGGCGCCGACCAGGTGGCGGCGCTGCGCGCGCTGGCCGAACGCCATTTGCACGAGCATGTGGCCCCCATCGAATACGAAGCCGACCTGCGCTACCCCGGCGCGCCCGAGTCGCGCACCGCCGAAGGCGGGCTGACGGTGCGCCGCCTGCTCAGCGCCTATGCGCGCGACCCCCTGTTCGCCAAATGGGCAACCGACCCGCGCATCAGCCAATGGCTGGCTAGCTACTTTGCTGAACCTGCCGTGCTGTCCACAGTGCACCACAACTGCGTGATGACCAAGCATCCGGCCTACGGCAGCTTGACGGGCTGGCATCAGGACATCCGGTATTGGTCGTTTTCCGATACGGACCTTGTCTCCAGTTGGCTCGCCCTGGGGCCGGAAAAGCGCGAGAACGGCGGGCTGTCTTTCATCCCGGGTTCGCATGCGGCGGCCTTCACGCCCGATCAGTTCGACGACAAGAAATTCTTCCGCGACGACGCGCCGCAAAACGCCGAATGGATCGCGCGGGCGGTCTGCCCGGAACTTGAGGCCGGCGACGTGGTGTTCTTCCATTGCCGCACGCTGCACGCGGCGCAGGGCAATCGCAGCGACCGCGTGAAGCTGTCGGTGGTGCACACCTATCACCCGCAATCCTGTCATCCGTTGCCGGGGACGCGATCCGCCTCGCAACCGGGCGTGCCGTTGGCAAAGCCCACTGCCGAAAGCGCTTAAAGTAATTGATATTTGCTATTAATAATTGAACTACAATTAAAATAAGCGCAATACGCGACGATGGGCCGGCATACTCCCACGTCGCGTCCATGCTTGCGCGGCATCCCTAGAACTCAATAGGCTGTTCCCTGTGCGCAAATCCACCCCCGACGACACGGAAAAACCGCAGGCGCCGACCGAGACCCGGTCTTCGCTATTTGTCGGTTCCACTGAAAAAGCCTTTCAGGTGCTGCACGCGTTCGACGGCTCGAAACGCCACATGACACTGGCCGACATCGCGCGCGCATCCGGCCTGGACCGCAGTGCGACGCAGCGCCTGGTCTACACGCTGGAGACCCTGGGCTATCTGCGCCGCATCCCCGAAACGCGTAACTACGGCCTGACGCCGAAGGTGCTGCAGTTCTCGTACAACTACGTGCGCGCGAACGAGCTGATCGACAAGGCGTCGCCGTATCTGCTGGACATCAGCCGGACGCTGGGCGAGACGACGAACCTGCAGGAACTGGACGGCCACGAGATCGTGTTCGTGGCGCGCTTTCCGGGCCACCATCTGGTGAATGTGGATATCGCCGTGGGCAGCCGCCTGCCGGCATTTTTCACGGCTTCAGGCACGGCGATCCTGTCCCGGCTATCCGACGAACACCGCCGCGAGATCCTGGCGCAGACGCGGCTGGAAGCGATTACACCGTACACCGAGGTGAACCCCGAAAAGCTGCTGGATCGCGTGCAGCGCGTGGCCGAGAAAGGCTACGCGATCATCGTGAACGAGACGGTGCTGGGAGATATCTCGGTGGCTGCGCCGGTGATCGACCATCGGGGGCTGGCGGTGGCGGCGATCAATATTTCTGTGCCGACGACGCGGTGGACGGTAGCGCGGGTGGAAGCCGAACTGGCGCCGCATGTGCAGGTGGCGGCGACTTCGATATCTAAATCCAAGTTTTCGGCTTATTCGAGGTAGGGGAGTATTCGTAGGTCGGTTGGGGGGGAGCTTCGTCGGTGAGTTTCGATGGAGCTTCGTCGGTAAGTCGATGGCGCTTCGTGGGCCGCCCATCGTCGGGGTTGGGCTGATGGCGCGCGCCCACGATTGCGGTCCGGAGCC
>CAUSDE010000150.1:0-3185 GCA_963530045.1 uncultured Achromobacter sp.
ATCGCCGCCATCTGGGCAGACGTGCTGGGCTGCGCCACCGTTGGACGCGACGCCAACTTCTTCGAACTGGGCGGGGACTCGATCCTTAGCCTGCAGATCGTGGCGCGGCTGCGTCAACAGGGCTGGGCTATCCACCCCAGGGATGTCTTCGAACACCAATCGGTCGCTCGTCTGGCCGCCGTGGCCCAGTCCTTGGCCGGCCAGACGGCGACGATACAGGCGCCGGCAACGGGCGAAGCCCCGTTGCTGCCGATCCAGGCGGAATTCTTCCGGCAAGACATGCCGGTGCGCAGCCATTGGAACCAGGCCGTGCTGTTGACCCCGTCCGAGCCGCTGGACGAAACCGCATTGCGAGCGGCGCTGGCCCAGCTGGTCACGCATCACGACAGCTTGCGCTTGCGGTTTTACGAGGCGTGCCAAGGCTGGACGCAACGATATGCCGAAGACGAGACGCCGGCCGATCTGTTGTGGACCGCGCAGGCTGCCGATGCCGCCGCGCTGACTGCCCGCTGCAACGACGCGCAGCGCAGCCTGACGCTCTCGCAAGGGCCGCTGTTGCGGGCGCTGGCGGTACGCATGGCGGACGGCACGGAACGTTTGCTGCTGGTGGTTCACCACTTGGCGGTGGACGGCGTGTCGTGGCGCATTCTGTTGGAAGACCTGCAAGCCGCGTACCGGGCAGCGCGGCAGGGGGGCCAGGCGCAACTGCCGGCCAAGACGGCGTCTTACGGCGAATGGACGCGCCATGTGGCACGCTTGCCGCAGGAAATGGATGCGGCTGAGCGGAATTATTGGCAGGCCATCGACAGCCAGGGGCCGGCATCGCCACTGCCCGTGGATGTGCCGGCGGGTGCGGCCAACGCGGGCTCGCGGGCCTCTGCCGGCTTCACGCTGACCGCTGCACAGACGACGGCGTTGTTGAAGCAGGCGCCCGCCGCGTACCGTACGCAGATCAACGATGTGCTGCTGGCCGCGCTTGCGCGGGCATTGGCGCGCGTGACGGGGCAGGCCCGGATCCGCATCGACGTGGAGGGTCACGGCCGCGAGGCCGAGCCGGGCGCGCCGGACATCTCGCGTACCGTGGGCTGGTTTACCAACCTGTATCCGGTGGTGCTGGACGCCAGCGGAGATGATGGCCAGGCGCTCAAGCGCGTGAAGGAAGCGCTGCGCGCGGTGCCGCGCCGTGGCTTGGGCTATGGCGCGCTGTGCCAGGGCCGGGCGTTGGCCGCGTCTCCCGTGCTGTTCAACTATCTTGGGCAGTTCGACGGCAGCTTTGGCGATGCCCAGGGCTGGACGCCCGCCCGGGAGCCGGCAGGCGACGCGCTGGACAGCGGGGCGGCGCTTTGGCACGAGTTGTCCGTGGACGGGCAGGTCTTCCAGGGACAGCTGACGATGACGCTCAGCTACAGCCGGGCGCGGCTTAGCGAGGAGCGGGCCCGCGCATGGGCCGACCAGTACCGCGATGCGCTGCTGGAATTGATCGGGCATTGCGCCGTTGGCGCGCGCGGCGCTACGCCATCGGATTTTCCGCTGGTGGCGCTGACACAGCCTCAACTGGACGCCTTGCCGCTGCCGTGGCCGCGGGTGGAAGACCTTTACGGCGTATCGCCCATGCAGGCCGGCATGATGTTCCACGCTCGGGTCGAAGCCGAGGCCGGTTTGTACGTTACGCAGTTGCAGGTCGACCTGCGTGATCTGGATCCGGCTCGCCTGCGCGCGGCATGGGCCACAGCCTTGGCGCGGCACGAGACACTGCGCAGCGGTTTCGCGGAAGCATCGGGCGGCACGGCCGTCCAATGGGTGGCGCGGGACGTCGATCTGCCGTGGCGTGATCTGGATTGGCGCGGCCGCCCGGATGCGGCGGCAGCGCTGGAAGCCTTGGCGCGCGAAGAGCGGGTACTGCCCTTCGACCTGGCTGCGCCGCCGCTGATGCGCTGGGTGCTCGCGCGTACCGCGGACAGGGAGTACCGCCTGTTGTGGACCAGCCATCACCTGCTGCTGGATGGATGGAGCACCTCGCGCCTGTTGGGTGAAGTGCTGCGCGCCTATCAGGGCGGCGCGGTGGCGGCGCCCACGGCCCGCTATCGCGACTATCTGGCCTGGCTGGTCCGCCGGGACGCCGCGACGGCACAGACCTGGTGGACGGCGGAATTGGCACCGCTTGCGGAACCGTCGCTGCTGGCTGCTGGCATCACGGCTGGCGTCATGGCTGAGGACGCCGGGCACGGCGACTTGCTGCGTCGGTTCAACGCAGCAGACAGCGCCAAGCTGAGCGCGTACGCCCGCCAGCAACGGGTCACGCCCAATACATTGGTTCAGGCAGCATGGGCTCGTGTGCTGCAGGCCGAGCTTGGACAGTCAACGGTGGCGTTCGGCGCCACATCCTCGGGCCGTCCGGCGGAGCTGCCGGGCGCGGAAACGCTGCTGGGTTTGTTCATCAATACGATCCCCGTGATTTGCCCAGCCGCGCCGGCACAGCGCGTGGGCGACTGGCTGCGTGCCGTGCAGGCGCGCAGTATGGCGGCCCTGGACCATCAACACACGCCGCTCTATGACATCCACCGCTGGGCCGGGCAGGGCGGCCGGGCGTTGTTCGACACCCTGGTCGTATTCGAAAACTACCCGATCGATGCGGCGCTTCGGGACGCCGAACCGGGCGGCTTGGGGATCGGCCAGGTGCACAACAGCGATCCCACCCATTACCCGTTGACGCTGGAAGCGGCATTGCGCCGCGAAGCGGGGACGCCCGTGCTGAGCCTGCGCTATGTGTATCGGCGCGATCGCCTGACGGCTGCTCGGGTTGAAGCGCTAGCCGGGGCATTCGAGCGCGTACTGATGGCGATCATTGCCGACGCGGACCAGATGGTGTCGGAACTGGATGGCACTTCTCTTGCGGAGCGGCGCGCGCTGCTGTCGCAAGGCGACGGCGGTGCGGCCCGCGTGGTGGCAAGCGTGCCGGAGCGATTGGCGGCCCAAGCCACAGCCACCCCGGACGCGCCGGCGCTGGTGATGGGCGATGCCAGCCTGCGTTATGCGGAACTGGACGCGCGCACGAATCAATTGGCGCACGCGCTGCGGGCGGCGGACGTTGGTCCGGAAAGCCGGGTCGGCGTGCTGATGACACGCTCGGTCGACATGGTCGTGGCGCTGCTGGGTGTGATGAAGGCCGGTGCCGCCTATGTGCC
>CAUSDE010000151.1:0-3071 GCA_963530045.1 uncultured Achromobacter sp.
CGCGCTTTACCAGCCCTTCGAGCTGACGCTGATCTTTGGTTCGGCCCTAGGGGCGTTCCTGGCCGGCAACAGCAAAAAGTCGCTGATGCTGGTCAAGAAGGCGCTGCCTGACGCGCTCAAGAGTTCGCGCTACGGCAAGGACGTGTACATGGAGCTGATGGCGCTCCTGTATGTATTGCTGAATAAAGCGCGTCGCGAAGGCCTGATGGCCATCGAATCGCATATCGAGGATCCGGCCTCCAGCCCGATCTTCAGCGAATATCCCCGCATCGCCAAAGACGCGAAGCTCATGGAGTTCATCACGGACTACCTGCGCATCATGATCAGCGGCAACATGAGCTCGTTCGAAATCGAAACGCTCATGGACGAGGAAATCGAGACCTATCGCCATGAACGCGAAGTTCCGGCGCACGCGTTGCACCAGATGGCCGATGGTCTGCCCGCATTCGGCATCGTGGCCGCGGTGCTGGGCGTGATCAAGGCGCTGGCCGCCGTGGACCAGCCGCCCGCGATCCTGGGCGACCTGATCTCCAAGGCCATGGTCGGCACGTTCCTGGGTATTTTGCTGGCCTACGGCTTCGTGGGGCCGCTGGCCTCGCGCGTCGAGCGCCGGACGGACGAAGCCATGAAAGTGCTGGAATGCATCAAGACCACGCTGCTGGCCAGCATGAACGGCTACCCGCCCCAGTTGGCGGTGGAGTTCGGCCGCAAGGTGCTGTTCTCGTCCGTGCGTCCGACCTTCGGTGAGCTGGAAGAGCACGTCCGGCAAACCAAGTCGACCGCGACCGGCAAGGCCTGACGGAGCGGGCCATGAGCACGGTAAACAACCACCGTGTGGTGATCCGCCGCAAGAAGGTCAAGGGCGGCGGGCACCACGGGGGCAGCTGGAAGATCGCTTACGCCGACTTCATCACGGCGATGATGGCGTTTTTCCTGGTGATGTGGCTGATCAGCATCGTGCCGCGCGAAGAACTCAAGGGCATCGCGGAGTATTTCCGCATGCCGTTGCGCGTGGCGATCATGGGCGGGCCCAACAACTCGGCCGAAACCAGCGCGGTGCCGGGGGGAGGGCAAGATCCCCTGCGCAGCGAGGGCGATGTGCGCCGCGCCCAGGGCAACTGCGTCGAAGCGCAGCCCATGGGCGACGCGGAGCGCCGCGAGCAGCACCGCCTGGAAACCCTGAAAAAGCGGCTTGAGAACGTCATCGATACCAGCCCTGTCCTGAAGAGCTTCAGGCCGCAGCTGCTGATCGACCTGACGACGGAAGGCCTGCGCATCCAGATCATCGACAACCAGAACCGCCCGATGTTCGCGACCGGCCGAGCGGAAGTGCAGCCCTATATGCGCGACATCTTGCGGGAATTGGGGCCGGTGCTGAACGAGCTGCCGAACAAGGTCAGCATTTCGGGTCACACGGACGCCTCGCAGTATGCGCGCGGCGAGCGCGCCTACAGTAATTGGGAGCTTTCCGCCGACCGCGCCAACGCGTCCCGCCAGGAGCTGGTGGCCGGCGGCATGAACGAAAGCAAGGTCATGCGCATCCAGGGGCTGTCTTCCAGCATGAGTCTGGTTAAAGATGATCCTTACGCGGCCGTTAATAGACGTATCAGCCTCGTGGTGCTCAATATGAACACCCAGAAGCGCATCGAAAACGAGAACGCCGCCGCGGCGGACGTCAGCGCGAAAGATGCCCGCGAGGTGGGAACGGCCGTGGAGGCGGTGCAAGCCGCCGCCCAGGCCGCGACGGCAACCAAGCAAGGCGAAGCGGCGAATGCGCCGCCCGCCGAAGGGGTTCGATAGCAATGGCGGCAACGATTCTGGTGGCGGACGATTCGGCGACGATGCGGATGATCGTTCAGGCGACGCTGACGGGCGCGGGATGGAAGGTATTGACGGCCGGCAATGGCCAGGAAGCGCTGGAAGTGGCGAAGAACCACCCGGTGGACCTGGTCGTCAGCGACTGGAACATGCCGGTCATGGGCGGGTTGCAACTGATCCAGGGCCTGCGCGAGCAGGACCAGTACCTGGACGTGCCCGTGCTGGTGCTCACCACCGAAGACGACGTGGGTAGCAAGATGGCCGCCCGGGATCTGGGCGTTTGTGGCTGGCTGTCCAAGCCGGTCGACCCCGATGTGCTGGTGGAATTGGCGACCGAGCTGCTCGATGAGCAGGCCGGCGCGTAAAGCAGGTTCATTTATGAAGGCGTACGGGTCATGAGTTCTGGTTTGGACCTCAGTCAGTTTTACGAGACCTTTTTCGACGAGGCGGACGAGCTGCTCGCGCAGATGGAGCAGTTGCTGCTGGAACTGGATGTGGGCGCGCCCGACATCGAGCAGCTCAACGCGATCTTCCGCGCGGCCCACTCGATCAAGGGCGGTGCGGCGACATTCGGCTGCTTTACGCAGCTTGCGGGCACCACCCACCTGCTGGAAAACCTTCTGGACGCAATCCGTCGCGGCGAAATGGCGCTGCGCACGGACATGATTGATATCTTCTTGGAAACGAAAGACGTGCTCAAAAGCCAACTGGATGCCTACCGGGCCTCCGAAGAGCCCGATGAAGCCGTGTTTGAGCGTATCTGCGCCGTGTTGAGGCAGCTGGCGCTGGAGCATAAGGATCCTGCCGCAGCCGCGGCCGCACCCGCACCCGCACCCGCTGCGGCGCCGGCACCGGCACCTGTTGCGGCTGCACCGGCGCCCGTGCCGGCACCGGCCCCCGCGCAAGCGGCTGCAGACGCCGGCAATCTGCCGCTGAAGGTACGGATCACCAAGGTGTCCGACAAGGACGCGGCGTCCCTGCTGGAAGAAATGGGCAACCTGGGCACGGTCAAGGCCAGCGAACGCGCCGACGGCGTCCTGACGGTGTGGGTGGACAGCACCTGCACCCCGGACGACATCGAGGCCGTGTGCTGCTTCATCGTCGACGGTGATCAACTGAACATCAGCCGCGAAGCGGCCCCGGCAGCCCAAGCGGCGCCGGCGGTGGCAGAACCGGCAGCCGCAGCTGCGGCAGCCGATGCCGCGGCAGCGGCTGCGCCCGCCCCGGCGGCGCCCGTGCCTGCGGCCCCGGTG
>CAUSDE010000152.1:0-2994 GCA_963530045.1 uncultured Achromobacter sp.
GCCGCGGCAGCGGCTGCGCCCGCCCCGGCGGCGCCCGTGCCTGCGGCCCCGGTGGTGGCGGAATCGGCGGCTGCCGCCGAAGCCATCACCCAGGCGGCGGCGCGCGCGTCGCGTCCGGCGGCCCCGGCGCATGCCGACAAGGAATCCACGTCGATCCGCGTGGGCGTGGAAAAGGTCGACCAGGTGATCAACCTGGTGGGCGAACTGGTCATTACGCAAGCCATGCTGGCGCAGACGGCCTCCACGTTGGATCCCGTCCTGCACGACCGCCTGCTCAACGGCATGGAACAGCTGGAACGCAACGCCCGCGACCTGCAGGAAGCGGTGATGTCGATCCGCATGATGCCGATGGACTACGTGTTCAGCCGCTTCCCCCGCCTGGTGCGCGACATCGCCAGCAAGATGGGCAAGCAGATCGAACTGCAGACCTACGGCCGCGCGACCGAGCTGGACAAGAGCCTGATCGAGCGCATCATCGACCCGCTGACGCACTTGGTGCGCAACAGCCTGGACCACGGCATCGAGACGCCCGAAAAGCGCATCGCCGCCGGCAAGGATCCGGTGGGGCAACTGGTATTGTCCGCCCAGCATAACGGCGGCAACATCGTCATTGAAGTCAGCGACGACGGCGGCGGCCTGAACCGGGACAAGATCCTCAAGAAGGCCATGGCCCAGGGCCTGGCGGTCAACGAGAATTCGCCGGACGACGAAATCTGGCAGTTGATCTTCGCGCCGGGCTTCTCTACGGCCGAAAAGGTCACGGACATTTCCGGCCGCGGCGTCGGCATGGACGTGGTGCGCCGGAACATCCAGGACATGGGCGGCCACGTGCAGCTGTCATGCGAGCCGGGCAACGGCACGACGACCCGCATCGTGCTGCCCCTGACGCTGGCCATCCTGGACGGCATGTCGGTGCGCGTGGGAGAAGAGACCTTCATCCTGCCGCTGAACCACGTGACGGAATCGCTGCAGCCGACCAACGACCAGATCTATTCGGTGGCGGGCAACGAGCGCGTGATGCATGTCCGCGGCGAATACCTGCCGCTGGTCGAGATGCACCGCGTGTTCTCCGTCAACGACGCCCAGACGGATCCCACGCAAGCCATCGCCGTCATCATGCAGGCTGAAGACCGCCGTTTCGCGCTGCTGGTCGATCACCTGATCGGACAGCACCAGGTCGTGGTCAAGAACCTTGAGTCGAATTACCGCAAGGTCCCCGGCATTTCCGCCGCCACCATCCTGGGCGATGGCAGCGTGGCGCTGATTGTCGACGTATTTGCGCTTGCGCGCGCCAACCGTGAGCGTTGGTCGCAGCCCGAAGCCATTCTGAATTGATGGAGCACTGAAAAATCATGGCAGCCAAACCGCAAGCGCAATCCGCGCGCAACGAAGATGTCGGCAGCGAATTCCTGGTCTTCACGCTGGGCGATGAAGAGTATGGCATCGACATCCTGAAAGTGCAGGAAATCCGCGGCTACGACGCCGACACGGTGACCCGCATCGCCAACGTCCCCGCGTTCATCAAGGGCGTGACGAATCTGCGCGGCATCATCGTTCCGATCGTCGACCTCCGCATCAAGTTCAACCTGAACCGGGTCGAATACAACGAGCAGACCGTTGTGATCATTCTGAACCTGGACCGCCGCGTGGTCGGCATCGTGGTCGACGGCGTGTCCGACGTGCTGATGCTCAACGCCGGCCAGATCCGTCCGGCGCCGGAGTTCGGCGCCACGCTGTCCACCGAATACCTGACCGGTCTGGGCACCGTGGATGAGCGCATGCTGATCCTGGTGGACATCGAAAAGATGATGACCAGCGATGAAATGGCGCTGGTGGAGAAGGCCGCTTCCTGATCGGAATCCGGCCGGAATGCGGGGTAGAGGCGCCATATTGAATCCGATGTGGCGCTTTCCTTTAACGATTGCAGTCAAGGGATGGTTCTTGTGATGCGCAAGTTTTTCGCGAACATGACGATACGCAGCAGCCTGTTGTGGGTACTGGCGTTCTTCTCCTTCATGTTGGTGATCGGGGCGGCGCTTGGCGTGCTGTCGCTGCGCATCAGCAATGGAACCCTGGCCGAAATCAAGCAATCGCAAGAACTGGACGATGCGGTGGGCCGCGTCGTGTCCAGCTACAAGGACTCCATGAACGGCCTGGCCCGTGCGGCCACCGCCAACTATGCGGATATCGTCAGCAGCGTCGGCCAGGCGACCTTGCTGACGCAAGGCCTGTCTTCGGAGGCCACGGGCCTGCTGGAGCGCGCCAAGGCGGCCATGAACAAAGGCCAGGCCGAATTCGAGTATTACAAGACGCTGCCGCAGCCTGCCGAAGCGGCCGAATCGCTCAAGGAAATCGAGGCGTCGTATGGCGCGCTGGTTCAGCAAGGCCTGACGCCGCTGGTCGCCGCCCTGGAAAAGGCCGACATGCCGGCCTACCAGAAGCAGGTGCAGACGGTGCAGGATGCGCTGGAAGGCCGTTTCGCCCGCGCGGTCGAAGGGTTCGATTTCTGGCGCGCCAGCAAGATGCTGGACGCGCATGAAGTGGCGCAGGTGCGCTATCAATTCGTCTTGATCGCCGTCAGCGCAGGCGGCGTCGTCGCCGCGCTGCTGGTGTTCGCGACCTATGTGTTCCTGCGCCGCCGCGTGCTGCAGCCGCTGAAGGAAGCCGGCCACCATTTCGACCGCATCGCAGGCGGCGACCTGACTGCCCGCGTGGACGTGCGCAACACCAACGAGATCGGCCAGCTGTTCGCGGCGCTCAAGCGCATGCAGGAAAGCCTGACCCGCACCGTGTCGACGGTACGCCGCGGCGTGGACGAGATCAATGTGGGGTCGCACGAAATCGCGGCCGGTAATACGGACCTGTCCAGCCGTACCGAGCAGCAGGCGGCCTCCCTTGAAGAAACCGCAGCCTCGATGGAGCAATTGGCGTCCACCGTGAAGCAGAACGCGGACAACGCGCGCCAGGCGAACCAGCTGGCGGCCAGTGCGTCGG
>CAUSDE010000153.1:0-2727 GCA_963530045.1 uncultured Achromobacter sp.
GGTTCACGGCACCCTTGGGCTTGCCGGTGGAGCCGGATGTGTAGATCACATAGGCCGCCTGTTCGGGATGCGGTACGTGGGCGACCGGGACGGATGGATAGGCGGACAGGTCCGTCTCGTCCAACGCCCACACCTCCGGCGCGCCCGCCGGCAATTGTTGTTTCCAGATCGACTGGGTCAGCAACAACGCCGCCTGACTGTCTTCAAACAGGTAGCTCAGACGTTCCGCCGGCAACTCGGGATCGATCGGCACATAGGCGGCACCGGCCTTCATCACACCCAGCAGCGCCACGACCATGTCGATCGAACGTGTCATCAGCACGCCGACCCGGCTTTCCGGACCTGCGCCCGCCGCCCGCAGCGCGTGCGCCAATTGATTCGTGCGAGCGTCCAGTTCCGTGTAACGCAGGCTGGCGTCGCCCATCACCAGCGCGGGCGCGCCCGGCGTAGCCGCGGCTTGCGCCGCCAATCGTTCCGGCACGCTTGCCACCACCCGGGCCGCGCCGCCGTCGCCTTGCGACAGCAGCGTCATGCGGGCCGCATCCGGCAACGGCGCCACGTCGGCGATCAGGCGGTCGGGCTCGTGCGCCAGCGCTTGGAGAATGCGCTGCAGGTCGCCGGCCCATTGCATGACGGTAGCGGGTGAAAACAGCGGCGACGCATAGATCAGCGTCACCTCCAGGCGGCCGTCCGGTGATTCGTTGCTGTTGAGCGTCAGATCGAACTGGGCAGTCTGACGGCCCAGCGCCACGTCCGAGGAAGCCAGACCGGGCAGCGCCAGCGCAGCATCGCCGCGTTCGCGCGTATGGTTCAACATGGCTTGGAACAGCGGGCTTTGCCCGGCCTTGCGCTGTGGCGCCAAGCTGTCGACCAGTTGTTCGAACGGCAGGTCGGGGTGCGCTTGCGCGCCATGCACGGCGTCCCGCGCTTCATGCAGCAACTGGCTCAGACGAGCAGACCCGCGCGGACGCCCGCGCAGCACTTGCGTGCCCGCCAGGAATCCCACCAGATGCTGCGTCTCGGCACGCGCCCGATTGGCTAACGGAACGCCGATACGAATGTCGTCGGCGCACGTGATCCGGTGCAGCAAGATTTGATACGCGGCCAGCAGCACCGTGAACAAGGTCGTGCCGCTGGCGGCCGCCCGGGCGCGCAGCGCGGCGGCCAACGCCGCGTCCACCGTCAGGGCATGGCGCGCGGATTCATAGGCACGGGCCGGATCGCGGGGCACGTCGGCGGGCAAGGACAGTGCCACGTCATCGTCGCCAAGATGTGCGCGCCAATAGGCCAATTGGCGTTCCGATTCCCCGGCATCCATCCAGTGGCGCTGCCACAGCGCATGGTCCTGCACATCAATGGCAAGCGGGGGAAGCGCGGGCGCATTGCCGCTCAGAATGGCGGTATAGGCAGCCGCGAACTCCTCAAGCAGCACTTGCATGGACCAGCCGTCGGCAACGCTGTGATGGACGACCAGCGCCAGCACGTGGTCCTTAGGCGCCAAGCGCCACAGCCCCACACGCAGCAAGGGGCCATGCTCCAGATCGAAGGACTGTTGGCGCAAGCGTTGCAACGCGGCGTCCAACTCCCCAGCTTGTGAGCCGCTCAGATCAGCGATATCGACCTGGAACGCAAGATCGTCGCGCACGCGCTGCCGCACGGTTCCGTCAGGCAGCGATTCGAACACGGTGCGCAGCGCGGGATGCCTCTGCCACAGCGTCTGAAAGGCGGCTTGCAGCGTCGGCACGTCCAACAAGCCACCCAGGCGCTGCGCGCCCGAGATGTGATAAGCGCTGCTTTGCGGGTCGAGCCGCCACAGGAACCACTGGCGCTGCTGCGCAAAAGACAACGCGCCGCGCTGCCCCTCGGCCTGCGGCACAATGGGCAATTGCGCGAAATCGATGCGCTGCGTGCGCAAGGCTTCCAGGAATTTCGCCTGTTTCTCAGGCGTCAGCGCGGCGAAACGGCGCGCAATGGCGGTTTTTTCCAGTTCCATTCAATCCTCCAGCGCGGCCAGCAAATCAGACATGCTGCGCAACGCCGTGTCCTTGTCTTGTTGTTGTGACTGATGGGCATCAATGGCCGCAGCCAGATCCGACAGCCTGGGATGCTCGAAGCACAACCGCATGGGCAAGTCCGGCGCCATCGCCGTCAACGCCCGGTGCACCCGCAACACGCTGAGCGAATGGCCGCCCAATTCGAAGAAGCTGGCGTCGCGTCCAACGGTGGCGCAGCCCAGCACGTCTGCCCAGATGGCGGCGATGGCGGTTTCCGTCGCGCCTTGGGGCGGCGCGGCATCCGCTTGGTCGTCGAACACCGGTGCCGGCAAGGCCTTGCGGTCGATCTTGCCGTTGGCGCTGAGCGGCAGCGCATCCAGCGCGACAAGGCGGGACGGCACCATGTATTCCGGCAGCTCGCGGGCAAGCGCGGCTCGCAGCGCATCGGTGTCGGTTATCGGCGCAACATAGGCCACCAGACGTTGCCCGCCGCCAGGACCGTCGGCTGCCACCAACACCGCCTCACGTACCCCCTCCTGGCTGAGCAGCCGGGATTCAATCTCGCCCAGTTCAATACGCAGGCCGCGGATCTTCACCTGGAAGTCCAGCCGGCCCAGGTAGTCCAGTTCGCCCGCGCCGGTCCAGCGCACGCGGTCGCCGGTGCGGTACAGGCGGCCTGCACCGAAGGGGTTGGCCACGAAGCGTTCGGCGGTCAGGCCGGGACGCGACAGGT
>CAUSDE010000154.1:0-2573 GCA_963530045.1 uncultured Achromobacter sp.
CGCGACGCGGAACACGCGCGCTGGTTCCTGCACGGGCTGTACGCCTGAGGCCGTCCCCACCATGCACGACGACTCCTTCGACGCGCTCGATCCGTCCGACCTGTCCGCGGCGCTGCCTGGTTATGCCGAACTGCAATGCCAGTCGAACTTTTCCTTCCTGCAAGGCGCTTCGCACCCGGAAGAGCTGGCGGCGCGCGCAGCCGAACTGGGCTACGCCGCGCTGGCGCTGACCGACGAATGCTCGCTGGCGGGCGTGGTGCGCGCCCATATGGAAGCCAAGGCCCAGAAACTGCCGCTCATCATCGGCGCCACCTTCCAGCTGCGCGCCGCCCCCGACGCCGCGCCGCTGGGCCTGACCCTGCTGGCGCAGACCCGCGAAGGCTACGGCAACCTGTCCGAACTCATCACGCTGGCCCGCACCCGCGCGCCAAAGGGCGAATACCGGCTGGCGCCGGAAGACCTGACCGATCCGCCCGAAGGCTACGCGCACCTGCGCCAATTGCCCGAATGCCTGGCCATCCTGACGCCCGCCTACGGCATCGACGCCGACCGCCTGGCTGAACAGGCCCGCTGGCTGGCGCGCGTCTTTCCGCACCGCGCCTGGGTCGGCCTGAACCTGCTGTACCAGTCGCGCGACGATCTGCACCGCGCCGCCGTCGAAGGCGCCGCCCGCTCGGCGGAATTGCCTGTGGTGGCCGTAGGCCAGGTGCAGATGCACGTGCGGTCGCGCAAGCCCCTGCACGACACGCTGACCGGCATCCGCACCCGGCAGCCCGTTTCCCAATGCGGATACGAACTGTCCGGCAACGCCGAACAGCATCTGCGCACCCGCATGCGGCTGGCCGCGCTGTACCCGCCCGAGGCCTTGGCGCAAACGCTGGCGGTGGCCCGCCGTTGCGCGTTTTCACTGGACGAACTGCATTACGAATACCCCGATGAAATCGTGCCGCCCGGCCACACCCCGGCTTCCTACCTGCGCCAGGAGACGCTGGCGGGCGCGGCCCGCCGCTTTCCCGCCGGCGTCCCGGACCTTGTCGCCGAGCAGATCGAAAAGGAACTTGGCCTGATCGCCGACCTGCACTACGAAGCCTATTTCCTGACCGTCTACGACATCGTCCTGTATGCGCGCAACGAAGGCATCCTGTGCCAGGGCCGCGGGTCGGCCGCCAACTCCGCCGTCTGCTATTGCCTGGGCATCACCGCGGTGGACCCGATGCGCGGCAACAACCTGTTCGAACGCTTCATCAGCAAGGAACGCAACGAGCCCCCCGACATCGACGTGGACTTCGAACACCAGCGCCGCGAAGAGGTCATCCAGTACATCTACCGCAAATACGGCCGGCAACGCGCCGCGCTGACCGCCGTGGTCATTTCATACCGGCCGCGCAGCGTGCTGCGCGATACCGGCCGCGCGCTGGGCGTGGACCTGGGCGTCATCGACGCCGTGGCGCGCGCCCATCAATGGTGGGACGGCAAGAAAGAAATGCTGCGCACGCTGGGCGCCTGCGGGCTGGACCCCGAATCCCGGGTGGCGCGGCAATGGGCGTCGCTGGCGCAGACCATGATGGGCTTTCCCCGCCATCTGTCGCAGCATCCTGGCGGCTTTGTGATTTCACGCGGCAAGCTGTCGCGCCTGGTGCCGATCGAGAACGCCGCCATGGAAGACCGCAGCGTCGTGCAGTGGGACAAGGATGATCTGGACGCGCTGAAGCTGCTGAAGGTGGACGTGCTGGCGCTCGGCATGCTGTCGGCGCTGCGCCGCACCCTGGAACTGGCCGGCCAGCGCCGCGGCGAACCGCTGACGCTGCAGGACATTCCCGAAGGCGACGACGCCACTTACGACATGATCTGCGACGCCGACACGGTCGGCGTGTTCCAGATCGAATCGCGCGCGCAAATGACGATGCTGCCGCGCCTGCGGCCGCGCAAATACTACGACCTGGTCGTGCAAGTGGCCATCGTGCGGCCCGGGCCGATCCAGGGCGGCATGGTCCACCCCTATCTGCGCCGCCGCCAGGGCAAGGAACCGGAAACCTACCCCAGCGAAAAAGTCCGCGGCGTGCTCAGCCGCACCATGGGCGTGCCCATCTTCCAGGAACAGGTGATGCAGATCGCCGTGGTGGCTGCGGGCTTCACGCCGGGCGAAGCCGACCAGCTGCGCCGGTCCATGGCCGCCTGGAAGCGCAAGGGCGGCGTGGACAAATTCCGCGTCAAGCTGGTGGGCGGCCTGCTGGCGCACGGCTACACGCTGGACTTTGCCGAAGCGCTGTTCCGCCAGGTGGAAGGCTTCGGCGAATACGGTTTTCCGGAAAGCCATGCCGCCAGCTTCGCGCTGCTGGCGTATTCCAGTTCGTGGTTGAAACGGCACGAGCCCGAAGCCTTCCTGGCCGCCCTGCTCAACTCCCAGCCCATGGGCTTTTACGCGCCCGCCCAGTTGGTGCAGGACGCCCGCCGCCATGGCGTCTGCGTACTGCCCGCGGACGTCACCGTCAGCGGCTGGGACTCGGCGCTGGAAGCCCTGCCGGCCGGCCACCCCGGCGCCCGGCGCAGCGCGCGCCCGCACGCCCCCGGCC